>JAYTFM010000013.1:0-105389 GCA_043734425.1 Alphaproteobacteria bacterium
GAGGGCGAAGCAGGATGGCGGTGACGCAGGGATTCGAACCCTGGATACGCTTTCACGTATGACGATTTAGCAAACCGTTGCCTTCAGCCACTCGGCCACGTCACCTGATGTTTTCGCCGGGTTGTCTCCCGCCCGTTCCGAAACGGACGCCCTCCATAGCGAAAGCGTTCGGGGCGGGCAACGCGTGTCTCCCGCCCCGATCAACTTCCCTTTAAGTCCCGTGCGTCATCTGCGGTGCGGCCGTCGGCGCGGGCTTCTTGGCTTCGCTCAACAGGAAAGCCCGAAGATCCTCGGCGCTGGCCTCGTCGAAGAAGCGGCGGAAGTGCGCCATTCCACGCGGCGTCTTGGCGCCGTCGATCACGATCGCCTTGAACCCCACCGGATCCAGGATCACCGGCGATCGCGCCAGCACCGGCAGAAAGCCGCCAGCGTTGTGACACGTGACGCAGAACTGCGCACTCAAGGCTGCGCCCTTGGTCACATCGCCCTTCGACGGCGTCGCCAAGGCCACGTCCAGCGGTGGCGGAATCACCGGGGCCGGGAACGGGGTCGGAACCACCTTGCCGTCCAGCTTGAACACCAACAGACGGCCATTTCGGCGTGGCTCGGCGCCTCCCATACCGCCCGCGCCGCCGAAGCCCACCATCAGGGCCACGTACTGCTCGTTGTTGATGGCATAGGTCGAAGCCGCCGCAATCGCCCCGGCGCCGACGTCATAGCGCCACAGCGCCTTGCCGGTCGCCGCGTCGAAGGCGATGAACTCATGACCCGCCGCATGGAACACCAACCCGCCGCCGGTCGCCAGCACGCCCGAACGCCAGGGTTCGGCGAACGCCGCCTTCCAGCGGGCCTTCTTGGCCACCGGATCCCAGGCCACCAACTCGCCAAACGGCGTCGGCTGCACCCGGGTCGGTGACAGCGTCGAGCGCCCCAGGCCCAGGTTCCAGGCCCCCGGAACGAACGAGAACTCCTTAGGGTCCGTATAGTCCATGTAGAGCGTCTGGGCCGGGATATAGACCAGCCCCTCCTTGGGGCTGAAGGCCATCGGCTGCCAATTGTGGCCGCCCAGGGCGCCTGGAGTCTGCTGTTGCTCCGTACCGCCCTCATAGCGCGCCGTCGGGGACTCGACCGGGCGTCCGGTCTTTAGATCCACGTGCGTCGCCCAGTCGACCGCCACGAACTTGTCGGCCGAGACCAGCTTGCCGCTGGCCGCGTCCAGCACATAGTAGAAGCCGTTCTTGTTGGCCTGCATCACCACATGCTGGGTCTTGCCGCCGATCGGCAGGTCGGCGACCATCAGGTGCTGAACCGCGTCAAAATCCCAGTCGTCTCTGGGCGTGGTCTGATAGTGCCAGGCGTATTCGCCGGTGTCGGCGTGCAGGGCGACGATGGAGGCGGCGAACAGGTTGTCACCTTTGCCGCCGGTGCGGATTTTGCTGTTCCAGGGGCCGGCGTTGCCGGTGCCGACGAACACCAGGCCGGTCTTCGGATCATAGGTGATGGCGTCCCAGGGGGTCGCGCCGCCGCCACCCTGTTTCCAAGCTCCATCGCTCCAGGTGGCGGCGCCGAAGTCCTTCATCGCCTTGTCCGAGGCTGCGCCGTCCGGCTCGCCCTTGGGGTTCGGCGTCATGTGGAAGCGCCAGTCCAGCTTGCCCGTCTCGGCGTCATAGGCTGACAGATAGCCGCGCACCGGATACTCGGCCCCGCCGTTGCCGATCAGGATCTTGCCGTTCACCGCCCGCGGCGCGCCGGTGATCGTATAGGGCAAGCTTGCGTCCGTGGTCTGCACAGACCAGACGACCTTGCCGGTCTTGGCGTTCAGCGCGATCAGCCGACCGTCCAGCGCGCCCACATAGACCCGGCCCTTCCACAGCGCCACGCCCCGGTTGACCACGTCGCAACAGGCGTTGAAGCCCTTCTCGCCGGGAACCTGCGGATCATAGGTCCACAGCTGTTTGCCGGTGGCCGCGTCATAGGCGAACACTTTCGACCAGGTGGTGGTGGTGTAGAGTACGCCGTCCGCCACCAGCGGCGTCGCCTCTTGGCCACGGTCGGTGTCGTAGGTCGCCCACCAGGCTACGCCCAGTCGGCTGACCGTCTCCTTGTTCACCTGTTCCAGGGGGCTGAACCTCTGCTCGTCATAGGTCCGGCCGTAGGTCAGCCAGTCACTGGCCTTGCCCGCCTCGATACGTTTGCCGTCCACGCCCGCCCGCCCACAGGCTGTCACACTCAAGGCGATGCACAGCATCGCCGCTACCCGCAGCATCCGAACCATCTGGCGTTTCCCGTTCTATTTGGCCGGACATTCGCATGAGACCGCGCCGCGCGCGAGCCCTCGGGTGGGTAGAGCAATGTATAATTTTGGAGGTGATCCCCTCCCTCTCGTTTCGCTGCACTCGCCGAGGGAGAGGAGGGCAAGCCCTACCCCGCCTCCGGCCCGCCGAACCGTTCGCGCCACGCCGCGACCTGCTCGTTCTCAACCTTGCGGAACAGCACCTCCGGCGCACGGATCACACGGCCGGGTTCCAGATCCTCGGGCAGGCCAAAGCTGCCCATCCCCGGCGCTGGCCAAACCGCCAGGTTCACGCCGCCCAGCGCCTCGGCGATGCTGGACGCCGCAAACGGAATGAACGGCGACGACAGCCGGGCGAACAGCGCCACCATATTGAGCCCGACATTGACCACGGTCCCAGCCCGCGCCGGATCGGTCTTGATCGCCGTCCAGGGCGCCGCTTCGGTCAGATAGCCATTGCCCAGCACCCAGATCTGCCGCAGCGCCGTCGTCGCTTTGCGGAACTCGCGCGCCTCCAGATGCTGGGTCAGTTCAGCCAACCGCTGCGCCAGATCGCCGGACAGCCGGGTCTCCAGTTCCGTGAGGTCCCCCCGCGCCGGAACCCTGCCCTCAAACCGCGTCTCGGCGAACTTGCAGATCCGGTTCACGAAATTGCCCAGCACATCGGCCAGGTCGGCGTTCACCTGGGCCTGAAACTGCTCCCAGACGAACGTCGCGTCCGAAGTCTCCGGCGCATTGGCGATGATCCACCAGCGCCAATAGTCTGGCGCCAGCAGCTCCAGCGCTTGGTCCATGAACACGCCGCGATTCTGCGAGGTCGAGAACCGCCCGCCATAATAGTCCAGCCAGTTGAAGCCCTTCAGCTCATCGACCAGCTTCCACGGCGCGTTCTGCCCCTTGTTGACGCCCATCAAGGTTGTGGGGAACCCGACCGTGTGGAACGGCACATTGTCCTTGCCCATGAACTCGACATAGGTGACGTCATCGGCCGCTGGCGCACGCCACCAGCGCTCCCAGGTCGCATCCGGCGAACGACCGCCCACCGCCAGGTCTGCCCATTCCGCCGTTGCGGCGATGTACTCGATCGGCGCGTCGAACCAGACGTAGAACACCTTGCCGGCCAGACCCTCCAGGTCCGGTTTGCCGCCGGAGGGGTTTGGACCCCAGTCTGCGGCGTTGACCTGCACGCCCCAATCCAGGTCTCGGGTGATCCCCCGGTCCTGCAAGCCCTCGTCGAGCCACTTCAGCGCAATCGAGGTCACCAGCAGCGGCCAGTCGCCGCGCTTGGCCTCGATCCAGGTCCGCAGATCATCCGAAAACCGGCTCTGCAGCAGGAACAGGTGCTTGGAGTCCCGGATCTCGATGTCGGTCGAACCCGACACCGCCGAGCGTGGGTACAGCAGATCGGCCGGGTCCAGCACCCGCGTGCAGTTCTCGCACTGGTCGCCGCGCGCCGCTTCGTAGCCGCAGTGCGGGCAGGTTCCGATCACATAGCGGTCCGGCAGGAAGCGCCTGTCGGCCTTGGAATAGACCTGTTGGGTGACCCGCTCCTCCAGGAACCCGGCCTCCCAGAGCTGCTGAGCGAACATCTGGGTGAGCTGGTGGTTGCGGGTTGAGGACGAGCGGCCAAAGTGATCCCACGAGAGCCCGAACGCAGCACCCAGCCGGGCCTGCACCTCATGCGCCTCAGCGCAGAAGCTCGCCACATCCTGGTTGGCGGCAGCCGCCGCCAGCTCGGTCGGCGTGCCGTGCTCGTCCGTCGCGCAGATGTAGAGGGTCTCGCGGCCCCGCGCCCGTTGGAACCGCGCATAGACGTCGGCCGGCAGCATTGAGCCCGCCAGCGTCCCCAGGTGTTTGATCCCGTTGATGTACGGCAAGGCAGAGGTAATCAGGATGCGGGACATGTGCGCGTTTCAAAGGAACGGAGCCGGTGCTTATAAGGCGCCGGCTCTCGCACACTACCGAAATTGCTAGAGCGTCGGGAGGCTCACGAGCCTCCCAGATGTCATCCCAGTGTGCCGACCCGGCGGCGAGCGCGGATCTGGCTCCCCAAAGCGCCAAAGCCCAAGATCAACAGAGCCCAGGCTCCCGGCTCGGGAACCGAGGTCGTCGCGCCGTACTGAAGCCGGTCGAAGTCGATCCCATCGTCGCGCTGGGTCGCGGAGAAGGTCACCGATGTAAAGGCGTTTGTCGTGTCGACAAGGCCCGCAAATCGAGCCGTGCTCGAGCTGCCGGTAACCGCAGTGTAGAGCACCGAGGATCCACCCGAATACGACATCGTGAGGTTGGTGGCGCCAACGGTTCCGAGACCGATCACATCGATGCCGAATGCATTGATCGCGCTGCTGAACGTGAAGGTGATCGAGTCGGGCGTCGCGAAGAACACCGTCTGCGGGCCGCTTGTGCCCAGCCCCAAGTTCCGAACACCGAAGAAACCCGGGCAGTAGACGGTCCCCGCACAGGTAGCCGTCACGCCTGCGAAGGCAGCGCTCGTGCCAGTGACGCTTGTCGGGGCTTCGAAATTCTCCTGAGTAAGCGTCGCGTTTGAACCCGCGAGGAAAGCCGCCTCGCTGGTATAGAACGTTGACGCCTGCACCGAACTGGCCGCAGCGAGCAATGCGACGGCAGCAATTGCAATCTTCAACATGATGGATACCTCCCTAGCTAATCCCAGTAAACTACGGTCAAGGAGCCACCGCAAGGGCACTCGCCCGTAAGGCGAATGCACAGGTGTGAAGGCCGCCGCTAATGGGGGTGGCCACGTCATCGACGGGCTCGTGCAAGTACGCCTTGGGCGCAGTGTGCGCGACCTCCAAGGCTCACGATGCAAAAATGCTCGCCAATTGAGCAGATCGGCGCACACTCCTGTCACGGGGTAAGGCGGTCGCCCGCGAGTCCATCAATTACCTAGCCGCCGAAAACGGGAGATAAGCATGCTGAAAGGTGTGAATTGGATCGCCGTCGCGGTCGGCGTCGTGGCGCTCGAAATCCTGGGTTTCCTTTGGTACGGCCCGCTGTTCGGAACCCAGTGGCAGGCGGCGCTCGGCCGTGTGCCAGAGACCGCCAACGGAAACCTCCTGATGGGCCTCGGTGTCGTAAATTCGATTATCATCGTCAGCGGTCTGGCCTGGCTGACCGGACGCCTGGGCGCCGCCAGCCTCGTCCATTCAGTGACCGTCTCGCTCACCGCCTGGTTCTTCTTCAACTTCACCACCCAGGCGCTTGAGTACCTCTACATGGGCATGAGCCAGCAGCTCGTCCTCATCAACATGGGCTACCAGTTCGTGAGCTATGCGCTCGCCGGCGCGGTCCTCGCGCTGGTGAAATTTGGACGTCCGGCCGCTGCGGCGGCCTGATCTCGATCAGGGGGCACTATGTATCGCACGACACTCGTGGCGGGCCTTGCGGCCTGCCTCGCGCTCGCGGCTTGTGACAAACCCGCCGAGCCGCCGCCACCGCCCAAGAAGTCCCTGGCTCGTCAGGCCCAGTTTTATGCCGGCCAGGAACATCTCGCGTCCCTGCAGTCCGGAACGGTCGAGCCGGCGGCCGGCGGCGGTATGGTGATGAAGGCACACGGCATGGCCGCCAGCGCGGGCTGGACCGACGCCGGATTTGTCCCACGCATCTATGCCGCGAGCCCGCCGGACGGCGTCTATGAAGTCGACGTCGTTGCTCAGAAGCCTGCGGCCGAGGGCGCCGCCGTCATGACCACGGTCGAGGTCAAGGGCGAGTGGTCTAAGTACACCGACGGCCGGGTCAAGGGCGTCAAGATGATCTCCAAGACCAACGAGATCACCGCCATGCTGCCGGCCGCCAAATAGGCGCGGGCCGGCTGTTCGCCTCCACTTGAAAGTTGCGGAGTGGAGGGCGGCGTGGTACCATGAACATATCATGAATCCAGACGTCGCGGGATCGTGCTGAAGTGTCTAAATCGGCTTAGACGCTGACCCGCGAACTGGACTCATTTTCGTCTCGGGAATTTAGACTCAAACACCCCGATTTGAGTACATAATCCGGGTCGAATCTAAGGGGGTCTAAACGTCGAAGTCCAGGCCCACGTCGCCATAGAACGCCCGCTTGTCAGCCCAGCGCTCATCGACCACCACGTGCAGGAACAGGTGGACCGGCCGGTCCAGCAGCTGGGTCAGCTCTTCGCGCGCTTTCTGCCCAATCCACTTCAGGGTCTGGCCGCCCTTGCCCAGCACGATCGGCCGCTGGCTCTCGCGTTCCACATAGATGGTCTGCTCGATCCTAACGCCGCCGTCCTTGTGGTCCTCGAACTTGGTGCTCTCCACCGCCGCCGCATAGGGCAGCTCCTCATGCAGCCGCAGATAGATCTTCTCGCGGGTGATCTCGGCCGCCAGCAACCGGGCCGGCAGATCGGCGGTCTGGTCCTCCGGATAGAGCCAAGGACCCTCCGGCATCAGCGCCGCCAGCCGGCCCTTCAGGTCATCGACCCCCGATCCGTCAGCCGCCGAGATCATGAACACCTCGGAATAGACGCCAGTCTCGAACAGCCGTTGCGACAGGCCCAGCAGGGTTTCCCGCTTCATGCCGTCGATCTTGTTGAGCGCCAGGATCGCCTGTTTGCCCGAGGCCTTGAGCCCGGTGACGATCGACTCTACGTCATGCGCTGCCTTGCGATCGGCCGGCCGACCCTCCTTGGTCGGGGCCGCCAGTTCGGCGACGCTGTCGACCAGATGGACGATGACATCCGCGTCCTCGGCCCCGCCCCAGGCTGCCCGGATCATGGCGCGGTCCAGCCGCCTGCGGGGCTGGAAGATCCCTGGCGTGTCCACCAGCACGACCTGCGCCTCGCCGGCCATTGCCACGCCCCGAACCGGAAACCGGGTGGTCTGGACTTTCTGGGTGACGATCGAGACCTTGGCTCCGACCAGCCGATTGGTCAGCGTTGACTTGCCCGCATTGGGGGCCCCGATGATGGCCGCGAAGCCTGCGCGCGTACTCATGCCGGGTCCGATGCTTCCGAGACGACGCCCTCGCGCTTCAACAGCATCACCTGCGCCGCGACCTTCTCCGCCGCCTGACGCGAACCGCCCTCGCCGACCTCCGGGTCAAACCCCACCACACGCACCTCCACCGTAAACGTCGGCGCGTGGGCGAGCCCCTCGCGCGCCACCACCGCGTAGACCGGCAACGGCAGTCCCAACCCTTGCGCCCATTCCTGCAGCTGAGTCTTGGAATCCTTGCTGCGCGGCGCGTCGAGGTCCGCGAATTCCTCTTCCCAGAACTGGGCGAAGAACGCCTTTGCGGTGTCCAGCCCGCTGTCGATGTACAGCGCCGCGATGATCGCCTCGCAAGCGTCACCCAGGACGCTATCGGACTGACGCGCACCCATCTTGGTGGCGCTGGCCGACAGCCGAAGCGCCTCACCCAACCCGGCCCGCCGCGCCGCCCTGGCGCAGGCGTGGTAGTTGACCAGGTTGGCCAGTCGCGGTGACATCTCGCCCTCACGCGCCTCGGCGTCCAGCGCCATCAGCCGCTCAGCCGCGCACAGGTTCAGCACTCGGTCGCCCAGAAACTCCAGCCGCTCATTGTGCCGCACCTTGCGCGACCCATCGCCGACGCTGGCGTGGGTCAGGGCGCGTTCCAGCAGGTCGCGGTCGGTGAAGGTGTGGCCGATGCGGTGCTCCAGCTCGGCGATCGCCGCCTGGCGCGTATTCATTTCAGGACGTTGAAGAACCGGCTGGGCCGGGCATCCAGCACCCAGGTCCAGGGCTTGAAGATCGAGGCCTCGGGCTTCCAGGACAGCAGCACCATCCGCGCCTTCCCCACCAGGTTCTCGGCCGGAACGTAACCCACGCCGCCCAGGGCCGGCAGGACCCGGCTATCTGAGGAGTTGTCGCGGTTGTCACCCATCATGAAATAGTAACCCTCAGGCACGGTGTAGACGTCGGTGTTGTCGTACTCGTTGTCCGGTCCGAAGTCCTGGGTGACATAGCGTTTGCCGCTGTCGAGGGTTTCCGCAAAGCGCGCGATCTGGACCATGTTGCCAAAGCCCGAGTCGGCCGTGACCGGAGTCATTGCCGTCCGCGCGATCTGCTTGTCGTTCACATAGAGCAGGCCACCCTTCATCTGGATCCGGTCGCCCTCAAGACCAACAACCCGCTTGATGTAGTCGGTGTGGTTGTCGCTTGGCAGCTTGAACACCACGATGTCGCCGCGCGTGGCCTTGGTTTCCCAAATCCGGCCCTTGAACAGCTGCGGACTGAACGGGATCGAGTGGTGGGACCAGCCGTAGGACCACTTGGTCACCACAATGTAATCGCCCTCGTAAAGGTTCGGCTCCATCGAAGCCGACGGGATCGTAAACGGCTGGAACACGATCACCCGCAGGATGAGCGCGATGGCCAGCGCATAGACGATCGTCTTGACGATCTCGACGAACTCATTGACGGCCCCTGACTTGCCGGTCGTCGGGGCGCTCTGCGCGTTGTGGCTCATCGGGAATCCTTACGGGCATCGGCGGGCCGAAGCGGAATGTGCGTAGCGGCTCGTTAGACCATGAGCAAGTTTAGCGCCCGTGAACTCTGCGCAATGGCGGGCGCCGATGGTCGCAGCCGACGCCGTGACTTGTCGCCGTGAGGCTCTATGTAGAGCCCATGCCGCGCGCCGCCATACCTCCGCTCCACCTGCTGCTCGCACTGGCGGTCGTTGCGGTGTGGGGCAGCAATTTCGTGGTCATCAAGTGGGGGCTGGCGGACTTCCCGCCGCTGACCTTCGCGGCGCTGCGGTTCACCTTCGCAGCCCTGCCAGCTGTATTCTTTCTGAAGCGACCGCAAGTCTCCTGGACCAACCTGGCCGCCTACGGCGTGCTGATCGGCGTCGGTCAGTTTGGTTTACTCTACCTGGCCATGACCCAGTGGATATCGCCAGGCTTGGCCAGTCTAGTCGTGCAGACTCAGGCCTTCTTCACCATCGGCTTCGCCATGATTCTGACTGGCGAGCGCATTCGCCCGTTCCAGGCCGCCGCCCTGCTGATTGCCGCCAGCGGACTTGCCTGGCTCATGGCCCATGTCAGCACTGACGTTACAACAATCGGCCTGGGATTGGTGCTCTGTGCAGCGCTCAGCTGGGCCGGCGGCAATACGGTCCAGCGGGCCGGGGCGCCTCAGAGCGCACTCAGTTATGTGGTCTGGGCCAGCGTCTTTTCGGCTCCGGCGTTGCTGGCGCTGGCCGTCTTGACCGAGGGTTGGCCCGCGATGCGCTATGCCGTCATCCATGCCGACGCCGACGCCTGGGCGGCGGTTCTCTGGCAGAGCGTGGGCAACACGCTCTTCGGCTACACAGCCTGGGGATGGCTGCTGGCGCGGCACCCCACCGCAACCGTCGCACCGCTGGCCCTGCTGGTGCCCCTATTCGGCATGGGCGCCTCAGCCGTGCTGCTGGGCGAAGTCCTCACCTCGTGGAAACTGATCGCCGCCGCTTTGGTGCTCGGCGGACTGGCGATCAACACCCTATGGCCAATCCTGGAACGCCGCCGGGCGTCCGCCGTATAAAGGAAGGCGTCCGCCGTATAAAGGAAACAGGATGCCGACCCACGAAACCGTCAAAGCCTTCACCGATCACGTGATGAGCGAGGACCATGTCGGTGCAATCCGCGACTGGTACGTGGAAGACGCCTCGATGCAGGAGAACGGCGGCGAGCCGCGTGTCGGCCGCGATACGCTGATGGCCTCCGAGGCGCATGCCCTGGCGCGTGTCGCCACCGTGAAGACCGAGCTACTGGACCCGCCTGTCGTTGACGGCAACGCCGTCGCTATCCACTGGCGCTTCACCTTCACCTCAAAGGCCGGAACGCTACGGGTAATTGAAGAAATCGCCTGGCAGGAATGGCGCGGCGACAAGATATGGCGTGAGCGATTCTTCTACGACCCCAGGTAGGGACATCACGGCACAGTAGGACGATGGGCGAGCGCTGCTACCCCACCACCGCCTCAATAATCACGAACGCCTGCGCGTAGGGATGATCGTCGGTCAGAGACAAATGTATCTTCGCCGTCATCCCCGGAGGCGTCATCTCCTCCAGCCGGGCCAACGCACCGCCGGTGAGCGCCAAAGTCGGTTGACCTGATCGCATGTTGACCACCCCCATATCGCGCCAAAAGACCCCCCGCCGCATGCCGGTGCCCAGCGCCTTGGCGCAGGCCTCCTTGGCCGCAAAGCGCTTGGCGTAGCTGGCGGCCGCGTCGGCTTTGCGGTCTGAGCGCGCGCGTTCCAGCTCGGTGAAAACCCGCTCCTTGAAGCGGTCTCCGAACCGCTCAAGGCTGTTTTGGATGCGGCGGATGTCGGAAAGGTCGGAACCTATGCCGAGGATCACGCGGCTCTCACCGCGCGTGCTTCATCCATCAGCGACCGCATCCGCTGAATGGCCGGCCCCAGGCCGATGAAAATCGCCTCACCGATCAGGAAGTGGCCAATGTTGAGTTCCGCCAGTTCGGGTATCGCCGCTATCGGTTTGACGGTCTCATAGTCGATGCCATGCCCGGCGTGGACCTCCAGGCCGAGCCGAGCCGCTTCAGTCGACGCCGCCATCAGCTTGTTGAGCAGCAGGCCTGCATCCGGACGGTGGTCGCGCACCGCTTGGCAGTAGGCGCCGGTATGAAGCTCAACCACCTGAGCGCCCACCGCCTTGGAGGCCGCGACCTGATCAGGATCGGCGTCGATGAAACATGAAACCCGGATGCCGGCGCCCGCGAGGCGACGGACCACCGGGGCGATGGCATTGTGTCCCCGCACGACATCAAGACCGCCTTCGGTGGTCACCTCCTCCCGGCGCTCCGGCACTAGGCAGGCGGCATGCGGCAGGTGCGCAAGCGCGATAGCTTCCATTTCTGTCGTCACCGCCATCTCGAAATTGAGCGGCCGGCCACGACGCTTGGTGATCGCAGCCAAGGCGTCGATGTCGGTGTCTGAGATATGGCGGCGGTCCTCGCGAAGGTGCGCCGTGATGCCGTCGGCGCCGGCCGCCAACGCCATCTCAGCGGCGCGCATAGGGTCCGGATAGCCCTCGCCTCGAGCGTTCCGGACTGTCGCCACATGGTCGATATTCACGCCGAGTCGCAGGCGGTTCATCCGCGCAACCTCTTCGATCCCGGCTCTTCAGCCGGCAATGCTGCAAGCTCGGGCGGCAGCTTGTCAGGCGCATAGGATGGCACGTCGACGGTCGCCAGCGCCACCAGGGGCCAACCCACATCCGCATTGCCGCCGGACCGATCCACGATGCAGGCGCAACATATCACTACGCCGCCGGCAGCCTCGATGGGTTTCACCGCCTCGCGGAACGAACCACCGGTCGTGATCACGTCCTCAACCACCACGACCTTGGCGCCCGGCGCGACCTTGAAGGCGCGGCGCAGTCTGAATTCGCCGTCCTCGCGTTCGACGTAGATCGACGGCACCCCCAGCGCCCGAGCCACCTCGTAACCCGGAATGATGGCGCCCACCGCAGGCGCCACGATCACGTCCGGCTTACCGAACTGGGCCTCGATCTTGGCCGCAAGCGCACGGCACAGCCGTTCTGTCCGGTCGGGGTACTGGAACACCAGGTTCTTCTGCAGGAACACCGCACTGTGTCGGCCGGACGCCAGGATGAAATGGCCTTCGCGCAGCGCGCCGGCGCCGCGGAACTCTTCGAGGACGTCTTCAGTGTTCATGAGGCGTGAGATAGCGCCGGTTTGGTCGCCCGACTAGGTCTTCGTCCGCTCAACTTCCTCCACGCTCGGGTTGGCTCGGAGCGCGGCGGCGATGTGGGTCAGGTGCTTTGCGTCGGTCACGTCGATATCAAGGACAACGTCAAAGAAGTCCGACTGCCGATGGTGCATCCTCAGGCCGACGATATTACCGCCGGTTTCACCAATCGTCGTGCAGACTTGGCCTAGCACCCCGGGCGCGTTCTTGATGGTGGCGGTCAACCGCGCCAGGGCGATGGCGTTGCGCTCGGCCTCGGGCGTCCATTGCAGGTCGCGCCAGAGCTCCTCACGGTCCTCGTAGCCGGCCAGCACCTCGCAATCGATCGTGTGAACGGTGAGGCCTCGGCCATCGCTCTCGATGATTCCGACAATTCGATCGCCCGGGACAGGCGAGCAACACCCTCCAAAGTGCAGGCTGACGCCCGGCGTAAGTCCGCCACCGCGCACATACAGCCGCGCGCCTGTGCCATCCTCAATATGCCGCCGGGCGCTGGCGGCCTCCCGCTCAGCAGCCTTCAGTCCAGGGAACACGGTCTCAAGCACCTGGGTGGGCGACGCGCGCCCGCGGCCCACGGCGTCGAACAGCTCGTCGTCGGTGGCTACGGCGAAGCGGTCGAACGCGGGCCGAAGCGATACGTCCTTACGGACCTTACCCGCCGCTTCGAACGTCTGATCCACCGTCACCCGGCCGAGACGGATGAACTCATCCCGCTCCGTAAGCCGGATATGGCGCCGGATCGCAGACCGCGCGCGGCCAGTGACGGTCAGTGAGCGCCAGTCCGGCGGGACGACGGGCTTGCCGCCACGGATCACCTCCACAACGTCGCCATTGGTCAGGGCGGTGCGGAGGGGTTTCAGTTCACCATTGATCTTCGCGCCAACAGTGGTGTCGCCGATGTCAGTGTGCACGGCGTACGCGAAATCCAGCGGCATGGCGCCGCGTGGCAGGCTGACCAGTTGCCCCTTCGGTGTGAAGACGAACACCTGATCAAGGTACATTTCGAGCTTGGCGTGCTCCACCAGCTCCTCGGCGTCGCCACCATGCTCCAGCACTTGGACAAGATGGCGCAGATTGACAAGCGGATCGCGCCCACCCGCCGCCGCCTGGTGCTCGGCATCGAAGCCGTAGGACTTGTTCTTGTAGCGCCAGTGGGCGGCGACCCCATCTTCCGCCACCAGATCCATCGAATCGGTGCGGATCTGCATCTCGATCCGCATGCCTTTTGCGCCAACCACTGTGGTGTGCAGCGAGCGATAGTTGTTGCGCTTGGGCGTCGAGATAAAGTCCTTGAACCGCTCCGGCAGCATCGGCCAGGCGCGATGGATGACGCCAAGGGCGCGGTAGCAGTCCTCCTCGTTGGCCACGATCACCCGGAACGCGAAGATGTCGGAGAGTTGCGAAAAGCCGATCGATTTCCGCTGGAGTTTTCGCCAGATCGAATAGGGATTCTTTTCGCGCCCGAACACGCGGGCCGGAATCCCTGCGGCGTCCAGACGCGCGGTCATTTCCTGGCTGATCAGCGAGACCGCCCCGCCCTGTTCCTTCCTGAGAATTTCCAGACGACGAAGAATCGCATCCCGGCCCACCGGATTGAGGTGGACGAAGGCCAGTTCCTCCAGTTCCTCGCAGATCCGGTGCACACCAATCGAGCGGGCCAACGGTGCATAGATGTCGAGGGTTTCGCGGGCGATCCGCTCGCGCTTCGCCGCCTGTTTGATGTGCTGCAGGGTGCGCATATTGTGTAAGCGGTCAGCCAACTTGACCAGCAGCACGCGCACGTCCCGAGAAATGGCCAGGATGAACTTTCGAAGGTTCTCGGCCTGGCGCAAATGCTCCTGGGAGAGCTCTAGCTTGGAGAGCTTGGTGACCCCTTCGACCAGTTCGGCGATGTTGGGGCCGAATAGCTCTTCGATCCTCTCGCGGGTCGTGTCGGTGTCTTCAATGACGTCATGCAGCAACGCCGTGATGATCGTCTCGGTGTCGAGGCGATAGTCGGTGAGGATGCCCGCCACCTCGATCGGATGGGCGAAGTAGGGATCGCCGGACGCCCGCTTCTGAGCGCCATGGGCGCGCATGGCGTAGACGTAGGCGCGGTTCAGAAGCGCCTCATCAGCTGTCGGATCGTAAGCACGGATCTTCTCGATCAGTTCGAACTGACGCAGCATTTTGGGCCGCTGCGGCTGCGCCGGTGCGGCTGTATTCGGAACGTCGGAAGTTGTGGCGGCCGGCTGTGGGGTCGCCTCTTGGATCAGCGGTTCTGCGCCTTCTGGGCTCAGTACCGCTCCTCCTGACCGCCATCACGGTCGCTTTGCAGGGCGCGAACCAGTTCCAGTTCGCTCATCTGCATGTGGGTCGGGTCGGCCAACAGGGCCAGGGTCTCGGCCTCTTCCTCGGCTTCGGAGCGCTCATCGACGCGCTGCAGAGTGCCAATCAGGGCTTCGCGCAACTCTTCGGCGTCGACTCCGTCATCAGCGATCTCGCGGAGCGCCACGACCGGATTCTTGTCGTTATCGCGATCCACCGTGAGCGCCGCCCCAGCCGAGATCGCCCGCGCGCGGTGCGCCGACAACAGGACGAGGTTGAAGCGATTGGGGACACGTTGAACGCAGTCTTCGACGGTGACGCGGGCCATGGAGTCTCTCGTGACGGGGATAGAACCGGCGAAAATAGAGCGTCGCGACGTTTTGTGCAATGCCGCATGAATGTTCTTAGCGACGCACCGCATCCCGCCCGACTTCGGCCACCGCCGCTAGATCACGCGCACAAAGGCCAAGGATCGGGTGGCGCCAATCCGGTGCGATCTCAGCGAGCGGACCCATGACGAATCGCCGCTCATGGGCTCGCGGATGGGGCAGCTGAAGGCCGACCTCATCCCGAACCTCACGGCCATAGGCGATCAGATCGAGGTCGAGCGTACGGGCCGCGTTTCGCTCACCTCGATGCCGACCGAGGTCTATCTCAAGATCCAGCAGTCCAGATAGCACCTCGCCTGAAGGCCGGGTTGTCTCGACAATCGCCACGCCATTGCGATACTCCGGCCCTTGGGGGTCGGGCCAGGCGGCGGACCGCCACCAGCCGGAACGGTTCACGACTCTGAGGCCGAAGGCGGGGAAACGAACCAGGGCGGCCTCCAACAGGGCCTCCGACGATCCAAAGTCGCCCGGCAGATTGCTGCCGAGTGCGACAATCACGGCGCGATCCAGATCGAGGGGGTTTGAGGCCATGACACCAGCCGGCGGACAAGCGTGCATCACTACTTTGGTGCGAGCGCGATGACCACGCCCCCTGAGGCGCCGGCCGACTGTCCGCTGTGCCCACGCCTGGTCAGCTATCGTAATGACAACCGCCGTTCGATCCTGGGCGGCTTCAACGGCGCCGTCGCCTCGTTCGGGGATCCTGGCGCCCGGCTGGCGGTTGTCGGCCTCGCGCCCGGCCGGATGGGCGCTAACCGCACGGGACGACCCTTCACCGGGGATGGGGCCGGAGTGATGCTGTATTCGACCCTGCTCAAGACCGGCTTCGCTCGGGGAACCTACGACGCGCGCATCGACGACGGCCTGACCCTCAACGACTGCATGATCACCAACGCTGTCCGATGCGCGCCCCCGGGCAACAAGCCCGAGACGTCCGAAGAGGCTGCTTGCCGTCCCTTTCTGACTGCCCGTCTGGCCGCCCTGCCCCGCCTGAAGGTGATCATCACCCTCGGCGACGTTTCGCGGCGCAATGTGCTGCGGGCGCTCGGCTTGAGGGCCTCTGCAGGAATTCCTGGCCATGGCTCGGAATTCGCTGCCGGCCCCTACACCGTGCTCAACAGCTATCATTGCTCGAGGCTCAACACGAACACTGGCCGACTGACGGGCGAAATGTTCGAAGCGGTGTTTCGAAGGGCGCGAGCGCTGCTTGACGCCTAGAGTGTCGCCATGAAACCCCAAGGGCAAACATCTTTTCGAACGGGATGGGCAAGCGGATGATCTTCGAACAAGTGGCGACCGGCGGGTGTCAATCTTACCTCATCGGCTGCGAAGAGACCTGCGCGGCCGCGCTGATCGACCCAGAACTCAGCCAGATCGATCACTATCGCGGGCTGTGCGCGCAGCACGGTCTCAGCGTGAAGTATGTGATCGACACCCACACCCACGCCGACCATTTCTCCGCCAGCCGCGAACTGGGCAAGGTGCTGGGCGCGCCGGTCGTCATGCATCGGCTGGCGCCCGCGCCCTATGCAGATATGCGGCTCGACGACGGCGACATGCTCGTTGTCGGGCAGTTGCGGCTGAAGGCGCTGCACACGCCCGGGCACACCCGCGATTCGATGAGCCTGGTGTTGGACGACCGGGTGTTCACCGGCGACACCCTGCTGATCGGCGGCACGGGTCGGTCCGACCTGCCGACCGGCGATGCGCATCAGCTGTTCGACAGCCTGTTCGATGTGCTGCTCAAGCTGCCGGCTGACACCAAAGTCTTTCCCGCGCACGACTACAAGGGCCGCAGCCATTCGACGATCGGGACCGAACGCGCCGACAATCCGCGCCTGCAGAAGACCGTCCGCGCGGAGTTCATCGCCATGATGCAGAGCCTCGACTTGGCGGCGCCGACCCATCTGACCGAGGCGCTGCGCACCAACATGAGCGGCGGCAAGACGGTGGCCCAACTGCTCAGTGAAGCGGCGGCGCGGGTGCCGTTCATGGCCCTGGAGGAACTGAAGGCGCGGACCGGCGGCAACCGGCGCGATCTGGTCGTGCTGGATATCCGCGAGAAGGACGCGTTTGAGTCGGGACATGTGCTTGGCGCAAGGCTGTTGCCACGCGGTCAACTCGAACTGCGGGTCAACACCGAACTGCCCGATCCCACCGTGCGGATCGTGACGGTCTGCGAATTTGGTAAGATCTCGACGCTGGCGGCGGCCACCCTTCGCGACCTTGGTTACACCGGCGCCGTAGCGCTGGACGGTGGCATGTCGGCCTGGCGGGAGGCCGGCTTTCCCTTGGAAGTCTGAGCGAGGTTGACCCCACAGGTCCGCCGGCTAAGGGTCGGCTCATAGGTTCACCTGGGATGACGCCGTTGCGAATTTTTGTCTCCCGCCTCGCTGTTCTCGCCGCCTGCCTGGTCACTGCGCCCGCCCTCGCCAGCCCAAAAGTCGATCCGGCCCTGCACGACCAGGCGCTGGAGACGCTGAAGCGCGGGATCGCCTTCCGGACGGTGGCAGGCTCGGGCCAGACGCCCGCGTACGCCGCCTACCTCAAAGGCCTGCTGGTGGCCGCCGGCTACAAGGACAGCGACATCCGCATCGAGCCGATGAACGGGACCGCGTTCCTGATCGCGCGCTACCCGGGCGTCGACCCGAAAGCAAAGGCGCTGATCATCAACGGCCACATGGATGTTGTCGAAGCCAAGGCGGCCGACTGGACGCGCGATCCGTTCACGCCGGTGATCGAGAATAGCTACATCTACGGACGCGGCGCCACCGACAACAAGTTCGACGTCTCGATGGTGGTGACCGCCCTGACGAAGCTGCGCCGCGAGGGGTGGAAGCCTCGACGGGATGTCATCCTGGCCCTCTCTGGCGACGAAGAGACGATGATGAGCACGGCCGCCGTGCTCGCTCAGCGCCTGAAGGGCGCCGAACTGGTGCTGAACGTGGATGGCGGCGGAGGGTCTATGCAGGACGGCAAGCCGGTCGCCTATGGCATCCAGGGCGCCGAAAAGACCTATGCCGACTTCAGCCTGACAGTCACCGATTCCGGCGGCCATTCCAGCCGCCCAACCCCGACGAATGCGATCTACCGGCTGGCGCGGGCGCTCTCCAAACTGGAGGCCTACCGCTTCCCGACCATGTCCAACGAGATCACCCGGGGCTCATTTGCCGCCGCCGCGCAGAACACGCCCGGCGAGTTGGGCGCCGCGATGGCCAAATTCGCCACGGATCCGAACGACACCGGCGCCATCGCGACGCTCTCGGCCAACCTCAGCACCAATCCGACGCTGCGGACCACCTGCGTCGCGACCCAGCTCAGCGGAGGCCACGCGCCCAACGCCCTGCCGCAACGCGCTGAGGCCACCGTCAACTGCCGTATCTTCCCAGGGACGGCTTCCGAGAGTGTGCGCCAGACGCTGGCCCAGATCATCGACGACCCCAGTATCGCCGTCACCCGCCAGAACGACGGCGCCATCGACGCACCGGCGTCACCGATCCGGCCCGACCTGCTGGCCGCGATCACCAAGGCGGTGAACGCCCGCTACCCTGGCCTGCCAATTGTTCCGTCAATGGACAGCGGCGCCACCGACAGCATGTACTTTCGCGCTGTCGGCATACCCAGCTATGGCGTCTCGGGGATGTTCGCGAACACCGGAGAATCCTTCATCCACGGCCTCAACGAGAAGGCCCCGCTCGCCACCCTGGACGGCGCGTTAGCGCACTACGACATTCTGTTCCGGGAGCTGGCCAAATAGCTGCGGCTATTTGATCTTTATCGTCGCTGTGCCCTGCTCATTTGTGATGTCGAAGCTATCGCCGGACTTTTTGTCGGCCGGAAAGACGCTGCAGTTCTCCTCGGGCGCGAGGTTCGACGTTGTGCAGAGCTTCTCGCCATCGATCTTCCAGGTGCCGGTCAGCTGACCTTCCAGACCAGTGAACTTGCCGTCCGGCGTGAAGCTGAGGTCGATATCGTTGCCGGCGATGCTCACGATCATCCCGTGGGTGGTGATTTCACTGTTGGTGTCGGCGCGCGCGGGCGCTGCGCTGGCGACGATGGCGAAAGCGGCAAGCAGGATACGCATAAGAACCTCCACGGCCGGAAAGGCGCTTAGTTACTGCGGCTCAGGCTGTGCGCCAACTGCAAGGAAGGATTGCGTTTATAAACTACGTGTGTAGTTCCAAGGTTGGACCGATCAGGGGACTTCCGTGGACGTCTCTCCAGACGCCTCTGCGCTCAGCCTTCCCGGCGCGAAACCGACGCCGGTGATGTCAGGATTACAAGCGGTTGGTCTGCTGGTCTTTGTCGTCGCATTGGCGAGCATGCCTGCCTACATCGTCTGGGAGACTTGGTCCGCGCGCAAGGCCGTCGCTGCCGCCTGGACAATCACAGGACCACCTTGCGCAATCGTGCAACGACCCTCGCGCACGGCGTTCAGCCCGAGCCGCAAGCTCAAATCCTTTTCCTACAATGGAGTAACGTTCACCCGGGCCTTTGGCGCCGCGAGTTGCGTTATCCTGGACGAGCCCGGGATGTGGTCGGACGCGGTCTATCCCGTCTGTCAGTTCAACAATCCTGGCTTCGTCGCGATCACATCAAGCGGCCGGACAACTGTCTTCGAGCCCGAAGTTGGTAACCGCGCGACGGTCGTTGTGCATGGCGGGATAGGCCGATGCGTCCGTACAGGCTGGTTCCGCCTTTGACGCGCATCCAAACCATCTCGTCATGCGCCGTAGAGCGTCGTCAACCGCGCACGTTCGCTGGCGGCGGCCTCTCCGAACGCGGCGGTCGACCAGACCCGGTGGTCGCCGCGGGCGAAGGCCATGGCGTTCTGGTGGTACATCCAGGCGTTGAAGGCGTTGGCGGCGGCATTGTTGCGCGCCTTCGTCACCTTGCCGGGCGCGCCCATGACGATGGAGTTGGGCGGGATCACCGTGCCCTCCTTCAGGAAGGTGTGTCCGGCGATGATGCTGTTTTCACCGATGACGCAGCCGTCCATGATGGTAGAGCCGACACCCACCAGCACGCGATCACCAATCGAGCAGCCGTGCAGAGTGCAGTGGTGGGTGATCGAGCAGTCCTCTCCGACGGTCGTGCCGACGCCGTCGCCGAAGTGGATCATCACGAAATCCTGGATGTTGCTCCTGGCGCCAATGCGGATCGCATAGGACTCGCAGCGCATGACGACGTTGGGCCAAACCGACGCACCAGCCGCGATCTCGACCTCGCCATAGAGCTGGGCGGTGGGATGGACCCAGGCCTGGGGGTCGATGCGCACCTGCGGACCGTACTGCGACATCACACCGTTCCCTTCGTCCAGTAGCGGTAGGTCCAGGCCGGCTCGAACCCCGCCCGGCGGTAGATTCGGCGTGCAGGGTTGGCTTCCTCGACCTGCAGCGCGACGCGCTGGACGCCGCGCGCCTTGATCTCACGTCCTAGGGCGCCGAGAATCTCCGCCGCATGACCCCTGCCCCGATGCGACGGGGCTGTGCGCATGCCATGGATGCCAGCCCAGCCATGACCAAAGCTGGCGACCCCGACCGCGTGGGTGGCCCCCTCGCCGGCCGCCGCGAAGATCGCGCCTGCCGAGCGGCTGAAGAAGGCGACTCGCTCAGCGCTCTCCAGGGGATCAAAGCCGTCACCGGCGAACACAGACGTCCAGTCCGCGTCGGGGCGCTGTAGCAAGCGCACCGCGCCGTCCGCAAACGCCGCTAGCTTCGCGACATCGCCAACCTCAATGGCCGTCGGCTGCTCCGGCCGGTATCCGCGCGCGCTCAAGGCCTCCCGGACGGGCGCCAAAGCCGTCACCTCGGCGATCCGCAAGCCAGGCGGCATGGATTGCTCGCGATACGCCGCCTCGATCTCATCCAGCGCCTCAGGACCGATGTCGTGATGCAGGGGAACCGCGTAGCGGCCACGCCCCATTGGATGCGCGCGTGGCGGCACCAGCCAGCCGCCGATCTCGAAGACTTCCAGCGGCGCCACCGCCTCGACCGTCGCCCGCTCGAGGCTCTCGATCTCCTCCGGGCTCACCCCTTGTCCCGCATCAGTCGTGCCTTATCTCGCTGCCAGTCGCGAGCGGCGGTGGCCTCGCGCTTGTCGTGTTCCTTCTTGCCCTTCGCCAGGGATATCTCGAGCTTGGCCAGACCCTTGTCGTTCCAGAACAGCTTCATCGGGATAATCGTGCGGCCATCGCGCTGGACGGCGCCAATCAGCTTGTCGATCTCCTTACGCTTCAGCAGCAGCTTTCGGTGCCGGCGGGGCTCGTGGTTGAAGTGCGGGCCGGCCTGGGCGTAGGGCGGGATGTCGGCATTGACAAGCATGATTTCCTTGCCCTCCACCGCCGCATAGCTCTCGGCGATGTTGGCGCGGCCGTTACGCAGCGACTTCACCTCGGAACCGGTCAGGGCGAGACCAGCCTCAAAGGTGTCCTCAAGAAAATAGTCGAACCGCGCGCGGCGATTCTCAGCGATCAGCTTGCCGGCCATCAGATCAGACCCGCATCTCGCATGCCGGCCAGGACCTCGGCCCGCGAAGCCTCAGAGCAGGCGACGATGGGCAGTCTCGCCTCCTCTGCGCAGAGGCCGAGATGGGCGAGGGCGAACTTGGTCGGCGAAGGCGAGGCGTCGGTGAACAGCGCCTTGTGCAGGCGGATCAGACGATCCTGGGCCTGCAGCGCGCCCGACCACTGACCGTTCAGCGCATCATTATAGAAGGCTGCGCAGAGGTCCGGCGCGACATTGCAGGTGACCGAGATGCAGCCGTGGCCACCGTGCGCCATGTAGCCGAGTGCGCTGTCATCATTCCCAGACAACATCACCCAGTCCTCGCCGCACTCCACCCGTTGCAGGCTGGCGCGGGCCAGATCGCCGGTGGCATCCTTGATCCCGACGATGTTCGGCAACGCCGACAGCCGCGCCAGCGTCGCGTTGGAGATATCGACGCTGGTCCTGGCCGGCACATTGTAGATCAAAACCGGCAGCTGAACCGCGTCGTTGATCGCCCGATAGTGCGCGTAGAGACCCTCCTGGCTTGGCCGATTGTAATAGGGGGTCACCACCAACGCAGCCTCGGCGCCGACAGTCTTGGCGTGGCGAACAAGCTCGATAGCCTCGGCAGTCGAGTTGGACCCCGCCCCCGCCACCACGGGCACACGCCCTTGGGACGTCTCGACGCAAAGTTCGACCACCCGACGATGCTCATCATGGCTCAAGGTCGCCGTTTCACCTGTTGTCCCCACCGGGACCAAGCCGTGCACGCCGCCGGCAATCTGGCGCTTCACCAAGGCTACAAAGGCATCCTCATCCACCTTTCCATAACGGAAGGGCGTGACAAGCGCTGGGAGAACACCGCGGAAGAGTGGATCGGACATGGATTGAGCAATTTGCCGTGAATAGGCCACGCATTGGCGCGGCGTTCAGATTTGCCGGGACATTATGTTGCCCTGGGCGTGGCCCGCAATGTCGATTCCGTGCATTGGCCCAGTGCACACCCCAGATGGGGAGAGAATGTTGGACGTCCGGATACGAAACGCCCTGTTGATCGGCTCCGCCATCGTGGTGGCGACGACGGTCGCGCGTGCACAGTCGGCCGATCCAATCGGTGACCTGCTCGCGGGGGTGCAGCCGCCACAACCGGCCGCGAGCCCGCGCGTTCAACAAACCGTGGCGCGTCCACTGTCCGACGCTGATGTGCTGGCTTTCGGCCGCGCGCTATCTGCCGCCCGCCGTGGCGACGTCAGCAATGCCCGTAGCGCGATCGCAGACTTGACGGATCCTGTGGCGCGCAAGACTGCGACCTGGGCGCTTGTCGACGCTAACGCCGACTCTCTGAGTTTCGCGGAAGTCGATGCCGCGCGACGGACCCTTGAGGGCTTCCCGAGATCCGCCCGCCGCCAAGCGGGCGCCGAACGCCTCCTGGAAACGTCCGGCAAGTCGCCAGGACAGATTGTCGATTGGTTCGCCAGCCAGGAGCCGCAAACCGCCTATGGCGCGCTGGCGCTCGCGTCCGCCCGCCGCGCCCTGGGCTACCAAGCCGAGGCGACAGCCCTCATTCGACTCTGGTGGCGAGACCGCAGCTTCGAGGTCGATGTCCAGCGCGCCATGCTCTCCAGATTTCCAGAGGCGCTGAGCGTCGATGACCACATCCGTCGTGCGGACATCTTGCTGTACGGCGCTCAGGGACCGGCAGCGCGCGAGATGATCGCGCTATTGCCTGCCGAGCAACAGCCGGCGGCGATGGCGCGAATCGCGCTCCGCTCTGGTTCCGCCGGCGGCGCCTACGATGACCTTGCACCCGAGGTTCAGGCCAGTCCTGGCATCGCCTTCGAGCGGTCTGCCTATCTGCGCCGGCGCGGCCTTGATGCCGACGCGATGGCGTTGCTGCCCAGCATGCCGCGGGAGGTTGTGACCACTGAGCAGGCCGAGCGCACTTGGGACGAGCGCTATCGGTTGACTTTGACAGCGATCCGCAGTGGCGACTGGACAAGCGCCTATCGCGCCGCCGCCAACACCGGGATCACGCGTGGGACCGACGCCACTGAGGCCGAGTTCTACGCCGGATGGATCGCCCTTAAGCGGTTGAATGATCCCCAAGCCGCAGCCAAGCACTTCGCCGCCATCGCCCGCATCGGATCGTCACCGATCACCCGCGCGCGAGCCTATTACTGGCAAGGCCGCACGGCGGAAGTTCTCCGTGACCGTGCAGCGGCAGACGCCTTCTTTGCTCTTGGCGCTGAACACCTCACAACCTTTTACGGCCAGCTTTCAGCCGAGAAACTTGGCCGACCGCTGGCGATGCCGCACGATCCCGTTCCGACCGACGCTGAACGTCAAGCCTTTGAAAGCCGTGACGCTGTTCAGGCGATGCGGCTACTTGCCGATCAAGGCCAGCGGGATCTCTTCCGCGTCTTCGCATTGCATTTGGACGACACCCTTCCGACGCTGGTGGACGCCGCCTTGCTGGTTGACACGATCCGCAGCTATGGTGACCAGGATACTTCGATGAAGGCTGCCCGCGCCGCAGCTCAGCGGGGCTTGATCCTGTTTGATCGCGCCTATCCCTTCCGCACGCCGCCTAGCGTGCAGGACGCGCCCGAACCAGCCCTTGTGCTGGCGATCACCCGTCAGGAGAGCGGCTTTGATCCAAAGGTAAAATCTGGCGCCGACGCGCGCGGCATGATGCAGCTCCTGCCCTCAACCGCCTCGATCGTCGCGCGGCGAATGGGCGTCAGCTACTCCGCCGCCATGCTCTATGAACCCGACTACAACATGCGGCTGGGCTCTGCGTTTCTGGGTCAACTGGTGAACCAGTTCTCGGGCTCGTACGTCATGGCGGCTGCAGGCTACAATGCCGGCCCAGGACGCCCCATCCAGTGGACCGCGTTCTGCGGCGATCCACGGGGTGGCACGACAGACCCCGTGGACTTCATCGAATGCATCCCGTTTTCGGAAACGCGCAACTATGTGATGCGAGTGCTTGAAAACACTCAAGTCTACCGGGCCAAACTCAATGGTGGCAATGCACCCATCACCCTCTCCGCAGATTTGCGGCGCGGTGGCTATGTGTACACACCGACAACCCCAGCGGCCGCTGCCGGCCAGCCTTAGCGCCCGCCGAGCGGGGTGGTGCGAGAGCGCATCCAAGCCAGCAAAAACAACGCACCCAGCACAGCGTCGATGACGGCAAAGATCACTATGATGCCTTGCGTTCTGCCCATCAGACAGAGTGTCGCCACCGCGCCAGCGAACGACGCTTTCTCCAGCACACCCAACAACATGATTGGCCGAAAGCGCTCCGGGTCACGCCCAACGGTCAGAAACACGAGTTGGAAGACCAGTGTGACGCCGACGAAGCCGTAGTAGAACTCCGGATTGCTGAGCGGCTTGCCCATCGCCGAGATCTGCGGCTCCAGAAAGTACATCGGCGTCATCACCAGCAGGCCGTAGATCCCGGCGAGGGTGAAGATGCGTCTGGCGAACGTCATGGCGGTCCCCTGGGTAGTCTCTGGGCCGCAAGTGTGGGGCCGTGTCGGCCGATTTCCAATCCGCCATCAAGCGCGAACGCGTCTGCAAGAATGCATGGGGTGAGCGCATCGGCGGGCTCAGCGTCAGCGACAACCTTGCCGCGCGAGAGCACCACCAGCCGATCGCAGAACCGCGCCGCCAGCCCAAGATCATGTAGTGTCAGAACCACAGCCGACCCGTTCGCCGCCGCGTCTCGCAAGATCTCAAGCGTCAGTAATTGCGCATCTGGATCGAGGCCCGCAACAGGCTCATCGGCCACCAGCAGTGGAGCCTCCGCGACCAACAGTCGTGCGAGCAAGACGCGCGCGCGCTCGCCGCCGGACATTTCGAGGACACCACGATCCTCAAGACCGGCAAGCCCCACCCGGATCAGCGCCGCTTGCGCGCGACGTCGCGCTTCGGCTGGCGACGAGGTCACGGCGCCCAGGCTGGCGACCCGCCAGGCGCTCATGTTCCAGCCGACTTTCCGCTCTTGAGGAAGATAGGCGACATGGCGCGCCCGTTCCGGGTCGGACAGCGTCGACACATCTTGCCCGGAGAGTTCTGCCCGGCCCGTTTCCAGTTTGAGCAGGCCGAGCGCGGACCTTAGCAACGTCGTCTTGCCTGCCCCGTTGGCCCCGACAACGCCGACCACCTCGCCGGCCGAAACCGATAGACTGGCGCTTTCGAGGACAACGCGACCGCCCTGCCGCGCCGTGGCGTTCGTGAGCGCGAGCGCCGCCGTCATCCGCGCCAACTCCGCGCCGCGCGCCAAGCGATGAGCGCAAATAATGGCGCGCCAAACAACGCTGTGACCACCCCGAGTTTCAACTCAAGATCGGTCGGGACCACGCGCGCGATGATATCGGCCGCAATCAACAGAATGCCGCCCATGAGCGCGGACGGCGCCAGCACACGTCCTGGATCGCCGCCCACGGCGCCGCGCACCAGATGGGGGGCGGCAAGGCCCACGAAGCCGACGATCCCGGCCATGGCCACCGATGCGCCGGTCAGCAGCGAGGCGCCCGCCACCGCTGCAACGCGAAGGCGCGCCATCGGCAGGCCGCTAAGCGCCGCCGTATCCTCGCCAAGGGTCAGGACCAAGAGTCCGGGTGCGGCATAGATGCAAAGGGCGAGGCCGATGACAATCGCCGGAAGTTGCCGCGCAATGTCCGCCCAATCCCGGTTGGCCACCGAACCCAGCAGCCAGGCGAACACCTCCGAGAGCGTCACGGGCGACGGCGCCAAGTTGAACACCAGCGAGGTCAGAGCGCCTAGAAACGCCGACAGCGCGACGCCAAACAAAATCAACGTCTCCGGCTCACGAAACCGTGCAGCCAAGACCACCAGGACACCGCCGGTCGCCAGGGCGGCGGCTAGCGCGGCGGCTTCCACGACGCCTGTTGTTCCAGCCAAGCCCAAGGCGATGGCGGCCGCCGCGCCTAGTCCGGCCCCCGCCGAGACCCCAAGCACGCCGGGGTCCGCCAGCGGATTGCGCAGCAGACCCTGCATCACCGCGCCCGCCAACCCCAGCGAGCCGCCGACGACGAGGGCGGCTGCGGTTCGAGGCAGACGAATGAGAAACAGCACATCGTGGGCTCCCGACAAGGGATCCAACCACGCCTGGCGGTACTGCTCCAGGCTCAGTCTAGTCTCCCCCAACGTCAGACCTGCGACCAGCAGCACCAGGATAGTAAAGCCTAAGATCGCGTTGAGCTGGCCTACCCTCATGGCGCCGCTGCTGCGAGCAACTCGACAGCCTCCGCTGCGCTCCAGTTCGGGCACCCGAGCATCGAGCCGGGCAAGCGCGCCACCGCGCGCGTCTTGACGAGTCGCTGGAGGATTTGGTGGCGACCACCCCCAAATCTGTCGCCTGAGGCCTGAGCGCTGTCGAAGAAACCGAGCACGACGGCTGGCGGCGGTTGCAGAGCCAGCGCTTCAAGAGAAACGGTCTGAAACCCTGCCCGCCGCTCGACGTTGCTGAGGCCGGCGGCACGTAAGATCGCATCCACCAGTGTTCTCTGCCCGGCCGTCGCGCCGC
Source organism: Alphaproteobacteria bacterium (assembly GCA_043734425.1). Classification (GTDB taxonomy): domain Bacteria; phylum Pseudomonadota; class Alphaproteobacteria; order Caulobacterales; family Caulobacteraceae; genus Phenylobacterium. The sequence continues at coordinate 26,746 of JAYTFM010000013.1, forward strand.
CGGGGGTCAGATACAGCGCGCTGCGACCCGACCAGGCGCCGCGCGCGCTCGCCAAACGCGCGTCCATCTCAGCAATCAGCGCCTCCCCCCGCGCGCTGCGACCCAGGCTGCCAGCCACCCTGCGAATATTGGTGCGAACACCCGTGAAATCGCGGGCCTCCGCGATGGTGATAATGCGGACATCGCGACGCTGAAGAGCGTCGAGCAGGCCCGGTTCTCCACCCCAGTAGCGAACAACCACCTGCGGCCTTGCCGCCAGCACGGTCTCCAGATCCGCGCGGCGCTTTAGGAGACCAGACGTCAGGGCGCCAAGGCGTGAATCAGCGTCATCCGCACGCATGGAAAGGCCCGCGATCCTATCGCGGGGGCTCAGCGCCAACACGAACTGATCAGCGCACTGGTCGAGTGAGACGACTCGAGGGCTCGAGGTCGCAGCAAAGCTCTGGGACGCAGAGACCACCAGCAGCCCGGCAAGGCTCAGTCGATAACCAACCCATAGAGCATGCCGTCCAGGGTGACGCGGACCAACTCGCTGCGCTCGGCCCATTCGAACTCTGGGCGTATGGTCATCATGGCCACCACGCCATGACAGGCCAGCCAGAGCGCCTGCGCGGCTGATCGACCATCGCCAGTCCGCAGGCGCCCATCTGCAGCGACCTCGCACACCACCGCGGAAAATGTCTCGTAGCATTGCCGGCTCAGGTCCGCCGTGCCCTCTGGCATCGGCGCCGTCGATACCGGACGCCGGGCACAATAGACAAGCTGATAGGCGTTCGGATGCTCAAAGCCCCAGCGCATATAGGCCTCCAGCATCAACCGTGTGCGGACGACCGCGTCCAATGGACGTCCGGCGATCTCGGCATTGGACGCGAGCAGGTCACGATAGGCGTGTTCGCAAATCTCGTAGAGGATGCAGCTCTTGTCCTGGAAATGCATGTAGAGCGCAGTTGAGGACACGCCCACTTCGTCGGCGATCTTGCGGATGGTGGCGCCCTCATAGCCCTCTGCCAGGAAAATCCGCTCGGCGGATGCCAGAATCTCAGCTCGCCGAAGATGCCCGTCACCCTTCGCCTTGCGGCTTGTCTTTCGCGTCGCAGTCTCGACGGCGCTCATTCGCTAACCCCAGAGTTAAACCCCATCGCAGCGGACCCCAAATCCGCCGATATGACAAGCGGTTGTCGATACACTGGACGCAGAGGCCGGCTTCGGGTTCAACGCAAGGGAATGACGACGCCCCAGATCGACGAGGCTCCAGGCCTGATGCGCACGCGCGGCTGGGCGGACTATGCGCTGATTGACAGCGGCGGCGGGCGCAAGCTGGAGCGCTATGGTCCCTACGCCGTCGTGCGGCCGGAACCCCAGGCGATGTGGACGCCCCGGCTTGATCCGGAAATCTGGGATCGGGCCGACGCGGTCTTCGACCCCTCCGACGACGAGGACGCCGGGCATTGGCGCTTCAAGAGCGCGCACCGCGAATGCTGGCCGTTGAGCTGGGGTGAGGTGCAGTTCCAGGGCCGGTTCACCGCTTTTCGCCATCTTGCCTTCTTTCCGGAACAGGCTGCGAATTGGGCCTGGCTCGACGCTGCGGTACGGACTTCCCATCAACCGCGAGTGCTGAATCTGTTCGGCTATACCGGCGTCGCCAGCTTGGTGATGGCGGCCGCCGGCGCAGCGGTGACCCATTTGGATGCGTCCAAGAAGGCGGTGGCCTGGGCGCGGGAGAACGCAGACCTTTCAGGCCTGGCGGATCGGCCGATCCGCTGGATCACCGAGGACGCCCGAAAGTACGTCCAGCGCGAGGTGCGGCGGGGCTCTCGGTATGAAGGCGTCATCCTCGATCCGCCGAAGTATGGCCGTGGCCCGGGCGGCGAGGTCTGGCGGCTGTTCGAGGATCTTCCTGAACTTGCGCGTCTATGCGGTCAACTTCTCTCAGAAAATGCCCAGTTTCTCGTGCTGAACGCCTATGCCGAGCGAATTTCCGGCGTGGCGCTGGCCGGACTGCTCGCCGAAGCGCTCGATGGCCGCGGCGGGCACGTTGAATGGGGTGAACTGGCGCTGGCCGAGGACTCTGGCGAACGCGCCATCGGCATGAGCTTCTATGCGCGTTGGTCGCCGTGACGCCCCGTACGATCACCTCACTGTCGAACGAGACGGTCAAAGCTGTTCGCGCCCTGCACATGCGCAAGGAGCGCGACGCCACCGGCCTGTTCATAGCCGAGGGGCTGAAGGCTGTGATCGAGGGCGTTGAAACGGGTCATGCGCCCCAGATCCTGCTGCATGGCGCGGAGGTGGCAAACCATCCCCTGTTCCAGAACGCCGTCCGAGCCACGCGATCCAACCACGGCGAAGTGATCGAGGTCACTGCGGAAATCCTCGCCAAGGTCTCGCGTCGCGAAAACCCGCAGGCGGTCGTGGGCGTCTTCCCGCAGGTGTTCCACCCGCTCGACAGGATCGCACCCAGGGCCGCGTCCTGCTGGATCGCCCTGCACCGCGTGCGCGATCCTGGCAACCTGGGAACGATCATCCGGACGGTCGACGCCGCCGGCTGCGGTGGCCTGATTCTGGTCGGCGAATGTTGCGATCCCTATTCAGTGGAGGCCGTGCGGGCGACCATGGGTTCGATCTTCGCGGTGCCGCTGGTTCGGGCCGGCGAGGCCGCCTTTGCCGACTGGCGCAAGACTTGGCCGGGCTCTGTAGCTGGGACACTGCTGTCGGCCGAAGTCGACCACCGCCAGGCGTCCTATGCGGCCCCAACGCTGATCTTGATGGGCAACGAGCAACAGGGTTTGCCGCCCGAGATGGCAGCCCTCTGTGACGTCAACGTGAAAATCCCCATGCGCGGTCGGGCTGACAGCCTGAACCTGGCGGTCGCGACGGGGGTGATGATCTATGCGGTGACGGGATAGTTCCCACAGGGTGCCCTTACGATACTTCGCCGACAAACCGGAGGATCTCGCGCGTCACAAACTCGGGCGCCTCCTGCTGCACCCAGTGGCCCGCGCCAGGGACGATGTGGCTGCCTGCGAACCGTGTGCAGGCCCGCGTGCTCATCGCGGCGAACGCGCCCGGCGTCTGATGCATGCCCCAGTCCCGATCTCCGGAAATGAAGCAGGACGGCACGTCGAGTGTTCGTCCCGCGAACAGCCGAAGTTTGGCGACCTCGTCCAGATCGGTGGTGCAGCGGTACCAGTTGAGCGCGCCCTGAAAGCCGGTTCGCGCGAACTCGGCGGCGTAGACCGCCAACTCCGGGTCGGGCAGCCATCGGCAAGCGGCGACCTCAGCCGGCGTCGGCGTCGCCAGGCGCACCGTTGCGGCCATCCCGAGGGCGCGGTCCATGACGTAGTAAGCCGGCATTCTGGCGAAGTCGGACGCCGAAGCGCCGCCCAGCTCATGCGGTGCGTTGCCAGACCAGTCGCCGCCTTTCATGTGATAGTAGGCCCGCAGGAAGGCGTGCAGGCCTTCGGGGCAATCGAGCATGTCGGCCTCGGCCTCAGGCAGCGAATAATACTGGCGATAGTGGCGACGCGGCGGCAGCAGCGCCGCAAGCGCCGCATCCAGCGCCGCCCAGGCGCCGCTGCCCGTCTGACTTCGCGCGTGGCCTGGCGGGCCGGCAAAGGGCGCGCTCATCATCACCACGGCCCGGAAGATGTCTGGTCGGATCAGGCCGGCATAGGCCGCCACGGGCGAGCCAAAATCGTGACCGATGACCGCCGCGATCGAGTTCAGGCCCAGCGCATGGACCAACGCCACGATGTCTGTGACCAGGTTCAACGGCCCGAACGGGGCGATATCGCCGGCATAGCGGCCGTCCCAGCCGGTTGTACGGCCGTATCCCCGCTGATCGGGCGCCACCACATGGAACCCGGCCGCCGCCAGCGCCGGCATCACCTGTCGCCAGCTGTAGGCCAGCTCGGGAAAGCCATGCAGCAGGAGGAGACAGGGGCGACCCAGCTCTCCCGCCTCGAGGATATGCATCGAAAGGCCGTTCACGCCGCTCACGCGCCGGGAACGGATACTGCCCGGCAGTGGCAGAGCGTCCATCGTCACGTCCCCCTCGGCTTGGCGCGCGCGGTCGCAGCGGACGTCGAGGGGTCCTCCGGCCAGAGGTGTTTGGGATAGCGGCCGCGCATGTCGCTGCGCACGTCTCGCCACGATCCTTTCCAGAATCCGGGCAGATCCTTGGTCGTCTGGATCGGCCGATGGCCGGGCGACAGCAATGACAGGGTCAGGGGAACGCCGGCCACAATCGGGTGCTGGGTCAGGCCAAACACCTCCTGCACGCGGACGTCGACGCGAGGTCCAGTCTCGGCGGCGTAGTCGACGGCGAAGCTGTTGCCAGTGGGCGCGGTCCAGCGGGCCGGCGCGTCAGCGTCAAGGCGGCGCTGAAGGTCCCAGGGGATCAGGGTGCGGAGCGCGCCGTCCAGGGTGTCGGGCTTCAGGGCGCTGAGCGCGCGAACCCCGGCCAGCAAAGGAGTCAGCCAATCCTCGAGCCGGGCGATCAGGGCCGTATCCGACAGATCCGGCCAGTTGGCGTCGCGAGCGCGGAGGAACGCCAGGCGCTGGCGCAGGGATGCCGTCGCCGGGCTCCAGGCCAGCTCGCCCAATCCCTCGCGACGGACCCGGTCGGCCAAGGCGCGCGCGATGCGGCCAGGATCGGGGTTGTCATCGATCTCCTCGAGGAGCGTGAGGCGACCCAGCCGGGTGATCCGCTTGGCGCGCAGCCGGCCGCCGCCGCTCTCCTCAAGCCGGTCATCGATCTCGAACTGACCGGCGAAGGCGACGAGGTCTGCGACCTCCAACGGCGCGGCGAGCAGGATGCGGTCGCGCCGCTCGGCCCCGCCCAGTTCGGCCACGGCCAGCCAGGGCTCGCGCGCCAGCGCGTCGGTGGGTTCCAGAAAGGCGCCTCGGCCGGACACCAGCTGGAACTCGCCCTGCCCGCCCCGCGCCTTAGCGATCCGCTCAGGGTAGGCGAGCGCCAGCAACAGGCCGTCGCTGAGGGCTTCAGCCTTGCCCAGCCGGCCTGCCATCCCCGCCCAACGTTCAGCCAGGAGCTTGGCGTCGCGGGCGCGCGGCGAGCGGTCCCGGTCCAGGGCGTCCAGACGATGGCGCAGGTCTGCGTCCCGCCCACCGAGGCCGCGTTCGGAGACCAGAGCGGCGATCCGGGCAGCGCGCGGCGCCTGACCACTCTCGGCAGCCCTCAGGACCATGTGCGCCAGGCGCGGCGGCAGAGGCATGTCGGCGAGGGCGCGGCCATGCGGCGTGAGGACTCCTTCGCGATCCAAAGCCTCCAGCCGGCCCAACAGGCTGCGGGCCTCGGCGAAGGCGGCGCTCGGCGGCGGATCGAGGAAGGTCAGCAGCGCCGGATCTTTCGTCCCCCAGCGCGCCAGGTCCAGCGCCAGCCCCGAAAGATCCGCCTCCAGGATTTCAGGGTCGGCGAAGGCGGGCAACGTCCGGGTTTCGGCTTCGTCCCACAGGCGATAACAGACCCCGGGCTCGGTGCGTCCAGCCCGGCCCCGCCGCTGGTCGGCTGCCGCGCGGCTGACGCGCACAGTGGCCAGCCGGGTCAGGCCGCTGGCCGGATCAAAGCGCGGAACGCGGGCCTGACCGGCGTCGATCACCACCCGAACGCCCTGCAGGGTCAGGCTGGTCTCGGCGATGGAGGTGGCCAGCACCACCTTGCGCCGGCCCGGACCGGCCGGGGCGATGGCGCGGTCCTGGTCGCGGGGGTCGAGGGCGCCGTAGAGCGGCCGGACCTCCACATCAGCACGCAGGCGCCGCTCGACTAGGCGTTCCGCCGTGCGCAGGATCTCGCCCTGGCCCGGCAGGAAGACCAGCAGGCCGCCGGTTTGTTCCGCCAGGGCCACCTCCACGGCGCGCGCGGTCTGCTCCTCAATTCGCTGACCAGCGTCACGGCCCAGGTAATGGGTCTCGACGGGATACATCCGACCCAGGCTCTCTATCACGGGCGCGTCGCCAAGGCGCCGGGAGATCGCTGCGCCATCCAGGGTCGCCGACATGATCAGGATGCGCAGGTCCTCGCGCAGGACTTGCTGGGCGTCCCGGGCCAGGGCCAGGCCGAGGTCGGCGTCCAGGCTTCGCTCGTGAAACTCATCGAAGATCACGGCCGCGACGCCGGACAGCGCCGGATCAGCCAGGATCATCCGGGTGAAGACGCCCTCGGTGACCACTTCGATGCGAGTTCGCGCCGAGACCTTTGACTGCATGCGAACCCGAAAGCCCACGGTCTCGCCGACGGGTTCGCCCAGCGTGTCGGACATTCGTTGGGCTGCGGCGCGCGCGGCCAGCCGACGCGGTTCCAGGACGATGATCCGTCCTGCGGCCAGCCAGGGTTCACGCAACAGTTCCAATGGAACCACGGTCGTCTTGCCGGCGCCCGGCGGGGCGACCAGGATCGCAGTGTTTTGCGATGCAAGCGCCGCTTTGAGCGCCGGCAGCGCCTCATGGATGGGCAGTCCCCCGGCCGCGGCGGCTGGCCCCGGCCGGGCTGGCGCCTCAGTCACCTTTGTGCGGCAGTTCCAACGGCGCGGCCTCATGCCCCGAGACCACGATGCCGCGACCCAGCTTGGAGCTGCGGATTCCGTAGAGGAAATAGACCGCAATCCCAACCCCCAGATAGATCAGGAAGAAGTTCCGCGTGGCCGGGGTCGACATCAGGCTCATCAGGAGGATCGCACACATGATAGCACCCAGGATCGGCACCAGCGGAAAGAGCGGCGTCCGGAACGGACGGACCAGGTCCGGGTCGCTGCGCCGCAGATAGATGACCGTGATGCAGACTAGGGCGAAGGCCGCCAATGAGCCGACGTTGGAGAGATCCGATAGCGCGTCAAGCGACAGAAACCCGGCCGCGCCCATGGCGGCGATGCCGACGATGATGGTGTTGATCCATGGGGTCTTGAAGGTCTTGTGCACCGTCGCGAGCGACGCTGGCAGCAAGCCATCGCGGGACATGGTGTAGAAGATCCGCGTTTGGCCGTAGAGCAGCACCAGCATCACTGACGAGAGGCCGGCGATCGCCCCCACCTTCACCAAGAAGGCGAACCACGGCAGCCCCATCCGGTCGGCGGCGAGCGCGATCGGAGCGGGCACATCCAATTCGGCGTAGGGCACGATGCCGACCAGCACGGCGCAGGTCAGGATATAGAGCACAGTGCAGATCACCAGCGCGCCGAGAATGCCGACCGGCATGTCCTTGGCCGGGTTGCGGGCTTCGGCGCCCGCCGTGGAGACCGCTTCGAAGCCGAGATAGGCGAAGAAGATCACCGCCGCCGCATGGATCACGCCGCCGATGCCATATTTGTGGCTGCTATCGCCGGTCATCACATCGCCGAGCGCCCGGCCAAGCTGATGCCAGATGTCCATCGCCGTCCCGACCGGACGCGCGGGAATTTCGGCCGGGACCAGCGGCGACCACTGGGCGGTGTCGACATATTTGAAGCCGATGATGATGAACGCGACGACCACGGTCAGCTTGATCGCCACGATAATGTTGTTGACCGCTGCAGACTCGGTGACGCCGCGCACCAGCAGCATGGTCACCAGCCCAATCACCACGATGGCCGGCAGGTTCATCACGCCCGTGCCGATCACCACGCCCTCGTGGTTCTTGACGATCACGCCCGGCGCGGCCTGCAGCGCGGCGGGTATGTCGAGGCCGAAGTCGTGCATCAGACTGACAAAATAGCCCGACCAGCCGACTGAGACCGTCGAGGCGGCCAGGCCATACTCCAGCACCAGCAACAGGCCCATCACCCAGGCCGCGCCCTCGCCCATCGAGGCATAGGTGTAGGAATAGGCGGACCCCGAGACCGGCAGGGCTGAGGCCAGCTCAGCGTAGCAGAGGGCGACGAACGCACACAGGACCCCAGTGATCACGAACGAGACCATGATCCCCGGCCCGGCAAACTGCGCCGCCGCCCGGCCGGTGAGCACGAAGATCCCCGTCCCGATGATGCAGCCGATGCCGAGCAGAACCAGGTTGAGGGCGCCAAGCGAGCGTTTCAGCTCGCCGTGTTCATGTTCGGACTGAATCTGCCCGACCGACTTGCGCAAGAAAATGCGTCCAATGCCATTGGCCATACGGCTGTTTCCCATGTCGATTCTGCCCTTGCAGGGCTTGGCGTCACGCTAGAGGTGGGATCACCTGCGAGCAATCGCCGCGCGAACCTCACGTGGTCTTTCATTTTCGCCGCCGAACACCGATCATGCGGCGGCATGAACGCTCCCGCCTCGCCCCCCGCCATCCGCGCCCTGATCGCCCCGGTCACGCCGTTGCAGCAGAACTGCACCATCGTCTGGTGCGTGAAGACTAAGAAGGCGGCGCTCATTGACCCCGGCGGTGAGGTTGATCGGCTGATGGCCGCCCTCAAGGAGCACGGCCTCACACTGGAGAAGATCTGGATTACCCACGGCCATCTGGACCACGCGGGCGGCACGGCGGCGCTTAAGGCGCTGACCGGCGTTCCGATCGAGGGGCCGCATCCTGACGACGCCTTTTGGATCGACCAGATCGAAGAGTCCGGCGCCAAGTACGGCATGACCGACGCCCGCGGCTTCACCCCCGACCGTTGGCTGCAGGATGGCGACACCGTCACGCTGGGAGAGACTGAGTTCGAGGTTTATCACTGCCCAGGTCACACGCCGGGTCACGTGGTGTTCTTCCACCGCGAGTCGAAATTCGCCCAGGTCGGAGACGTGCTGTTCCAGGGTTCAATCGGCCGGACGGACTTCCCGCGCGGGAACTATCAGCAACTGATCGATGCGATCACTGGTCGGCTCTGGCCGCTGGGCGAGGACGTGCGCTTCGTGCCCGGCCACGGCCCGATGTCGACCTTCGGGCATGAGCGCAAGACCAACCCGTTTGTCGCCGACATGGTTCTGGCGGGAGAATAGCCGCCTTGGCTTCGATTTCAGATGAGACATCCGCCTGTTACGGCGGCTCGCGAAAGCTGCAGCTATGGACCTTTCGGCTGACATGACCGCTGCAGGCGCGCGCATCCTTGTGGTGGACGATGATCCAGGCATCCGCGATCTGGTGTCCGATTTCCTCGGCCGCCACGGCTACAAGGTGGAATCGGCCGCTGACTCCCAGGAAATGGAACGAGTGTTGGAGCGAGGTCCCGTCGACCTCATTGTCCTGGACGTGATGTTGCCGGGCGAAGACGGCTTGGCCATCTGTCGGCGATTGACCGGCGCAGAGGGCGGCCCGCCGATCATCATGCTCTCGGCCATGGGTGAGGAAACCGACCGAATTGTCGGGCTGGAGCTGGGCGCTGACGACTATCTGGCCAAGCCCTGCAATCCGCGCGAACTGCTCGCCCGGGTGCGCGCAGTGTTGCGACGCGCCGAGCATCGAACCACAGCAAGCGGTCTTGGAGCAGGGTGCGAGTTCGCCGGCTGGCGGCTGGACCTGGTGCGGCGCGAGCTGCGCTCCCCGCAGGGCGTTGTGGTGAACCTGTCGTCTGGCGAATTCTCGCTACTCCGCGCTTTCGTAGAGCGACCGCAGCGGGTCTTGACCCGCGATCAGCTTTTGGAATTCGCCCGTGGGCCGGACTCTGACGCCTTTGACCGCGCCATTGATGTGCAGATCAGCCGGCTGCGTCGAAAGCTGGACGACGGCTGCAATGGGCACGACCTGATCCGAACGATCCGCAACGAGGGCTATATGTTCACCGCCAAGGTGCGACGCTCGTGAAGCTCATCGGCCGCCCGACCGGCTCGCTGTTCGTCCAGCTGCTGACTCTGACCGGCCTGACTCTATTGGCCTCCTGGGCGGTCAGCATCTTGCTGCTGATGAATCTGCCGCCGCCAGTCCCCGACTTTTATCGCCTGAACGAGATTGAGAGGGCCTTCCGGGGCGCGTCCCAGAGCTTCGGCGAGCGGCATCCGCTGGCACTGCGTACCGAGGCGAAGGCGCCTGGACCCATCCTTGAAGGCACCCAGATCCCAACCATCCGTGCGCGAATTGCACAGAGCCTCGATGTCGCGCCGTCCAACATTGTCATCGCCGGTGAGCGCGGGCCGTTGGCCGACCGTCGCCTCGGTCAAGTCTTACGTGACCGCGCCGCTCGCGCTGGAGTCAGGGACGAGATGTTCCTGGTCGAACCTTTCTCGGTTGGAGTCCGAAAGGCCGATGGTCGGTGGACGGTGATCGCGCCCGAAAAGGGCGTCGGGCTCAGCCAGTGGCAGCAGCGGCTCGTGCTGTGGTTCGTGCTGACCGGCATTGCCATGTCGCCGATTGTCTGGGTGTTCGCTCGGCGGCTGGCCGCGCCGATCCAGGTGTTCGCCAACGCCGCCGAACGCCTGGGTCGAGACCCGCAGTCCCCGCCGCTGGAAATCCGCGGACCTAAGGAGATCAGCGTCGCGGCCCATGCCTTCAACCAGATGCAAGGTCGTCTGCGCCGATACGTGGATGATCGCACCGCCATGATGGGCGCTATCGCGCACGACCTGCGCACGCCGCTGACACGTCTGCGGTTCCGCATCGAAGCGCTGCCTGAGGAACAACGCGCCAAGTATGGATCTGACCTCGACCAGATGGAGGAGATGATCACCGCCACCTTGGCCTTTGTGCGCGACGCCGCCCTGCCGGCCGAGCGCACCCCGCTGGAGCTGTCGTCGCTTGTCGAGAGTCTATGCGACGAGATGGCCGAGACGGGCCGGCAAACCCAGGTCGAGGCCGGCGAAAAGGTTGTGGTCGAGGGCGATCCCATGGCGCTGCGCCGACTGATCGCCAACCTCTTGGAGAACGCTGTGAAGTTCGGCGGCGCCGCTCGGGCCCGGGTGTTTCGCGACGCCGGTAATGCCGTGGTTGAGATCGACGACGATGGCCCAGGCATCCCGCCGCAGGATGCTGAAAAGGTGTTCGAACCCTTCTATCGCCGCGAGCCGTCGCGCAGCCGTCAGACCGGCGGCATCGGCCTTGGCCTGGCCGTGGTGCGCTCGATCGCCCGAGGTCACGGCGGCGACGTCAGCCTGATCAACCGGATTGGCGGCGGCCTGACGGCGCGGGTGCAGCTGCCGCTCTGAGGCCGCGCTGGCCGTACGTATAACGGCGTTGAAATCGGCCGGTCATGCGGGTCTGGTCGAAGGGATGGCGGGTCCGCATCCGCCCAAGGCCCCAAGGAGACCTATGAGCCCCTCGCCTGCCGGTCGCCGTGTCCTGAAAATTCCGCGCGCGCTATGGATTGTCCTCGGCGTGGTCGTCCTGGCTTTGGTCGTCGCCGTAGCCTGCCAGATGCGGCCAAAGCCGCTGAAGGATCCCTACCGGCTGGCGCCCGTGGCGCGGGGCGACATCGTCCGTTCGGTGTCGGCATCGGGGACGCTGCAGGCGCTGGTCACGGTGGATGTCGGCTCGCAGATCTCCGGGCTGGTGACCAAGGTGTTGGTCGATTTCAACGACCCGGTGCGGGCCGGCCAAGTGCTGGCGACCTTGGATCCGCAGACCTATCGCTCGCGCGTAGCCCAGAGCCAGGCGGACATCCAGGCCGGAGACGCCTCGGTCCGCCAGGCGCAGGCGACCTTGGCCAACGCCCAGGCTGATTTCGGCCGCAAGAAGACCATGGTGGACCAGGGCTTCGCTTCGCCCAGCGCCCTGGATCAGGCAACCGCAGCCTTGCGCGTGGCGGAGGCCAACGTAGGGGTCGCGCGCGGTCGGGTCAGTCAAAGCCAAGCCGCCCTCAGCATCCAGCGTACAGATCTGCAACGCACCACGATCACCTCGCCGATCGCCGGCATCGTCGTCGACCGAAAGGTCGAGCCCGGCCAGACGGTCGCCGCCAGCTTCCAGGCGCCCGTGCTGTTCACCATCGCTCAGGATCTGTCGAAGGTGGAGGTGAAGATCAGTGTCGATGAGGCCGATGTGGGCCAGGTGCGGGAGGGTCTGAAGGTGCGCTTCACCGTCGACGCCTTCCCGGATGACACGTTCGACGGCCTGGTCACCCAGGTGCGCAAACAGCCGACTACCGAGCAGAACGTGGTCGCCTACACAGTGATCGCCGAGGCCGACAATCCGCAGCGCAGACTGCTACCGGGCATGACCGCCAATGCCGACATCGTCATCGAGACCCGGCGCAATGTCCTGAAGGTTCCCTCCGCCGCGCTGAGATGGACGCCGAGCCTGGATCGGCCGGCCCGCGGCGCCTCGCCCGGTGGGCCGCCAAAGAACCCGGGCCGGGCGCCCGTGGCGGGAAGATCAGCGGGGGTGGTCTATGTCTTGCGAAACGAAAAGCCCGCCCAGATCCGCCTGCAAGTTGGCGGCAACGATGGCTCCAGCACCGAGGTGTTGTCGGGCGAGCTCAAGGCGGGTGATCAGGTCATCGTCGGCGGCGGACCCAAGGCCAAGGAACAGATGCGCGCTTCGATGGGCGGCCCGCCTCAGGGTGGCGGGGGCGGTGGGTCACGCCGATGATCGAGGTCGCGGATCTGACCAAGGTCTATCAGATGGGCGAGGAGAGCGTGCCCGCACTGGCCGGGGTCAGCGTTTCCATCGCGCGCGGCGAATACGTCGCCGTGGTCGGTCCTTCAGGTTCGGGCAAGTCGACGCTGATGAACATCCTGGGCGGTCTCGACCGGCCGACATCGGGGGTCTATCGCTTCGAGGGCGAGGATGTCGGCGGCTTCGGCGACGATGAGCTGGCGGGATTCCGACGACGGCGGATTGGGTTCGTCTTTCAATCGTTCCAGTTGTTGCCCCGGCTGACTGCCCTGCAGAATGTCGAGCTGCCGATGGTCTATGCCGGACTGGGCGGCGCGGAGCGGCGGGCCAGGGCTTCGGACCTGCTGACCAGAGTCGGGCTTGGGGCCCGGATGGGCCACCGGCCAACTCAACTTTCCGGCGGCCAGCAGCAGCGCGTGGCGATCGCCCGCTCGCTGGCCAACCGGCCCGATCTGCTGCTCGCCGACGAGCCGACCGGCGCCTTGGACAGCGCCACCGGCGTTGAGGTGTTGCAGCTCTTCGCAGAGTTGAACGCCGACGGCCTGACGCTGGCCATCGTCACGCACGACCCGGACGTGGCCGACCAGGCCCGCAGGCGCATCGCGTTCCGCGACGGCCACATCGTCTCTGACGAGCGGCGAGCTGCGCCGACATGAGGTTCTTCGAGCTGGTCCGCTTCGCCATAGGTGCGATCATCGCGCATCCGATGCGCAGCGTGCTGACCTCGCTAGGCGTGGTGATTGGCGTCGCAGCGGTGGTGATGATGACCGCCATCGGCATGGGTGCGCAGCAGCGGGTGACGGAATCGATCTCCGGCCTCGGCTCCAACCTGATCATCGTGATGCCCAGCTTCCAGCGCGGACCCGTGAGCCAGGGCGCCGGCGCGGGCCAGGCCCTCCGCGACGCCGACGCCGAAGCGATCAGCAAGCAGGTCGAAGGTTTGGCCGCTGTCGCCCCCTCCGTCTCGACCCGGGGCCAGCTGGCCGCCGACGGCGCCAACTGGAACAGCCGAATCGACGGCGTGACGCCCGACTATCTGCTCGCCCGCGACGTCACCGTGGCGTCTGGCCGAATGTTCGACCCTGGGGAGGCGCGCCAGGGTCGCAAGGTGGTGGTGATCGGCCCAACGGTGGCGCGGGAACTTTGGGGCGAAAGCAATCCGGTCGGTCGGCGTTTGCGGGTGCGCTCCGTGCCCTTCGAGGTCATCGGCGTGCTGGCCACCAAGGGTCAGGCCGGGTTCGGCCAGGATCAGGACGACATCGTGCTGGCGCCGCTCGAAGCGGTGCGGTCGCGCCTCATCGGCCGTCGCTCACGGGGCGACACGGTCAGTGTGATCTATGTGAAGGCGGCCGACGCCGGCGGCCTCGACAAGGTCCAGGAGGACGTCACGAACCTGTTACGCGCGCAGCACCGTATCCGCGCCGGGGAAGAAGATGACTTCGCGACCCAGAACATGGCCTCGATCCTGGAAGCCATGCAGTCGGCAATCAAGACCTTCACAGTCTTTCTGGCGGCTGTGGCGGCGGTCTCGCTGGTGGTCGGCGGGGTCGGGATCATGAACATCATGCTGGTGGCGGTGACTGAGCGCACCCGCGAGATCGGCCTTCGCATGGCGGTCGGCGCGCGGCGTTCGGACGTGCTGATCCAGTTCGCCCTGGAGTCGGTGTTCCTATCGCTGGTGGGCGGCCTGATCGGCTTGACTCTAGGCGTGCTCGGCGCACTGGGGATCGCCAAACTGGCCAGCTGGCCCGCCGCGATACCGGCCTGGGCGGCGCCGTTGGCGCTTGGGTTTTCGGTGGCGGTCGGCCTGATGTTCGGAGCCTATCCCTCGTGGCGCGCGGCGCGGTTGGACCCCATCGAAGCGCTGCGGCGCGAGTGATCTCTGCGTCTACGGCGCAACCCACCCGCCGCTCGGGTGTTTCCCCCTCAAGGCAACCCCATTGCCAGTAGGAGCCACCGACAATGTCCCAACCGAAATCCGACGCCCCGCGCGCGCGCCGCGGCTTTGCGGTTATGAGCCCTGAGCGCAGGCGCGAGATCGCCCGCAAGGGCGGCGCCTCGGTTCCCGCTGAAAAGCGCAGCTTCGCCAAGGACCGCGATCTCGCGGCGACAGCCGGCCGAAAGGGCGGCGAAGCCTCGCGTGGCGCTCCGACGAACGAAAATCGGGAGCATTAGCCCCGCAGCAAGACGATGGCGAAGGCTGGATCGGCGCTGATCCAGATGTCTTCCAGCCCCCATCCCCCGCGACGTGCAAGGTCCGAAAAGCCGTCGAGCGTGAACTTGCAGGAATTCTCGGTGTGCAGGGTCTCATCACTGTTGAAGTGAAACACCTCACCGGCGACCCTCACGGATTGATCCCGCAAGCTCACAAGGTGCATCTCAATCCGACTTTCAGCCGCGTTCCACACCGCGCGGTGAGCAAACGCGGCGAGATCGAAGTCGCCGGCCAGTTCACGGTTGATCCGCACCAGTAGGTTCTTGTTGAACGCTGCGGTTACCCCAAGGCGGTCATCGTAGGCCGCAACCAGCACTCCGGGGTCCTTGACCAGATCAATGCCGACCAGGAAGGCCGCGCCGCGCCCGAGCAGCACCCGCGCGCCTTCCAGGAAAGCGAGCGCCTCAGGTGGTGTAAAGTTGCCGATCGTTGACCCTGGAAAGAAGCCGACCACGGGGCGACCGGCCGCCTCGCGCGGCAAGGCCAGGGCGCGGGTGAAATCCTCTCTGAGCGGGGCCACCAACAGATCCGGATAGTCGGAACCGATCGCCCGCGCCGCCTCAGCCAGCGCTGTGGCGCTGATGTCGATCGGCGCATAGACCGACACCTGCGGCGCGGCGTCCAATAAGATGCGGGTCTTGACGCTGGCGCCGCTGCCGAACTCAACGAGCACGGCGTCGTTTGGAATGTGGCGACAGATCTCTGGCGCGGCCCGACGCAACAGGCCGATCTCAGTCCGGGTCGGATAGTATTCGTCCAGCTCCGTTATCGCCTCGAAGACCCGCGAGCCCTCAGCGTCATAGAAGTGCTTCGGCGGGATCTGCTTGCGATGTTTGGCGAGGCCCGCAAGGACATCGACCTCGAAATCATCAGGCTCAGCGAGATCGCCGACGCCATCTTTGGCCAGTCGCACGCCTGAGAACATCCAGCGCTGATGAGGATGGAAGAAGTTGCGATAGCTGGACCGCACATGCCCGGGCGGCGTCGCGAATGAGCCGCCTCGCAGAACGAACTGACCGGACATGAATTTGCCGTTGTACTCGCCGACCGCGCCGGCCGCCGGCCGAAACCCCGGATAGGCGAGATAGGCGCTGCGGGTCCATTGCCAGAGCTCGCTCTTTAGCTGGCGCAGGTCCGGACGCTCCCGAGCGGCGTGTTCCCATTCGGCTTCGGTGGGCAATCGCGCGCTGGCCCAGGCCGCGTAGGCGTCGGCCTCATAGTAGCTGACGTGACTGACAGGAGCGGCGGGATCCAATGGGCGCAGACCGGTAAGACCCATGATCCGCCAGCCTTCACCATCTGCACGCCAATAGAGCGGTGCACGCCAGTCGTCAGCCTGGACAAGCGTCCAACCCTCCGAGAGCCAGAACTCCGACCGCCGATAGCCGCCATCGGCGATGAAGGCCAGCCAATCGCCCTGGGTCACCAAACGATCCGCCATCTGGAACGGCTCCAACCAGACGCGATGACCTGGCGTTTCGTTGTCGAACGCAAAACCCTGGCGAGGGTCATGGCCGATTTCGACCAACCCACCTGCCATGGCAATCCAGCCGCTCGGGTCGGTGTTAGGTCCAGCGGCGTGGGCGTGGGGCGGCGCATAGGCGGGCGTCAGCGGCGACGCGGCGAACAGGTGCAGGATGTCCATCAGGATCAATTCCTGATGCTGTTCCTCGTGGGCTAAACCCAGATCGAGCAGGTCGGCGATGCCTTCGCCGCCATCGGCCAGCAGGCCCTCCATCGCAGCATCAACATGCGCGCGATAGGCCAGCACATCATCAACCGAAGGCCGGGTGATCAGGCCGCGCGCCGGGCGCGGTTGTCGAGCGCCCAGGGCTTCATAATATGAGTTGAAGAGGTAGCCGAACCGGCTGTCGAACACCCGGTAGTCGGGCGCATTGGGAACCAGCAGGAAGGTCTCAAAGAACCAGGTGGTGTGTGCCAGGTGCCATTTGGCCGGACTTGCATCCGGCATGGATTGGGCGGTCATGTCCTCGGGCGTCAGCGATCGGACAAGCACGAGGGATCGCGCGCGCACCCGCCGGTAGCGTTCGCAGGCGAGGCTTACGTGCGGCCCCGATGCTGCGACCTGGCGGTCTACAGCGGCTTCAACGTCGTCCATGCCGCGTCTTCCTTCTCACCAGAGTCTCGCCATCCAACCCACCGAACAGCGTCGCGCCGCCAAACGTTCCCGTAGGCGTGATCGTTCACCTTATGGGGAGGTAGGATAGATGACTGGCAAAACGATGGCGGACGGATGGGCCGCATCCATGTGGAGGGTATTGGCGGCCACGCGTGGCCGCGCGCCCGCCGCGCCCCCGGTGTTTGGGTTCACCTCGAAGCGAGGCGAATTGGACGAGGAAATGTGGACAGCGATCCGGTGACCCTTCTCGAAGGTGATCGCCGTGGGCCAGAGGTCGATGGTCAGTTTTTCCGGCGCGCCAGGGGTCATCGGCCTGATTTCGTCGGGCAGGCGGCCATTTCGGAACTTGGCCCGGATGGGCGCGTCCAGCACCAGCGCCTCGTAGCCATCTGGGTAGACATCCACCAGCTTGGCGACAAAATCCGTGTCCGGCCCGTCGGTTGAGGCGTAAAGTTCGACCCTTACAGGCCCGGCGATCACCACATCCTTGTCCAGCAACCCGGTTTGGAAGCGCAGGTAGTCCTGTCGCGCGCCAATCGCCCGCTGATCCATCGGGCCACGCTCGAAGGTGAGGTTGGCGCCGCCGAAGGTGGGCACGGGGTTGGCAGGATCGAAGCGATAGGTTGCGGCTGAGGGCGCTGGCCCCGGCGCCCGCGCGCTGAGGGTCTGGTTGGCGTTCAGGTAGTAGCGCACCTCGCGGAAAGCCGGCGGCCAGTTCGGCGAGGTCAGCATGCGGTTCTTGGATGAGAACGCGCCCGTCCGGGCCGAGGCCATCATGAAGTACTGGACCGGTGGTTCATCGACGATGCCGTTATCAGCGCCCTTCAGCCAATGCTCGAACCAGCGGATTTCCTGGTCGCCGCCGAGGGTCAGGCGGTCGCTGCCGGGATAGGCCAGATCGCCGGACAGCTGACCGTGGCCGAAGGGACCCATCAGCAGCTTCTGATTGCCACGCGCGCCCTCCGCGCCCTGATTTTGCAGGTAGACGAAGTTGTCGACCGTGCCGCCATTAAAGATGTCGTACCAACCGCCGACATTAAAGATCGGAATGTGGATGTACTTGCGGTTCACGCTCATTGCGACGCGGTTCCAGCCCACATCGTCCACAGAACGCGCCCGGGTGCGGGCCAGCGCCTCCTCCGAGACCCCCTGCCCGCGCAGCCAGCCAATGGTGTCCTTCTCTTTCAGGACACCACCGGGATAGCTGTAGGAAAGCCGGTCGGCGGGCGCGACCACCACATAGGCGGCCTTGAGGTGCGGCGGCGCGGCCATGGCGGCGGAGTTGGCGGTGATGCCCAGGGCTGAGCCGCCGGTCATGCCGACATTGCCGTCGCTCCACGGCTGGGTTCCGGCCCACTCGACGGCGTCGTACCCGTCCTCGATGTCAGTCTCGAAGGCGCTGTAGAACCCCTGAGATCGTCCCTTGCCGCGCACGTCCTGCAGCACGAACACATAGCCAGCATCTGTGTAGTGCTGGGCCTGCTTGGCCATCTGTTCGCCGGGGTTTGGCGTCTGCTCGCTAAACCGGCCGTCCTTGAGATAGGGCGTGCGGCTCAGCACGACCGGCCAGGGTCCCTGGCCGACGGGCTTATAGACATTGGCCGCCAGCTTGACCCCATCTCGCAGGGTCATCACCTCTTCCACCGCGCCGGGCGGCAGGCCGGGCCACTTGGGGGTCGGAGCGGGCGCAATACGTACCGGAACCCGCTGGGCGAGAGCCGACGATCCCGCCGCCAGCCCCACGGTGATCACCGCGACCGCCAGGGCAATAGCGCGTTGCGTCTTGATCATGTCTCGCCTCCGCAGGTCTTTTCGCCATCGACCCAGACTGTTCGCCTAGCTCAAGCGGGGCGCGTCCGTCACGTCCTTTCGAGTTCGCAATGCGGTGGCTACATAGGGCCATGACCCGCGCTGCCGCCGAAGCCCTGGACGCCGCCGACCCGCTCGCCCGGTTCCGGGACGCTTTCGAGCTGCCGGAGGGGGTGATCTACCTCGATGGCAATTCGCTAGGACCCTTGCCCCGCGAAGCCGCCCGCCGCGTAGACAACGTCGTGCGCCAAGAATGGGGCGAAGGCCTGATCCGCAGCTGGAACGCCGCCGGCTGGATCGAGGCGCCCCAACGGGTGGGCAGCAAGCTGGCCCGGCTGATGGGCGCGATGGCTCACGAGATGGTCGCCGCCGATAGCACCTCGGTCAATCTCTATAAGCTGGCGGCTGGGGCGCTCTCGCTGCGGCCGGACCGACGGACGCTGCTGACGGAGGCGGAGAACTTCCCGACCGACACCTACGTCTTGCAGGGTCTGTGCGCACTCACCGGCGCAACCCTCAAGATCGTGCCGGCTGACGACGTCGTCGCCGCCATTGATCACGACACGGCGGCCGTGGTCCTGACCCACATCCACTATCGAACCTCGCGCCGCTGGGACATGGCGGCCGTGAACCAGGCGGCGGCGGCGCAGGGCGCTTTGAGTCTTTGGGATCTCAGTCACTCCGCCGGCGCAGCGCAGGTCGATCTGAACGGGACACACACGGATCTGGCAGTGGGCTGCGGTTACAAGTACCTGAACGGCGGTCCCGGCGCGCCGGCCTGGCTCTTTGTGGCGGAACATCATCAGACGGCGATCCGCTCGCCCCTGACCGGCTGGATGGGGCACTCCGAGCCGTTCGCGTTCGAGCCGGACTACCGGCCGGCCGGGGACATCCGAAGGCTGCTGGCCGGCACGCCACCGATCCTGGGGCTGGCGGCGTTGGAGGCGGCCGTTGACCTGCAGCTCGAGGCCGATCCCGCCCAGATGGAGGCTAAGGGCCTGACGCTGGCCGACGCCTTCATCACCGGCGTGGCATCGCGCTGCGCCGGACAGGGCCTGGTCCTGCAAGGCCCGCGGGACCCGACCCATCGCGGCCTCCACGTCTCATTCCATCACCCCGGCGCCTATGCCCTGATCCAGGCGCTGATCGCACGCGGCGTGATCGGCGACTTTCGCGAACCCGACACGGCCCGCTTTGGATTTTCTCCGCTTTTCCTGCAGCATGTGGATGTGTGGGATGCGGTTGATATCCTGGCCGACATCCTTGAAACGCGCGGCTGGGACACCCTTGAGTTCCAGACACGCGCGGCGGTGACTTGATTGGCTTCACGGCCCCGATCCGCTAGCAGGGCCGCCAACGACGGACGTTCCAGACCCGCGCGAGGAAACATGACCGACGAGCCCATCACGCTCCTGACCGATATCCCTGTGGTTCATGGCCGGGGCCGGCCCAATCAGGTGGCCGTCGCCTTCGAGGGACGCGATCTGACCTATGCCGAGCTGGATCGGCGCGCAATCCAGGTGGCGGGTTTCCTGCAGGCCACCGGCATCAAGCCAGGTGACCGGATCGCCTGGCTCGGGCGAGCGTCGGAGGCCTGGTACGAGGTGTTCTTCGGGGTCGCCAAGGCGCGCGCCTGTTTCGCGCCGATCAACACGCGCCTCGCGCCGCCCGAGGTGGCGTTCATCCTGAAGGATTCCAGCGCCGACACCTTCTTCGTCAGCCCCGAGTTCTTCGCCCTCGCCGAGAGAATCCTGCCGGATATCGGCCGGCCGATCCGGGTGATTGCCGTGGGTGCCGAGCACCCACAGTTTGAGAGCTATGCGGCCCTGCGCGACGCCGCCCCCGCGCCGGTCCTCAGTACCCCGGCGCTTGAGGACGACGTGCTCCAACTCTACACCTCCGGCACCACCGGCCTGCCCAAGGGCGTGCGGTTGACCCACGGCAACTACGCCGCCTTCCTGGCCCTGCGCCACCAGGTGGACGGGTTTGACTACACCGCCGACGATACGGTGCTGATCCTGATGCCAATGTTCCATGTGGCCGGCACCAACATCAGTTTCGCCGGGCTGGCGGCGGGAGGGCGGATCCTGCTTCAGGCCGAATTCAACCCTGCCCAGGTGCTGGCGGCGATCCCGGCTGAGCGGGTCGCCCACGCCTTCCTGGCCCCGGTGATGATCAATGCGCTGCTGCAGACGCCGGGCGTGGAGACCATCGACTTCTCCAGCATGAAGACGGTCTCCTATGGCGCCTCGCCGATTTCGGAGGCGGTGTTGGCGGCCGCGACGGCGCGGTTCGGCTGTGGCTTCATCCAGTTCTACGGCATGACCGAGACCACCGGCGCGGGCACAACCCTGGCGCCCGGCGAGCACCACGGCGCCCTGATGAGGTCCTGTGGCCGCCCCTGGCCGACGCTGGAATCGCGGATCGCCGATGAGCACGGCAATACACTGGGGGTTGGCGAAATCGGCGAGATCGAGCTGCGGGGGCCAATTGTCATGGCCGGTTACTGGAACCGTCCCGAAGCCACCGCCGAGACCATTCGCCCGGACGGCTGGCTGCGCACCGGGGATGCCGGCTTCATGGACGCGGACGGCTTCTTCTTCGTCCACGACCGGGTCAAAGACATGATCGTCTCAGGCGGCGAGAACGTCTATCCGGCCGAGGTGGAGAACGCCATCCTGGGCTGTCCGGGTGTGGCCGACGCCGCCGTGATCGGGGTGCCGGATGAGCGCTGGGGCGAAGCGGTGAAGGCCATTGTGGTCGCTACGCCCGGCGCGCGTCCCGACCCGGCCGATATCATCGCCTGGGCCCGCCAACGGATCGCCGGCTTCAAAGCCCCCAAGACCATCGACTTCATCGACGCCCTGCCCCGCAATCCGTCTGGCAAGGTCCTGCGGCGGGAGCTGCGCGCGCCCTACTGGGCGGGGCGTGAGCGGAAGGTGGGGTGAGCGACTGGGCGCGCCCCTAGACCAATCTGCTCCGCGCCTTGGTCGCGCCGATGAAACTGGCGAACAGGGGGTGGGGGTCGAAGGGGCGGCTCTTGAGCTCGGGGTGGAACTGGACGCCGACGAACCAGGGGTGGTCATTGCGTTCGCAAAGCTCCGGCAGCACGCCGTCGGGCGAGAGGCCGGTAAAGGCCAGGCCCGCGCCTTCGATGGCCTCGCGATAGCCGATGTTGACTTCATAGCGATGGCGATGGCGCTCGGAGATGGTGGTCGCCCCATAGATTTCCGCCACCCGGCTGCCCGGCGTCAGAATGGCCTCATAAGCCCCGACCCGCATGGTGCCGCCAAGATCGCCGCCCTCGTTGCGTTGTTCCCGATAATTGCCGCGCGCCCATTCGGTCATCAGTCCGACGATCGGTTCGGCGGTGGGGCCGAACTCGGTGGAGGAGGCCTGGGGGATGCCGGCCAGATTTCGCGCCGCCTCGATCATCGCCATCTGCATGCCGAAACAGATGCCGAAGTAGGGAATGGCGTGCTCGCGGGCGAACTGCACCGCGCGGATCATGCCCTCCGAGCCGCGCTCGCCGAACGCGCCGGGCACCAGCACGCCGTGGACATTGGTCAGCCGCTCGCTGACCAGGGCCGCCTCACCTTCGAACACCTCGCCTTCGATCCAGTCGAACTTGACCCGCACATTGTTGGCGACGCCACCGTGGATCAACGCCTCGATCAGGGATTTGTAGGCGTCGGTGAGGGCGGTGTATTTGCCGACGATGGCGATGTTCACCTCGCCGTCCGGATGGCTCAGCTTGTAGGTGATCTCCTCCCAGCGGGCTAAATCCGGCGCTGGCGCGCTGTCCAGCATGCCGAAGACGTCCAGCACCTCGGTGTCCAGGCCCTGGGCGTGATAGTCCAGCGGCACGGCGTAGATGTTGCTGGAATCCATCGCCTGGATCACCGCGCTAGGCCGCACGTTGCAGAACTGACCGATCTTCCTGCGCTCGCCTTCCGGGATCGGCATCTCGCAGCGGCAGAGCAGGATATCCGGCTGGATGCCGATGGACCGAAGCTCCTTGACCGAGTGCTGGGTCGGCTTGGTCTTCATCTCGCCGGCGGTTTTGATGTAGGGCAGCAGCGTCAGGTGGATGAAACAGGCATGGCCGCGCGGCAGCTCCTGGCCCAGCTGGCGGATCGCCTCGAAGAACGGCAGGCCCTCGATGTCGCCGACCGTGCCGCCGACCTCGATCAGCACGAAGTCGACGCCTTCGCCCGGATCGGAGAGCACGAAGTCTTTGATCTCACCGGTGACGTGCGGGATCACCTGGACCGTCGCGCCGAGGTAGTCGCCGCGGCGCTCCTTCTCGATGATGGTCTTGTAGATTTGGCCGGTGGTTATGTTGTCGGCGCGAGTGGCGTTGACGCCGGTGAACCGCTCGTAGTGGCCAAGGTCGAGGTCGGTCTCCGCCCCATCGTCGGTGACGAACACCTCGCCGTGCTGGGTCGGGCTCATGGTCCCTGGATCGACGTTCAGATAGGGATCGAGCTTGCGCAGCCGCACGCCATAGCCGCGCGCCTGGAGCAGGGCGCCGAGAGCGGCGGACGCGAGACCTTTACCCAAAGAGGAGACCACGCCGCCGGTGATGAAAATGTACCGGGCCATGGGCGTTCAGAGTAGCCGTGATTCGGGCCGGGTGCGCCCTGCCGTATGCGTTTGGTCCACGCCTATTTGGCGGGCGGCGCGGTAGGCGCCGGCTGCGCCGGGGCCGGTGCAGAACTGAGGAAGGGATTGTTGACTGTCGGCGCGGGCGCCTGCAGCGGCGCAGGTGCTCCGGGTTGGGTCGGCGCGACCGGTGCAGGCCTGTTGAGTTCAGTGGGATTGATCGCATTGACCTTCAAGCGGTCGACGACCGAGGCCGCTCCACGCTCGCGTCCGGCGACGATGGTCAGAAGCAGGCCGAGGGCGAAGAAGATCGACGCGAGGATCCAAGTCGTGCGGGTCAACAGGTCGCCGGCGCCGCGCGCGGTCATGAACCCGGACGGGCCGCCGCCCATGCCCAGCGCCCCGCCCTCGGAGCGCTGAAGCAGCACCACGACCACCAGGAAGAAGGCGACGATGACCTCAATCACCAGCAGCAGGTTCAGAAGCATGGGTGAATTCCGGCTGGTCTGAGCGGGGAAAATCCCGCCGGCAAATGAAGCGGGCGCTCTATCATCACGGACGCTGTAAGACCATAGCTAGTGCGAGTGGGTGGCCGAACAAGGACTGGACCGTCAAGCCGCCTGAATGATGCCGAGGAAATCCGCAGCCCGCAATGACGCGCCGCCGACCAGCGCGCCGCCGACCTCGTCCGCATGCAGAATCTCGGCGGCGTTGGAAGGCTTGACCGAGCCCCCGTAGAGGATCGGGACCTCCCGACCGCCCGCGCCGAACAGCGCCACCAGGGTGGCGCGGATGGCGCGGTGGATTTCCTCAATCTGCAGCGTAGTCGGCGTCAGCCCCGTGCCGATCGCCCAGACTGGTTCGTAGGCGACCGCGAACGCCTGACCGGCCAGCTCCGGCGGCAGAGAACCGCGAACCTGCCCCGTGACCACGGCGAGCGCGTCGCCAGCGTTGCGCTGATCCAAGGTCTCACCGACGCAGATGATCGGTTCGAGTCCGGCGCGCAGCGCAGCGCACGCCTTGGCCGCGACGACAGCGTCGGTCTCGCCGTAGCCCGCGCGGCGCTCAGAGTGGCCCAGGATCACCAGCGCCGCGCCGGCGTCGGCCAACTGTTCGGCGGATATGTCCCCTGTAAACGCCCCCGACGCTTCGGCATGGCAATCTTGGCCGCCGACCAGCACGGCGCTGTCCGCCAAGACCTCGGCCATCCGCTGGACCAGCGTGGCCGGCGGGCAGATCGCCACGCGCGCCGTCGTCGACCCAAGACCGCCAGCGACCGCATTGGCCTCCTGCAACGAGGCGCCAACCCCGTTCATCTTCCAGTTTCCGGCGATCAGCGGCTGCGGCTTGCTCATGTGGGCGGGGTCTCCTGACGTCACTGGCGCGGTTAAGCCATGCCGCGCCGCCTGTCACGCGCTTGCGGGACCAAGACGGCCTCCACTATACCGGCCCGCACGACCCACCCCGCCCCGAAATGGGCCTACGCCCGAAAGGGACTTTATGCTCGGCGCTATACGAAGGTTCGCTCAGTCTTGGCCCGCCAGGATTCTCATGGGCATTCTTGCCGTCAGCTTCGTCGGCTGGGGGGTCAATCGCGGCGCGACGACGGCCATGGCGCCGGACCAGATCATCAAGGCGGGCTCGCGGACCATTGGCGCGCGCGAATTCCGGCGGGAGTTCGATAACTACAAGAAGCGCGCCCAGGAACAGGGCGGCCAGGTGATCACCAATGAGATGGCGGCGGCGAACAATGTCGATCGCACCCTGCTGGACGGGCTTTCGACGAAGGCCGCGTTCGCTGAACTGCTGTCGAAGACCGGCTTGCGGCCTTCCGACAAGTTGGTGTTGGCGCAGATCGAAAAGATTCCGGCGTTCTTCGACTCCATTTCCGGCCGTTTTGATCGCAAGACATTTGAGCAGCGCTTGGGTCAGAATGGTCTGACGCCCAAGGACTTCGATGCCGAGCTGCGCGATGAGATGGCGGCCCAGCATTGGGCTGTCGGCGTGCAGAACGGGCTGATGGTTCCCAGGACCTACGGCGCCTTGGCGGCGGTGTTCTCACTGGAGAGCCGGGATCTGACCTACCTGACGATCACGCCGCGCGACGTGACGCCGCCAAGCCTGCCGAACGACGCGCAACTGGCGGGCTTCATCAAGGAGAATTCGGCGCAACTCACGCTGCCCGAGAGCCGGGTGCTGACCATCGTCGGCTTTACGCCACAGTCGGTAGCCGCGGCCGTCGCGGCGCCGATCGATCCCGCCGAACTGAAGAAGCGCTATGATTTTCGCAAAGATACGCTGTCCAAGCCGGAAACCCGGACCGTGGTGCAGATTCCCGCCAAAACAGCGGCGGCCGCCCAGCAGATCGCCGCCGGCCTCGGCCGCGGCGAAGGCGCCTTGGCGGTGGCCAAGTCTGCGGGCGTTGACGCGATCACCTATACCGACAAACCCCGCACCGCCCTTCCCGATCGCAAGGTCGCCCAGGCGGCCTTCAGCATGACGGCGGGACAGGTTGCGGTCGTCCCCGGTGAGCTCGGGACGTCAGTCGTGCAGGTCACTGGGATCACCCCCGGCCGAGACATCTCGATGGACGAGGCGCGGCCGATGCTTGAGGCCGAGATCCGCAAGGATTCGGTCGCCGAGAAGGTCTACGCCCAAACCCAGGCCTATGATGACGCCCATCAGGCCGGCTCCAGCCTGGCCGACGCCGCGCAGAAGGCCGGTGCGTCCGCCACCACCTTGGGACCGATCACTCAGCAGGGCGTCGATCCGACCGGTCGGCAGCTCCAGGGTCTCTCGCCCAAGATTCTGGATCTGGCGTTCAGCCTGCCGGCAGGCGGCGAGAGCGATGTGACTGAACTGGGTGACGGCGCCTATTTTGCGGTGAAGGTTGAGCGGGTGGTGGCGCCGCATGTGCCGCCGCTGGCGGAACTGCGCCCGATGATCACCCAGGCGTGGATGCAACGCGAATTGGTCAAGGCGCTGGAAGTACGCGCCTCAGCTCTGGAAGCGCGGATCAAGAAGGGTGAGACCTTGGAAGCTGCGGCGACGTCAGCTGGCTATTCACTATCGCGGATCAACGGCCTGACGCGCCAGTCGGCCGCCAGTCATCAAGACTTGGGCAACGAGGTCCTGAGCCGCGCCTTCTCGACCAAGTCCGGCGAGCCCTGGGTGGCGCGCGGCGCCAGTGGCATCGTTGTCGGCCGGATCAACAATCTGCGCATGGAGGTCAGTCCTTCGGCCGCCCAGATGGCGGAGGGCAATCGAGCCCAGCTGACGGCGGGCCTGTTCCAGGAAATGGCCCAGTCGGCCCAGATCTATGCGCGCACCAAGCTCAAGGTGAAGACCAATCCGACCCTGGCGCGCAGCGCTCTTGGCTTTGAGCCGGTGGTTGCGAAGGGCAAGGCGGAGAACAAGAAGTGAAGCTGGAGCCGCCGCTCGAGGCCTTTTCATCGACCTACGACGGCGGCGCCCCCCAGGTGGTCTGGACCCGGGTCGTCGACGACCTGGAAACCCCGGTCTCGGCATTCCTGAAGATCGGCCATGGCAAACCCTACGCCTTCCTGTTCGAGTCCGTAGAGGGCGGCGCGTTCCGGGCCCGCTATTCCATCATCACCCTCAACCCCGATCTGGTCTGGCGTTGTCGCGGCGACCACGCTGAGGTCGCAGAGGGTCCGCACATTGCCGCAGGCAGCTTTACGTCTCAGGCTGGGGGGGCGCTGAACTCACTGCGCGACCTGCTGGCCGCCTCGCGAATCCCATTGCCAGAGGGCCTGCCACCGATGGCCGCCGGGGTGTTTGGCGCCGTCGGCTACGACATGATCCGCCTGACGGAACGGTTGCCGGACATGAACCCCGACCCGCTAGATCTGCCCGACAGCGTACTGACCCGTCCGTCTATCGTTGCCGTGTTCGACGCCATCGCCCAGGAAATCCTGCTGGTCACCGCTGTGCGTCCCGGCCAGGGCGACGCCCGCACCGCCTATGCGGCGGCCCGAGCGCGGCTGGAAGCGATTGTCGCCGATCTGCGCAAGCGCACCCCACCCTTGCTGGGGACCGCGAGCCCCGAGCCAGACAGCTTCACAACGCCGGTCAGCCGCGAGGACTATCGGGGGATCGTCGCGCGGGCCAAGGATTACATTCGCGCCGGCGACATCTTCCAGGTTGTGCCGAGCCACCGCTTTCGCGCGCCTTTTCAGCGCGACCCCTTTGCGCTCTACCGCTCGCTGCGCCGCACCAATCCCTCGCCGTTCCTGTTCTTCCTGAACTTCGGCGACTTCCAACTGGCCGGGTCCTCGCCGGAGATCCTGGTGCGCTTGCGCGACCGCAAGATCACCATCCGACCGATCGCCGGCACCCGGCCCAGAGGCGCCACGCCGGAAGAGGACCGCGCCCTGGAGCAGGAATTGCTCGCCGACCCCAAGGAACGCGCCGAGCATCTGATGCTGCTGGACCTGGGGCGCAATGACGTGGGCCGGGTAGCGATGCTGAAGGAGGCCGGCGCCAACGCGCCACCGCAGCCGACCCGTGCGCCCCGCGTCCGGGTCACCGCCAGCTTCTTCGTGGAGCGCTACAGCCACGTCATGCACATGGTCTCTAACGTGGAGGGTGACGCGCCCGAAGGCCTGGACCCGGTGGATGTGGTGATGGCCGCCCTGCCCGCTGGCACCCTCTCTGGCGCTCCCAAGGTGCGGGCCATGGAGATCATCGACGAACTGGAGACCGAAAAGCGCGGCATCACCTATGCGGGCGCGGTCGGCTATTTCGGCTCGGACGGCTCGGTGGACACCTGCATCGTGCTGCGGACCGCGCTGTTCAAGGACGGGATGATGTACGTCCAGGCGGGTGGCGGCGTCGTGGCGGACAGTGATCCCGATGCGGAGTACGACGAGACCCTGCACAAGGCCCGCGCCCTGCGGCAGGCGGCGGAAGAGAGCTGGCGGTTCGTTTAGCGCTGGCTACGGCGCAAGGCCCAGGGCCGCGAGGATCACCTGGAAGACATAGGGCTGCTCAACAACCCCCCGGACGAGGTCCGAACCGGGACCGTTGGCATAGACTGCGACGTCTTCGCCGCCGTGTTCGGCGCTGCGCATCGGCACCAGCGCCGGCTGACGGAACTCAGGCTGTAGCGCCTCAGCTTGGGACACCGCCGCATGTGGATCCAGGGCGGACGGCCCGCTTGCAAAGCTGAGGATGGTGTACGGGCGTCCGGCGGCGTCGAGCACCGCTTGGCCGTCCACCTGCGCCAACCCCAGGATCGGCGCGTCCCGCGACGCCCCGCCAGACAGCACCAGACCATGGCTGTGATCCGCCGTCACAATCACCAGGGTGTCGTTCAGATTCACGCCCGACAGCGCGGCCTCAATGGCCTTCGAGAATTGGACCGTCTCATCGAGGGTGCGTGCGGCATTGTCGAGATGGCTGGCCTTGTCGATCAGGCCGCCCTCGACCATCAGAAAATAGCCCTTCGGGTTGCGCGCCAGGATCTCGAGCGCCGCCGTCGTCATCTGCGCCAGGGACGGCTGCTGAGTCGGTGCCTTCTGGTGAAAGCTCAGATGGTTTGGCGCAAACACGCCCAGCAGGTGATCGGTCGGGGCGTCATCGGCGTCATTGAGATCCTCGGCCGTCCTTGCGACGCGCGAGCGTGGCCGGTCAGCGAGCCAGCGTTCCAGAAGGTTGCGGCCATCGCGGCGGTCCCCGCCGATGTCGACCGGCGTGAACCGCGCCCGCCCGCCGCCCAAAGCCACGTCCAACCGCCGGTCGGCGGCGGCCTCGATAAGTTGTCGCGCCAAGTCCACGCAGCCCGCCGCTGTGGCCGCTGACGGCATCGAGGCGTCATCTTCCCAATCTCGATCTGCAACATGGCCGTAAGCTGCGGCGGGCGTCGCATCGGTCAGGCTTGTGGTGGTGACCACCCCCGTCGACAGTCCAGCCATTTTTGCGACTTCCGCGATGCTGAGGACCTCGGCCCCGTGCGAGCCGTCGCAACGGCCGCGCAGAGCCCTTGAATCGAGGCCAACAACGCCGCTGCGGGTCTTCACGCCGGCCATCAGACCTGTCGCACCAGCTGCAGAGTCCGTGACTTGCTCGTCATGCGAATAGGTCTTCGACAAGGCGACGAAGGGGAAGCGCTCGAAGGCCAGTTCGTTCGACGGACCATCTCGGCCCGCGCTTTGGCCGGCCAGAATCCGGGCCGCCGTTACCGTGCTAGGTCCCATCCCATCGCCAATGAACAGGATCACGTTGCGGGCGCGCCGGCCGATGGGCGGCGCCTGTCGGGCCGCCTCAAGCCGCTGCTCGGATCGACGGAAGTATGGATCATTCTGCTGCGGCAAGCTGGCGGCGACCGCATTCAACGCCAAGCTCGCCAAGGCAAGCCCGAGGTTGGCGCTTCGGATCAAGGTCGCGCTCCGACGCTGGCCGGCGCAGCGACTGAACTGGACGTGAGCGCCAGCGGCGCGCCGATAGCGTCGTCAAACGTCCGCCAGTCCAGCCCCAGGGCCTGAAGCAGGCTCGCCGCAACCTGGCTGGCTGACGCACATGAACCCGCCGCCAGCGCGCGCCCTTTGGGAACATCCGGCCCGATCAGCCCCATCCAGGTCTGGTCGGAACCTGGAAAAGCCGGCTTTCCATGGCTGCGCCACGCGCCCGCCGACGGGCCGAGGCCGCGTCCATGGTCGGTGGTGATGATCATCGTCGTCTTGCCGGCATAGACCGGATCGGCCTGCAGCATCCGCCAAAGCTCGGCCAAGAATGCGTCTGTGCGGTACGCCGACCAGAGCACCTGATCGTAACGACCATCGTGCGCAAAATCGTCGGTCTCGCCGTAAGCGATATATAGCACACGCGGATGATCGCGGCGAAGCGCGTCCAGCGCCCAGGCGTGGGTGAATGTATCGAAGCGCACGGTCGGCCAGATGTGCGGGACTTGCGCGGAGGTCTCCAGTCGCTGGGATTCCACAGAACCCTTGGCCGGGTCCTGGCGTGGCCGGCCTTCCCAACCCGCGTTGACCGGCACGCCACTGCGCGGCGCATTGATGATGTCGGCGAAGTTCGCCCAGGACGTCACAGCCTGCACCCGGCCAGCGAACCCTGGCTGATGGTTCAGCCATTCCAGAACGGTGACATTCTTGTTGGGTCCGTGTTCGTTGGACACGATGGCGTCATCGGCGCGGCCGGTCAGGATTTCGTTGTAGCCGGGGTAGGAAAACCAACGGGCGTTCGCAACGGCCGCACAGCCGCCGTGGTCGCGGTCGCCTAGCAGAACGCCCTGTCGCGCAATCACTTCGTGGAGAAATGGCGCCAAGGCCTTGGCTCGATCCGAAGGCGCGACAAAGGCCTTTTGGACCGCCTCCGCCTCGTCCGCCGGAACATACGCCAAGGTCTTGGCGCGGGCCTCGTCGGCTCCGCGGAAGACCTCCGTCCAGCTCAACCCATCCAGCGTGACCAGCACGACGCTGCGCGGCCCCGCGGCGGCCCGCTGGGCAGGCTTGGGCGCAGCCTGGAGCGCCGATCCGGCAATGCCGGCGGCCAGGAAAGCAAGAACGAAGGTCAGGCCGCGGAGCATCTTAGAACTTCTTTCGGATCGTCACGAAGGCCTCTCGGGGCGCGCCGACCAGCAGTGTCTGGCTATCGCCGCGCAAAGGAAAGCCATTCGAATTGATCGTGGAAATATAGGTCTTGTCGAACAGGTTGGTGATGTTCGCCTGGATCTCCAGCCCGTCCAACAGGTCCGAGCCCGAAAACCGATAGCCGAACGCCAGGTCGGCCAGGGTCTGCGACGGCACGCTCTGGTCGTTCTCGTAGGTGAAGTAGCGGCGGCTGAGATGGGAGACCGAAAAGCGACCGAAGAATCCATCGCTATTGTAGGCCAGTTCGCCCTTGAGCAGGTGTTTGGGCGTATCGACGGTGGTCTTTCCGGCGGTCCGCGCCACAAGGAGATTGTTCCCGTCGAACGTGTCGTCGTCGTATTTCGAGTCGTTATAGGCGTAGGATCCGAACACCGACCAGTGCTCGGCGAAGTCCCAAGTTCCGACCGCCTCAAAGCCCTTCGCCGTGACGCCGCCCACGTTCGAGAGCGCCGAAGGATTGCCGACGATCCCGGAGCCGACAGGAACTCCGAACAACCTATTCTTGAACTTCACATGATAGCCCGCAACCACCCCCTGGAAGTCACCACTGCGGAAACGCCAGCCGGCTTCGATGGTGTCGGAAATCTCGGGCTTGAGTTTGTCCTTGATCGCCAGGAAGCCCGCCTGGTTGGCGGAGAACGGCCCTGAGGTTCCTGAGCTGGGGAAGGCGCGCATGTTGCGCGCATAGTCAGCGAACAGCTCGCTGTTGGAGGTCACCTCGTAGCGGACGCCGGCCTGGGGCAGGAAATCCTTCTTGGCCTGAATGACCCCGTTTTTGACCTGCGCCGGCGTGCGGGCGAACACCGTGCGACCGTCGTTCTCGACATTAAGGGACGCAAAGCCGAAATTCAGGCTGAGAGCGTCAGTGACCTTCCAGTTGTCCTGAACGAAGAACTTCCACGTCGTGGTCTTGAAGTCATACTCCCAGTCCGTCCGAAAAGCCCCCGACTGCATGTGCAGGGCGTTCCGCTGCGGCGCGGCGCGGTTCAATCCGTAGTAGCGCCGGGCCTGATTGAAGGAATTGTCCTCGTACCAGAACCCCGCGTTGAGGGCGTGGGCGCCCAGCGTCCAGGTCCCGGACGCGACGACCCCGTACCGCTGGAGGTCGTACTCCGTGGTCCGAACCGAGATCGGTGCATCATCTGCCGTTGCGCCGGCGACGCCATAATTTGGCGAAGGAACGTAGGGGGTGAACCACAGGCCCTGGCCTTTGTCATCGTGGCCGTAGACCGTCGCGGTGAAGTCAAAGGTCTCGCCGACCGGAAGAATCAGGGTCACGGCGCCGACGACGTCATCGCGCAGGCCTGAGGCGTCGTAGTAGGCGTCGTCGGCATTGGTAATCTTGCCGGGATAGACCGTACCGAAGCTCGGGAACTTCGGCGCGACGCCGGTATAGCCGGTGTTGTTGCCCACTTCGGCGATCTGGATCGCCAGGTTCCAGTTGCCGGTGACATTGTCCCAGCCCGAGCCCAGTCGCTTGATCATCTCAAGAGACATGTCCTGATAGTCCTGCTCGCGGCGTTGCGACCAGTTCACCCAGCCGGTGAGGGAACCTCGACCGACAGGCTGGACGACCTTGACGTTGAACTGCTGCTGGCGCTGTTCACCCACGCCCTTCCACTTGTCGGCCTTATTGTAGGAATAGCTGGCATAGCCGCGCAGGCCGCTCGGCAGTTCGCCCGTCTCGATCCGCACAAAGCCGCGATATGTGTTCTCCGTTCCGGCGGTCGCAGCGGCATAGCCGCCAAACGTCTCGGACGGTGCGCGCGACACATACTTCAGCGTGCCGCCCAGGTTGCTCGCCGAGGCGGTATCCAGCGCGCCTGCGCCCTGCGCCAGCTCGACTGCGCCGACGTTCTCACTGGCGATCGCTCGCGAGATATGCAGGCCATTGTGATTGCCATAGGTCATGTCGCCGAGCGGGACATTGTCCAGGGTGAAGCCCAGCTGGCTCTGGTTGAAACTGCGGATGCTGATCCGCGCTGACCACTCATAGGAGCCAAACGGGTCGGCCGACTGGAAGTTCACATTCGGTAGCTTTTCGACGAGCTTCAGCGGACTCGCGCCGGGTGCCTCCAGCGCCAGCTCAACGCCTGAGACGGTCTGTACCTGCCGCGCCTCGCCCCGCCCGAGAACGACGATTTCCTCAATCGCCGATCCTTCCGCAGTCTCGGCCGCCCGCGCGCCCGTCGAAAAGCCCTGTCCCAGTGTTATCGCAGCCACGCCAATGTACCAGATCGATCTCATCACATCCCCTCCGTCCCGCGTTTCGGGTCGATGGGGCGGTGGCTATCATCGGCTTGTGACGGGATCCGCAAGATTGGATGACGGAGATATGGCGGGCGCGGCCTAACTCGGCGCACCCTTCGCCGTATGATGCGAAACAACCGGCGGCGAGACAATCATCGCGGTTGCGAAGGCGAGGCTGCTGAGCGCCAGCAACCCGGCGGCCGTCAGCACAGGCCAAAGGCGCTCAGGTCGCGGCGGTGAGGTCAACAGCGCGCGCGCCTGCATCAGGGCCGCAGCGTCGAGGGTCGAATCGCTGATCGCCATGGCGCAGCATCCGGCTTGGCGCGCCCGCCTGCAAAGCTTAAGGAGGCGCCATGATCCTGGTGATCGATAACTACGACAGCTTCACCTACAACCTCGTCCACTATCTGAACGAGTTGGGGGCGCGGACGCTTGTCCATCGCAACGATGCTATGAGCGTCGAGGCGGCGCTGGGCCTGCGGCCTGAGGCGATCCTGCTCTCGCCTGGGCCCCGGACGCCGGACGAGGCGGGCATTTGCCTCGGTCTGCTGGCCGATGCGCCGCAGGACTTGCCGATCTTCGGGGTCTGCCTGGGCCATCAGGCCATCGGCCAGGCGTTCGGCGGCGAGGTGGTGCGCGCCCGCAGTCTGATGCACGGCAAGACCAGCCAGATCCATCACCAGAACCAGGGGGTCTTCAAGGGCCTCAAAAACCCCTTCACCGCCACGCGCTATCACAGCCTTTCGGTCGAAGCTGGCGCGCTGCCCGATACCCTGGAAGTGACCGCTCGCACTGAGGATGGCGAGATCATGGGCCTCCAGCACCGCACCCGCCCGATCCACGGGGTGCAGTTCCATCCGGAGTCCATCGCCACAGAGTGCGGGCACGAGTTGCTGGGCAACTTCCTCGACCTGGCCGGCGTCACCCGGCTGGCGCAGGTCTGACGTCCGGGCCGATGTCGGACGCCTTCAAGCCGCTGCTGGCCCGCCTCGCTGACGGCGCGCGCCTCTCCGAGAACGAGGCGGTTGAGTTCTTCGCCGCCTGCCTGCGCGGCGAGCCGACGCCGGCCCAGGTCGGCGCGGCGCTGACCGCCATCCGCCTGCGCGGCGAGACCCTCGAAGAGATCGTCGCCGGCGCAAAGGCCATGCGCAACGCCGCCATACGGATCGCGCCGCCCTTCCCAACGATCGATGTCTGCGGCACCGGCGGGGATGGCCTGCACACCCTCAATATCTCCACCGCCGTAGGGTTCGTCGTTGCGGGTGGCGGCCTGAAGGTGGCCAAACACGGTAACCGCGCGCTGTCGTCCAAATCGGGTGCAGCGGACGTACTGACCGAACTCGGCGTTGCGATCCAGACGAGCCCCGAACAACAGCTGCAGGCGCTGGACGAAGCCGGCATCTGCTTCCTGTTCGCCCCAGCCCATCACGGCGCCATGCGCCACGTCGCACCGATCCGAGCCGAGCTGGGTTTCCGCACGATCTTCAATTTGCTGGGTCCGCTGACCAACCCAGCCGGAGCCCAACGCCAGCTCGTGGGCGTGTTCGCTGAGCGCTGGGTGGCGCCGCTAGCTGA
This sequence comes from Alphaproteobacteria bacterium, assembly GCA_043734425.1. Taxonomy (GTDB): domain Bacteria; phylum Pseudomonadota; class Alphaproteobacteria; order Caulobacterales; family Caulobacteraceae; genus Phenylobacterium. Next base: position 61,428 of record JAYTFM010000013.1, read on the forward strand.
GGCGCTCGGAGCTCTGGGCTCCGAACGGGCCTGGGTGGTGCATGGCGGTGGCCTGGACGAGATCACCACAACCGGCGAAACCACAGTCGCCGAACTGCGTGACGGCAAGGTTCGCAGCTTCACCGTTTCGCCGGATGATGTGGACCTGCAGCGCGCGACAATTGAGGATTTGGCCGGCGGCGCACCGCGCGACAATGCGGAGGCCTTGCGCAGGCTGTTGGAGGGTCAAGCAGGCCCCTATCGCGACATCGTCATTTTGAACGCCGCCGCCGCCTTCGTGGTCGGCGAGAAGGTCGAGACCCTGCGTGCTGGCGTCGACCTCGCTGGCGCGATAATCGATGACGGTCGTGCAAAGGCCTCACTGGATCGGCTGGTGGAGATCGCCCCCCGATGACCGACATTCTCGCTGAGATCGCCGCTTACAAGCGCGTCGACGTCGCGGCCCGAAAGGCGGCGCACCCAACCGTCGATTTCAGAGAAGTCTCGCCGCCCCGAGGGTTCCGAGCCGCCCTCCTCGCCGCTCGTGGCCCAGGGCGTCTGGCGCTGATCGCAGAGATCAAGAAGGCCTCGCCGTCCAGGGGGCTGATCCGCGCCAACTTCGACCCCCCCAGCCTGGCCCAGGCCTATCAGGCCGGCGGCGCTGCGTGTTTGTCGGTCCTGACCGATGGGCCAAGCTTCCAAGGCGATGACAGCTTCTTGATGGCCGCGCGCGCCGCGACCACTCTGCCGTGCTTGCGCAAGGACTTCCTTGTCGATCCCTGGCAGGTGGCGGAATCGCGGGCCTTGGGCGCCGACGCCGTCCTGGTGATCCTGGCCATGGTTGACGACGGCTTGGCTGCGGACCTGATGGCCGAAGCACATCGGTTGGGCATGGACGCCTTGGTGGAGGTGCATGACGCAGTTGAAATGGCTCGCGCTGGCCAGCTTGGTTCCGATCTTGTCGGCGTCAACAACCGCAACCTCCGCACCTTCGCCACCGACCTGGCCATCACCGAACGGCTCGCTGCAGCCGCGCCGCCTGGCGCCCTGTTGGTGACCGAAAGCGGGATCGCCACGGCCGATGATGCGGCGCGGCTGGCACGCTCGGGCGCGTCGGCAATGCTGGTCGGCGAGAGCTTGATGCGCCACGCCGACGTCGAATCCGCAACGCAGGCCCTGCTAGGCCCGTCCGGCCCACGCTGAGTCGCACGGCAAGGCGTTCAGCGAAAATTCTATCGCTTTGACTTTGTGTGTCTATTTCTCACAGAACGTTGGTAACTTGACATTAACAGAGAACGCCTAGAGAACATCGCAACGTTAGCGCTTTGTTCTATGAGGTCCCGACATGCTTACGCGCAAGCAACACGAACTGCTCATGTTCATCCATGAACGTATCAAGGAGTCGGGTGTTTCCCCCTCCTTCGACGAGATGAAGGACGCGTTGGATTTGGCGTCCAAGTCCGGCATCCACCGCCTGATTACCGCGCTGGAAGAACGCGGGTTCCTGCGCCGCCTGCCGCATCGCGCGCGGGCGCTGGAGGTGGTGAAGATGCCGCAGCAGGCGACCCCTGCCGCGCCACCGAAAGGTCGCGGCGCCTTCAAGCCGCAGTTGGTCGAGCCGGGCGACAACGTGCCGGTGGCCGCCAATGACACCCGCGACCTGCCAATTCTGGGCAAGATCGCCGCCGGCACGCCGATCGAGGCGATCCAGCAGGAACGTGACCGTATGCCGGTGCCGGAGAGCATCCTGGGGGCGGGCGAGCACTTCGTGCTTGAGATTTCCGGGGACTCCATGATCAACGCCGGCATCCTGGACGGCGATTTCGTGGTGATCAAACGCTCGGACGCCGCGCAATCGGGAGAGATTGTGGTCGCTCTGATCAATGGCGAGGAAGCCACATTGAAGCGGCTGCGCAAAAAGGGCGCGTCCATTGCGCTGGAAGCCGCCAACCCCGCCTATGAAACCCGGATCTTCGGGCCAGATCAGGTGGCGGTGCAGGGAAAACTGGTTGGGCTCATTCGCCGCTATCACTAAACCCGCGATAGACAAATTCCACCAGGAAGACGCGCTCGCCACGTCCGTGGCGGGCCGTCGCCAGTAGATCTTCCACGCCAGCGAAACCGGACTGGATCGCCAGACGCGGCGTGACGTCGTTGAGGTCGATCTCGGTCAGCGCGGCCACCTCGATGAACCCAGCACCGAGCGGATAGCGTCCTCCGATCCGGACGTGTGGGCGCATCCAGATGCGGACGCTGGTGGTGATCTCGCCGGCGATCACGCGCGGGCGGAGCGGTCTGGCGAACATCATCGCGGATCATATCCCCAGGTCCACGGTCGGTGACCGCGCAGGGATTGCGCCCAGACCATCCGCCAGCGAGATCCTGCGCGATAGATTTCCACTGATCCTCCCGTCGCAAAATCGCGCCCGGTCAGCACCAAGGAGGCTCGGCAAGGCACCGACCGGTCATCATTGCGAATGATCACCACATCGGCCGACGCGCAGAGCGCTTCCAGTCGCCCTGGCTTCAAGCCGCGCCGCAGGTTCCAGGCCGCCGATACCCGCATCGGCGCAGACGCCACAGGCGCGCAACTCCAGCGGTCGCATGCGAAAATGGTGTCGCGGGCCGCCTCGGTTTCTAGGGGCGTCAGCCCGCGTCGGCGCGCCCAAAGCTCCGCCCCAAACAGCTTAACGTCCGGCCGGGCAAGAATGGCGTTCGGGCCCATGCGAACAGCGACCGCCGCACCGTCAGCCGCGACCCAGATGTCGGGGGTCGGAGGCCTTGGGACCCACAGCACCGCCAGCGCTAGCGGAAGGCCTACCCAGCGCAAGGATCCGCGCCACAAACAGATAAGCAGCAGCCCTAGGAACGACACCGGCAGGGTCCAATCCGGACCGCTGGGCACGATCACCTGCGCCGCCGGCGCGGCGGCGACAGCGGCGGCGATGGCGTTCATCAGGCTGATCGACCAGCCTGCGACCTCCAGGGGATATTGGCCCAGGCCCAAGGGCGTTAGAGCCGCACCGATCGCCAAACCCGGCATCATCAGGAACGACGAAATCGGGGCAACCGCGAGGTTGGCGCCCAGTCCCCACGTCGAGACGCGGTTGAAGTGCTGGATCGCGAAGGGTCCCGTCGCCAGCCCCGCGACAAAACTGATGGCGATACTGACCAGGATCCACGAGCCCGCCGCTTGGATGGCGCGTATCGGCCACGGTGCATTGATCTCGCGCACCGGCCGGGGCCAGATTTCGGTTAAGGCGACCAGCGCGGCTGTGGCGGCGAAGGACATTTGAAATCCAGGCTCAGTCACCGCTTCCGGCTGAAGGAGCAATACCACCGCGGCCGCCAGGGCCAGGGCGTGCAGGCTGATGGCTCGCCGATCGGCCAGGATGGCGGCGAAGGCGATGGCGGCGGTGATCGCGGCGCGCTCGGCTGGCGGCGGCGCGCCCGACAGGATCAGGTAGCCGCCCACGGCCGCCAATCCCAACACCGCCGCGATCTTCTTGCCGGGAACCCGGAGCGCCAGCCAAGGCCAGGCCGCAACGCCCAGCCGCGCCGCAGCGAAAGCAAAGCCGCCGACGATAGCCATGTGCAGACCGCTGATGGAGATGATGTGCGCCAGCCCTGCGGCGCGCAGATTGTCCACTTGCTCGCGGGGGATGAACGCCTCGTGGCCCGTGGTCATCGCCGCCGCCAATCCACCCCGCTCTGGACCCAGGGTTTCAACGATCCGCTGCGTCAGTCGCCAGCGCACCGAATTGACCGCCATCGTAAAACGTAAGCGCGAAGGCGCGGCGCCAAGCGTCGAAACCGGTTCCGGGTCGCCTAGCGCCAAGCCAACCGCGCCGACACTCTCGAAATAGGCATCCCGCGCGAAGTCATAGGCGCCCGGGCTCGCGGGCGGCGGCGGCGGGTTGAGAATCGCCAACAGCCGGACCGGCTGTCCCGGTGAGGGCAGAGCCATCTCCGGACGCAGGGTCACACGCAGGCGGATCGGCGTGTCCCAGGGCGCCCAGTCCCCGATCCGGGCCGGCGCGATCAACAGCCGCTGACCGCCCTGCCCTGGCGAAGCGATATCAACGACCCAGCCCTCCACGACCTGCGGCCGCGCGCCGGCCATCGCGACCGGCGCCTTGACGGCCTCAGTGCGCAGCTTGGCCACTGCGAAGCCTGCGAGCCCGCAGCCGACCAGCGCCAGGCCGACTGTCAGGGCGCGCCAGCGGCTCCATCGGCCAGCTCCCATCAGCAGCGACAACGCAATTGGGACCAGCAACCAGGCAATCCAGGCCTGCGGCTCCCGGAGTAAGGCAAAGTAGATAGCACAGCCGCTCCCGAACGCGACCGGCGTCCAAAGCGTCCAGCGGTCGGCCTGTGCCGCCAACTGATCGATCAACCAGCTCCTCGAACGCCCCAGGCTAGGAAGCCAGCGAAGGCGCGTGCTAAGAGCCGCCGCCTCGGCCGCGCCCGCCGCCGAGGCCTCCCCTGACCCCTCGAGCCCGATGTCTGATCGCCCTGTCCGCACCCGGATCGCCCCCTCGCCCACCGGCATGATGCACATAGGCACGGCGCGGACAGCGCTTTTCAACTGGCTTTATGCGCGTCACACGGGTGGCAAGTTCCTGCTTCGCGTCGAAGACACCGACCGAGAGCGCTCTACGGAACCCGCCGTGCGTGCGATATTCGAGGGACTCGAGTGGCTGGGCCTCGCGCCCGACGAGCCGCCAGTGTTCCAGTTTGCCCGCGCGGAACGCCACCGCCAGGCCGTCGCGGAATTGCTCGAGCGCGGCGGGGCCTACCGCGACTACATGCTGCCCGAGGAGCTAGAGGCCGAACGTGCGAACGCTCGGGCCGAAGGTCGCGTGGTTCGCTCGCCCTGGAGAGACGCTGACCCAGAAACCTGGCCCGATCGGCCCCATGCCGTGCGCCTGAAAAGCCCCCTGGACGGTGAGACTGTCGTCGCTGACGCGATCAAGGGCGACGTCGTTTTCCAGAACAGCACCCTCGACGACCTGATCCTGCTGCGCTCTGACGGCAACCCGACGTACAACCTCGCGGTCGTGGTGGACGACCACGACATGGGCATCACCCATGTCATCCGGGGCGATGACCACCTCAACAACGCCGCCCGCCAGACAATCATCTACCAGGCGCTGGGTTGGGAGCTGCCGGTCTGGGCGCACCTGCCGATGATCCACGGTCCGGACGGCGCGAAGCTCTCCAAGCGCCACGGCGCCCAGGCGGTCAGCGAGTTCGACGGCATGGGCTATCTGCCCGAGACCTTGCGCAACTATCTGGCCAAGCTCGGCTGGGGACATGGGGACGACGAGATTTTTAGTGATGAGGACGCCGCCCTCTGGTTCGACATCGTCAATGTCGTGAGCGCGCCGGCGCGGCTGGATTGGGCAAAGCTGAACCATCTTAACAATCACTATATCCGACTGGCCGATCCGGCCCGGCTGGCGGATTTGGTCACCCAGGTGTTGACGGAGCGCAATATCGCACTGCGGCAGGGCGATGCCGAGGTGCTGACGAGCGCGATTCCATTGGTGCGAGACGGCGCGAAAACCACGTTGGAGTTGGCCGATGCGCTGATGTTCGTACTGGCGGCACGGCCGCTCAGGTTGCCGGAGAAGATCGTTGGGTTCCTGTCCGATGAGACACGCGGGCGGCTCGGACGGCTGCGCGCGGCCCTGGCCGCAACGGCGACCTGGGAGGTTTCCGCTCTCGAGGGGCTGCTTCGGGCATTCGCTGAGCAAGAAGGCGTTGGGCTCGGCAAGATCGGACCCGCCTTGCGCGGCGTTTTGGCCGGTGCATCGCCGGCGCCGGACCTCGCTGGTGCGCTTGTGGCGATCGGTCGCGACGAGAGCCTGGGCCGAATTGACGACGCGCTTTCGCTTAACCACTAAAGCGCTATAAGCGCTCCAAAGGGCGCAAAATACCGCAGATGCGAAGGGGATCCCATGGGTGAAACGGCGAAGTTCCAGATTGGCGGCAAAACCGTTGAACTGCCCGTCCTCAAGGGCGTTTCAGGGCCCGAGGTTGTCGACATCCGCAAGCTGTACGCTGAGGCCGACGTCTTCACCTACGACCCCGGCTTCACCTCCACCGCGTCTTGCGAAAGCAAGATCACCTTCATCGATGGCGACGCGGGCATACTCCTGCACCGCGGCTATCCGATCGACGAGCTGGCCGAACAGTCCAGCTTCCTGGAGGTCTGCTACCTGCTGCTCCACGGGGAATTGCCGAGCGCCGGCGCGTTCACTGAATTTGAGCGGACGATCACCTACCACACCATGGTCCACGAGCAATTCGACCGGTTTTTCCAAGGCTTCCGGCGAGATGCTCACCCGATGGCGATCATGACCGGTGCGGTCGGCGCCCTGTCGGCCTTCTATCACGACAGCACCAATGTCGATGACCCGCAGCAGCGCATGATCTCGGCGCACCGGATGATCGCGAAGATGCCGACTATTGCGGCGCGGGCGTTCAAATATTCGCGTGGCCAGCCGTTTGTCTATCCGCGCAACGACCTCTCCTACGCTGAGAACTTCCTGCGCATGTGTTTTTCGGTGCCGGCCGAGGATTGGAAGCCAAACCCGGTGCTGACCCGCGCCATGGACCGGATCTTCATCCTCCACGCCGATCACGAACAGAACGCCTCGACCTCGACGGTGCGGCTGGCTGGGTCGTCAGGCGCCAATCCGTTCGCGTGCATCGCGGCGGGTATCGCTTGCCTCTGGGGCCCCAGCCATGGGGGCGCCAACGAAGAGGCGCTGAACATGCTGATCGAGATCGGCACCGTCGATCGCATTCCAGAATACGTTCAGGGCGTGAAGGATCGCCGCTACCGGCTGATGGGCTTCGGTCACCGGGTCTACAAGAACTATGATCCGCGCGCCAAGGTCATGCAGCAGACCTGTCATGAGGTGCTGGCCGAGGTCGGAAACCCCAACGACCCGCTGTTGAAAGTGGCGATGGAGCTGGAAAAAATCGCGCTGAACGACCCCTATTTCGTCGAGCGCAAGCTTTATCCGAACGTCGACTTCTACTCCGGGATTACCCTGAGAGCGCTTGGCTTCCCGGCCGAGATGTTCACGGTGCTGTTCGCCCTGGCCCGAACGGTCGGCTGGATCGCCCAGTGGAAAGAAATGATCGAGGATCCAGCCTACAAGATTGGCCGCCCGCGCCAGCTCTACACCGGCGCGCCGGCGCGCACCTATGTGGCGGTCGATAAGCGCTGAGACTGCGTCAACATCTGAAGGATCGCATCCGCCGCCGCGTCATCCGGGTCAGGCCCGCCTAGCCCCATCTTGATCAGGGCGGCGGACTGGCGTGAGATCTGGTCGTTTCGCAACAGCGGATCGTCGAGGCGGCGCAAAACTTCGCGGGACAGCGTAGCGCCATTGCAATCCGCCTGGATCAGCTCCGGCGCAACGAACGCATGAGCAGCAATGTTGAACAGCGTCACATACTGGGTCCGCATCAAAGGCTTCAGGATCGCATAGGTGACGGGTCCTAGGCGGTAGCCCACCACCATCGGGCATCCGGCAAGCGCCAGTTCCGTCGTCACAGTGCCTGAACAAGCCAGGGCGACGGTCGCGGCTTTCATGGCGTCCCACTTGGCCTGCTCGCCTTCGATCACGAACGCACGATGCCGCCATCCGGCCACCCGAACCCGAACACTTTCGGCGACCGTCGGTGCGGCCAGCACCACCACGTGAAGCTCAGGCCGCGCGGCCTTTAGGATTATGACCGCATCCTCGAAGGCCGGCAGGACTCGCGCGATCTCCGAAGGCCGACTGCCTGGCAACACCAGCAAGATGGGATCGTCAGGACCGGCGCCGATCCGGGTGCGCAGACGCAGGCTGTTGGCTTGGCTGACATCCTGCGCCAGCGTCGCGTTGCCCACGAAAGTCACCGGCAGGCCCTCGCGCTCGAAAGCTGGGGCATCGAACGCGTGGATCGTAAGCAGCCGATCGAACCAGCGCGCGGTTGTCTTCGCCCGACCCGGGCGCGAGGCCCAGACTTGGGGGCCCACATACTTGACCAGCAGAAGCCCTGGAATCCGTCGCCGTAGGCGCTGCGCCACACGCAGGGTGAACCCCCACGAGTCGATCAGCACCGCGATATCGGGATGCTCGCGGACGGCTAGGTCAGCCACTTCCGTTGCGCGGCGTCGGACCCGTGGCAGCGCCAAGAGCCCTTCCAGCAGCCCGAATATGGAGAGCTCCGCGATGTCAAACGGACTTGCCAGCCCCTCAGCCGCCAGTTGTGCGCCGCCAACCCCCACGAAGCGGACCTTGCCGTTCAGCTTGCGACGCAGCGATCGCGCCAGTCCCGCGCCGCGGTCATCGCCAGACGCTTCGGCCGCGACCAGCATGACCGTCGGCCGGCTCACCGCCCGTCCGGCTCCACGCCCAGAATGAACAATCCAAGCTCGTCGGCCATTTCGATCACGGCCTCCCGTTCCAGCACCAACATCCGACCCGCTTCGCCGACAATGCCGGCCAGCCCCGCCCGGGCCACGCCCTGCACCGTCGCAATACCGATGGTCGGCAAGTCTACCCGGGTTTCCTGGATGGGCTTCGGCGCCTTGGCCAGGACGCCGATCCCCGCGCCGGGAATTCCCCGCAGATGGTTCGGCAGAGCGGCGACACGCTCCAGCATGGCGTCTGTGCCCTCTTGCGCTTCGACCGCGAGCACCAACCCAGCGCTGACGATCGCACCCTGACCGATATCCAATGCCCCAATCGCCCGCGCCACCACCAAAGCCCGCGCAGCGTCGTCGCGCGCTGCGGCGTCTGGGGCGTGGCGCCCCAACAGGCCGACGGGCAGCGACAGATCGTCCATCACCTCATGGGCGCCTTCGACGGCGAAACCATCCTTCTCGAAGACGCTGATCAGCAACCGCAACAGCGCGTCATCGCCCCTGCTCGCCGCCTTGATGATTTTCGGCAGCAGCAGCAGGCCCCGCAGGTCGGGCGCCAGGCTGGCAAAGTCCGGCCGCGTCACATTGCCCGCCAGGCACACAGCCTGACAGCCGGCGCGGCGCAGCGCCTTCAGACACTTTCCAATCTCCGCCAGGCCGATCGCCGCGCCGGCGTAAGGATCAAGATCGGCGCCCGCAAAACCCTTCAGGCGGATCACGAACAGCGCGCGGCCGGAGCGTTCGCAGTGTTGGGCGATCTCCACCGGTAAACCGCCGCCGCCGGCGATCAATCCAAGCTTCAGCATCAGACCTCCCGATCCGGCAGGCAAAGCGGCCGGCTCGCATCGGCGCGGATGAAGTCGATGATCTCCATTGCCGGCGCGCTCTGTCCGAAGGTGGCCGCTGTGTCCTCGATCCGCTCCTGGAAGGTCCCCTCCTCCGCGAATAGCAACCGATAGGCAGAGCGCAGTTCGCTGATCGTCTCGCGTCCGAAGTTGCGGCGTTTCAGACCCACGAGATTAAGGCCCTCCAGATGCGCATGGTTGCCCCAGACTAGGCCATAGGGGATCACATCTTTGGTCACCGCCGCTAGCCCACCAATAAACGAATAGCGTCCGACCCGGCAGTACTGGTGCACCGCCGCCAGCCCGCTGACCATCACATGATCGCCGACCGTCACATGACCTCCAAGGGTCGCCGAATGCGCCAGGATCACATGGTCGCCGACCGCGCAGTCGTGGCCCACGTGGCTGGTGGCCATGTACATGCCGTCGTTGCCCACGCGGGTCACCGCGCCGCCATCGGCCGTGCCGATGTGCATGGTCACGTGTTCCCAGATCCGGTTGCGGTCGCCGATGATCAGCTCGGTCGGCTCGCCACTATAGCCCATATGATGCGGCGGGCCGCCCAGGTTGGTGAAATTTCGGATCAGGCAGTCCTCGCCCACCTGGGTGTGGCCTTCGATCACCACATGGGCCAGCACCTGAGTGCGGACGCCGATCCGGACATGCTCGCCGACGATCGAATAGGGTCCAATGCTGACGCCGTCGGCCAGCTCGGCGCCCTTGGCGATGATCGCAGTGGGATGGACATCGACGGCCAAGGGTTCAGGTCTCCACGACCATGGCGGCGAACTCGCACTCCGCCGCGACTTTATCGCCCACCATCGCCTGTCCAGCGAATTTGAACACGTCGCCGCGGTGGCGCACGACGCGCACCGGCATGCGAACCACATCGCCAGGTCGAACCGGCATGCGGAAACGGCAGTTGTCGGCCGACATGAAGAAGATCGCCTTGCCCTTGGTGTCCACCTCCAGGGACTTTGACATCAGGACCGCGCCGGTCTGGGCCATGGCCTCGATCAGCAACACGGCGGGCATCACGGGGTAATCCGGGAAGTGTCCCTGGAAGTACGGCTCATTCACCGTCACACACTTGATGCCGATGATCGACTCGCTAGGCTTGTAGCCCTCACACCTATCGACCAGCAAAAACGGAAAGCGATGCGGGATACGCGCCATCACCTCGGTGATGTCGATATCTGTCGGACTGATCGCCACTGGCGCCCTGCGTGTCATCGTTCCCCCTTACGGCCCGCCGAACGGGCAAGCCAAGCTGTCTCCCGCAGCCAGTTCAAAATTGGACGCGCCGGCACGCCACCCCAGGTCTCGCCCGCCGGAACATCCTTCATCACCCCCGCGGCTCCAGCAATGCGAGCGCCGGAGCCGATGGAGAGATGGTCGGCGATGCCAGCTTGGCCGCCAAACTGCACGTTGTCGCCGATCACGACGCTGCCGGAGATCCCCGTCTGGGCCGCCACCGCGCAGTTGCGTCCGAGCCGAACGTTGTGGGCGATCTGGACCATGTTGTCGATTTTTGTGTTCTCGCCGATCACCGTGTCGTCAAATGCGCCCCGATCAATGGTCGTGTTGGCGCCGATGGTGACGCCATCCTGCACGATGACTCGACCCAGCTGCGGGATGTCGATCAGACCGCCTGGCGTCGCCGTTGCGCCGAACCCTGGCTCACCGATCACGACGCCCGCGCAGATCGTCACCCGATCGCCGATCAGGGCAAAGCCGATTGTTACGTTGGCGCCGATGTCACAGCCCCTGCCGATGGCGACGCCGGGGCCGATGACGGTATTTGCGCCGATCCGCGAGCCACGGCCGATCTGCGCGCCTGGACCGATCACCACACCGGGTGCGAGACTGACGTGGTCCTCCAACCGGGCGTCCGGGGAAATCGCGGTGCTGCCGCCGCTGCGCCGAAGCGCGTGAAGGCCCTGGGCGGCGCGCGCGTAAGCCGCCTGCGGTGCACGTGTCACCACAGCAGCACAGCCTTGCGGGACCAGATTACGCGCCTCAGGGGGCAGGAAACAGGCCCCTGCACCGCTCACGGACAGAGCGTGCGCATGCCGGCGATCCGTCAAGAAGGTGATCGTATCGCCGTTGGCCTGAGCCAAGACCGAGACACCATGAATCCACCGCTCGCCGTCAGCGGAGTTTTCAAGCGTCGCGCCTGTCCAGCTGACGATCTCCGCCAGCCGAACCGGACCCAGGTCTTGAAAGAAGCGCGGATCGGGCATCGGATCCTCTATGCGCCGCGCCCGACCCTATCGCAGCGCTACTGCGGTCTCGCGCCTGGCGTCTGCGTCGGCGCGGGGGCGCCGCTCGTTTGGTCAAGCCGCTCCCGATCGAATGCGAACTGCGTCAGCTTGCCGTTCAGGGCCGTGACCACCTGCGGGGTAATATCCGTCGCCGGGCTGGCTAGGACGACAGCCTGGCGGTTGATCAACACCGAGCAGGCCTTGGCTTGATAGGCCTGACGGATAAGCGGCTCCATCTCCTGGCCGACGCGTGCCAGCGCCTTCTGTTCAGTGGCCTGGATCTCGCGGTCGCGAAGTTGCGCCTTACGCTGCAGGGCGTTGGCGCGGACCTGGAGTGCAGCTGCGCGCTGTTCCAGGGCGTCCTGGGCCAGGGTGGCGCGCTGCGCGTCGAGGGCCTTGGCGTCGTTGTCGATCGCGGTCTTCTCGGCATTGAGCTCGGCGTTGACCTGAGCCACCAGCTGCTGAAGCCGGGTCGTCACATACTTGCCGACCGTCGAGCCGCCCACAGCGCCTTCATAGGACAGCACGCAGAGGCCGTTGATCGGAGCGCCGTGGGTGACGGCCGGTGTCGCAGCTGCAGCCGGGGCCTGGGCCAGCGCTGGAGATACGATGAATGAGAGGGTCGCGACGCCAGCGGCGACGGCGAAGATCTTTGAGGTCATGTCTGTCCTAGAACCTGGTTGAGGTGGAGAACCGGAAGGTCTCTTTCTTGTCGTATGTTTCTTTGGCCAAAACGCGGCTGAAGTCGAACTGAATTGGCCCCATGGGCGACTTCCAGAAGATTGTGAGGCCGGCAGATGCGCGCAAGGATAGGTCATCTCGTATACAAACATTGCGCGCACCAGGCACGGCGGGGTTGTTGATCGTCTTGGTCGGATCGTTCGGATTCGGGATCGTCGGGTTGAGGCAATCCAGGTCGCCGGCGCGATAGTTGCGGTCCCGCTTGTCCAGCAGTCCCAGTGTGCCGACATCGGTGAACAGCGCGGCCTTGATGCCATATTGGTCTGGAAGGAACGTCGGGATGGTCAGCTCAGCGGTGCCAATGGCATAGGCCTTGCCGCCCAGCGCATCCGAGCGCTGCAGTGACAAGTCCCGCGGCCCGATGCCCGCAGTCTGGAAGCCTCGGAAATTCACGCCGCCCTTGTAGAAGCGATCATTGATGCGGACACTGTCGCCGCCCCAGGCCATCACATAGCCCGCCGACCCTGTGAGACTGAACACCAGGGACTTGGTAAAGCCGTGGTACCAACCGGCATCCGCCTCCGTGCGCAGATATTGAACGTCACCGGCGAGACCCGCGACATCTTCGTTGAAGTCGACGTAGAAGCCGCGTGTGGCGTTCAGATAGTCGTTGCGTCGGTCCAGCCGGTATCCAAAACCCACCAAGGACGTGAGGGATTTGCCGATCTGGCTACACGTCGCCGACGACAGGACCGAGCCCGTCGTCGGATCGCAGAACGAACTGGCGATTTGGATATCGTCCTGGCGCAGCGTGTAGCGCAGGGACCCGCGCGAATCGAGGCTGAGCGGGAAGCCAGCGCGCAGCGTGAAGCCCAGAGTCGTGGTCTTGTAAGCCGAAAATTGCGACAGGTCGTAGCGATAACCGTAGACATCCAGCCCTGCGGCGACGTCGCGGCCCAGGAACCGGGGCTCGGTGAACGAGAAGTCCAACTGCTGACGTAGCGAACCCACGGAAATGCGCGCCCGCACGTCTTGACCGCGGCCCCGGAAATTCCGCTGGGTGATGCCAAGGTCCAGCACCAACTGGTCGACGGAGGAATAGCCGGCGCTGAACGACAACTCGCCCGTCGGCTGCTCTTCAACCTTGACCTGCAGCGTCGTCCGGTCCGGAGCGGAGCCGGGGACCTCGGTAATTTCGACTTCCTTGAAATAGCCCAGCGCCCGGATCTGGCGCTTGGAGCGATCCACCAGCGCGCGGTTGTAGGCATCGCCCTCGACGACGTTCATCTCCCGCCGGATGACATAGTCCAAGGTCTGGCTGTTGCCGACCACATCGATCCGATCAACGTAGACGCGGGGGCCCTCGTTGACCTGGAAGATCAGGTCGACCAGCCCCTTCTCACGATTGGGCGTATAGCGCGGGCGGACATCCACAAAGGCGAAACCGGCGGCGCCGGCCGCGAACGTCAGGGCGTCCGTCGCCTGTTCGATCTGTTCATCCTGATAGATCTGGCCGCTGCGGATGGGCACCAGGGACTCCAGCACCCCCTTGTCGAGCTTCTTGAGCTCGGTCTCGACCGCCACCTTGCCGAACTTGTATTTCGGACCTTCGTCGATCGTGTAGGTTACCACGAAGCCATTCTTATCCGGCGCCAATTCGGCCACCGCGGACGAGACTCGAAAGTCGTAGAAGCCGCGATTTCGGTAGTGCTTGCGCAGCTGTTCTTTGTCGTATTCCAGCCGGTCTGGATCGTAGTTGGCGTTCTGGGACTTGAAGAACTTGTACCAGCGGCTCTCCTCGGTCACGACCACGTCGCGCAGATCGTCGTCTGAGAACGCCTTGTTGCCCAGAAAGTTGACCGAGAGGATGCCGCTCTTCGGACCCTCATCGATCTTGAAGATCAGGTCCACACGCTTTTGCGGCAGCTCGATGATCTGCGGCGTGACATTTGCGGAAATCCGCCCTGACCGACGGTAGAGCTCGACGATCCGCGAGACATCGCCCTGGGCCTTGGCGCGGGTAAAAATACCCCGCGGCCGCACCGTGACCTCGTCACGTAGCTTGTCTTCCTTGAGTCCCTTGTTCCCCTCAAAGATCACCCGGTTGATGATCGGGTTTTCGACAACGGTGACAATCAGGTCGCCATTCTGGAAGTCGATCTTTACGTCCGAAAATAGATCGGTGCGGAACAGCGCCTTCAGCGCCAGGTCGATCTTGGCCGAATCCACCACCTCGCCAGTTTGCACCGGCAGGTAAGAGATCACCGTCGACGGCTCGATCCGCTCATTGCCCTGCACCAGGATGCGTTGGATAGGGCCGCCAGCGGCCGGCGCCTGGGCATAGGCCAGCTGTGGCGCCACAACGGCGGCAGAGCCCAGCAGCAAGGCAAGGCCGGAAACAAGCGCAGCGCTGGACGCGCGGATCATTGACATCGAATCAGCCAGTTGAGGGACGAGCGGGTCTAGGAGAATAGACCGCCGAACAGGTTGAACACACGCAGCCGCTGCAGATCGTTCCAGGTGGCGAACAACATCAATCCGAGAACAAGCGCAAGACCTACGCGATACCCTGCCGCCTGAACCTTGGCGCCAAGAGGGCGCCGCGCAATGGCTTCATAGCTGTAGAACAGCAGGTGACCCCCATCCAAAACGGGCACAGGCAGCAGATTCAGGAAGCCGATGCCGACGGATATCGTCGCCGCGAGTTCAAACAGGGTGATCATGAGGTTGATCGCGAACTCGCCGGCGTTGGGCGAGACTTCAGCTGTCATCTTGGCAATGTCGCCCGACAGTTGCGCCATGCCGATCGGACCAGCCAGTTGGTCCGCCGCCTCGCGCCCGGCGAACATCCGCCCGATATAGGTCACGGTCGTGGTGATCGTAGACCATGTCCGCTCCACGCCGCCTTCAATCGCCTGAATGGGTGAAAAGTGGCGAATCGTGACGTCGCCGGGCTGATTCAAATGGTGCAACCCCAGTCGACCCAACTTCTGTTCGCGGCCCAAGCGATCCACGATGACGCCTCGTCGGGGCGTCGCCATCAGCATCACGTCTTGGCCATTGCGCTCAACCAGGAAAGGTATCTGGTTTCCAGAACTCAGTATCACCAGCCGTGTAATGTCATCGAAGCTGTCGATGGGCTGACCCGCCGCCGCTTTCACGACGTCGCCCTTCTGAAAGCCAGCCTGCTCGGCTGGGCTTCCCGGTTCCACGCCATCGACGCGGGCGCGAGTCAGCGGTTCGCCCAGCGTCAGCAGCAGGACGGCGAAGATCGCGATCGACAGCAAGAAATTCGCTAGTGGTCCCGCCGCCGTGATGACCGCACGTTGCCAGACCGGCTTGAAGTGAAAATATTGCGAGAGTTCGTTTGCCTTACCCTGGGCGATCATCTCCCGGCGAAGGACGTCGAGATCGTCCATGTCAGGAATGCTGGCCGCATTCTCGTCGCCGGCGAATCGGACGTAGCCGCCGAGCGGTATCCACCCCACACGCCATTCTACGCCCGCCCGATCCCGCCAGCTCAGCAGGGCGCGGCCGAAGCCGATC
This sequence comes from Alphaproteobacteria bacterium, assembly GCA_043734425.1. Classification (GTDB taxonomy): domain Bacteria; phylum Pseudomonadota; class Alphaproteobacteria; order Caulobacterales; family Caulobacteraceae; genus Phenylobacterium. Next base: position 77,174 of record JAYTFM010000013.1, read on the forward strand.
GAGAACCGGTCGATCTTGGTCCCCAGCGCCCGCCCGGCCAGGAAGTGTCCCAGCTCGTGGACGGTGACCACCACCCCCAGCACCGCAAGGAACGGCAGGATCGAGAGGAGGATGCTCTGCAAAAGATGCATTCGGAGGGTCTCCGTCAGGCCGCGAAACGGCCGCCGACCACGTCGTCTGCGACCCGGCGGGCCTCAGCGTCGGTGATGCGAGCGGTCTCGAGCGGATCAGTGGCTGTCTCTGACGTGGCGCGGGCCATGCGTTCCAATGTCTCTGCCACCACATTGGGGATATCGAGAAAGGTGATGCGGCGGTCAAGGAAGGCCGCAACCGCGCGCTCATTCGCCGCGTTCATCGCAGCCGGGGCGCCGCCGCCCGCCGCCAGCGCTTCCTTGGCGATCCGCAAAGCAGGAAAGCGCTGCATGTCGGGATCCTGGAACGTCAGCGGCCCCGAACGCACCAGGTCCAGCTTCGGGGCCGGCCACGGCAGCCGATCGGGCCAAGCGAACGCGCAGGCGATCGGCGGGCGCATGTCGGGCGGACCCAGCTGCGCCAGCGTCGAGCCGTCGGCGTATTCCACCAGGCTGTGGATGATCTGTTGCGGGTGGATCAGGACCTCGATCCGCTCAGGCGGCACGGCAAACAAATAGGCGGCCTCAATGACCTCCAGTCCCTTGTTCATCATGGTCGCAGAATCGATCGAAATCTTGGCGCCCATGCTGAAGTTGGGATGCGCCAGCGCCTGTTTGGGCGTGGCGCGCGCCATCTCGGCATGCGTGGCGTCACGGAACGGGCCACCGGAAGAGGTCAGGATCAGGCGCGAGACATGGGCGGCGACCTGCGGATCCAGCACCTGAAAGATCGCCGAGTGTTCTGAATCCACCGGCACCACAACACCGCCGGCCAGCTTGGCGGTCCGCAACAGCGCCGGGCCAGCGCAGACCAGGCTCTCCTTGTTGGCCAGGGCGATCACCGCCCCGGTCCGCGCCGCCGCCAGGGTGGGCGCCAGCCCCGCGAACCCGACGATCGCCGACATCACCCACTGCACGTCCGCCGCCGCGACATCCTCGACCGCCTGTGCGCCGCCGGCGGCTTCGATGCCCGAGCCTCGAAGGCGCTCGCGGAGCTCCGGCAGCGCCGTCTCGTCCTCGATCACGGCCAAACGCGGCCGCCACCTTAGCGCCTGCTCGGCCAGACGCGCGACGTTGCGGCCAGCGGTGAGCGCGACAAATTCGACCTCGGCGCCCGCCTGTTCCAGCAGATCCAGGGTCGACACGCCGATCGATCCGGTGGATCCCAGGATGGTGACGGTGCGCGGCAGGCTCAATGTCCCCATCCTAACTGGTTGGCGAGGCGCAGCGCCGCCATCACGACCACGGCGAACATCAAGCCATCGACCCGGTCCAGCAGGCCGCCATGACCTGGGATCAGGTCACCGGAGTCCTTTACCCCGAAACGCCTCTTGAGGGCAGACTCCCAGAGATCTCCGGCCATGGTCGCCAGGCCGACGGTCAGACCGATCAAGCCCGCCGCCCAGGGGTTCAGTTGAAAATAGGGCAGAGCCGCCATCAGCAGACCGGCAAGCAGCGCCGCGAACAGCCCTCCGACGAATCCCGACCATGTCTTGTTGGGCGAGAAGCGGGGCCACAGTTTGGGGCCTCTGACGACACTCCCGACCGCAAAGGCCCCGATATCCGCAGACCATGTCGTCGCGAACAGCATTAACGTCCACCACTCGCCCTGGTGTGTCCCGCGCAGCCAAACCAAACACAGCGCTGCGGGGGCGATATACAGTACGCCATAGGCGGCGTCCGCCGGCCGCTCGGCCACCCCTCGGGCAACCAGAGCGGCCGCGAGGCTCCCGCCGGCGATCATCATCCAAGCGATACGATCATGCTGGTGGTAGCCGACGAACACAGCCGCCAGCGCCGCCACGGTGACGGCAGCCGACACCCGGGTCGGCGCCACCGGCGCGCTCATCCCACCCCACTCCAGGGCCAGCAACGCCACGCCGATCGAGATCAACACCAGATAGGGCCAGCCGCCCCACCAGACAGCGCCGACGACGGCAGGCACCAGCACCGCAGCCGACGCTGTGCGCAGGCCGAGGTTGGTCCAGTCGAACCGCTTAGCCGGCGGCGAGGACGTCATCAGCCACAATCGCGCCATAGCGTCTGTCGCGCGCCGCGAATGTCGCGATCGCAGCCTTCAGGTGCTCCTGGCCATAGTCGGGCCAGAGAACGTCCTGGAACACCAGTTCGGCGTAGGCCGCCTCCCAGAGCAGGAAGTTCGAAAGCCGCTGTTCACCAGAGGGCCGAACGATCAGGTCCGGCGGCGGAGAGTCCGTGGTCGCCAGCAGACGACCAAACGCCCGTTCATCAAGATCGCTGGGCTGGCAGCGGCCCGCTGCGACATCCGCAGCAAACCGGCGCGCCGCATCGGTGATGTCGGCTTGGGCGCCGTAGTTGAAGGCAATGTTCAGGTGGAACCGATCATTGCGTTCGGTTCGCGCCTGGGCGTCGTCAATCAGCCGCACCAGTTCGCGCGAAAGGCCGTCGCGCCGGCCGATCACACGGACCCGGACGCCTTCTCGTTCCAGGCGGCCCAGATCGCTCTCGAAATAGCGCTTCGGCAGGGCCATCAGCTCTGACACTTCTGCCGCTGGGCGACTCCAGTTCTCAGTCGAAAAGCCGAACACCGTCAGCCAGCGCACGCCGAGCGCCTCGGCGCAGGCAACGGTGCGCTTGAGCGCTTCCACACCGGCCCGATGACCAAGCGTGCGCGGCAGACCCCGCCGTTCCGCCCAGCGACCATTGCCGTCCATGATCAACGCGACATGCAAACCGCGCGCGCCGTCGCCGGCGGGGGTGGTGTCGGAAGATTTCTGGGAAGCGGGCATTGGCGTGTCAGGAATCCTACCCGGCGATCAAACTTGCATGATCTCTTGTTCCTTGGTTTTCAAGGCTTCGTCCACCCGCCGAATGGCCTCGTCGGTGAGCTTCTGCACCTCGGTCTCCATCCGCTTCTCTTCGTCCTGGCTGATCACGGCATCCTTCTGGGCTTTGCGAAGGTCGTCATTGGCATCCCGGCGGATGTTTCGCACCGCTACCCGCTGCTGCTCGGCGTATTTTCCCGCGACCTTGACCAGGTCCTTGCGGCGATCTTCGGTCAGCGGCGGGATCGGAATACGCAGGGTCTGACCATCGACCACCGGGTTCAGGCCCAGGCCCGACGAGCGAATTGCCTTTTCCGTGGAGATCACCAAAGCGCGATCCCAGATGCTGACCGTCAGCATCCGCGCCTCGGGCACATTGATCGCGCCCACCTGATTGATCGGCACCGTGGATCCGTAGGCCTCCACAAGAATCTGATCCAGCAGACCGGCCGACGCGCGGCCGGTTCTCAGAGAGCCGAATTCCTCCTTCAGCGCGGCGACCGCCTTGTCCATGCGGTCCTTGTACCTGGCGAGTACGGGCTTCTCGGTCGCGGCCATGGCGGGCGTCTCCGTCGTCTTGTCGTTGTGCGGCGAACTGTACGGCTTAGGCGATGGTCGTGAAGACCCCTTTGCCGTTCAGGACTTTCAGAAGATTGCCGCGTTCGCGGATATTAAACACCACGATCGGAATGTGATTGTCGCGCATCAGGCTGACCGCCGAGGTGTCCATCACCCGTAGATTCTTGGCCAGGACCTCCTGATAGCTCAGCGTATCGTAGCGCTTGGCGTTGGGGTCGGTCTTGGGGTCGGCAGTGTAGACGCCGTCAACGCTGGTGCCCTTCAGAAGCGCGTCGCAGCCCATCTCGGCGGCGCGCAAGGCGGCCGGCGTATCGGTCGTGAAGAACGGCGCGCCCAGGCCGGCGGCGAAGATCACGACCCGGCCCTTTTCCAGGTGGCGCAGCGCACGGCGGCGGATATACGGTTCGCATACCGCTTCCATCGGGATCGCAGATTGCACGCGCGTGAACACCCCGGCCTTCTCGAGCGCGGCTTGCAGCGCCAGGGCGTTCATCACCGTGGCCAGCATGCCCATGTAGTCGGCGCTGGCGCGCTCCATGCCGGCTTCGGCCAGGGTCGCGCCGCGAAAGATGTTGCCGCCGCCGACCACCACGCAGACCTGAACGCCGGCCCGTGAGACCTGGGCAATTTCGTCGGCCACCGCCTGCAGGGTTTTGGGGTCGATGCCGAACCCGTCACCCCCAACGCCAGCTTCCCCCGACAGCTTCAGGAGGATGCGTTTGAAGCGGGGTTTGGTGTCGGGCATCGGCGATCCAGGATCTGGGGCTGGGCTTAGATACAACAAGGGCGTGGGCCACGTCGAATACGCACCCCCCGCCCTATAGCTGGATTCTCGTCTAAGCCTGACCGGACATCGAGGCCACTTCGGCCGCGAAGTCATCGACCTTCTTCTCGACACCTTCGCCCAGCGAGAAGCGCACGAAGCCCTTCACCGTGACTGCGGCGCCGACGGCCTTGGCGGTCTCGGCGACCAGTTGCTCGATCGTCTTGTCCGGGTCCATCACAAACGGCTGCTTCAGCAGGACGACTTCTTCCTGCCACTTGCGGATCCGGCCTTCGACCATCTTCTCGGCGATTTCGCGCGGCTTGCCGGACTCGATCGCCGTCAGCGTCTGGATCTCACGCTCTTTGGCCACGACCTCCGGGTCGAGCTCATCCGAGCTCAGCGCCAGTGGCGGCGTCGGCGTGCCAGCGACGTGCAGGGCAATCTTGCGACCGACGTCCTTCAGTTGCGCGGCATCGCCGGTGCTTTCCAGAGCCACCAGCACGCCGAGACGCCCGACGCCGTCACCCACCGCATTGTGCAGGTAAAGCGCCACCGCGCCTTGATCGACGCTGAGCCTGACCGCACGGCGCAGACGCATGTTCTCGCCAATCGTGGCGATCATGTTCGTCACCACATCGCTGACCACTTCGCCCTTTGCAGTCTTGGCCGCCGAGATCGCCTCAACGCCCTCGATGCTCAGCGCGACCTGCGCGATGTCGCGCGCAGCCGTCTGGAACGTGTCGTTCTTCGACACGAAATCGGTTTCGGCGTTGAGCTCGATCACGACACCGGTCTTGCCGTCCGCCGAAATCAGACCCGCCACCACGCCTTCGGCTGCGGCGCGGTCCGACTTCTTGGCGGCCTTGGCCAGGCCCTTGGTGCGCAGCCAGTCCATCGAGGCTTCGACGTCGCCGTTGTTTTCCTGCAGCGCCTTCTTGCAGTCCATCATACCGACGCCGGATTTTTCGCGCAGGTCCTTGACCAGCGCAGCGGTGATTTCCGCCATGGTCAGCTCCTCATCATATTGTCATCCGACAACCGCCGGGATCGGCGGCCGTCGAGGGTCGATTGAAATGGGCCGAGACGCCGCAGCGCTCAGCCGGCTTGCTCTTCGCTTGCCGCGTCGGCGCCGGTTTCGGTCGTCTGAACCTCCGCGACGGTGACCTCGGGTTCCGCGACGGCCTCGGCCACCGGCTCAGGCGCCGCGATGGCTTCCGGGGCGGCGACCGGTTCAGGGGCCGCGACCGGCTCTGGAACTGCGACCGGTTCCGGCGTCAGCGTCCGCGCCAACGTCGGTTCCAACGGAGCCTCGGAGGCGCCCAGATCAACACCTGACGCCGACTGACCGGCCGCCAGGCCATCCAGGATCGAGTCTGCCACCAGATCGCAATACAGCTGGATGGCGCGCGCGGCGTCATCATTGCCCGGGATCGGATAGGTGATGCCGTCCGGATTGCAGTTGGTGTCCAGGATCGCGATCACCGGAATGTTCAGCTTGCGGGCTTCCAGGATGGCGATCGCTTCCTTGTTGGTGTCGATCACGAACATCAGGTCGGGAATGCCGCCCATGTCCTTGATGCCGCCCAAGCTCAGCTCCAGCTTGTCGCGCTCGCGGGTCAGCTGCAGCAGCTCCTTCTTGGTGCGGCCCTGGGCTTCACCCTCGATCAGGCCTTCCAGTTCGCGCAGACGCGCGATGGAGCCCGAGACGGTGCGCCAGTTGGTCAGCGTGCCGCCCAGCCAACGGTGGTTCACATAGTACTGGGCGCAGCGCTTGGCGGCCGTGGCGATCGGCTCGGAGGCCTGACGCTTGGTGCCGACATAGAGGATCCGCCCGCCGCTGGCGGCGACTTCGCGCACCTTGACCAGCGCCTGGTGGAGCAGCGGGATCGACTGCGACAGGTCGATGATATGAATATTGGAGCGCGAGCCGAAAATGTACTTGTCCATCTTCGGGTTCCAGCGGTGCGTCTGGTGGCCGAAGTGGGCGCCGCTCTCGAGCAGCTGGCGCATGGAAAAATCTGGCAAAGCCATCTGTTAAATCTCGTCTTTCTTCCGGTTGAACCGCCGCAGGCCACCCTTCCGAGGAAGGACCGGAACGGACATGGACGGGATGTCTCCCCGACCGGCCCGCACGCCTGCGTGTGGATTGAGGCCGCGCATGTAGGCGGAACGCGCCGAAAACGCAAGCCGGCGACTACTGGTGAACCGCTTCCAGTCTGTGCCCGTCAGGATCGGTGACGAAACACGCGTAGTAGGTCGGGCCATAGCGCAAACGGACGCCCGGCGCGCCCCGGTCCAAACCACCATTCGCCAGCGCCGCAGCATGGAAGGCGTCAACCATCGCCCGGCTTGGCGCATCGAAGGCCAGATGAAAGCCTGGTCCTGGCGGCGCCGCGTCTGCGCGGGCGAACAGGTTGAGCTCCTCACCCCCGTCAGGAGGGCCATAGCCTAAGCCCCGATCGCCGCCGTTCCAAAGCCGCACCCAGCCCAGCGATGACAGCACCGCGGCGTAGAACACGCTCGCCCGCGCCAAGTCGCGCACGCCGAACGATAGGTGCCCAAGCACCTAAATATCCTCGACGAACACTACGCCCGGCAGGGTCTTCAGCGCGCCGCGCACCGAACCGTCCAGGGTGAAGCGCCCAGGCAGTTTCATCTCCACCTCACGGCCGCCGCCAAGGCCGGCGATCAGCACGACTTCGCCGCCGCGTACGTTGCTCACGCTCTCCAGGCGTCGCTTCAGCGCTTCGATCTCGGCGCTGCGGGGCGCGATGTGGACCCGAAGGCCCGCCACGACGGTCTCCACCGCCTTCTCCACCGGCTCGACGTCGTCGCCAAAGAACCGCACCTCGCCGTCGCTGGCCTTGGCGCGCACCTTGATCGAGATCGCCCGGCCGGGCTCCAGCAACTCACGATGTTTGCGCAGCGCCTCGGGTGGAAACAGCACCTCATATTCGCCGGTCGGATCGGAGAGGGTGACGAAGGCGAACTTCTCACCGGTCCGCGACGGCCGCTCCTGTTTGCGGCGCACCACGCCCGCCATCCGCAGCGCCTCGGCGCCGGCGGTGGCCTTGGCGATGGCGTCGGTCAGCAGGTCAGTGCGGCGGCGGCGCAACGCCTCGACCATGTCGTCAAGCGGGTGGCCGGACAGATAGAACCCGACCGCCGCCAGTTCGTGATCCAGCCGCTCAGCCGGCGACCAGGGATCGGGCTTGGGAAGCCGTGGCCGCGCCGCCTCGGCCTGATCACCGCCAAACAGCGAGCCCTGGTCCGAGGCGCGATCCGCCGCCACGCTCTGGCCATAGCCGATCAGCGCCTCGGCCGCGTCGGCCAGCAACGCCCGGTTCGGCTCCAGCGCATCGAACGCGCCGGCCCGCGCCAGCGTCTCGAACGTGCGCTTGTTCACCTGACGAGGGTCCACCCGCTCGACGAAATCGAAGATGTCCGCGAACGGGCCGCCCTCGCGGCGCACCTGGACCAGATGCTCCATCGCCTGCAGGCCAACGTTGCGGATGCCGCCCAGCGCGTACAGCACCTCGCCGCCCTCGACCTCGAAGTCGCCGCCGGAACGGTTCACGCAGGGGGCGCGGATGGTCACGCCCAGCCGCTTGGCGTCCTGGTAGAAGACCGACAGCTTGTCGGTGTTGGCGATGTCCAGGCTCATCGACGCCGCATAGAACTCGACCGGCGTATTGGCCTTCAGCCAAGCCGTCTGATACGCGATCAGCGCATAAGGCGCGGCGTGCGACTTGTTGAAGCCGTAGCCCGAGAACTTCTCCATCAGCCCGAACAGGGTGTCGGCCAGGCCCTTGTCGACCCCCCGCTCGGCGGCGCCGGAGGCGAAGCGGGCCCGTTGCTGGTCCATCTCCTCCTTCTTTTTCTTGCCCATCGCCCGGCGCAGCAGATCCGCCTCGCCCAGCGAATAGCCGGCCATGGTGCGGGCGATCTGCATCACCTGCTCCTGGTAGACGATCACACCATAGGTCGGCGTCAGCACCTGCTCCAGCAGCGGATGATAGAAGTCGAGCGGACGGCGGCCCATCTTCACATCCACATAGGCCGGGATCGATTCCATCGGGCCGGGCCGATAGAGCGAGATCAGCGCCGTGCATTCCTCCAACGAGGTGGGCCGCAGCTGGCGCAGGGTGTCGCGCATCCCCTGGCCTTCCATCTGGAACACCCCGACCGTATTGGCCTCGGCCATCACGGCATAGGCCGCCGGATCGTCCAGCGGCAGGGCCTCCAGATCAAACGCCGCCCCGCGCCGCTCCAGATGCTTCATGGCTCGGCGGATCACGGTCAGGGTCTTCAGGCCCAGGAAGTCGAACTTCACCAGCCCGGCGCTCTCCACCCACTTCATGTTGAACTGGGTGGCCGGCAGCTCGGATCGGGGATCGCGGTACAGGGGCGACAGCTCAGTCAGCGGCCGGTCCGAGATCACCACCCCGGCCGCGTGGGTCGAGGCGTTGCGGTAGAGCCCCTCCAATTGCAGGGCGATGTCCAGCAGCCGGGCCACCGCCTCGTCCTCGTCGCGGGCCTGACGCAGGCGCGGCTCGATGTCGATGGCCTGGGCCAGGGTCACCGGGTTGGCGGGATTGGCCGGCACCATCTTGGCCAGCCGGTCTACCTGGCCGAGCGGCAGCTGCAGCACGCGGCCCACATCGCGCAGCACGGCGCGGGCTTGAAGGGTGCCGAAGGTGATGATCTGCGCCACCCGGTCGCGGCCATAGCGCTGCTGGACATAGGTGATCACCTCGTCCCGCCGGTCCTGGCAGAAGTCGATGTCGAAGTCGGGCATCGACACCCGCTCCGGATTCAGGAACCGTTCGAAGATCAGCCCGTAGCGCAGCGGGTCGAGGCCGGTGATCAGCAGCACCCAGGCCACCAGCGAGCCGGCGCCCGAGCCACGTCCCGGTCCGACCGGAATGTCATGCGCCACCGCCCACTTCATGAAGTCCGAAACGATCAGGAAATAGCCGGAGAAGCCCATCTGGATGATGACCTGAAGTTCCCGCTCCAGCCGCGCTTCGTAGTCGGCTTCGGGAAAGGCGGTGGCTTGGCCGGCGGCGATCCGGGCCCTGAGGCCATCACGCGCCTGGAACGCCAGCTCCTCAGCTTCGGTCCGGCCCTCGCTGGTCGGAAAGCGGGGCAGGATCGGGTCGCGCTTCAGGGCCATGAAGGCGCAGCGCCGGGCGATATCCAGGGTGTTGTCGCAGGCTTCCGGCAGATCGGCGAACAGCGTCCGCATGGCCTCAGCCGACTTGAAATAGTGCTCTGACGTCACCCGCCGGCGTTCGTCCTGGCCCACAAACGCGCCATCGGCGATGCACAGCAGGACGTCATGGGCCGCATGGGTCGCTTCGGCCTTGAAGTAGACGTCGTTGGTCGCGACCAGCGGGACGTCCTGATCGTAGGCAAAGGCCACCAGATGCGGCTCAGCCGCCGCCTCGTCGGGCAGACCGTGGCGCTGCAGCTCGACATAGAGCCGATCCGCAAACACCCGCTGCATTTCGCTGAGCGCCGCGCGGCCTTCCTTGACCTTGCCGCTTGCGAACAGCGGATCGACCGGCCCATCTGGACCGCCGCTGAGCAGGATCAGGCCCTCAGAGTGCGCGCAAACCGTCTCCCAGGACACATTGGGATCCTCGGTCGGCTCGACCTCCAGGAACGCCGCCGACGACAGCTTTGACAGGTTCAGATACCCCGCCTCGTTCTGGGCCAGCATGACCACGGTCGGGGTCTTGGCCCAGCGCTCGGGCCGCGCCTCGCCGATCCCGGTGACCGGCAGCGCACAGCCGATGATCGGCTGCACGCCGGCCCCCTTGGTCGCCACCGAGAACTCCAGCGCCCCGAACAGATTGGTCCGGTCGGCGATGGCCACCGCCGGCATCCCCGCCGCCTTGGCCAGATCGCCAAGCTTGTCGGCCTTGATGGCCCCTTCCAGCAGCGAATAGGCGGACCGGACCCTCAGGTGGACGAAACCCTCGTTCCCGTCTTCCACCCCAGTTCCCGCCAACACCGCCTCCCCCATTCGCATGACGGTCAGCCCACCAGATTGGCCACCGTACAGACCATCCAGACAAAGCTCGCCACCGACGCAAACGCCAGTGATTCCCGGGCCAGACGAACCATGTTCCCAAACCTTCTGTTGAGCGCCTGTGGATGGCGCTTGCCTCGTTCCGTGTTCGTTCTTATTCTTGGTTTGTTCTGGCGTGTCAAGGGGGCGATCAAAGGATGACCGCCGCCGGGCTGCATCGCGCCGGCGTCATCCAAAAGGCGACCCTTCGCGAGTTCGACGCTTTGGGCCTCGTACCGGTGACGCCCAGGCCGCCCCGCCAGCGCCACGATTAATGTCCACATCTGCCGGTCAGACCCCGGAGACCATGATGGAGAACCCCGTTGAGCTGCCCCCAGGCGGAGGGCGCCTCAGTCGAACCGTCGCGCTGACGGTCGTGGTGCTTTCTGTCTTCATGGCCCTGTCTCAGGTCAAGGACGGCAATATCGTGCAGGCGATGTCTCAGGCCCAGACCAACGCCCTGGATCGTTGGAACGAGTACCAGGCGACCAAGACCAAGCTGCACATCGACGAAACCGCCATCGCGCAGGCGCGGGTTTCTGCCGGCCTGGCCGCAGAGCAAGTTCGCCTGGCGCGGGAGATCGTCAAATACCGGGCGGAAATTCCGCCCCTACACGGCCAGGCTGAGGGATTTGCGGCTCAGTACGATGCGCTCAACGTCCACGACGATCAGTTTGACGCCTGTGACGCCAGCATCGGCGTGGCCATCGCCGTCGCGGCGGTCGCAGCCTTGAGTGAAAATTGGCTGGCGCTGTTTGTAGCCTGGGTTTTTGGCGGATTTGGCGTGTGGATGGGTATGGCGGGCTTTCTTGGCCTGCAGATGGCCTCGCCGCTGGCGACGCTATTGAGCTAGCCTACCCCAACCTCCCGTCGATACCGCCGAGCCTGCACTGCGAACGGGACCAAATAGGTCGGGTTGCGTGATCCTTTCGTGAGGACCTTGAGGGCGAGCGCTCGCTAGCGTTGTGACCGGCATCCACCGTCCGGATGCGGCCGACGTTTCGCTCACCCATTTCAAGGAGGGTTCACTTGCCCAAAGCCCAATCCATATTGCTGCAAGCCGCTGCAGCCATCGTCCTGACAACACTGACGTCGCCCGCGCAGGCGGCGGTCGGCGTGCGGATCACGATCCACAACCTCGCCCCAACCAACAGCATCAGCTTTGCCCCCCTTCGCTATGGATTTAACAGCGGCAAATTCGACGCGTTCAACCTTGGGTCTACGGCAACGGCGCCGATCATCTCGGTCGCCGAGGGCGGTAGTGGCTCAGCCTGGCTTCCGGCCTTCGCCGCCGCCGATCCGACGGCGGTCCTCGGATCGCTTGGCGGTGCGCTGACGCCAGGCTCCACGGTGCAATCCGGCATCATCACCGTCGATCCTAACGTGAATGCGTTCTTCACATTCGGTTCGATGGTCATCCCCAGCAACGACTTCTTCATCGGCAATGACGACCCGCAGGAATATCGCCTGTTCGACGCCAACGGGCGCCTCACCCTCAAATCCATCAATGTGAAGGCTTCCGAGATCTGGAATGCCGGCTCCGAGGCGTTTGACCCCGCCAATGCGGCGTTCCTGGTGGGCGGCAACAACAGTCTGCGCACGCCGGAGAACGGCGTCGTCGGGTTCAATTTCTCTGAACTCGCAGGGTTCAATGGGCTGACCACTGCTGCGGGATATGTGTTCACCAGTGGACTGAGGGCAGACCAGAACGTCTATCGGATCACCTTCTCAGCGACCCCGGAGCCGGCGAGTTGGGCCATGATGATCCTTGGCTTTGGCGCGACGGGCTGGAGCCTTCGCCGGCGACGCGGCGCTTACACGACGCAACTCGTCACCACATAGATCAGGATCGCGGGCGACGCGGCGCTTGCGTCGCCCGCGCTTTCAACGCCCTCTCGCCCGATGAACGAACAACTGCTTCTCGTCGAAGACGATGACGCCATCGCAGACGCCCTGCGTGTGCATCTGGAGGAGGCTGGCTATCGACTCCACCGGGAGGCCGACGGCCGCAAGGCGATCGCGATCATCGGCCAGCGCGCCTGGGATCTGGTCTTGCTCGACCTGATGTTGCCCGGCGCCGACGGCTGGGAGGTCTGTCGCCACCTGCGCGCCGAACATCCAGGCGTTCCGGTCATCGTGCTAAGCGCCCGCTCGACGGAAGCCCATCGGGTGCTGGGCCTAGAGCTAGGGGCCGATGACTATCTGGCGAAGCCGTTCTCCATGCTGGAACTGGTGGCGCGGGTCAGGGCCATGTTCCGCCGGATCGAACAACTGCGGGCCACCCCGCCGTCCGACGCCGAAACTCGATTTGGCCCCTTCCGTCTTGACGAACGACGGCGAGAACTTCGGCGCGGCGCCGAACCCGTCGCCCTGACCCTGCGCGAGTTTTCGCTGCTCAGTTTCCTGGCGCGCAATCCCGGGCGCGCCTTCAGCCGCCAGGAGTTACTGCGGGAAGTCTGGGGTGAGGGTTTTGACGGCTACGAGCACACGGTGAACTCGCACATCAATCGCCTGCGCACCAAGATTGAGGAAGACCCGCGAGAGCCGCGCCTGATCGCGACGGTGTGGGGTCTGGGCTACCGTTTTGAAGGGATCGTGGCGTGAGACTACTTAGCTCGCTCGCGGCGCGCCTGACCTTGACCTTGCTGCTGCTCTTGGTTGGCTTTGGCGTGCTGGTGGCGTCGCTGAGCCACAATGTGATCAAGCAGTACCAGGACGAGGAGCTGCAACGGCTTTCGCACGGCTTGGCGCAACACATCGTCGAGCACTGGCCGGAAATCACAACGCCCGATCGCGACACCGCAGATCGTGAGGCCCGCCAGGCGCTACTGTCGATGCTGATGACCGTGAATCCGGGCGTCCAGGTCTATCTGCTGGATGCCGATGGCAAAGTGAACGCCTACATCGGCGAGCCGGGCATGGTTCGCCGCGAAAAGATCGACCTCTCGCCCGTCCGAAGCTTCCTGGCCGGCGCGCCGCTGCCGATCCGTGGGACCGATCCTATGGGCTCGGCGACCCCCAGACTGTTCAGCGCCGCGATGTTCCCGCCCCGCGCGGGAGACCTCAAACCGCCGGGTTACCTTTACATCGTTCTGAACGGCGCGGCGTGGGAGAAGGCTGCGGAGCAACTGGGCAGCGGCCGCGCCTGGCGGGTCGCAATCATCATCGCCTCGGTCGGGATGCTAGGGACGGCGGTGGTCGGCGCGCTGGTGTTCGGATGGATGACCTTGCCCCTGGACCGGCTGGCGCGACGCATCCGCGCCTACAGCGCAAAGAGCCCCCGCGATGAGGGTCGCGGCCCGCGATCCACCGTGGACGAGGTTCAGGCCATCGCGGCGGCCTTCGGGGACATGACCGCCCGGATCGACGCCCAGACCGCACGCGAGCGCGCTCAGGTCGCCGAGCACCGCGAGACTATCGCCGGCGTCGCCCACGACTTGAGAACCCCACTGACCGCGCTGCACGGCCATCTGGAGATGCTGTCCGCTTCGCCTTCAGGTCAAGACAAGGCGCGCGAGCGGGTGCTGGCGACCGCCCTGGCGCAAAGCGACAAAGTGCGCCGTCTGTCGCACCAGCTTTTCGAGCTGGCGACGCTGCAAGCGGGAGATCAGGCGCCCAATCGCGAGTGTTTCAGCCTCGATGAGCTGGTCATGGACGCCGTCCAGAAGTTTGAATTCTCCGACCAGACTCCAAAGGTTCAACTCAGCGGCCCGCCGCCTGGAAGAATTGAGCTGGTGGGCGATCTCCATCTGGTGGAACGCGCCCTAACCAATCTGATCGACAACGCGGTTCGATACGCCGGCGGCGCCGAGCCCGTGCAGGTCAGCCTTCGCCAGAACGGGCGATGGGCCGAGATCGTCGTGGCGGACACCGGGCCGGGACTGCCGAAGGAAATCCTGGAACGACTTGCGGTCGGTCAATCCGTCAGAGAGCCGCCGATCAAGCGAACCGGCGGCGGCATCGGTGGGCTGGGCTTGGCCATCGCCCAGCGCGTAGCTGTCCTGCATGGTGGCGGCCTGCGCGCCTTGCCGACAAACCACGGCGGGACCCGCCTGTGCCTAGCTTTGGCGATGCGCCAACACGATGAGCTCGCAGCCTGACCGAGGTCGCTTCGGGTTCGGTCGGATGCGCGTGGTGACTTCAGATCTGCGGACCCAACCGCCCATCTCTCAGCCCGAGCACCCGGTCCATCCGGCCCGCCAGTTCCACATTGTGGGTCGCCACCAGGCAGGCGACGCCCTGCTCCCGCGCCAGGGCGCTGAGGCTGTCGAACACGGCCGCCGAGGTGGCGGGGTCGAGGTTGCCGGTGGGCTCGTCGGCCAGCAGCAGCCGGGGCGCATTGGCCAGGGCTCTGGCGATGGCTACCCGCTGCTGTTCGCCGCCCGACAGCTGCGCCGGCTGGTGGTCGGTGCGGGCGCTTAAGCCCAGTTCGCCCAGCAGCTCCCGCGCGCGGGCCAGAGCGGCCTTGCGGCCCACACCGGCGATCATCATCGGCAGGGCCACATTGTCGGCGGCTGAGAACTCCGGCAGCAGGTGGTGGAACTGGTAGACGAAGCCAATCTCGGACAGCCGCACCCGCGTCCGCTCCCGTTCGCTGAGGTCGGTGCAGTCGGCGCCCAGGATGGTGATCCGCCCGGCGTCAGGATGCTCCAGCAGGCCAGCGGCGTGCAGCAGCGACGACTTGCCCGACCCGGACGGCCCGGTCAGGCCGACGATCTCGCCCGGCATGACGTCCAGATCAACGCCGCGCAGCACGGTCAGCGCGCCGGCCCCGGTGAGATAGGTCCGCTCGAGGCCGCGGATCGACAGCACCGGCTCACTCATACCGTAGCGCCTCAACTGGATCGAGGCGCGAGGCCCGCCAGGCCGGCCAGAGGCTCCAGAAACAGGCCATGCCCAGCGAGAACGCTGCAATGCCGCCGACCTCCAGCCAGCTCACCTTGGCCGGCAGGCGCGACAGATAGTAGACGTCCGAAGCGAACACCTGGGTCCCGGTCACCCATTCCACGAAATCCTGGATCGGCCCGATGTAGGTCGCGAAGGCCACGCCCAGGATCACCCCGGCCGCCGTGCCCAGCGCCCCGATGCTGGCTCCGGCCATGAAGAAGATCCTGAGGATCGATCCCCGCCCCGCGCCGATGGTGCGCAGGATGGCGACGTCGCGGGTCTTGTTCTTCACCAGCATCACCAGGCCGGAAATGATGTTCAACGCCGCGATCACCACCAGCATGCCCAGGATCAGCATCATGGCGATCCGCTCGACCTTCAGCGCGCTCCAGAACGAGACGTCGCGCTGGGTCCAGTCGCTGACCAGGGCCGCCGGACCGGCCGCGCGGGCGATCGGCGCCTTCAGGCGGGGCGCGATATCCGGATCGTCCACCTTGATCTCGATGACATCGGCGGTGTCTTCGCGGTCGAAGAACAGCTGGGCCTGCTGGATCGGCATATAGATATAAGCCTGATCGTACTGGCTCATGCCGACGCTGAAGGTGGCGGCGACCGTATAGGCCTTCTGCAGCGGCGTGCCGCCGAAGGCGGTGGCGCCGCCGGCCGGCGAGATCAGGCTCAGCGTGTCGCCGACGCTCACCCCCAGCGACTGGGCCAGCCGCTCGCCGACCACGATCTGATCGCCGCCATACTCGCCCGCGCCAAACCCAGCGAGCCGCCCGTGGGTGATGTTGCCCGCGATGATCTTGGTTGCGGCCAGATCGGCCGGGCTGATGCCGCGCACAATGGCCCCGGTGATCTGGCTGGGGCCGATGGCGATGGCCTGGGCTTCGATGATCGGCGCGGCCTGGCGCACGCCGGGAACCTTCAGGATCCGCTGGGTCGCCCGATCCCGCTCGGCCCCGTCCAGCACCCCGCCGGTGACGAACAGATGCCCCTGGAACCCCAGCATCCGCCCCAGCAGCTCGGCCCGAAACCCGTTCATGATCGACATCGTCGCAATCAGCACCAGCACCGCCAGGGTGATGCCGACAAACGAGATGATCGAAATCAACGCCACCCCGCCGTGGGCTCGCCTGGCGCGCAGGTAGCGGCCAGCCAGCATCCGTTCCCAGAGGCCGAAGGGTGGGGCGGAGGTCATCAAGTTGAGCCCGCTTGCCTTCTCCCCTCGCGGGAGAAGGTGGCCTTGCGGAGCAAGGTCGGATGAGGGGTCGCACGGCGATTGAATCTATCAGTGGCGCTCGCGGCTGAGCGGTGAGTGAGACCCCTCATCCGTCCACCTGCGGTGGCCACCTTCTCCCGCAAGGGGAGAATGAGGCTGAATGCGCCCCAACCCTCACCCGGCAATCACCTTCAACGCCGCATCCAGCGCCAGGGTCTGACGCTCGCCGCTCGCACGGTGCTTCAACTCCACTACGCCCTCAGCGACGCCCTTGGGGCCGATGACCAATTGCCAGGGAATGCCCACCAGGTCCGCAGCGGCAAACTTGGCGCCGGGCCGGTCGTCGCGGTCGTCATAGAGCGGGTCGAGCCCAGCCTCGATAAGCGCCTTGTAAGCCACCTCGCACACCTCATCGCAGCCGCTGTCGCCGGCCCTGAGGTTGAGGATCGCCGCTCCGAACGGCGCGACGCTGGCCGGCCAGATGATCCCCGCCTCGTCGTGGCTGGCCTCGATGATCGCGCCGACCAGCCGCGAGACGCCGACCCCGTAAGAGCCCATCTGCACGGGCACATCCTTGCCGTCCGGCCCGGTCACCAGCGCCTTCATCGGCTTGGAATACTTCTCCCCGAAGTAGAAAATATGGCCGACTTCGATGCCGCGTGCGGTCATCCGCTTGTCCTCGGCCATGGCCTCGAAACGGGCCGCATCGTGCATCTCGTCTGAGGCGGCGTAGAGGCTGGTGCGGCGCGCCACCTCCGGCTCCAGATCGCCGTCCCAGTCGATGTCCGGTCCGGGCGCGCCCATCTCCACCAGGTCGCGGTGGGCGAAGACCTGGCTCTCGCCGGTGTCGGCCAGGATCATGAACTCATGGCTGAGGTCGCCGCCGATCGGCCCAGGATCGGCCTTCACCGGCACCGCTTTCAGCCCCAGCCGCGCATAGATGTTGAGATAGGCCAGGAACATTCGGTTGTACGAGCGCCGCGCCGCCGCCTCGTCGATATCGAAGGAGTAGGCATCCTTCATCAGGAACTCGCGACCCCGCATCACCCCGAACCGGGGCCGGCGCTCATCGCGGAATTTCCACTGGATGTTGTAAAGATTCTTCGGCAATTCCTTGTAAGATTTTATATAACCCCGGAAGATGTCGGTCACGACCTCTTCAGCTGTCGGCCCGTACAATAGGTCGCGGTCGTGGCGATCCTTGATGCGCAGCATCTCCTCGCCATAGTCGTCATAACGCCCGCTCTCGCGCCAGAGATCGGCCAGCTGCAGCGTCGGCATCAGAATCTCGATGGCGCCGGCGCGGTTCATCTCTTCGCGCACGATCTGCTCGATCTTCTTCAGCACCTTCAGGCCCAGCGGCAGCCACGCATAGATGCCCGCCGCCTCCTGGCGGATCAGCCCGGCGCGCAGCATCAGCTGGTGAGAAACGATCTGGGCGTCCGACGGCGCATCGCGCAGCGTCGGCATGAAGTATCGCGATAGGCGCATGGGGTCTGCAAACTCTGCGGATCAGGAGCACCCTGATAGCCTCCGCCGCGAGTCCTTGGCAACGGCGGTGGTTGGGCGGAGCATTTTCAGCCGAAGTGGACACCGGTTCGGCGCAGAAAATGCGACAAATACAAAGGCTCCCGCCTACCGACCGCTGGGCAGCCTCGGCAGGGTGATCAGTCCAAAGTGGATCGACAGCCAGATCACCGCGAAAATCACCAGCGAGACCCAGGTGGTGGTCAGGAACTTGCGCTTCAGTTTCGGATCGACCGGAGCGCCAGGGTCGCCGCCATCGCCAAGGTCGATACCCGCCTCGGCGTGGCTGATCACACCCAAGGGTAGGACCATGAACAGCACCGTCCACCAGATGGTCAGGAACGCCGCGATGCTGGGGGCGAGGCCCATCAGGGGTGACCTGCCGGCTCGGCCATCAGTTCGATCAGCACGCCGCCCATGTCCTTGGGATGCAGGAAGATTACCGGCACGCCGTGCGCACCGATCCGGGGCTCGCCCGTGCCCAGCACAGTGGCGCCCTTGGCGCGCATCGCATCGCGCGCCACGAGGATATCCGGCACCTCGAAACAGACGTGGTGCTGACCGCCCTTCGGGTTCTTCGCCAGGAACGCCGTGATCGGTGAGTTGTCGTCGTAAGGCTCGATCAGCTCGATCTGGCTGTTCGGCAGGTCCACGAAACAGACCCACACCCCCTGCTCCGGCAGGCTGAACCGCTCGCCGATCTTGGTGGCGCCCAGGATGTCCCGATACAGCGTCACCGACTGTTCGATGGAGGGCGTCGCAACGCCCACGTGATTGAGTTTCCCGATCATGCCCCGCCTATAGCTGTTCGAACGCTTGGGCGCGAGACGTGGCTAAGGCACGGGTGCACAAAACACCGCTCCACTCCCCATCAGCGCTTCGATCCGTTCGGGATCAAACCCCGCCTCGGCCAGGATCTCCACCGAATGCTCCCCCAGGTCAGGCGTCGGCCGCGTGAAGCCCGCCGGCGTGCGACTGAAGTCCCCATAGCTGCGAGCGCTGATCGCAGTTCCCAGGCGCGGGTGGATCCAGCCGTCATACCAGCCATTCGCCTGCACGAATTCGCTGGCCAGCGCCTCGTCAAACCGCAGCACCGGCGCACAGGCGACGCCCGCCACCAGCAGAGCGTCCAGCACCTCGGCCCTGGCGCGGCCCGCCAGCGCCGCTTCAATCCGCCCGGCAACCTCGCCCTCGCGAGCCTCTGCCAGCGGTGTCGGCCCAAGACTAATCTCCAGGACGCCCGCCAGGCCGCCGGCCTCTGCCTCAGTCTCACACACGAGGCCGATCCACCCATCGGCGCAGGCGTAGTAGCGATGCAGCGCCCGCAGCCCCAGACAGTCTCGGCCGCCCTCGTCATTGGCCGGCCGGCCCGCATAGCTCACCATCTCGGAGAGCTGGAACAGCAGGCTCTGGGCCATCAGGCTGGAAATGATCTCCTGACCCTCGCCCGTCCGCTCCCGCGCATTCAGCGCCGCCACCACCGAGGCGGTCACCACCGAGGCCGTCGCCACATCATTGACCGCCGGCGTGTAGAGGATCGGATCGTCCGCCCCGCCCTGCGCCGCCATCATGCCGCCCTCGGCCTGCAACAGCGGGTCAAACCCCGGCAGCGCCGCACGCGGGCCGGTGTCGCCATAGGCGGTGATCGAGCACGAGATGATCCGGGGGTTGATCGCCTTCAGGGCCGCATAGTCGATGCCGAGCCGCCCGCGCACGCCCAGCCGATAGTTGTCGATCACCACATCGGCAGACCGCGCCAGCGCCAGGAACACCTCGCGCGCCGCCGGTAATTTAAGGTCAAGACCCAGCCCGCGACTGCCGCGATTATAGCCCATGAACTGCGAGCCATCCGAGCGGAACGGGTCCGCCTCCGGCCCCTCCACCTTGATCACCTCGGCGCCCAGGTTCGCCAGGATCGCGCCCGCATAGGCGCCGGCGATGACCGTGCCCAGGTTCAACACCTTTACGCCCGCCAGCGGCCCGCCGGCGACCGTTGCGCCCGAGGCCGTCGCCGGGCGCGCCGGCCAGGTCGGCGCCGCTGAGATCATCTCTGGCAGACCCCGCACCTGGGCCGGCGTCGCGCTGAACTTGGCCGGCGGCGCCGGGATCGCGACAGACCCCAGCTTAGGATGCTCAAACGCCAGCCGCAGGCCCGCGTCCCGTACCGTCTCGCCGTCGAACCAGGCCTGACGCCGGCCGACCGGACCACACGGCACGTCATGGGCTTGCAGCAGCGCCAGCCAGTGCGCCCGCGTCTCGGTCAGGAAGATGCCCTCCAGCAGCTCGCGGGCCGCCAGCATGTCCATCTCAAACACCTCGAAGGCGTCGCCCAGCCCCAGCGCCTCGAACGCCTTGCGATAGAAGTTGGTGAATAGCGTCCCCAGAAAGAACCACTGCCCGTCCGCCGCCTCGTATAGCCGATAGCGGGGATTGGCGCCCGGCGGGATGCCCCGAGGCAACGGCTCAACACTATCGATCCGCACTGGCGGGCCGACCTCGCCCGCGCCCATCAGGCCGCTGATCGTCACCGCCTGTCCCCGACCGCTCCGCGTCCGTTCCAGCAGCGCTGCGCCGATCGCCGCCGCCCCCAGCACCGCCTGGGCCGAATGGGCGATGGGCAGGATGTAGTGGATCGGCACATCCCCCCAGGCGCTCTGCCGGAACCCCATGCCGGTCAGACCGACCAGCAGGCTGTGATGGCTGGGCAGTTCGCTCCACCGTCCCGTGGTTCCATAGGCCGGCAGCCAGGCGTGGATCAGCCGTGGATGGGCCTTGGTGAGGGTCGCGCCATCCAGCCCGAGCGCGGTCATACGGCTGGGCGCGTGGTCAAAAATCGCCACGTCCGCGCCGGCCACCAGCGCCCCCGCCGCATCCCGATCCGCCGCCTGGGCGATGTCCAGGGTCAGCACCTGCTTGCCCCGGTTCCAGGCCAAATAGCCCGGATGATCCTTCAGCCGATCCCCGCCGGGTGGCTCGACCTTGATCACCTCGGCCGCGAAATCCGCCAACAGCATCGCCGCCATCGGGCCGACCATGCCCTGACTGAAATCGACGATCCGTACGCCCCGATAGGCGGACATCTGGCGGCCTCCCCTGCCCGTCTCACGGCGCGTTGCCCGCGCTCGGTTCTCGCCGCCCTACAAACCAAGCTGGCTGGCGAACGTCCAGCCCTGTCGGTAAGTGAGAGTAAGTTTGGAGACTATCATGCGCACCACCACGCTCGGCCCGCTCACCGACATCAGCCGTCTCACCCTTGGCGGCGGCGGGATCGGCCAGATCTGGGGCGAGACCTCCCAGGACGAGGCGATCGCCACGCTGCACGCCGCCGTAGAAGCCGGGATCACCGTGATCGACTCCGCCCCGATGTACGGCGCCTGCGAAGCCAACATCGGCATGGCCTTCGAAGGCCGCCCTCCGTCCGGCCTGAAGTTCACCACCAAGTGCCAGCTGGGCACACCCCCGCCAGGCGTCGCGGCCTCCATCCTCGAAGGCTCGCTCGACGCCAGCCTGGCGGCGATGCGTCTGGACCACATCGACGTGTTCTTCCTGCACTCCAACCTCCACGCCGATGATTTCACCTACGCCCACGGCGATGCGGCCAAGGCCCGGTTCTCCACCGCCTGGACCACCTATGTCGAAGAAGTCGTTCCCGCCTTCGAGCGCCTGAAGGCCGATGGCCGCATCCGCGCCTGGGGGATCACCGGCATTGGCGTGCCCACCGCCGTCATCTCCGCCTTGGATCACGCGCCGCGCCCGGATGTGGTGCAGGTGATCTCCAACCTGATGGACAGCCCTGGCGCCCTACGCCGTTACGCCGAACCGCCCAGGCCCCGCGAAATCGCCGCCGCCGCCAAGGCCCAAGGCGTCGGCGTCATGGGCATCCGCGCCGTCCAAGCCGGCGCTCTCACCGCCGCCGTCGACCGCGACCTCTCAGCGAACAGCCCCGATCGCACCGACTACGACCGCGCCGAGCCGTTCCGCGACCTGTCCGCCAAGTGGGGCGTCGACCCCGCCGTGCTGGCCCACCGCTATGCGCTGACGATGGCGAACTTCGATACGGTGGTTCTGGGCGTCAAGAACCGCACCGAACTGGCCCAATGCGTCGCCGCCGAGGCAGCCGGCCCGCTGAATCAGGGGCAACTCGCCGAGATCGATGGGCTCGGGCTCGCCCTCCTATAACTGAACCGCTCATCCCGGCGAATGCCGGGACCCAGATCGAAGGTCGCCGTCAGATGGATGTTTTACCAGCGCGAATCGAACCCACATCTGCGTCCAAAGACTTCAACCACGTCTCCACATCGAGCTGCGGCCCGATCAATTCCTGAATGAGGTCGCCCCAGGTTGGATTGCGTTCCTCGATCAGCAGCAGTTTCCACGAGCGCCGCCAATCCTTGATCCGTCGCTCCCGACGAAACGCACCGTCGCGCGTTCGTGCGCCTCGTACCAGACCAGCCGAGACACCCCGTGCTGGGCCGTGAAACCTTGCCTAATCTTTTCTCGATGCTCGCGAATCCGGTTCACAAGTCCGTCAGTCGAGCCGACGTAAATCGTGCCGTTTCGCCGGCTGGCCACGATGTAGGTGTAAAATACGTTGCTATTATGTTCTCGTTGCTGGCCAAAATCAAATTCGGCGACTCAGCGATATGTAATCTGGGTCCCGGCATTCGCCGGGATGAGCGGTGTGGTGTGGCGTGCCTAGAGCCCGGCGAGGTGGTCGATGAGAAGCGGCAGCCGATCCTGGCCCCAGAACACTACCCCATCGGGGCATACGAAACTCGGGACGCCGAAGCAGCCGGCCGCCAGGGCTGCCGCGAGATTGGCGTCGTAGACCGCTTGGGCCTTGATCGAGAGCGCTTCGAGAAAGCGGCTCCCATCAAGCCCGATCCCCTGCGCCAGGCTTGCTAGACCGGCATCGTCTCTCGGCGGATCGCCCTCACCGTAGGCCCGCGCATAGAGCGCCCGCGCGAAGGGCTCGGCCGCGCCCATGAGCTGGGCCGCCGAACAGGCCAGGGCGCATTGCCGCCAATCAACCTCACCGGTCACGTCTCGGAAGGCGACTCCGTAGTGCCGCGCCCAGCGTTCGATGTCGGCGGTCCACCACTCGGGATCCTGTAGACTGCGGGCCGTCCCCCCGGTCCGGGCAGTTAGGTCCCCGCTCCGCACCGGCCGCCAGACGAACCGCGCGCCGGTCTCCCGCGCTACCCGATCGAGCTGGGTGGCGGCCAGATATGAGTAGCGGCTCCCGGGGCCGAAGAAGAAGTCGACGTCCATCGGCCCCTAAATCCGCAGCACCGTCGTCTCCACCACCGGCCGACGGCCCCATATCCGCTGGCTGGCCTTTTTCACCGCTCGCGACATCGCTGCCTCGATGCTCTCGTCCAGCTCCAGGTCATTGCCCTTCAGTCGTTTGATGGCGCTCTCAGCCTCGTCGGCCAGGTCGTCCAGCACGTCGTCCAGATGCGTCTCGTTCTCGGTCGGCAGACCCAGGGCGCGCACCTGCGGGCCCGAGACGATCTTGCCGCGGCCGTCCAGCGCTACCGACACCGCAATCACCCCGTTGAAGGCCGCATGACGCCGCTCGCGCAGCGCGTCGCCATTCTCGGGCGTCACCACCCCGGCATCGACATAGAGCCGGCCGGCCGGCACCTCATCGATGATTTCCGCCCGGCCAGGCGCCAGGCGCACCATGTCGCCATTGCGCGGCGTCACCTGCTGCGGCACCTGCAGGTCGCGGGCGAAGGCGGCGTGTTCCAAGAGGTGGCGCCGCTCGCCATGGGTTGGCACCGCGATGGTCGGCCGCGCCCAGGCGTACATCTCTGCCAGCTCGTCGCGGCACGGATGGCCAGACACATGGATGCCGGGATGATCCCGCTCGGTGTAAAGCCGCACCCCGCGTTCGGTCAGCTTGTTCTGCAAATTGCGGATCGGGATATCATTGCCCGGGATCACCCGGCTGGAGAACACGCAGGCGTCGTTGGCGCCCAGATTGACGTGCGGATGCGTGCCCTCGGCAATCCGTGACAGCGCCGCCCTCGCCTCACCCTGGCTGCCGGTGCAAAGATAAAGCACGGCGTTTGGCGGCAGGTGCTTGGCCTCGGCGTCACCGATGAACGGCTTGATGCCCCCCAGCATCCCCACCGATTTGGCCGCCGCTGACATCCGGTGCATCGAGCGCCCAACCAGGCAGACCTTGCGGCCGTTGGCCTCGGCGGCGTGGATCACGCTGGACATCCGCGCGACGTTGGAGGCGAAGCATGCCACCGCCACCTTTCCCTTGAACCCGGCGATCAACGGGATCAGCGTTTCGCGAACGTCGGCCTCGGACCCGGCCCGGCCATCGACGAACACATTGGTCGAATCGCAGACCATGGCCAGCACGCCCTCATCGCCGAGCCGGCGGATGGCGTTGATGTCGGTGGGACCGCCCAGCAGCGGGTCCGGGTCGATCTTCCAGTCGCCGGTGTGCAGGATCGTTCCCAGCGGCGTGCGGATCGCCAGGCCATTGGGCTCGGGAATCGAATGGGTGAGCGTGATCAGCTCCAGCGAGAACGGCCCCAGCTCAATGGTTCCGCCCAGCGCCACCTCGGTGATCGACACCTCGTCCAGCAGGCCCTTTTCCCGCAACTTCTCGCGCAGGATGAAGGCGGTGAACGGCGTCGCATAGACCGGCGCTTTCAGACGCGGCCACAGCCAGGCGACGGCGCCCACATGATCCTCATGGGCATGGGTGATCACGATCCCCAGGATCTTGTCGGCATAGGCCTCGATGAATTCCGGGTCCGGCAGGATCACCTCGACGCCGGGCGTTGTCTGGTCGCCAAAGGTGATCCCCAGGTCGACCACGATCCACTTGCGATCATGCGCCGGCCCGAAACCGTAGAGATTGAAGTTCATCCCGATCTCGTTCGACCCGCCCAGCGGCAGGAAGACCAGTTCGTCGTGCTTTGCAGATTTTGCCATTTATCCCTTCGCCGTATTCCGGCGGTAAAGTTCCAGCATGCCCCGGATCGTCAGATCCGGGTCGAAATGGTCGATGGCTGGCGTTGCGCCATGGAACAGCGAAGCCACCCCGCCGGTTCCGATCACCGTCATCGGCTTACCCCATTCGGCCTTGATCCGGGCGCAAAGGCCCTCGATCAGCGCCACATAGCCCCAGAACACGCCCGACTGCATGGCCGCCACGGTATCCTTGCCGATGGCGGTGTTGCCGCGCGGCCGCTGGATCGCCACGCGCGGCAGCTTGGCCGCCGCCTGATGCAGCGCCTCCATCGATAGATTGATCCCCGGCGCGATGGCGCAGCCCTCCATCGCCCCATCAGCCGCGATGACGTCGAAAGTCGTCGCCGTGCCGCTGTCGATGACGATCAGGTCGCCCGGAAACACCACGTGCGCGCCGATGGCGTTGACCAGCCGGTCAGCGCCGGCCTCGGAGGGTTTTTCAATCCGCACCTCGATGCCCAACTCGACATTCTCGCCGATCACCAGCGGCTCCACGTGCAGATAGCGCCGGGCCAGGTTGCGCAGGTTGAAGATCGACTGCGGCACCACGCTGGAGATGATGCAGCCGTCAAATCCGTTGAGCGACAGTCCGGCCAGCGCCAACAGCTGGTGCAGCCAGACAGCGTACTCGTCGGCCGTGCGGGTGGAGTGCGTCGCCGCCCGCCACTGAGCGATCCAGCGTTCGCCGTCATGCACCGCAAAAAGGGTGTTGGTGTTGCCCTGTTCGATCGCTAGCAGCATCGTCATTGGCCCCCGAAGAACACATCGCCCGCCGTTACGCGCTCAAGCCGCCCGTCGTCCAGTCTCAGTCTGAGCGCACCATCCGGATCCATCCCCTCGGCGATGCCGCTGAGCGTGGTGTTCGGCAGCCGCGCCTCGCAGCGTTCGCCCAGGCCCAGGGCGCGAGTGGTCCAGGCCGCGGCGATGAGGGGGAAGCCTTCAAGCATCCAAACCGCCTGCCAGCGCGCAAAAGCGCTCGCAAGAATCTCCAATGCCACCAGCGGTTCCGGCGGCGGGCTGGGCATGTGATCGGCGAAGGCGGTCGCGGGCCGCTCCAGCGCGCTCGGCGCGTGGCGCAGATTGATGCCAATCCCGACCGCCAGCCACAGCCGACCATCGGGCCTGCCCCCGGACTCCACGAGAATCCCCACCGCCTTGTCGCCATGCACCAGCACGTCATTGGGCCACTTCAGCCGGGCGGCGCCAACACCGAGACAGGTGTCCGCCAGATCGCACGCCGCCAGCGCCGCCACAAACGACAGCTGCGCCGCCTCGGCCGGCGGCTTGTCGGTCACCATCAGCAACGTTGCCGCCAGATTGCCCCGCTGCGTCGACCACGCCCGGCCCCGACGCCCCCGCCCCGCCGTCTGCACCGCCGCCGTGATCCACAACGGCCCAGCCTCCCCGGCCTCGGCCCGCCGCCGGGCTTCGGCGTTGGTGGAGTCCATCTCGTCATAGGCTTCGACGGGGGGGTGAGCGGTCATTCCGCGCTCCAAGCCGCGCCGAGCTGCCAACGGGCTTGCCTTCTCCCCTTGCGGGAGAAGGTGGCCTTGCGGAGCAAGGTCGGATGAGGGGTCGCGCCGACCCATGGAGTTAGGGCGACGGCTGCAGTTGAGATGAGCGTGCAACCCCTCATCCGACCTCCTTCGGAGGCCACCTTCTCCCGCAAGGGGAGAAGGAGCCCGGTGGGTGCCTTCAACGGACCATCACTTGCAGATCACGCCAGCCCAAACGCGTGCGCAGCCTGGGTCGCCAGGGGATCCAGCCACGTCAGGGCGATCATCACCAGCGGCAGGGCGAACACCGCGCAGGCCAGGGCGATGGTCCGCGCTTCCAGCGGCGGCTTGTCGGTCGCGCCGGGGCTGGCGTCGAACCAGATCGATTTGATCAGCCGCAGATAATAGAACGCCGCCACCACCGATCCGACCAGACCGATCACCGCCGGACCCCACAGCCCCGCATGAAGGGCCGCCTTGAACACATAGAACTTGGCCCAGAATCCCGACAGCGGCGGCAAGCCCAGCGCCGACAGCGAGAACACGGTCATCGCCAACGCTAGACCCGGCCGCTCGCGGATCAGGCCGGCCATGTCGTCCAGGGTCTCCATCGCCCGGCCCTGCCGCGACAGCGCCGTCAGGCAGGCAAAGAAGCCGGTCACGTCGATCATATAGAGCACCATGAACACCAGCATCGCCTGCACGCCCTCGGACGTGCCGGACGCAAGGCCCAGCACCGCGTAGCCGACATTGGCGATGGAGGAATAGGCCCACAGGCGCTTGAGGTTCTTCTGCACCAGGCCCGCGAAAGCGCCGACCAGCACCGAGATCATCGCCAGGGCGATCAGGATCTGCTGCCACTGGTCCGCTGCGCCGGCAAATCCATTGGCCAGCACCCGGGCGAACAGCACCATGGCCGCCAGCTTGGGTGCGGCGGCGAAGAACGCCACCACCGGCGTCGGCGCACCCTCATAAACGTCCGGGGTCCACATGTGGAACGGCGCGGCCGAGACCTTGAAGGCGATACCGCAGATCAGGAACACCAGGCCGAACAGCAGGCCCGTGTTCGCCCCGCCCTTGGCCGCCACCGCGATGTCGGTGAAAATGGTTGATCCCGCAAAGCCGTAGATCAGGCTGGCGCCATACAGCAGCAGGCCGGACGACAGCGCGCCCAACACGAAATACTTCAGCCCCGCCTCGGAGGCCTTGGCGTTGTCGCGGTGCATGGCGGCCAGCACATAGAGCGCCAGCGACTGCAGCTCGATCCCGACATAGAGCGAGATCAGATCGCCCGACGAGACCATCATCCCCATGCCCAGCGCCGCCAGCAGGATCAGCACCGGAAACTCGAAATTGCGCACGTTCTGACGCGCGAACCACCCCAGTCCGAGTGGGATCGCCACGGCCGAGGCGGCATAGATCGCCACCTTGGCGAACACCGCGCCAGCATCGGAGATCAGGCCGTCGGCAAACGCGCTCCCGAACGGCTGGATTGCTGCGGCGACGGCGGCTGCGGCCAACGCCAGCACCGCGCCACCGCCGACGAGCATCAAAGCGCGCGGCGCAAACGCGCCGACCACCAGCAGCAACAGGGCGCTGCCGGCCAGGATCATTTCCGGCCAGGCGATCGCCAGATCGGCGGAGAAAGTCATGTGTCGCCCCTCACCCGCCGACGGCCGTCTGATAGACCCGCACCAGCTGGTCCACCGAAGCTCCGGTCAGGTCGAAC
>JAYTFM010000014.1:0-9905 GCA_043734425.1 Alphaproteobacteria bacterium
TGCCCGATATAATGATGTGAAGATCGACCGTGGACGTGGCGTGCATGGGGAACACGAGACCCGGAGCGAACCGATGAATGCGGGCGATCACTCCGCCAGCCGGGGGGGCGTTGTTCTGCGGGAGCTTGCGCAACAATGGATCGCCCGGGTCGTTGGTGTTCGTCGGGAGGTGATCGAAAACCCACACCTCGTTTCCCTCGATGCCGGCCACGTACGGCCAACGCCTGATCTCCTCCGCTGTGTGTCTCCACCGCGCGACGGCGGGCACCGGTCCATCAGCGAGGATGGTGGAGCGTCCGTTCGCGTCGAGCCCGGTCACGACCCGCCGGAAGGGCGCGCCGGGGTCTCGCGACAGTGCCGCCGCCTTTCCCGCGCCTGCCAGGGCAGCCGTGCAGATCGCGCCCCATGCCGCAAAGAACCAACGTCGAGAGCCTGTGAGCGCAACGGCCGCATTTATCATTGGATGCCCTTTGGAGACTGGTGTCATGAAGCGAATGGGTCGTGGATCGAAAACTCACGTGCTAGGTTGCACGGCGCTCCCGCGGATCAACCTTGACTGCACCGTAGCCGGACTCCCCGAAGGTCCGTCATGGGTCGAACCCGGTAATTGACTCCAGGCCCGCAAGCGGACCTTCGCCAAGCGGTCCCCAACGGGACTCCAACGTCAGGTTCTATCCCCTAGCGTGCCTCGTTGCCGAAGATCACCGTGCCGGAGGCTCCGAACATGCCGCCGACGCCGTGACTGACGCTGGTTTTGGCGCCCGGGACCTGGGCCGCAGCCGTACCGCGCAGCTGACGCACGCTCTCCTGCAGGGCGTACATGCCGTACATCCCGGAATGCATATAGGAGAGGCCGCCGCCGTTGGTGTTGAGCGGGAGCTTTCCTCCGATTGCCGTGTTGCGCTCGCGGATGAACCCGGCCGCCTCGCCGGGCTTGCAGAATCCCAGGTCCTCCAGGCCATAGAGCGGCAGGTGGGCAAAGGCGTCGTAGATCATTAGATGATCGACGTCGGCGTGCTTGATGCCCGCCTCGTCGAACGCCGTCTTGCCTGACACCCGGAACGCTTTGGACGAGGTGAAATCCTCCATCTGGCTGACCATCGGGGTCTCGACGCTCTCGCCCGTCCCCAGGATATAGACCGGCTTGGTCGGGAAATCCTTGGCCCGGTCGGCCGAGGTCAGGATCAGCGCGCCGCCGCCGTCGGTGACCAGACAGCACATCAGCATCCGGAACGGCCAGGCGATCATCGGCGAGTTCAGCACATCATCGACGGTGATCGGATCGCGGAACGAGGCTCTGGGGTTTTTCGCCGCCCACTCGCGCTGGATCACCGCCACCCAGGCCAGGTCCTCTTCGGTGAGGCCATAGGTCTTGAGGTAGCGCAGCACCGGAATCGTGAACATGGTCGGCGGGCTGGTGACGCCATAGGGCATCTCGAACTGGCCCATCAGGCTGGACGGCGCACGGCCGAAGCCGCCGGAGCCCACCCGACTGCGGCCGGACTCGCCGTGGGTGATCAGCACCGTCTTGCAGAGGCCCTCATTGATCGCCGCCGCGGCATGGCGAACGTGCAGCATGAACGAACAGCCGCCGACACTGGTGCCATCGGCATAGGTCGGCGTGATGCCCAGATAGTGGGCCAGGTCCGTCGGGCTGATCCCGGCGGTGGCGACGCCATCGATGTCCGAGGGCTTCAGGCCCGTCTCAGCCATGGCGTTGAGCGCGGCGTCGGCGTGCAGGCCGATCACCGACACGTCCGGAATCTTGCCCAGCTTGGTGGTTTCGGCGGCGCCGACGACGGCGATGGATCCAGGTCTCATGGGCTCAGACCCCAACAGGTGCGAACAGGGGAAGGGTGATGTCGTCGGTCTGTTTGGCGAAACTGACCTTGAGCGGCATATCCAACGTCAGCGCCTCCGGCGTCTGCGGGCAGTCCACGATGTTGGTCATCATCGTCGGACCCTCCTCCAGCTTGACCACGGCGATGGCGTACGGCTCGGTCCCCATGTCCGCGCGTGGCCGGTGGTTGATCACATAGGACCAGAGCACGCCACGGCCACTGGCGGCATAGACCTCAACGTCGCGGCTGGCGCACTTCGGGCAGAAGGCTCTGGGTGGGAAGTAGGTCTGGTGGCAGGCCGTGCAGCGTTGGAGGCGCAGCTCGCCCGCCTTGCAGCCGTCCCAGAAATGGCGGGTCTCCGGCGTCGGTTCCGGCAACATGCGTGGCGGCATCTGGCTCTATATTCCCTTCGAATATTCGGTTTGGTCGCGGTCAGAATAGCGGTCCGAGCGGCGCAGGCTAGTGGGCGATGAGGTCAAGTTCAAACCGGTGCGCTCGACAGGCGGCGTCGCTCGGTGGAGGCGGCCAGTTCGGCCCAGATCGCATCCTGGCGAACAGTGTCGCCACTAGCTTCGGCCGCCGCCTGAGCGTCGATCAGAAGCGCGCGCAGCCCGTCGTTTGCGGCTTGCAGGACCGATAGGTGAAGGTCGTCATCCGTGCCCGAAACACCCAGCAGGACGCGGAGCGCCCAGTTCTCCTCGACCAGGACATGCGCCTGGCGGTCCCAGATCTCGGCAGCGACCCCCAGCAGGGCCGCCGATAGGCCAAGGTCGCTGGTCCGTTCGGCCTCGGGCCGGTCTGGCGCACCGCTGCGAACCAGCAGGCCGGCGAGTTCGGCGAAGACTGCGGGAACCGGCGGGTTCATAGGCGACCCATAACCTGAAGTATCGCCCGGTCCTGGGCGTTGATCAGCCACCAGGCGGGATAGATCATGATCGGCGCCCGGTTGCCGCCGCGATTGAACGCCGCCGCCGAGCCCACCCAGATCCCCTGGCCCTTCACGCAGTTGAACAGCGTCCACCAGTGCAGAGCGGCGGGATCCGCCTTGAACCCTGACGCGCGCTCCCAGATCGCAATGGCTGTCGCCGGATCGCAAAGCCCGCCCGCCTGGCCATCTCGGCCGAACGTCCAGATCGGCTGCAGGCTCCAGCCCAGGTCCTCCAGCGGATCGCCCAGGTGCGCCATCTCCCAGTCCAGCACCCCGTGGATCTCGCCATCGGCGTCATAGAGGAAGTTGCCGGTACGATAGTCACCATGCACCACACCCACATGCTGGGCCGGCGGCGGCGGGTTGGCGCGCAGCCAGCGGATCGCGGCGCGGGTGATCGGCAGGGGTTCGGCTTCATCCTTGTCGATCAAGGCTTCCCACTGATCGAGTTCGCGCCGCCAGCAGGCCTCAGGCGCCGGCGTCGCCATCCACCGGGTCAGGCCCAAGGTGTCGGCGTCAGCCCGTGCGATCTCGCCCAGGATCGTCCACTTTTGCTCGGCGACGCGAAACAGCACCGCTTCCGACGCACTGGCGAACAGCACTTGTGGCGAAGCCTGAAAGCCTTCGATTTCCGCCGCGATGAAGAACGGATGATCCAGCGGACCATCGCCTTCCTCCAGCCACAGCATCTCCGGAACCGGAACGTTTGAGCCGGCAAAGGCGCGATAGGCCTCGAACTCGATTCGCCGTTCGGTGTCGATCAGGCTGGCCGGCGGATCGCGGCGCAGAATCAGCCGACGTTCGCGCGATTTCCCGCCTTCGGTCCAGGTCAGTCGGAAGCGGTAAGTCTCCCGGCTGGCGCCGCCGGAGATCCGCGAAAGCTCGCTGGCCACGACATCGCGCGCGCCGGGCATCTGGCCAGCGATAAAGGCGGCGACGCGAGGCTCAAGCGGGTGGCTCACGCCATCTCGAAGCGGATCGGCAGGCGCTTGGGCCCGTTGACGAACACCGCCTGGCTCATGGCCGGCTCGCCCGCCAGTTCGATGGACTTCAGGCGGGGGATCAGCTCCTCCCAGAGGATGCGCATTTCCATCTTGGCCAGGTGCTGGCCCAGGCAAAGGTGTGCGCCATAGCCGAACGCCAGGTGCTTGTTGGGGGTGCGGTCGACGCGGAATTGGTCGGGCGCTTCAAACACCGCCTCGTCGCGATTGCCGGAGGCATAGCAGAGCATCAGCCAGTCGTTCTTCTTGAGCTGCTGGCCGGCGAACTCCGTGTCGGCGGTCACCGTGCGCATGAAAGTCTTCACGGGCGTCGTCCAGCGGATCGACTCATCCACCAGCCCGGGGATCAGCGCCGGGTTGGTCTTCAACTTGGCGAACTCGCCGGGATTTTCGCACAGCGCCCATAGCGCGCCAGCGGTGGACGATGAGGTGGTGTCGTGGCCGGCGGTGGCGACGATGATGTAGTAGCTCATCGCCTCAAAGTCGGAGATCGGCTGGCCGTCGATCTGGCTGTTGGCGATCAGGCTGGCCAGGTCGTCGGTGGGGTTGGCGCGCCGCGCCTCCGAGAGCGCCCGGAAATACTCGAAGAAGTCGGTGATCACACCCATGTCGAACTCGCGACCGGTCGCTGACTCGGCCTGGGTGCTGGGGTCACGGCCGAGTTCCGGATCGGCGGCGCCGAACAGTTCCTGGGTCAGCTTGAGCATGCGCGGCTCATCTTCCTCGGGCACGCCGAGGATGGTCATGATCACGCGCAGGGGGAAGTGCAACGCCACCTCATTCACGAAGTCACATTGGCCGCCCTTGGCCGCCATCTTGTCGGCCGCCGCGCGGGCGATCACCCGGATCCGGTCCTCCAGCTTCTTGAGGTTCTGGGGCATGAACCAGGCCTGGGTCAGGATGCGGTACTTCAGGTGGTCCGGCGCATCCATGTGGATCAGGGTGCGCAGCAGGTGCGGACTGCCGCCGGTCATCTCACGAACCCGGCCGTCGACCTCCTGGCTGGTCAGGGTGGGAGATCGGTCGCCGTTGTGGAACAGGTCGTTCTGGCGGCTGATTTCCAGGATATCCTCGTGGCGCGTCGCCACCCAGAACGGATCCACGCCGGGAACCTCGGCTATGCCAAACGGCTGATTTTTGCGCAGCCAGCGATAGGTCTCGTGGATGCGATGGTCGGCGTAGGCAGCCGGGTCTGTCAGGTTCTGCGCATGGACAAGTGGGATACGGTGGTCGGCGGCGGTCATCACACTCATAGCGTCCTCGGCCCTGCGAATTTGAGCAGTGAAGAGTTGATACCGCACCGGCGCGCGCCGCAAGCGTGACGACACGTCATGCAGAGTACGCCTAGTGCGTTGCCATCGCCCCCTTGCCAAATACGTCCATCATCCGCGCCGCCGCTGGCAGCATCAGGGCGCCCAGCAGGGCCGGGAAGATGAACAGGATCAGCGGCACCGTCAGCTTGGCCGACAGACCCAGCGCCTTTTCCTCGGCCCGCAACATGCGTTTGGCCCGCATGTCGGTGGAGAACACGGACAGGGTTTCACCGAGGCTGGTGCCCATCTCCTCTGCTTGGCGCAACATGGTCGCCAGGGCGCGGGCGTCGTCGATGCCCAGGCGGTCGGCGAAGGCAGTCCAGGCGTCCTTGCGCGCCCGGCCCGCCCGCAGTTCCAGCACCAGGAAGCGCAGGTGTATGGTCAGGTTCGGATAGCGCCGCTCCAGTTCTTCGGTCACCCGTGTGACGCCGGCGTCCAGGGACAGGCCAGCCTCGACCGAGGCCACCAACAGGTCGAGCAGATCCGGAAAACCATCCGAATATTCCCGCTCACGCTCGCCTTTGCGGCGCTTCAGCACCAGGTCTGGACCATAGAGCGCGGCGACCGACAGGCTGGCGGCCATGGAAATCGCGCCCATCGTCCCGCCCTTTTGTGAAATCATCATCGGCAGGATCGCGATCACCCCGAGCGTGGCGATCAGCAGGGCCACGGCCTTGACGCCGAGAAACACCGCCGGTGCGTCGCGATGGTAGAATCCGGCCTGCATCAGCTTCAGCCGCAAGGCCGAAACCTGGGCCGGGTCACGCACCGCGCTCTGCTGACCCAGGCGCTTGACCGCTGTGACCATCTGGCCGGGCAGGGCGAAGCCGGGACGCTCAACCAGACCGGCCGCGCCGCCGACTGAGGCCAGCCGGGTCCGCCGCTGATTGCGGGTTCGCAAATCCCGACCGCCGATCAGGATCAGCCCGCCCAGCGCCCCAAAGGTCAGGGCGAAACCCACCATAGTGATGGCAAATTCCAGGGTCATCGCGCGCGCCTAGAGCCGCATGTCGATCATGCGGCGCATGATCATGTTGCCGAGGAAGATCCAGAAGCCGATCAGCATCAGGCCGTATTTGACCATCGGCCGATCGATGACGTCGCCGTAGAAGTGCGGGGAACTGACGACGATCAGACCGGCTGCGGCAAACGGCGCTGCGGTCAGGATCATCGCCGAAGCGCGGCCTTCCGATGAGGCGGCCTTGATCTTCAGGCGCATCTTGTGGCGATCGCGGATGGTTGCGGCATTCAGTTTCAACAGGCCGGTCAGGTTGCCGCCGGTCCGTTCCTGCAGGCGCACGGTGGCGGCGAACAAATCCATATCCGGGTGCTGGCAACGCTCGGACATTCGTTCAACAGCCTGTTCCAGGGTCGCGCCGAACGCGATCTCGTCGGCGGCCATCCCGAACTCGGTGCCGATCGGATCGCTCATCTCGCGGCCGACCAGGGTGACTGAGGCCGGCACGGGGTGCCCGGCTTCCAGCGAGCGAACGATGATCTCCAGCGCCTGGGGAAGCTGGTGGCCCAGCGCCACCGTCCGCCGGTTGGCCCGGAATTTCAGGAAGCCCAGCGGCGCCAGCCCGCCGCCAAGCACCGCCCCGATCCCTGCCCCGACCGGGCTGCGGGTTATCATCCCGACGGCCACCGTTCCCGCCAACGCGGCCAGAGCCGCATAGGTCAGCCACTTCTTCTGATCATAAGGCAGACCGGACGACACGATCAGATCGGACAACCAGCGTAGCCGGCCATTCCGCTCGCCGGCGGCGTTCAGGCCGCGCTGCTTGCGCAACTCTGTGACCAGGGCGGCGATGCCCTCAGTCTTTTCGGCCACCTTCAGGCGTCGGTTGAGCTGCCGCTTCTGGGTCGCGACCGTCAACAGGCCGCTCGCGCCCTGAACTGCGGCAAACACCGCTGCGAACACCAGAACCAGGAAGACCATACGGGCGTCGATCGCCATGGCTCAGACCAAGGGCTTGGAAGGGTCGAAGTTGGCGACGTCAAACGCCACGCCCCGGCGACCCATTTCATCCAGGCACCGCGGCCGAAGGCCCGTGGCCCGGAACTCGCCGCAGACTTCGCCAGTCTCGGTGGTGTGGGTGCGCTTGAACAGGAAGATGTCCTGCATCTGCACCACCTGACCCTCCATGCCGACGATCTCGGTGACGTGAGTCACCTTGCGCTTGCCGTCCGACATGCGGTTGACCTGGATGACCAGGCCGACGGCGGCGGCGATCTGCGAACGCACGGCGTCCGGGCCGATCTGCAGGCCGCCCATCGCCACCATCTGCTCCAGGCGGCTGATCGCTTCGCGCGGATTGTTCGAGTGGATGGTGGCCATCGAGCCTTCGTGGCCGGTGTTCATGGCCTGCAGCATGTCGAAAGCCTCTTCCGACCGGACCTCGCCAAGGATCACCCGGTCGGGGCGCATGCGCAGCGCATTCTTGACCAGTTCACGCTGACGGATCTCGCCCTTGCCTTCGATGTTCGGCGGGCGGGTCTCCAGGCGCACCACATGCGGCTGCTGCAGCTGCAGTTCGGCGGCGTCCTCGATGGTGATCAGACGCTCGCCGTGGCCGATGGCGGCTGACAATGCGTTCAGCAGCGTGGTCTTGCCCGAGCCCGTACCGCCGGAGATCACGGTGGAGACGCGGGCCTTTACCGCGCCGTGCAGGAAGTCCGCCAGAGCCAGGGGCATGGCCTGAAACTCGACCAGTTTTTCCAGCGTCAGCGGCTTCTTGGAGAACTTCCGGATCGACACGCAGGCGCCGTCGATGGCGATCGGGTTGATCGCGGCGTTCACCCGGCTGCCGTCGGCAAGGCGCGCATCGACCATGGGCTGGCTTTCGTCGATGCGGCGTCCGACGCCGGCAACGATGCGATTGACGATGCGCAGCAGGTGGTCGTTGTCGCGGAACCGGACCTGGGTCAGCTCCAGCTCGCCGCGTCGCTCCACATAGACCTGGAACGGGCCGTTGATCAGGATGTCATTGATGCTCTCATCCTTGAGCAACGGCTCGATGGGCCCGAGGCCTACCATCTCGTCGTAGATCGAGGCGCCAAGCGCTTGCAGTTCGGCGGTGTTCAGCGCCATCCGTTCCGAGCGCGCGAAATCGGCGACCAGCTTCATCACCTCGGCGCGCAGTTCGCTCTCTGGCAGCTTGTCCAGCTTGGCGAGATCAAGTTCGTCGATCAGCCGCGAGTGCAGGCGCAGGTGCATGTCGAGCTCGGTCGACTTGCCGGGCTTGGTGTGCTGCGAGGTCTGCTTGGGCGCGGGGTCCGTCGCGGGCGCGGCCACGGCCTCCGCGGCCTTCGCTTCAGGCGCCTGGGCGGCCGGCTTGGCGAGGCTGAAACGGCCCATCAGGCGGCCTTCGAGGCTTTGGCGGACAGGGTGTCGCGGCGCGCAGTATGCCCGGCCAGCCGTTCCACCAGGCTCTGCACGTCCTTGACGATCTTCGACTTCGGCCGGTGCTGGGCGATCGGTCCACCGAGGTTGGCCGATGTGGCGGCGGCTTCCCAGTCGGAGCTGATGCCGCCCTCGGCCTTGCGTTGCAGCGCCTTCTCGGCCTCCGCCAACGAGGGCGCAGGGCCGAACATGCGGCTGGCGAGACGGTTGAGCACGATGCGTGGCTTCAGGCCCAAACCCACCCCGGCCTCGATCTCGTCGGAAAGCGAGCGGGCCGCGATCAGGGCGGGCACGGTGAGTTCGGAGACGACGATCACCTCGTCGCTGCCGGCCAGGGCCTCCAAGGTCCAGTCGCGGCGGTGGCGCGGCATGTCGAGCACGACCCAGTCATAGGTCTCGCAGGCGACCTCGAGGATCTTCAGCACCGCTTCGCGGGGGATCGCGTCGAAGGCGTCCGGATCGCGCGGGGCCGCCAGCAGGTCGAGCTGCTTGGTGACCGGGGTGGTGAAAGCCTGCAGCACGGCCGCGTCTATGCGCTCGACGGTCGCGGCGATGTCGGCCAGGCGCATGGTGGGCGTCGCGCCAAGATAGGCCGCGGTCACCCCGTCGGCGAGGTTGAGGTCGATCAGGCAGACGCTTTTGTTTTTGTCCTGGCGGGCGCAGAGCGCGGTGGCGATCTCGATGGCGATTGTCGTGGCCCCGGCGCCACCCACCGCGCCGGTGACGGCCCAGCAGCGCGAGGTGGAGGCGAGCGGCGTGGCGGCTGCGGGCGCCTGGCCCGGGGCCGGCGCGGTGTGAGCGCCCTGCTCCAGCAGGCTGGAAACGGCGTCGGCGATCTGCTCGGGCGTATAGGGCGCTTCCAGGACGTCGGACTGAGCCAGCCGCATCAGGTTGCGCACCACAGTGGTCGGCAAACGCTCGCCCACCAGCAGCACGGCGGGTGGGTATGGGCTGGCGGTCAGCGCCTGGACGGCGGTCGTCAGCGCCGCGGCGGTGCAGCTATCGGCGTCAATCAGCACCAGGGCGACATCGTCGGCGGACACGCCAACCAGATGCTCGACGCTGGAAAGTTGCAGGTCGAAACCCTGAAGCGCGCTGTGGGCGAGCGGCGCCAGGCTGGCCCCAAGCGCCAGCACGCGGCGGCGGCCAAGCGCTGACGGCCCCGGATTTTCGGGCTTGGGCGCGAAGAGCTTCAGGCCCATCAGCGGGCCTCCCCGGAACGCATCGTCATGGACTGGGCCTTTAAGCGGTGCACTTGATCACTTCTTCTTCCTCGCCCCCAGGTCGCGCGTGGTGGGCTTGTCGAGCGAATGGCCATTTAGAAGCAGGTCGGCGGCCAGCGGCTCGGCGCCGCCAACCGAGGTGACGTCCTTCGCCGCGGCGAAATCCTGGGCGGTGACCAGCCGGGGGGTGACGATG
>JAYTFM010000015.1:0-13129 GCA_043734425.1 Alphaproteobacteria bacterium
GTCGGCGACCTTCGCGCCTGCCTTCAACTTGTCCTCCACGCCTTCCAGGGCCGGGAGCCAGTTCTGGACGATGTTGTTGACGTAGCCCGGACGGAAGAAGGCGCCGGTCGCGCAAAACAGGCAGCCCGCAGAGTCGCCCCAGCGCACGCCGTTCCCGGTGCGGAAGGCGTTCTCGACTTTGGGTTCGCCCTCGATCATTGCGGCTGCAAGGTCAAACGCGCCAGCCAGGTAGACCGGGCTGTCCGTGGTTGCGAACACCATCGCCTGTTCGGGCGAGAGACTGAAGGTCTCAGCAACAGGATCGTAGTCGACGTAGCCGTTGGCAGCCTGCGCGAGCGCCCATTCTCGGACATAGCGCTCGGTCAGCCCACCGGCCCGCTCGGCGAGTTGGCCGGCGGTCGCCGCACCGCCCTTGTCCAGGGCCTCAAAGAGGCCCAGTCGGAAGCCCAGCCGGACCGTGGGCACGCTGAACGCACCGCCTAGGTCGCCAAGCATCTTGCCGACAAATTCATTCAGCTTGTTTTCGTTGAGCTCCGCCATCACCGTCCTCCCGCTGAACTGTCCGCCAACCGTCTCGCGAAAGCCCTCGCAGGCGCAAGTGACGTCACGGTGATCGCCGCCCAGGAGTAGTCACGCTTCAGCGTCTGGCTCAGCCCGGTCTTCCCCAATGGCGAGCTTCAGATGGTTCGCTCTCGTCGCTGAGCTCTGGGATGCGACCAGAACACTGTGGTTGGCTACGTCATTGCGCTTCGGCGTCCAGCGGCGTGCGGCCCCTTTTCAGCGCGCCCGTCCCGCGCTTCACTGACGCCATGTGCAACCACTACCGAAAAGACGCCGCCTGGCGCACCAAGATGGACGAGTTCAGCGAAACGCGGATCGTCCCGGAATTTGACCGTGGCCAGCCGGCCCCCAACACCCAAGGGCCGGACCTATGGCCGGGCTATACGGGCGAAATCCTGGCGGCGCGTGAGGGCGCCCTGATCGCCGAGGCCGCGACCTGGCTGTTTGTGCCGTTCTGGTATCGCAAGAGTTTCAAGGATTGGCGCAAGACCAACGGCGGCTGCAACAACGCCAAGGGCGAAACCGCCGACACGTCCGGCGTGTTCAAGCACGCGGCGAAGGCGGGCCGGTGTCTGATCCCCGGCGATGCGTTCTTCGAATATGCCAAAGCGCGCGGGACGGACGGCAAGAAACCGGAGTATCGCTTCAGCTATCCCGACGGGCGGCCGTTCTTCTTCGCGGGCCTGCGGGGCGCGGCGGAACCCGAAGAGGGTCCAATGCTCACCTACACCATGGTGACGAAGCCGCCGGGTCCGGATGTTCAATCCATCGGCCATCACCGCCAGCCGGTCATCCTGGCGGGCGATCAGCTCGACGCGTGGCTGGACCCGACGAACCCGGTCGCCGATTTCCTGGAGGTATCACCGGAGGGGACGTTCCGGGTGGAACTGGCCAAGGGGGTTGAGATCCGAGGGTGAGCGCGGCGCGCTAGGCGCGACAGCCACCAATTGGCGTTCACGTTCCGGAGAGCAGATTGCTGTTTGCGCCGCCAAAAATGGGGCCACAAGTGGGGCCAGACGACAAATATGCCAAATAACTTAATAAAATCAGTAGTAATTGGCGGAGAGGGTGGGATTCGAACCCACGGTGCCCTTCCAGGCACGCCGCATTTCGAGTGCGGTGCTTTCGACCACTCAGCCACCTCTCCGCGAGGGTCGTCGGGCTCCGGGTTTGGCCGGGGCTGGCGAGCAGGCGGCGGAACCTAATCATGCGGCCCTTCCGGCGCAAGCCGCCAATGATCGATCAGCGCGGCCAGAGCACCATCTGGGTGCAGCGGAACAGGGCCATGGTCTTGCCGGTGGTCTGGTTGACGGCCTCGGCGTCCCAGACCTGGGTGTTGCGCCCGCCGTGCGCCAGGCGCGCCGCGCAGGTGACCTCATCGCCGATCTTGGCGGTGCCCAGGTAGTTGGCCTTGATCTCAAGGGTGGTGAAGCCGGAGGCGCCGTCCGGCAGGGCGGTGACGCAGCCATAGCCGCAGGCCGAATCGACCAGGGCGATCACCGAGGCGGCGTGCAGGAAGCCGTTGGGCGCCATGTGTTTGGCCTCGACCGTGAAGCCGCCGCGGACGCCGTCGGCGGCGACCATCTGCCAGCGGATGTCGAGCACGCCGGGCAGGGCGCCCTGCTGACGCTCGGTGAAGAAGTCCGCCTGGTTGCCGCTCATCATGGTCGAGTCTCCTGTCTTTCCCAGGAGCTAGGAAGCTGACGCTGCGAGAGCCAAGGGTCGGCCCGATGCCAACGCCCAATTGCCAGCCGATACGCCAGGCCGTTAGGTGGCCGAACGATCAGCAGGGATGTGGCGATGACGGACGGGATGATCTCCTTCGGCGCGAAACTGGCGCAGCACGCGGCCCAGCGGGGCGATCAGCCGGCGGTGACCTGCGGGCCGGAGACCCTGACCTATGGCCAGCTGCACCGCCTGTCGAACCGGGTGGCGCATGGGCTGGCGGCCAAGGGGGTCAAGGCCGGGGATCTGGTCACCGTCGGCCTGCCCAATTCGGTGGGCTTCGTGGCGGCCTGCTACGGCATCTGGAAGCTGGGGGCGACGCCGCAGCCAGTGTCGTTCCGCCTGCCGCAGGGCGAGCTGCAGGCGATCATTGACCTGGCCGGCGCGCCGCTGGTGGTGGCCGAGTTCACCCATCAGATCGACCGGCCGGTTGTGAGCGTGGCCGAACTTGTGGCGCTGGCGGCCGATGACAGCGACC
Organism: Alphaproteobacteria bacterium; assembly: GCA_043734425.1. GTDB lineage: Bacteria > Pseudomonadota > Alphaproteobacteria > Caulobacterales > Caulobacteraceae > Phenylobacterium. The sequence goes on from JAYTFM010000015.1 coordinate 2,765, forward strand.
TGCCCGACAAGGTCCCGGCAATCTCCAAGGCCCCGACCAGCGGCGGCTCGACCGGGCGGCCGAAGCTGATCCTGGCCGGACAGCCGGGCCTGTCGCCTGAGGACTATCCGGAGGTGCCGTTCTATCGCATCCGGCCGGGCGAGACCGTGCTGCTGCCGGCCCCGCTGTATCACAACGCCCCCTTCAGCCTGACGATGAGCGGCACCCAGGTCGGGGCGCATGTGGTGCTGACGCCGCGCTTCGACGCCGAGGGGACCCTGGCCGAAATCGCCGCCCGCAAGGTCAGCTGGCTCTATCTGGTGCCGACCATGATGACCCGCATCTGGCGGCTGCCGGCCGAGGTGCGGGCGGGCTACGACATCGCCTCGGTCGAAACCCTCTGGCACATGGCCGCGCCGTGCCCGGCCTGGCTGAAGGAGGCCTTCATCCACTGGATCGCGCCGGGCGTGGTGATGGAGCTCTACGCCGGCACTGAGGCCCAGGCGGTGACCTTCATCAGCGGCGAGGAGTGGCTGGCCCATCGCGGCTCGGTCGGCCGGGTCGGGATCGGCCAGATGAAGGTCTGCGGCGAGGACGGCGCCGAGCTGCCGCCGGGCGAGATCGGCGAGATCTACATGCACCGCGCAGAGGGCATGCCGGAGACCTACAAATACCTGGGCGCCGCGCCCAAGGTGCTGGCCGACGGCTGGGAGAGCCTTGGCGACCTGGGATCGTTCGACGCCGAGGGGTATCTGTACCTGGCTGACCGGCGCACCGACATGATCCTGGTGGGCGGCGCCAATGTCTATCCGGCCGAGATCGAGGCGGCGCTTGAGGAGCACCCGGCCGTGCAGTCGTGCGCGGTGATCGGCCTGCCGGACGAGGAGCTGGGCGCCCACATCCACGCCATCATCAAGGTGGAGCGCCCGGTGACGGCGGAAGAGCTCAAGGCGCATCTGGCCGACCGCCTGGTCACCTACAAACGTCCGCGCAGTTTCGAATTCGTCGACGAGCCGGTCCGCGACGACGCCGGCAAGGTGCGGCGGTCAGCGCTGCGCGAGGCGCGGCTGGCGAAGGGGTAGCACCTTACTTTCGTTCGTCATTCTCGACCAAGGCGCGCAGCGCCGCCGTGCCGGGAACCCATCAACACGATGGGTTCCGGAGGAGCGAGAGCCTCTCAAATTGTTCGTCATCACCCGGCTTGTCCGGGTGACCCATGAACACGAACGGTTCCGGACGAGCCACTGCGGCGCCGCAATAGATGGGCCTCAAGCACGGCGTTCATGGGTCGTCCGGACGAGCCGGACGATGACGAACGTGGGGGCTAAACCCGCGTCATCACCAGGCTGCTGTTGGTGCCGCCGAAGCCGAAGCTGTTGCTCATCACGGTGTCGAGCGACCGATCAAGGCGCTGGCGGACGATCGGCAGGTCGGCGAAGGCCGGGTCGAGGTTTTCGATATTGGCGCTCTCGGCGACGAAGCCGTTGTTCAGCATCAGCAGGCTGTAGATCGCCTCCTGCGCCCCGGCCGCGCCGAGGCTGTGGCCGGTCAGGCTCTTGGTCGATGAGATCAGCGGTGGCTTGGCCCCGAACACGGCCCGCACCGCCTCCATCTCCTTGAGGTCGCCCACCGGCGTGCCGGTGCCATGCGGGTTGAGGTAGTCGATGGTCCGGCCGTCCGGGTTGGCCAGCCGCATGCAACGGGCCGCGCCCTCGCCGGACGGGGCGACCATGTCAAAGCCGTCGGAATTGGCCGCGTAACCGACGATCTCGCCATAGATCTTGGCGCCCCGCGCGCGGGCGTGGTCCAGCTCTTCCAGCACCAATATGCCCGCCCCGCCAGCGATCACGAAGCCGTCGCGGTCGGCGTCATAGGCGCGGCTGGCGCTTTGCGGGCGGTCGTTGAACTTCGAGCTCATGGCGCCCATGGCGTCGAACAGCACCGACAGGGTCCAGTCCAGCTCCTCGGTCCCGCCCGCAAACACCACGTCCTGTTTGCCCATAAGGATCTGCTCATAGGCCACGCCGATGCAGTGGGTGGAGGTGGCGCAGGCCGAGGAGATCGAGAAATTCAGGCCCTTGATCTTGAACCATGTGGAGAGCGTCGCCGAGGGTCCCGAACTCATCGCCTTGGGCACCGCGAACGGCCCGACGCGCTTGGGGCCACGCTCGCGCGCCGTCTGGGCCGCCTCGATGATGCTGCGGGTCGAGGGGCCGCCCGAGCCGACGATCAGGCCGGTGCGCTCGTGGCTGACCTCCGTCTCCTCAAGTCCGCTATCGGCGATGGCCTGTTCCATGGCGATGTGGCTGAAACCGGTGCCCTGGGCCAGGAACCGGGCGGCCCGGCGATCAACCATCGCTTCCCAGTCGATGTTGGGGGCGGCGTGAACCTGGCAACGGAATCCCAGCTCGGCGTACTCTGGCGCCGCCGTGATGCCGGACTTGGCCTCGCGCAGCGACGCCAGCACCTCATTGCTGTTGTTGCCGATGGACGAGACCACGCCCATCCCGGTGACGACGACCCGACGCATATGTTCTTCCCGAGCTCGCGACGCTTACGGTCGCTGATAGAGGCCGACGCGGAGATCTTCAGCCGTGTAGATGGGGACGCCGTCGGCTTCCAGAACCCCGTCGCCGATGCCCATGACCAGGCGACGGTTGATCACCCGCTTCATCTGGATCTTATAGGTCACTTTCTTGATATTCGGTGTGACTTCGCCGGCGAACTTGACCTCGCCGCAGCCCAGCGCCCGGCCGCGACCCTTGCCGCCGATCCAGCCGAGATAGAAGCCGACCAGCTGCCAGAGCGCATCCAGACCCAGGCTGCCGGGCATCACCGGATCGTTGATGAAGTGGCAGTCGAAGAACCAGAGCTGCGGATTGATGTCGAACTCGGCCTCGATATAACCCTTGCCGTGGGCGCCGCCCTGATCGGTGATGGTGCTGATGCGGTCGAACAGCAACATCGGCGGCGACGGTAGCTGGGCGTTGCCAGGTCCGAACATCTCGCCGCGCGCGCAGGCCATCAGCTCTTCGAAGGTATAGCTGGAGGGCCGGGTCACATCGTTCATCGCGTTCGCCTTGCCGCAAATAGGAAGGCAGGGCCTAGCACAGGCGCTCGCTGCGCCTCAACGGCATTGCAGAGCGTCCGACGTGCCCCATAGGCTGCCGACCGGGGTCCAGCCGGACTCGCCGCCGGCTTTCACCCGGCACCACCCCTTCCGGCAGCGGACCAGGGAGGCCATGGTGTTGGCCTGCAGATAGGCGGCGACATCGGCCCCGGGCTTGGGGCTGCGCAACAGGGCGACCGGCCTGGGCGTGGTGTTCATGGCGGTGCGGTGACCATCCACGGTGCGCTTGTGCACCCAGGCCATAGCGCCTTGCGGATCACAGACGCGGCGCCACTCGCTGGTCTCGGCGACCACCTGCAGCGGCAGATCGCGGGTGCGGTAGACCCAGAGCAGACGATGGTCGTCGCCCGGTCCGGCCCGGGCGTTCACCTTGGCGAACTTAAGGGTGACATAGCGCGGCACCTCCAGGCCGGACGGGGTCTTGCGCTTGGTCGGCGGATCGGCGGCCATGACCAACGACGGCGCTATTGCGATGAGCAGCGCGGTGATGAGCGCGCGTCTCAACAGATTGCGTCGTGTGCTCATATCGCGCCTCGCCTTGGCCGCACCCAGTCCCTTTGCTAAGGGTCTCAGGTCACCGCGCCCAACCGGCGCTGCAGAGGTCTCTTTTCCGTTCGCTCATGGCCAGCCGCAAGCCGAAAGTCATCGTCACCCGCAGACTCCCGGATTCCGTGGAGACGCGGATGCGTGAGCTGTTCGACGCCGAACTGAACCTCACCGACGAGCCGATGAGCCGCAAGGCGATGATCGAGGCGGTCGGCCGCTGCGACGTGCTGGCCTCGACCATCACCGACAAGATCGACGCTGGTCTGATCGACAAGGCCGGGGATCGTCTGAAGCTGATCGCCAACTTCGGGGCCGGGGTCGATCACATCGACGTGGCCGCCGCCACCGCCAAGGGCATCCTGGTCACCAACACCCCCGGCGTGCTGACCGAGGACACCGCCGACCTGACGATGACCCTGCTGATGGCGACGCTGCGGCGGGTGATCGAGGGCGCCAATGCGGTGCGGGCCGATCAGTTCACCGGCTGGGCGCCCACCTGGATGCTGGGCCGGCGGATCACCGGCAAGCGGTTGGGGATCATCGGCATGGGCCGGATCGGCACCGCCGTCGCGCGGAGGGCCAAGGCGTTCGGCCTGCAGATCCACTATCACAACCGCAAACCCGTCAGCTCGCGGGTCTCCGAGGAGCTGGAGGCGACCTACTGGGACAGCCTGGACCAGATGCTGGCCCGGATGGACATCATCTCGGTCCACTCGCCGCACACCCCGGCCACCTATCACCTGTTATCGGCGCGGCGCCTGAAGCTGTTGCAGCCGCAAGCCGTGGTGATCAACACCGCGCGTGGCGAGATCATCGATGAGGCCGCTCTCGCTGACTTGCTGGCCGAGGGCCGCATCGCCGGCGTTGGCCTCGATGTCTTCGAGTTCGAACCCCGGATCAATCCCAAGCTGCTGAAACTGCCCAACGCCGTCCTGCTGCCGCACATGGGCTCGGCCACCGTCGAAGCCCGCGTCGAGATGGGCGAAAAGGTGATCATCAACATCAAGACCTGGATGGACGGCCATAGGCCGCCGGACCGGGTGCTGCAGCAGATGCTGTGACCACGGCTCCTGAGGGCGCAATTTCGCTCTCGCACCGGAACCGCCGCCCGGCCATTTGCGCTAAACAAGGTCGATGATCCGCGTCGTTCTGATGTCCGTTGTCGCGCTCCTGTCGGCCGGCGCCACACCGCCGGCGCGGGTGGAGTATCGGCTGAGCGTGACCCCCTCCGACCTCACGCTGGACCTACGCCTACAGGGCGACGCCGACGGCGAGACGCGATTGAGCCTCCCGAACGGCGCGGCCAACCTTCAGGTCCGTGGCGCACGGCTGCGGCGGGAGGCTGACGTCGCGATCCTCACCCACCGGGCCGGCGCCAAACTGCGCATTCGCTACACCCTGCCCGCCGATCCAGGCGGTCTCAGCCTGAACGGCGCGCAGACCTTCGCGGCGCCCGAGGGCCGCGCGTCTGAGCCGGTCAGCTTTCGCTGGGACCGGTGGCCGACGGGCTGGCGGGCCGTCACAAGCCTGGACGCCAACGCCGCATCGGCGCCCGCAACAACCGCCGACCTCGCAGCCGCCGAGGGCCTTGCAGGACCGGATGTGATCGTCCTGGATCGGCCGGATCAGGTTCGGGTCGCAGCGCGTGGCGTCGCGCAAGCCAAGCTCGCCACAGCTGCGGACATGGTCGGGCGCCTCATCGCCGCCGAGCGGTTGTTCTGGGGCGAGACGTCGCGGCCGGCCTTGGTGATTCTGCCGCCGACGCTGGAGGTCGCCGCCGTGACCCAGGCGCGAACCCGCATCCCCACACGACTTGGCGCAGGGCCTGCGCCACCGTGGCTCACCGAAGGTTTGACGGCCCTGGTCATCTTACGCCTGGGCCAGCGCGCCGGCCTCGCATCGCCCAGCGACGCCCTGGCCCGGCTGAACGCCGCCGACCGGGCGGGCGACCCCGGCGCGCGCGGACTGATCCTGGCGCTGAAGTGGGACGAGGCGGTCCGCCGCGCGTCCGGCGGTAAGCTGGACATGGACGATGTCATCCGCCGCATGGCCGATCACGCGGCACGCTTCCCGCCCGGCCAGGCGCCAGATCCAGCCACCGGCCTGATCTCCGCTTCCTGGGTGACAGCGGGTCTTGATATCCGCCCCGACATCGCGCGCTACGCCGCCAGCCGAGCGGTCATTCCCCTGCCGGAGATGTTGTTCGACCGGTGCGTCGACGTGAAGCCCATCGTGACGCCCGCCTTTGATCCGGGCTTCGACGTCGCCACCTCTCAAACTGCGAAGGTGATCAAGGGCGTTCGGCGCGGCGGCCCAGCCTGGAACAGTGGCCTGCGCAATGGCATGGCGCTGGAAGCGCTCAGCCTGACCGCAGGAGATATCACCCGCGAGGTGACGGCCAACATCCGCGACGGGCGACACAGACCTCGCACCGTCCGATTCTGGCCCTATGGCGATGCGGTGATTGAGGGCAGGCGTTTGCAGCTGGCGACGGGACTTTCGGCGGAAGCAACCTTTGCCTGCGGGCGCAAGATCGCCGGCCTTTGACCCAGATCCTTGCCTGGGGGTTCCGCCGGGACGCCGGTCCGGGTTAGAAGCGCTCGCCTCTCGCCAACATAGCCCCGACGGATCATGGCCGGACATTCCAAGTTCAAGAACATCATGCACCGCAAGGGCCGGGCCGATTCGGCCCGCTCCAAGCTGTTCTCCAAGCTCTCTCGCGAGATTACCGTGGCGGCCAAGATGGGCCTGCCCGACCCGACGATGAACGCCCGCCTGCGGCTGGCGGTGAACAACGCCAAGGGTGAGTCGCTGCCCAAGGACGTGATTGACCGCGCCATCAAGAAGGCCTCGGGCGGCGATGCGGAGAGCTATGAGGAGATCCGCTATGAAGGTTTCGGGCCCAGCGGGGTGGGCGTGATCGTCGAGGCGCTGACCGACAACCGCAACCGCGCCGCCGCCAATGTGCGCTCGGTCTTCACCAAGAACGGCGGCAATCTGGGGGAGTCCGGTTCGGTCTCGTTCATGTGGGACCGGGTGGGCCAGATCGGCTACGCGGCGGCGATCGGCTCTGAGGACCAGATCATGGAAGCCGCCATCGAGGCCGGCGCGGATGACGTGGAGTCCGATGAGGACGGCCACACCGTCTACACTGCGTTTGACCAGCTCTCCGAGGTCGCCGCCGCGCTCGAGGCCGCGCTGGGCGCCGCCAAGTCCACCAACATCGTCTGGCGGCCCAAGGTCCTGACGCCGGTCACCGGGGAGGCGGCCGCAACCCTGATGAAAATGCTCGAAGCGCTGGAGGACGACGACGATGTTCAGCACGTCTATTCCAATGCCGACATCTCAGCCGACGACCTGGAAAAGCTCGCCAGCTGATGGCTAGGCCGCCGGACGACCCCCGAATCACCGATCTGGCGAGCTTCAAGAAGGCGCGCGAGGCGCAGCTGCGTCGCAAACCGGCGAAGCCGCCGAGGCCGGGATTGCTCGGCGCCAACCCGCGCGCCGGCCTGATCCTGGCGCTCATCGCGGTACTGGTCGGGGCGATATGGCTCTGGCCGATGATCCAGCGCTGGCGCTGAGCGCGCGTAACGAATGAGACATAGGCAACCAAGGGCGAGCAGCTAAGCTGCGCCTCAAACAGGGAGAACGAGCATGACCTCAAGACTTCAGATGGCCGCCTGCGCCGTCCTGGCCGCCGGCGTCGCCACGACCGCTAGCGCCGCCGACTTTGTCACCGTGCCGCTGGAGACGACGATCAATGCGCCAGCCGCTGCGGCCTGGAAGAAGATCTCCGGCTATTGCGATATCGGCGCCTGGCTGAAGACCACCTGCGTGATCACCTCCGGCAAGGATGGTGAGATGGGCGCCGTGCGCCGGATTGCCGATCGGATCGACGAGCTGCTGGTCGCCAAGACCGCCTGGTCCTACAGCTACTCTCAGCCCAAGTCGCCGATCGACTACCACGGCACAGTGGAAATCCAGCCGATCGACAAGCGCCATTCCAAGCTGCTCTACACCTTGGTCTATGACGCCGAGCCGCTGGCGACGCCCGAAGCCAAGGCGGCGGACAAGGCGCGCCGGGCCAAGCAGTTCACCGGCATCGTGGCGACCATGAAAGCCCTTGCCGAGGCGAAGTAGCCTGGGTGACGCGGGGCTGCGCAGCCGCTAGAAGCCCCGCCCATGTCCGAACCCGAACGGTCCGAACCGAAACGCGGCTGGCTCCAGCGGCTCACCCAGGGGCTGACCAAGTCGTCGAAACAGATGGGCGAGCAGATCGCCCAGGTGTTCGTCGCCAAGGCGCCGCTCGATCAGGCCAAGCTGGACGAACTGGAAGAGATGCTGATCGAGGCCGACCTCGGTCCGCACGCGGCTGCGCGCATTGTCCAGCGGTTCGCTGACGAGAAGTTCGGCAAGGACGTGGGTGAAGCCGAGATCCGCGAGGCGCTGTCCGCCGCCATCGGCGATGAGTTGTCCGCCCGCCAGGGAACCTTTGATGCGCTGGCCGGACCCCGGCCCTATGTGGTGCTGTTCATTGGCGTCAACGGCTCAGGCAAGACGACGACGCTCGGCAAGATCGCCAGCGACCTCACCCGGCGCGGCGCCAAGGTTCTGGTGGCGGCGGGCGATACCTTTCGCGCGGCGGCGGTGGAGCAGCTGAAGATCTGGGCCGAACGTGCGGGCGCCGATTTTATGGGTCGACCGATCGGCTCCGACGCCGCTGGCCTGGCGTTTGACGCCGTTCAGAAGGCCCGTGACGAGGGTTATGACGTCGTGCTGATCGACACCGCCGGCCGGCTGCAGAACAAGCAAGGCCTGATGGACGAGCTGCACAAGATCATCCGCGTCGTGAAGAAGCTGGATCCGGAAGCGCCGCATGAGACCCTGCTGGTGCTGGACGCCACGGTCGGGCGCAACGCCCTGGCGCAGGAAAACGTGTTCGGCAACCAGATCGGCGTGACGGGCATCGTCATGACCAAGCTGGACGGCACGGCGCGCGGCGGGGTGCTGGTGCCGGTCGCGCAAGCTTCGGACAGCCCGATTAAACTGATCGGTGTGGGTGAAGGTGTGGACGATCTCCAGCCGTTCAATGCCCGCGCCTTTGCACGGTCTCTGGTGGGCCTCGAGGAGCCGGTGGCATGAGCCCCAAGACCAAGGCCTGGATCCGTGGATTTGTGGACTATGCCGGCCTGATCGCTTTTCTGGTCACCCTGGGGATCACCCGCAGCGCCGTGACCGCCAGCTGGGCTGTGGTGATCGGCTCGCTCGCCGCCCTGGTGGTGGCCTACATCTTCGAGCGCCGGATCGCGCCGATGCCGCTGGTGACTGCGGTGTTGGGGGTGATCTTCGGCGGCCTGACCCTGGTTTTCCACGACGAGCGGTTCATCAAGGAAAAGCCGACGATCCTCTATTCGGCGTTTGGAATTCTGCTGCTCACCGGCCTGTGGCGTGGCAAGAATCCCCTGAAGATGGTGCTGGGCGACAGCCTGCACTTGCCGGACCCGGCGATCCGCACCCTGACCATCCGCTTCGCCCTGATGTTCTTCGCCATGGCCATCGCCAACGAAGTGGTCTGGCGCACCCAGTCGACCCTGACCTGGGGGTTCTTCAAGTTCCCGGGCATGGCCATCGTGATTTTCCTGTTCACGCTGAGCCAGATGCCGCTGATCGCCAAGCACTCGCCGCCGGACGAGGACGCGGCGGAGAAGTAGCAGCCTATACGCGGATATCGATCAGCGAGCCGGGGCGCGGAATTTTTGTTGGCGCCTCTGACCCCAGGACGGCGGGTGTCGTCCCCGCGCTAATCACCGCAACCGCAGCGGGCGCACTCGCGGCCGGCGCCGGCGTCCGCCCCAGAGCCGCATCGAAGAACGCCCGCGCCGCAGCCAGGGCGGCCGCATCGGTGCGCGGTGCGGCGACCGGCGTCTGTGGGCTCAGGGATGGGCCGACGGTGGTCACGAGCCGCCCTCAAACGTGGTTAACAGGCCCGGCAACCTGGCCTTGGCCGCGTCAACGCCGGGTTAACGCGCCTGCGCGGCCAGCTTTGCGGCCTCCGCCTCATCCAGCGGCCCGGTGTGCTTGGCCAGCACCTGGCCATTGCGGCCAACGAGGTAAGTCTCCGGCACGCCGGTGACGCCAAACTCCACGCCGGCCCGACCCTCGCGGTCGACCACAGTCAGCACATAGGGATTGCCGAGGCGCGCCAGCATCGCCTGGGTGTTTGGCGGCGCATCCTTATAGGCGATCCCCACCACCCGCACGCCCTGGCCCCGCAGACTCATCAGCACCGGTTGTTCGATCTCACACGGCGCACACCAGGAGGCGAAGAAGTTCACCAGCATCGGGCCTTCGGCGACTGTGGCGCGAAGGCGCACCGGCCGGCCGTCGGCCAGGCTGGGTAAGGTAAGGTCCGGCATCGGCCGTCCCACCAGCGCCTGCGGCTGCACCTGCGGATCACGCCTCAAGGCGAAGAAATAGAACAGCCCACCCAGGGCGATCAGCACTGCCAGCGGGGCGATGGCCAGCCAGCGGCTCATCGTCCGGCAAGCGCCTCGAACCGGCGCTTCCAGCGCCGGGCGTGGTTCAGCGACAGGGCGATCATCCCGACGAACACCACGCCGGTAATCCCAAACGCCGGGATGATGAACGCCGCATAAGGAAAGTCTAACATCGTCTCTAGCCCCTCGCGGCGCGCAGTTGGGCGGCCTCGG
>JAYTFM010000016.1:0-8424 GCA_043734425.1 Alphaproteobacteria bacterium
CCCGGCTTGGCGCCTGGGCGAGAGCCTGGCGGGTCCAGGCGACGATCTGTTGGGCGCTCATCAGCCCGGACGTGCGGGCGATGGCTTGGCCTTCCCTGAAGAGCAGCAACGTCGGGATGCCGGAGACGCCCAACTCGGCAGACGCCTGTGGCTCGGCTTCGGAGTTCAGCTTTAGGAGCCGGACGTCAGGCTCAAGCGTCTTCGCCGCAGCGGCGAAGTTGGGGGCCATCGCCCGGCAAGGGCCACACCATGGCGCCCAGACGTCGACCAGCACCGCGGCGCCCATGGTGGAGGCGCGATGCGCGCTCAGGGCCTTGGCGTCGACTTCGGTCGGATGGCCGCTGAACAGGCGCTCTCCGCAGCGACCGCACTTGGCCGCCAGCGGGTCCTTGCCGTCGGGCGCGCGGTTGGCCGCGCCACAGGCCGGGCAGACGAACTGGCGCATGGCTCAGCCTTTGATCTTGCGCAGGCCCATGACCTCCAGGGCCAGCTTCTCGTAGAACGGCTCGCTCTCGCCGCGCTTCACCTTGCCGAGGAAGTATTTCTCGAAGCCGACCTTGGCGAGGTGGACCCACTTGCCGCTGGCCGACCAGTTGACGTTGCGTGGCGGGATCTGCGGCTGGGCGACGAAGGCCACGCCGCCATCGCCGAAATCGGCCAGGCAGAAGGCGTTCCAGGTCGCCTCGTGGGTCGGGTCCTTGCCGCCGATGATTTCAGCCATGTTTTGAGCGATGGCGGTGACCATGCTCTCGATCATGAAGCCGGTCTTGGGCACCCCGACCGGAACGGGCGTCTTGCCGGTGGGCGCGATGGCCACACAGACGCCGAGGCCAAAGACATTGGGGAAGGTCGGATTGCGCTGGTGCTTGTCGATAATGATGAAGCCGCGCGGATTGGTCAGCCCCTCGATCCCGCGAACGGCGGCGACGCCGCGGAACGCCGGCAGCATCATCGAATAGGCGAAGGGCAGGTCGTGGGTCTGCTTGACCGAGCCGTCGTCGGCGATCTCCTCGACGTGCATCATCCCGGCTTCGACCGAGGCGACCTTGGCGTTGGTGACCCACTTGATGTGCCGCTCGCGCATCTCGCTTTCGAGCAGGCCCTTGGTGTCGCCGACCCCGTCGAGGCCGAGGTGGCCGACATAGGGCTCAGAGGTAACGAAGGTCATCGGCACCTTGTCGCGGATCTTGCGACGCCTGAGCTCGGTATCGAGGATCATGGCAAACTCGTAGGCCGGGCCGAAGCACGAGGCGCCTTGCACGGCGCCGACCACGATCGGGCCAGGATTTTCCACGAACTTGTCGAAGGCGGCGGCCGCGGTCTCTGCGTGATCGACGTGGCAAACCGACTGGGTGAAGCCGCCGTGCGGGCCAAGGCCCGGGATTTCATCGAAGGCGAGTTCTGGGCCGGTGGCGATGATCAGATAGTCGTAATCGACGGTCGTGCCGTCGTTGAGTTCCAGCTGGTTCTTGGCGGGTGAGACCGTCTTGGCGCCGACACCGGTGAAGGCGACGCCTCGCTTCTTAAACACCGGGGGCAGCTTGACCTCGATGGCGTCGCGCTTGCGCCAATGGACGGCGACCCAGGGGTTGGAGGGGACGAAGTGGAAGGTGTCGCCTTGCGACACCACGCTCACCACAGCCTTATCGCGGACGGCGTCCTTGATTTCGAAGGCGGCGATTGCGCCGCCCAGTCCGGCGCCCAGGATGACAATGCGCGGCTTGGCCATAGTCGGTCTCCTCCAATGCCCGGCGTTAGCCAGCCGCAAGTTTCCGCCTCTTTTCGCAGCGGCGCTTTGATGCGGATCACACCCCGACCGGGCTCGCGGCCTTAGAGTGAGGCTCCATCTTGCTTGACTGAATATGCGAAAAGGCGCATATGCGCAACTATGAAATTAGAAGCCCACGCTCTGAAGGCCTCGGCCGATGACGCCTGCGCGCTCCTGAAGGCGCTAGCGAACCCGCATCGGCTGATGATCGTCTGCACCCTGATCGACGGTGAGCAGTCTGTGGGCGCGCTCGCCCAGATGCTGGGCGTGCGCGAAACCCTGGCTTCGCAACACCTGGGCCTTTTGCGCCGTGACGGCGTGGTCGCGGCCCGGCGCGATGGCCAGACCATCTACTACGGCCTCAACAGCGGTCACGCCCGCGCTCTGGTCGAGACCTTGTCCCGCCTGTTCTGCACGGTCCCTGACCGCGCCGCCTCTTAAGGAGCTTTGCCCATGTTCGGCGCCCCCAAGACCAAGGACCTCACCCCGCAACAGGTGAAGTTCGGCCTCGACGCCCGAGAAATCCTGCTGATCGATGTGCGCGAGCCGGACGAATTCGCTGCCGAGAAGATCGCCGGCGCGCTCAACGTCCCGCTTTCGACCTTCAATCCGGCGACCCTGCCCGACGCGGCCGGCAAGACGATTGTCCTGCAGTGCGCCGGCGGTAAGCGATCGGCGATGGCGGTCGATAAGTGCCGCAAGGCCAATCAGGCCGTTGAGACCCATCTTGCCGGCGGCCTTGCCGCCTGGAAGGCCGCCGGACTGCCGACCGTCGGCGGCTGACCTTCAATCACAACAAGACCCCGGGAGGGCGAACCATGCCGTTAAGGCCGTATCTGATCAGCGCCCTGGGCGCGGCCTTGCTGCTGGGCGCCTGCGGGGAATCCAAGCCGAGCGCGCCGGTCGCGTGGGTCGCGCCGGCCGCCGGGCGGCTGACCGTCCAAGCCCAGACGGTCGCCGACCTGAAGCCGGTCCCGGCCACCCTGACGACACGCGACATGGCCGAGGCCCGCGCGCGGATTTCCGGCGTCTTGGTCAGCCTCTCGGTCAAGGAAGGCGACATGGTCCGTCAGGGACAGGTCATCGGACGGGTGAAGGACGATCGCCTCGCCTTGCAGACCGGCGCCTTCGACGCCCAGGTCTCAGCGGCGGTGGCTGAAGCCGCCCGCGCCAATGCCGACCTTTCGCGCACCCGCGATCTGTTCTCCCACGGGGTCTATGCCCAGGCCCGCCTTGACCAGGTCGAGGCCCAGGCCAAGGCTGCCAACGCCAACCTGGCGGCCGCCCGCGCTCAGCGCGGGGCCAGCGCCGAGCTCGGCGCCCAAGGCGCGATCCTGGCCCCGGCTGCCGGTCGCGTGCTGACCGCCGACGTGCCGGTCGGCTCCGTGGTGATGCCGGGCCAGACCCTGGCCAAGGTCACCGCCGGGCCGATGGTCGTGCGGGTCGAATTGCCGGAAGGCCAAGCCCGCGCTCTGAAGGTCGGCGACGTCGTCCAGCTGGCTTCCGAGGATTTGCGCGGCGTGGCCGCGCAAGGGACGATCACCCAGGTCTATCCGTCCGTGACCGGCGGCCAGGTCACCGCCGACGTCTCCGCGCGCGGCCTGCCGCAGGATCTGATCGGCCAGCGCGTGCGCGCCCAGATCAAGGTCGGCTCGCGCTCAGCCCTGATCGTGCCACGCCGCTATATCGTCACCCGGTTCGGCGTCGACTACGCGCGGCTCGTCCGCGCGGACAACACAGTCTCCGAGACCCCCGTGCAGACCACGGCCGGCCCGACCGTCGACACGGTCGAAGTGCTGTCCGGCCTCCGCGCGGGTGACGTCCTGACCCCGGCCGGAAGCGCCAAATGAACCTCGGCCTCTCCGGGCGACTGACCAAGGCGACGATCCGCTCGCCGCTGACGCCCCTCTTCCTGCTGGCCGCCATCGCTGTGGGCCTCCTGGCTCTGGTCTCGATTCCCCGCGAGGAGGAGCCGCAGATCAGCGTGCCCATGGTCGACATCATGGTCGCCGCCCCCGGCCTGCGCGCGCCGGACGCTGTCGAGCTGGTCGGCAAGCCGCTGGAGACCATCGTCAAGAGCGTGGCCGGCGTCGAGCACGTCTACACCTTCGCCGACGACAATCAGGTCATGGTCACCGCCCGTTTCAACGTCGGGACCGACCCGGACGCCGCGGCGGTGCGCATCCACGAAAAGATCCGAGCCAACTACGATCGCATCCCGGCGGGCATCCCCGAGCCCCTGATCCAGACCCGCGGCATCAATGACGTGCCCAGCCTCGTACTGACCCTGTCGCCGAAGCCGGGCGCCGCCGGTCAATGGACGGACCAGGCGCTCTATGAACTGGCCGGCAAGCTGCGCAACGAAGTCACCAAGGTCGATAATGTTGGCCTGACCTTCATCGTCGGCGGCCGGCCGCAGGAGATCCGGATCGAGCCGGATCCCGCTCGCCTGGCGCAACATGGGGTTTCGCTGGGCGCCTTGATGGACAGTATCCGTCAGGCGAACCGCGCCTTCCCCGCGGGACAGGTGCGCAACGGCGGCCAGGCCGTCGATGTCACGGCGGGACGAACTCTGGCCAACGCCACCCAGATCGGCCTCTTGGCCCTGCCCTCCACCAAGGGCGAGAGCGTCTACGTCCGCGACGTCGCCACGGTGATCGAGGGGCCGCGCGAAGACCAGGCCCGCGCCTGGCGCTATGCCCGCGCCGGCCAGGGCTGGAGCGAATCGCCGGCCGTCAGCCTGGCGATCGCCAAGCGCAAGGGCGCCAACGCCGTCGTCGTCTCCCAGGCCGTGCTGGCCCGGGTCGAGGCGCTGAAGGGCACGCTCCTCCCGGACAGTCTTAGCGTTGCGGTGACCCGCGACTATGGCGCGACCGCCAACGACAAGGCCAACGAGCTCTTGTTCCATCTCGGGCTGGCGACGCTCTCCATCGTCGTGCTGATCGGCTTCGCGATCGGCTGGCGCGAGGCAGCTGTCACCGCCGTGGTCATTCCGACCACGATCCTCTTGACGCTCTTCGCCTCGAATCTTCTTGGCTACACGATCAACCGTGTCAGCCTGTTTGCCCTGATCTTCTCGATCGGCATTCTCGTCGACGACGCCATCGTCATGATCGAAAACATCGCCCGACATTGGGCGATGGCTGACGAGCGAAGCCGGGTCGATGCGGCGGTCGACGCCGTGGCCGAGGTCGGCAATCCCACCGTGGTCGCCACCCTGACCGTGGTCACCGCCCTGCTGCCGATGCTGTTCGTCTCGGGCCTGATGGGCCCCTACATGGCGCCTATCCCGGTCAACGCCTCGGCGGCGATGGTGTTCTCGTTCTTCGTCGCCGTGGTCATCGCGCCTTGGCTGATGGTTCGCTTCGCCCGCAAGACCTTGTCGGCCGGCGGCGGACACCACGACGAAGGCAAGCTCGGCGCGCTGTACCGCAAGGTCGCCATCCGGGTGATCGGCACGCGCAAATCGGCCTGGACCTTCCTGATCGGGGTGGGCCTCGCCACGCTGGTCGCCTGCGCCATGTTCGCCACCAGGACCGTGACCGTGAAGCTGCTGCCTTTCGACAACAAGTCGGAGCTGCAGGTGGTCCTCGACATGCCGGAAGGCACATCGCTGGAAGCCACCCAGCGGGCGCTTTCCGACGCGGCCATCATCACTCGCGCCCTGCCCGAAGTGGTCGCCATCGACGCCTATGCTGGCACGGCCTCGCCGTTCAACTTCAATGGCCTGGTGCGGCACTACTACCTGCGCAACAAGCCGGAGATGGGCGACCTCTCGGTGGCCCTGGCCGAAAAGGGCGAGCGGCATCGCTCCAGCCACGCCATCGCGCTCGATCTGCGCCAGAAGCTGGCCAAGGTCGCCCTCCCCGCAGGCGCGGCGATCAAGGTCGTCGAGGCGCCGCCCGGGCCGCCGGTGATGGCGACCCTGCTGGCCGAGGTCTATGGACCTGACGCCGCGACCCGCCGCGCCGTGGCCGAGCGGGTCAAGGTTACCTTCCATTCCGTGCCCTACATCGTCGACATCGACGACAGCTACGGCCAGCCGCGCCCCGGCTTGCGCTTGGTTCCAGACCGCGACCGGCTCGAAGCCCTCAAGGTCAGCGACCGCGACGTCTATGACTCGATCGCCGCGGCCCTGGGCGGCCAGGTGGTCGGCTACGCCCATCGCGGCGAAGGCCGCGATCCGCTCGAGATTTCCGTGCGCCTGCCGCAATCGGCCCGCAGCTGGGGCGAGGGCCTGGCCGCCATGCCGGTGGCCATGTCGCAAGGCGCAGGCGGCGGCCGTCTGGTCTCGCTGGGCGAGGTCGCCACGGCGTCAAACGAAGCCGGCTCGACGCACATCTTCCGCCGCGACGGGCGCGACGTGGACATGATCATGGGTGAACTCGCCGGCGCCTATGAGGCCCCGATCTACGGCATGATGGCGGTCGACAAGGCCATTCGTCAGGGCGACTGGAAGGACCTTCCCAAGCCGGACATCCGCATGCATGGCCAGCCGGACGACGAGAGCCGGCCGACGGTCCTGTGGGACGGCGAATGGGAGATCACCTGGGTCACCTTCCGCGACATGGGCGCCGCCTTCGGCGTCGCCATCCTGGGCATCTACGTCCTGGTGGTCGCCCAGTTCAAAAGCTTCCGCCTACCACTCGTTATCCTGACCCCGATCCCGCTGACGCTGGTCGGGATCGTCATCGGCCACATCCTGTTCCGCGCGCCGTTCACCGCCACCTCGATGATCGGCTTCATCGCGCTCGCCGGCATCATCGTGCGCAACTCAATCCTGCTGGTGGACTTCATCCGCCATAGCCAGACAGGCGATCGCCCGCTCCGTGAGGTGCTGCTGGAGGCCGGAGCCATCCGCTTCAAGCCGATCGTCCTGACCGCGGCGGCGGCCATGATCGGCGCGGCGGTGATCCTCACCGACCCGATCTTCCAGGGATTGGCGATCTCGCTGCTGTTCGGTCTGGCCTCCTCGACCCTGCTGACCGTGCTGGTGATCCCGGCGATCTATTTAGTCCTGCGTGACGATGGCGTGGCGCTGCCAGCAAAGGCGACAAAAGAGTCTCGTGGAAAGACCCGAAAGCGCCCGGCTTGACCTTGCATGCGTATCTTCTACATAAAGCAGATGACCGTTGCCCTTGCCCCACGCCCGTCATCCGATGAACTCTCCGAGCTTGAGCAAAGCGCCCAGTCGGCGGCGCGCCTGCTGAAGCTCATGGCCAGTGAGCCCCGGCTCCTGCTGCTTTGTCGCCTGGTCGAGGGCGAGGCTTCGGTGGGGGATCTGGCCGACCACGCCAAGATGGCGCAATCGACGACCTCGCAGCATCTGGCCAAGATGCGCTCTGAGGGCCTCGTGGCGACCCGCCGTGAGGCACAGACCATCTACTACCGTCTGGACGACCCCGCGGCGGTGCGGGTGCTTGATACGCTTTGCGACATCTATCGCGGGCAGCCATCGCGCAACTCGGCGAGGCGCTAGGCTTCGACGACGTCCGGCAGGACGGCCTCAGCCAGTCGGGTCTTGATCACTGCCCCGGCGGACAAGGTGCGACTGACCGGGCAGCGGTCGGCGATATCCAGCAGACGTTTGGAGGCCGCCCCGCTGGGCTGGGTCCGATCCTTGTGCGCCCATGCGCCGCCGGATGCGCGCCTGCTCACGAGCTCGCCGCGCGGGATGCTGATGATGACTCGCTTTGGGACGCCCTGCCGACGCCCAGCTCGCCGCGCGGATCCGGCGCCTACCGCACAGTCTGGCGACCTGGATCGGCGATAGCGGAACGTACTCTCGGGCGGCGAACGGCGGCGGCTACCGCGGGCCAGGGCGCGTCGTCGTCAGCCATCGGCCAGCCTCGCTGGCGCTTTGCTCGGACATCCTGGATGTCTCGAGGCGCCTATGGGCCAAGCGCCCGCCAAGCCACATAGGCGGCGACCAGAAGGACAAGCCCAGCGAACAGCCTGCGCGCCAGCACCACATGGCCGGCCAGCATGCCCGCGCCGCGGACACCCAGCGCGCCGCCGCCGAGACCCCCCACTATAAAGAGTAAGGCGATCGGCCAGTTCACTTGGCCAGAGGCGGCGTAGTTCAGCGAGGTCGCCGCGCCGAACACAGACACCGACAGCAGCGACGAGGCCGCCGCATTGGCCAGGGTCATGCCGGTCGCCGCCATCAGGCCCGGGACAATCAGGAAGCCGCCGCCGATACCAAAGAACCCCGCGGCCAGGCCGGTCAGCACGCCCAAGGGCGCCAGCTTCATCATCAGGGGCAAGGTGATGTGGACGTTGGGATCGCCCATGGACTTGGGGCGTCGCAGCATTGAGAGCGCGATGGCCGCCATGGCGGCGGCGAAGAACAGCAAGAGCCTCTGACCATCGACCGCCTTGGCCAGGCTGGAGCCCAGGAACGAGCCGAGCAGGCCCGCGCCAGCGAACACTGTCGCGCACGGCCATTTGACCCGCCCGTCCCGGCCGTGGCCGAAAAGGCTGATCGCCGCATTGACGGCCACGGCGGCGGCGGAGGTGCCGATCGCCACATGCGGATCGCGGATGCCCACCACATAGAGCAATAGGGGCGTCGCCAGCACCGAGCCGCCGCCGCCAAACAGGCCCAGCAGCGCGCCGACAACGGCGCCGCTCATCAGGGCGGAGACGATCATGAA
>JAYTFM010000017.1:0-146977 GCA_043734425.1 Alphaproteobacteria bacterium
CAAGCCGCTGAAGCCACGGCCGTAGGTGAAGGACCCCTCCAGGGTTCCCCCGCGCACAGGTCCGGAGCCTCGCAGGGCCAGATCGGCCACCGGTCCGCCACGCGGGCGCCGGCTGGTTCGCGCCTCTGCCTCCCCCTGCGGCCGCGCGCTCTTGCGCAGGATGACATTGGCGACAACGGCCTTGCCCTGCATGTCGATGCCCGGCGCGCCGCCCCGGATCAGGTCGATGCGTTCCACATTGGCGGCCGGGATGCGGGTCAGGATGGCGGCGATATTGTCGGCCTTGGTGGTAGGCCGTGCGCCGTCAATCAAAACATTGCCGCCGGAGCCTTCGAGGCCGCGCGCGCCGGAGCCGTAGTCGAGGGTAAAGCCCGGAACCCGCTGCAGCATCTCGGCGGCATTGGCAGGGTGCTGGGCGGCGAAGAAGGCCGGTGGGTAGCTGGCGACATCGGCGTTGGGCGCCCCGGCGAAGGCGGCCGGGGCCGCGCTGGCCAGCAACAGGGCAGGCAGCAGGGATCGCGCCCTGAATCGGGGGATGTGCACGGGCGTCTCCGGAAGTTGGGAGGATCAGGCGGGTGAGATCAGGGGCGGATCGCGGCCACCGGCGGGCGCAACGCCTCTGCGCCGCGAGAAGGTGATCGGCCGGGTCGCTTGAGCAGGGCAATCCGCGCCTCCAGCGGATGGCGCCCACGGGCCGGCCAATAACATCCGAACGGCAGGGGCGCGATGGCCAGCTGGGACTTCAGCAGGGTGCGGGCATAGAGCGCTCGCGCGCCGGGGCGGCTCATGATCACCGCCGCGTCTCGGGCCAGTTCCTGGTCCAGGCGCATCAGGTGGGCGGCCAGGTGCGCGAGGGGGTTGAACCAGCACAGGCACTGGATGAGGACGCAAAGGGCCGTGGCGCGGGTGTCCTTGTGAGCCACGTGCTCGCGTTCATGGGCGCGGATCAGCTCGCGCTCGTCCGCCGAATATGTGCCGTCGTCGGCCGGAAGCAGGATCCGGGGCGAGATCAGGCCGACCACCGCCGGTCCGGCGCGGCCGGCGCGCGCCTCGGCCATGAAGCGCGCCTGGGCGAACGCTGCCCGCGCCGCCATCGCCAGTACGCCCATCGCCCAGAGCGGCGCGAACAGAGCCAGCTGGGGCAAGCTGGCGGCGGCCGCCGCGACGAGCGAGCCGCGTTCGCTGTCGGCGGGGACGAGGCCGACGAACAGGGTCGCCAGCGCGACGATCAGCGGCGCGAGCCACAGCTGATAGGCCACGCCGGGGCCGAGCATCCGGCGCGCGGGAAGACGTGCGAGGGCGACCGCCAGGACCGCCGCACCTCCGGTCATGTTGACGAGCAAGAGCGCCCAGACCAGCGCCGCTCGGGGTTCGGACCCCAACACCAGGGACTCACTCATCCTCCACCTCCAGCTCGGCGATCAGGTTTTTCAGGCGGGTGATGTCTTCGGCGGAGAGGGCGCGGTGGCGGGCGTAGTGGGCGACGAGGGGGGCGATCTGGCCGCCGAACAGGCGGTCGAGCAGGCCCTGGCTCTCGCCGGTGACATAGGATTCGCGGGTGAGCAGCGGGCGATAGAGGGCCCGGCCGTTCAGGCGTTCGGAGGCGAGGGCCTGTTTCTTCAACAGGCGGTTGATCAGGGTCTTGACGGTGGCCTCGCCCCAGCCCTGTGCCGGGCCGACGCTCTGGATGAGGTCGTCGGCGGTGAGGGGTCCCCGGCTCCAGAGGGCCTCCATGATCTGACTTTCGGCGGCGGAAATTCTGCTCATTGCACACCTGTAGTTTCGACTAGAGTACAGGTGTAGTTTTGTGGGTCAAGGGGGGATGTTGGAGCGAATCCTCCCCAAACATTCTGTCATTCTCGGCCAAGGCGCGTAGCGCCGCCGCGCCGGGAACCCATAAACATGATTGGTGCAAGATATACGCGGTGGCGCTGCTGCGAGTGGATGTCGGGCACGGAGATCATGGGTTCCCGGTACGGCGTCGCGTCGCTCCTGGACCGGGAATGACGTGTTCAAATTGAATGGGTTCCCGGTACGGCGTCCCCCGAAACAAGTTCGGGGTCCTGGACCGGGAATGACGGATCAAAGGGTCTACTTCCGACCCGCGTAATAGAGCTTGTACACCCGCCACAGCGGTTGGGCGACGGCGGCGGTGAAGACGAGGATCATGGCGGTGAGGGCTTTGGGCGGCGACAGGCCGGTGTAGTGGCTGAGGATCTGCGAGCCGTGGAAGACCAGGCTCTGGACCACATAGAGCGGGAACAGCAGGATCCCGGCGCAGCAGATCCAGGCGACGGCGCCTCGGACGGGCGGCAGGCCGGCGATGCGCTCTGAGAGGGTCTCGAAGGTGGCCAGGATGGTGATCGCCAGGCCGCTGTAGAAGACGATGGCCCAGAGGGTGATCGGCTTGGGGAAGCTGATCCAGCTGACGAGGTCGCCGGCGGCGGCGGACATGATCAGGCCGCCGGCCATCAGCAGCAGGCCGTGGCGCAGGAAGCCGCGCAGCTTGCCGCCGGCGCTGAGGCGCGCCTCCAGGATCAGGCCGACGGCGACGCCGATCAGAACGATGGCCGACATCTGGAACAGGCTCCAGTGGCCGACCAGGGTGTCACGGACCGTGGCGTAGATGCGGTCTTCGCCGGCCGGCGGCAGGACGCGGCCCAGACCCAGATAGAGCGCATAGATGCCGGCGGCGATCAGCAGGATGTTGAGGGCTGAGCCTAGGCCGCGCTTGAGGGCCGGCAGCCACAGCGGGATCGACAGGGTGGCCAG
Organism: Alphaproteobacteria bacterium; assembly: GCA_043734425.1. GTDB lineage: Bacteria > Pseudomonadota > Alphaproteobacteria > Caulobacterales > Caulobacteraceae > Phenylobacterium. The sequence continues at coordinate 2,773 of JAYTFM010000017.1, forward strand.
CAGGTAAAAGAAGAACGGCCCGCCGGAGAGCAGGGCGGTCAGGGCGTCGGCGGCGTCGACATCGCCGGTCTGCACCCAATCCGAAAGCAGCTCTGTGGCGGCGCCAACCACCAGGCCGCCGCCGAGCAGCCAGATGGCGAGGCGGATGTTGCGGCGGAAGGCGGGCGGGCTGACGTCTAGCTGGCGTTGGTGGAAGAGGGCGATGCCGGTTCCGAAGGCGAAGGCCAGGGTCGGGCTGCCGAGGCTGAAGATCGGGGCCATCGCCTGGCCGACCGGGCCAAAGCGCAGATGCAGGGCCAAGAGGTAGATCGGCGCCCAGTGCGAGGCGACCATGCACAGAAAGACGATGCCCTTGATGAAGTTCGAGGCCTCGCCGAGGATGGCGATCTCGCTCTTGGCCGGCGTGGGCGCTTCGCCGAGCATGGCGGCGGGCTCCAGTTCCTGGCACAGCTGGGCGATGGATTTGCCGTCGAAGATGCCGTGGGCGATCTCGGGGGCGAAGCCGGCCTTCTCCATGCCGAGGGCGACGCTGACCGCCGAGAGGCTGTCGCCGCCGACGTCGTAGAAGCCCTGATCGACGGTGACGTCCTCGCGGCCCAGGGCGTCGCGCCAGATGGAGAGCAGCTGCTGTTCCAGGGCGCTGGGCGGGGCGCTGGCGCGGAGCTGGCGGCGGGCGATCTCGGCGATGCTGAGGCCGTCGAAGATGCCGTGCGCTAGTTCTGGCGGGAAGCCGGCCTTCTCCATGCCCAGGGCCACGCCCACGGCCGAGAGACTGTCGCCTCCGACATCGTAGAAGCCCTGGTTCACGGTGACATCGTCGCGGCCCAGCGCCTCACGCCAGATCGCCAGCAGCTGGGTCTCCAGGCCCGCCAGGTCGCTGGCTGGTTTGTCTTCGGGACCGTCCGTCGGCGTTGCGGGCGCGACGGCTGTCGCCGCATAGAGTTCGGCCAGGGCGGCGCGGCGCACCTTGCCGGTGTCGGTGACGGGGAGCGCGTCGATGGCCAGCAGCTTGATGGCGCCAGCGGCCTGCAGACCCAGCGCCGCAGCCGCAGCGATGGCGGCGGCCTGCACGGCGTCGGACGGATAGTCTCGCGTGTGGGCGACAAGGATCGCGTCGCCGCGCATGGGGTCGGACAGACGCGCCACGGCGATCAGGCCGTCGCCGCCCAGGGCCTGGCGGATCGGCGTTTCCAGGGCGTCGGGCAGGATCTTGACGCCGCCGCAGTTGATCAGGTCGTCGGCGCGGCCCCGGTAGACCAGCCGGCCATCTTCCAGGGCGCCCAGATCCTCGGTGGTCAGCCAGCCGTCGGGATCGGTCAGGGTGCGGTAGCCGGCTCCGGTGAGGGCCAGGGGCGCGACGTGCGGGCCTCGGATCATGATCCGCTGATCGGCGCTGATCTTGATTTCGGTTTGGCCGACTGCGGCCCCGACGCTGTCGAGGGCGGGGCCGGTTTCGGTGTGGAGGCTGAGGAAGCTGGCGCGGGAGGCTTCAGTGAGGCCGTAGTGCTGGACGATGACGGCGTTCGGGAACAGCGCCTTCAGGCCCTCTTTCTCGGTGCGTGACATCGACTGGCTGCCGATCTCGATCCATTTCACCGCGCCAGCGTAGGGCGCGATGCCGTCCGGCGCGGCCAGCACCAGCCGCCAGAGGGTGGGCACCGCCGAGATGGCGTTGATCTCGCCGGCCTTCAGCATGGCGGCGATCTCGATGGGGTCGAAGCCGCGCGGGGGGATGTACCAGGCGCCGCCGGCCGCGCTGACCGCCCGGCAACGGCCGATGCCGAAGGAATAGAAGACCGGCACGCCGACATATTCGCGGACTGAAGCTTCCAGGCTCATGACGGCGTTCAGCCGCTGGGTGGTGTCGGCGATGTTGGCGTTGGTCAGGGCGATACCCTTGGCCTCGCCGGTGGTTCCGGAGGTGAAGAGGATCTGGGCGACGGCGTCGTCCTGGGGAGGGTCGAAGGGGATGTGCCTCCAGCCGGAGCCGGCGGCGGGGGTGACGATGCGGGTGACGCTGGCGGCCGAGATTCGGGATTGGTCGCCCTCGCTGCGCAGCGGCACGGTGATCTGGCCGGTGGCCTGGGCGGCGAAACTGGCTTCAACGAAGGCCGGGGAATTGACCGCCACGAGGCCGACGATCTCACGCTCGGCCAGGCTGGCGTGCGCCGCTGCAGTGGCATCCCGGGCCATTGGCGCGCCGGCCCTAGGTGAACAGCGGCGTGCGAACCGGCTGGGCATGCCGGTTGGCCATCGCCACGTGCAGCTTGCGCGCGCCGCTGAACGGTGCGCGGCCGTGGGCGAAGCGCATATTGTCGATGAACAAGACGTCGCCGACCTGCCAGGGGGTGCCATAGGCGTGCCGGTCAAAGGTTTGATTGACCCGGTGCAAGATGGCGTCGGGGATCGGCGCGCCGTCGCCATAGAAGGCGTTGCGCGGCAGGCCGGCCTCGCCGAACAGCTTGGTCATCTGTTCGCGCCCCTGGGCGGGCAGGTTCGAGGGGTGGAAGATATTGGTCTGGTTGAACCACAGCGTATCGCCGGCCTCGGTCTGGACCGTGCCTTGCGTCTTGTAGCGGGTCTGCAGGATGTCGTTGGGCAGCCAGGTCAGCTGCATGTCGATCAGCCGGGCGACTTCCTCGACGCGGGCGCGGTTCTCCGTCTGGAAGGCGGTCTTCCACGGCACATCGACGCCGGGCCGGTGGGTGCGCTGGTAGATGACGCCGCGATCGCGGAAGACAGGCAGCAGGTCGGCGAGTTCGCGGCTGACAGCTTCCAGGTCGCAGACAGTGGTGGCGCCGCCCTCTTCGGCCACCACCAGGGCGTGGAAGGCGATCAGGCGCGGCCAGGCCGGCAGATAGGACATCTCGCTGTGCAGCTGGATCGAGCGCGTGGCGGTGAATTCGGTGGCGGTGAAGGTCTTGCCGGAAACGCCCTTACGCGGCGTCGACCAGAAGGCGTCGTCCAGCAGCTCATTGCTGATCTGGAACAGGGCCCGTTCGGCGGTCTGTTCGTCGGATGCCTGGAAGCCGCGCAGCAGGACGATGCCGTCCTCATTGAGGCGCGCCTTCACCTGATCGGCGTTGCGGCCGATCCAGCCGCTGATCTCGGCGCCGTCGGTGGATTGGATCAGGCGGATCACGCCGCCCAGCAGACTGTCACTCATCACGCCCCCCAAGGCGCAGCTATCACGGCTGTAGGACAAAGCGCCTGCCACATGCGGCACAGGTAGCAGACGACTCTGAACGAAATCCAATCAACTTGAGGCCGTGCGGCGGGTTGGTGGACACCTGCAGACATTTGCTCCAGCCTTGGTCGCGGGGGACACAAGGTCATGGCAGCGATCGAAGCGGGGCTTCAGGCTGGGGTCGATGACCATCATCCCAAGGTCGGCGTGGTCGGCGCGGCCAGCGTCGTGGCCGGCAATATGGTGGGGTCGGGGGTCTATCTGCTGCCGGCCACCCTGGGGGTCATCGGTTCGATCTCGCTGCTGGGCTGGGGCGCGGCGACCTTGGCCGCTGTGGCGATAGCGGGGGTGTTCATCTGTCTGGCGCCGCGAGTCCCGGCTGCGCGTGGCCTCGTGGGCTTTGTGTCCGCAGGCCTGGGGCGATTCTGGGCGGTACAGACGACCGTGTTCTACTGGGCTGGAAATTGGGTCAGCATGGTTGCGGTGGCGCTGGCGGCGGCCGGGGCGGCGGGGTTTCTTGTGCCGAGTTTGTCGGCGGCTGGGCCACGCCTGGCGGTGACGCTGGCGGTCATCTGGATAGGGATCGCCGTCGCCTGGATGGGCTCACGCGCCGTGGCGCGCGCGCAGGGTCTGACACTCGCGCTGGGCCTTGCACCGGTCATCCTGACAGCGACAGTCGGGTGGGCCTATTTTCACCCGGAGACCTTTCGCCAGTCGTGGAACCCGGGCGATCTCCAGCCGCTGGCGGCGCTGAAGGGCTCGGCCTTGACGGCGTTCTGGGCCTTCCTTGGACTGGAGGCGGCGGCCTCAACAGCGGGCGTTGTGAAAGATCCGGTGCGCAACGTGCCGCGCGCGACAATGCTGGGGCTTGGCGGGGTGGCGCTGCTGTACCTGGCCTCCAACGCTGCGATCATGGGCATTCTGCCCGCCAGCGCGCTTTCGGCGTCGAACGCGCCCTTCGCTGATGCGGCGAAGGCGGTCTTGGGGGCGGGACTGGGCGCGGTGGTCGCGGCGTGCGTCGTTCTTCGCTGCGTGGGATGCCTATGCGTCATAACCCTGGTGACGGTCGAGACCTCGCGCACGGCGGCGGACGATGGCGCGCTGTTTCGGATGTTCCGCAGCCGACCGGGCGAGCGGCGGTCAGTCGTGGGTCTGCTGGCGGCCGGGGCGTTGGCGAGCGTGCTGGCGGTGACGACGGCGACGCCGAACCTCGCGGAACAGTTCACGACCGTCGCGAATGTCGTCTCGCTGCTCAGCCTCTATTGCTATGCGCTGGCGGCGGGCTCGCTGCTGGCGCTGGTGCGGGGTGAACGCGGGGCCGTGGGGGCGACGATCACGGCGGTGGCGGCGATCGGGTTCAGTCTGCTGCTGGTCGCCTCAGGCAAGCCGATGGAGATCGGGTACACGCTGATCCCGGTGGCTGCGGCGACGGGCCTTTATCTGGTGCTGCGGCGGCGGTAGAGCGGTGTCCGGTCAAACACAAAACCCGCACATCCCGGCGAATGCCGGGAACCAGATGGGATGGCGGAGAGGCAGTTTCGACAAGCTCTGAGCGCTTCCAATCCGCCACAGAGCTTTGCGATCTGGGTCCCGGCATTCGCCGGGATGAGCGGTGGGCGGGGGTTCGGTTTGAGCCGATACCGCACTATTCCGGACGTCCCAGGAGCCGCCCATGCTGTCGCCCGCCCTCTATCACGGACCTGACGCCCTGGCGGCGGACCGCGCGGCGATCCTGCGGCGGACGTGGCAGTTCGTCGGGCATGTCAGCCAACTAGCGACAACCGGGGACTATGTCGCCGACGTGGTCGGCGGGGCGCCGGTGGTGGTGGTGCGGCAGGCGGACGGGGTGCTGGCCGGGTTTCACAACGTCTGCCGCCATCGGGCCGGGGCGCTGGTTGCGGACGGCATAGGTAACTGCGGTGAGGCCTTCACCTGCCGCTACCATGGCTGGCGCTATGCGCTGGACGGGCGGCTGCGGACGGCGACGGATTTTGGAAACCTGGCTGGCTTCGACCCACGAGACTTCAGCCTGTTCGGGGTCCGGGCGGAGGTCTGGCGCGGCCTGGTATTCGTCAACCTAGCGGCGGGCGGAGAGTCGCTGGAGGGCGCCCTGGCGCCGCTGGCGGCGCGCTGGCCGGCCGGGATGGCGGAGCTGCCGCTGGTCGAGCGGCGATCGCACCGGATCGGCTGTAACTGGAAGACCTATGTGGAGAACTATCTGGAGGGCTACCACCTGCCGATGGTGCATCCGGAGTTCGACGCCGACATCGTGGTCGCCGACTACTGGACCGAGATCGAGGGGCAGATGGTGTTCGCGATGGCCCCGGCCAGAGACGCCTCGGTCTATGGCGGCATCTGGGGCTGGCTGTGGCCCAACCTGGGGATCAATGTCTACCGCCACGGCTATATGATCGAGCGGATGACGGCGACGGGGCCGGCTGAGACGCGGCTGGATTATCTCTATTTCTTCGATCCGGCGCGGGCGGCGGAGCTTGCGGCGATGCTGAAGGTGTCGGATCTGGTCACCGCCCAGGACCTGCAGGTCTGCGAAGAGGTGCAGCGCAATCTGGAGGCCGGGGTCTATCCGGGCGGGGTGCTGTCGCCACGGCACGAGACGGGCGTGGCGTGGTTTCAGGGGCGGGTGGCGGAGGCGCGTGGACTATAGCGGGGCTTGCTGGCGTCGCCGCATAGTCGCCGCTAGGGTTGCGGCGCGTGAGTTGAGGGGGACCAAGCCATGCCGACACTTCAGAGAGCGCCGACCCGGCCGTTTCGCACGCCGGTGATGGATTCCCGGCGCTGGGATACCTTCCAGCCGCGCGCCGACGACATCGTGATCGCCACCTATGCCAAGTGTGGCACCACCTGGACCCAGCGGATCGTTGACCTGCTGGTGTTTCAGGATCCCGCGCCGCGGCCATTCATGGACATATCGCCTTGGTTGGACGCGCGGATATTCAATACGTTGGAAGACGATCTGGCGACGCTGGCCGCTCAAACGCACCGCCGCTTCATCAAGAGCCACCTGCCATTCGACTCGCTGCCGATCCACGATACCGTGAAGTATGTTCATGTGGCCCGAGACGGTCGCGATGCCTTCCTGAGCTGGCACAATCACGTGATGGGCTTCACGCTGGAAGCCGGTATGCGGATCGGGGCCATCCTCGCCGAGGACCCGGAGATGATGATCGGCCCGCCGCCGGTCAATTCGCCGGACCCGCAGGAATTCTTCCAGGGCTGGATTGCAAAGGCGGAGGCCGAGCCGGTCATCGCGCCGGGACATGAGCTGTCGTTCTTTGATTTCGAGAACACCTATTGGCGTGAGCGCGCCCGCAACAATCTGCTGATGGTGAACTACAGCGACATGAAAGCCGATCTGGTTGGCGAGATGCGGCGCATTTCAGAATTCCTGGAGATCGACACGCCAGAGACGGTCTTGGTCGAATTGGCCAACGCCGCCCAGTTCGACAACATGAAGGCCCAGGGCGCCGAGCTGTTGCCAGCGATTGGTGAGATGTTCGAGGGCGCGCACAATCGGTTCCTGAACAAGGGGACGAACGGCCGCTGGAAGGACATTCTGACCGCGGCGGATCTCGAGCGCTATGACGCGGTCGTGCGCCGCAAGTTCTCGCCGGCGCTGGCGGCATGGATCGAGCATGGGCGGCTGAAGGCGGGCGATCCGGTGGGGTCGGCGGACTGACGGTTGTATCGACGTTCGGAGGCGTTGCCAGTGACCCCATCCCCCTTGAACGTCATGGCCGGGCTTGTCCCGGCCACCCATAAGCGCGGGAGCTTCAAAAGAGTGCACGGCGGGCAGCAGTGAGAGCCTGGCGGGATCGGTGTCTATGGGTGGCCCCCCGGGATCGCGCCGCTTGCGCGGCCCGCCCCGAGGGCAGGCTTCCAAGCCCGGCCATGACGTTCAAAAGATAGGATTATCTCTTCAGCTCTCGTAAGCGCTGTTCCCGATCCAGCAGGGCGTCAATTCAATCGCCGAGGCTCTAAGGTCCGAGGTTCGCGGCTATCACCTTGGCGACGCCTTCCAGGGCCGTCGTCGCAGCGTCCGGACCAACCATCAGGTGATAGTCGCCGCCCGTGATCTGGAAGGCGTGGGCGGCGGTGTTCCAGTCGGCGAGCAGGCGACGGTGCGCGGCGATGGTGACCCGCTGGGTTTCGCCGGGTTCCAGCGATACTTGCGCCCAACCCAGCAGACGCTGCTGGGTGCGTCCGGGGGCGGCTTGTAGATAGAGCTGCGCGGTTTCCAGGCCGGCGCGGTCGCCGGTGTTGGTGATGTCGAAGCTGACCGTGGCGGTTTCGCCGCCTTCGACGTGGAGACTGGCGTACTGAAAACCTGTGTAGGAAAGCCCGAACCCGAACGGGAACAGCGGCGCAGCGGCGGTGCGGGCGAACCAGCGATAGCCGACGTCGGAACCCTCATGATAGTCGACATCAAAGGGTTCGGGGTCGCCCCGTGAGTTCAAGGGCAGGTCGAACCCCGGCAATTTGGGATGCGGCAGCTGCGCTTCGGAGGCCGGGAAGGTGATCGGCAGGCGGCCGGAGGGGTTCACGTCGCCGAACAGCACGGCGGCGATGGCCTTGCCGCCCTCGGAGCCCGGATACCAAGCCTCAATGACGGCGGCGACGTTGGCGAGCCAGGGCATCAGCACGGGGTTGCCGGTCTGCAGGACGACGATGGTGCGGGGATTGGCGGCGGCCACGGCGGCGATCAGAGCGTCCTGGCCGTCGGGCAGGATCAAGTCGCGGTCCAGCGCCTCGGTCTGCCACTGTTCGGCGAACAGGATGACGGTGTCGACGCTGTGCGCGAGGTTGGCGGCTCGGGCCGGATTGCTCCCGTCGTCGAAGATGACCTCGGCATCGCCGGCGCGGCTGCGGATCGCGCTGAGCGGCGGGTCCGGGTGATAGTAGGCGCCTTGCGACCAGTCCGGCGAACCGCGTGCGGCGTCGAAACGCTTGGATCCGCGCGGCGTCACTTGCGAGGAGCCGCCGCCGGACAACACGCCGACATTGGCCCGGCCCCCGATCACGGCGATGCGCCTGGCGCCGGTCAGCGGCAACAGGTCGCCTTCGTTCTTCAGCAGCACGATCCCGGCTTGGGCGGCCCGACGTGCGACCTCGGCGCCCCTGGCCAGATCCGGTGCTCCCGGCGTGACCGGGTTGTCCATCACGCCCTTGTCGATAAGCTCGCGCAGGATGCGTTGGGCCATTTCGCGGACGCGCGCGGCCGGAACCTTGCCAGCGGCGACAGCGGCCTTCAGCGGCTCGCCGAAGAACACCTGGCGGTCCAGTTCCTGACCGGACTGTTGATCCAGACCGGCGTTGGCGGCCTCGACGCCATGAACGGCGCCCCAGTCGGACATCACCCAGCCCTTCCAGCCCCAGTCGGTGCGCAGGACGTCGGTCAGCAGATAGGCGTTGCTACAGGCGTAGGTTCCGTTGATGCGGTTGTAGGCGCACATCACCGAGCCGGGATCGCCGATCTCGATACCGATCTGAAAGGCCAGCAGGTCGGACTCGCGCATCGCCGCCTCGCCGATATTGGCGCTCATCACCATGCGGCCGGTCTCCTGATCATTCACCGCGAAGTGCTTGATCGTGGAGATAATATTGTTGGACTGGATTCCCTTGATGGCCGCGCCGCCAAGCACGCCGGCCAGCAGGGGATCCTCGCCGAGGTATTCGAAATTTCGGCCGTTGCGGGGATCGCGCGCGATGTTGACGCCGCCGGCCAGCAGGACGTTGAAGCCCTTGGCGCGGGCCTCGGCGCCGATCATGGCGCCGGCCTCCTCAACGAGCGTTGCGTTCCAGCTGGCGGCCTGGGCGAGGCCGCAGGGCAGGGCAGTGGCCGCGTCATCCCGGCGGCCGGCGCCGGAGACGCCGAGGCTGGCGTCGGTCTCGGTGAGATCGGGGATGCCGAGGCGCGCCAGGCCAGGAACCCAGCCTGCGGCGATCTGCACGTGGCCCGGCTTGTCGCGCATCAGGCGCGGCATGTGGCCATGTAGCAGGCCGATCTGCTCATCCAGGCTCATCTGGTCGAGCAGTTCGTTGGCCCGGGCATCTGGGCTGTTGAGGCGCGGCGCGCCGTTGATCCCCGTCAAGGCAGTCTCCAATTTTCCCCGACACTGGCACACGGCGGCCCGCCAGGACCAGCGCCAGAGCGTGACAGCTTCAAGTGGATACCGGTTGAAGCGCCCGTCACGCTCTAAACATATGAAGAGCGAGCCTTTTCATCCGGATCAGATGAAGCCATCTGATCCGGAAAGGCTCTAGGCACACTTCGGGCTTGCCTGCCGCCACGGCCGGGCGGCACGGTGTCGGCAGAGTATCCAAAGAACAAGGGAAGGACGCCCATGGCTATCGACTTTGAAGTTCCTGACGACGCAAAGGCTGTGCGCTTGCGGGTGCGCCAGTGGGTGCAGGACGAGTGCATCCCGGCCGAAAAGCGCATTGTCGACAAGGACTCCTACAAGTCCGTCCTGGCCGAGCTGCGGGCCAAGGCGCGCGCGCAGGGCCTGTGGTTGCCCTTCATCCCTAAGGAACATGGCGGCATGGGCCTGGGTCCGCTGGCCAATGCGCTGGTGCAGATGGAGCTGGGCCAGAGCTACATGGGCGCGCTCAGCATGAACAGTCAGGGACCGGATGACGCCACCATCCTGACCCTGCTGGCGCATGGCACCGAGTTCCAAAAGGAAAAGTACCTCAAGCCGCTGCTGAACGGCGAACTTCGGGTCTGCTATTCGATGACCGAAAAGGCCTCGGGCGCCGACGCCACGGGCATGCGCACCTCAGCGGTCAAGGATGGCAACGAGAACTATATCCTGAACGGCGAAAAGTGGTTCTCGTCGGCCGCGAGCGCGGCGGACCTGGCCGTCGTCATGGCCCGCACCGACCCCGACGCGCCGCGCCACCAGCAGTTCTCGACCTTCATCGTCGAGCTGCCGAACCCCGGCTACAAGATCAAACGCGACATCCAGACCATGGCCGCCGAAGGCCCGCTCTCGCACATCCTGGGCGGCGGGCACTCCGAGATCGAGATCAAGGACCTGGTGGTTCCGGCCGAGAACCTGCTGGGCGGGGAAGGCCAGGGCTTTAACATGGGCCAGCACCGGCTGGCCTACGGCCGCCTGCGCCACGGGATGCACAATGTGGCGATGGCTCAGCGGGCGCTCGACATGGCGGCGGCGCACATCACCCAGCGCGAGACCTTCGGCAAGAAGCTGGATGAACGACAGGCCGTGCAGTTCATGATGGCCGAATGCGCCACCCAGCTCTACATCGCCCGGCTGATGCTGCTGCACATCGCCTACAAGGCCGAGAAGGGCCTGGACCTCAGGCAAGAGAACTCGATCGCCAAGGTCTATCTGGCGCACATGGTGCACCATGTGGTGGACACCGCGATCCAGCTGCACGGGGCGCTGGGCTACAGCCGCGATACGCCGCTGGCCGCCTGGTACACCCACATCCGGTCTCAGCGGCTGGTCGACGGGCCGGACGAGGTGCACCGCTGGACGGTGGGCCGCAATGTGATCAAGGCCTACAAGCAGTTCGGCACCACGGCGTCGGCTGCGGGCGGGGATCTACTCTAGCGTATCCTGGGAGCGTCCGCCCGCAGGCGGACGCTCACCAGCACGGGGCGGTGGTCTGAGGAGTAGACGCTCATCCGATGGACCCGCGCCACCTGCAGGCCAGGTCCCAGGTACATGTGATCCAGCGGCAGGAACGGCAGCCAGTTGACCTTGTTGCTGACCGGCAGATAGGCCGGCCAGGTCGGCAGGGCGCGGGTGACACGGTGCAGGGGCCGGAGCAAGGCGTCCTGGCGGCGCATGGTGAAGGTCCAGGGCGCCAGATTGAAGTCGCCGGAAAGGATCAGCCGCTGGTTGGGCAGGCCGGCGATGAACTTGGCCAGAACATCCTGCTGGCGGCGATAGGGTGGCGGTGGCACGGCCCAGAACAGGTGGGTGGTGGCCAGGGTCACGGGTTGGCCATCGCTAGCCCGGAAGGTCAGATGCGCGACCTGGACGTCGCCGAAGCCTGGATAGGCAATGGGCCCAAGCGAGGCGCCGGAGAGATGGGTCAGCCCCGCTTCCAACGGCGGATGGCGCGAGAGCACCATGACCGAGCAGTCGACCTCGCAGGGGGTGCGGTAGGGATAGGCCTTGGCGAGCTGGCCGAGCAGCGGCCGCACCGCGCGAGTTTCCTGCAGCGCCACGATGTCGGCGTCCGACTCGCGGATGGCGGCGATGGCGCGGTCGGCCGAGAAACTGTCATCCCAGGCGTTGAAGGTCAGCACCTTGATCACCGGTCCGGGGGCTGGCGAGGCATGGCCATCGCGCCAGCCGACAGCGGCGTCTGCGGCGATCTGTCCACCGCTGATCAGCGCTCCGACGAGGGCCAGGATAAGCAGGAAGGTCCGGGCCGGTCGGGGTTCGAGGCTGATGAACACCAAGAGGCCGCCGAGGATGCAGCAAGCCAGCCAGATCAGGGCGAAGCTGTTGACGATGTCCAGCCAGCCGCCGGACATCGGGCCCAGGTGGTCGAGCCCCCCGGCCAGGCCGATGAGCGGGCCGCCGGCCCCGACCAGGACGATCTGCGCGCCGAGCGCGGTCAGGAGGATGCGCCAGAAGGGCATGAAGCTAGACGCTACTTCAGTTTGAGAAAGGTTGGGTCTCGGAACGCATCGCCGGCGCGCAGGCGCTGGTGGAAGCCCGGAATCGGCGGGCCGGCGCCGCCCTCGCGGGGATCGTAGACACACTGATCGCCGAAGAACCGCAGGGTCAGGGTGCGGCGCCGACCGCCCGGATGGGTCGGCGCGCCGCCGTGCAGGGTGGCGGGATGGAAGACGATCAGGTCGCCCGGCTCAGCCGCCCAGGAGACGATGTCAAAATCGTCGCGCGCGGCTTCGATGTCGGGCAGGCGGGGCAGGGTTGAGCCGGGGTGCAGCGGGGCGGTGTCATCGCCCAGTTCAAAGCGGGAGCCATTGTAGAGTTGGCCCAGGTGCGAGCCGCGCACGAACTCCAGGGAGTCGGTTTTGGTCACCGCATCGAAGGTGATCCAGACGACGGCCAGGTGCGGGCCGGCGATGGTCAGGTAGGAGGAGTCCTGATGCCAGGGCGTGCGGCGCGCCTCGCCGCCTTCCTTGAGGAACACTTGTTCGTACATGAACCAGACCTCGCTTGATCCCCAGAGGTCAGCGACCATTGCCGGGATCGGCGAGGCCCCGAGCATAGCGCGATAGCCGGTCAGGCAGTCTGGGTTGAAGAGGTCGTTGTAGAAGGTGGAGTCGTTCGCCTGCCGCACCCGCGAGGCGGCGCGACCGGGGTTGGCGAAACTCCAGTCGTAGGCCGCCTGAGCGTCTGCCAGGGCCTTGGCGTCCAGGGCGCCTGGAAGGAAGACTACGCCATCGCGGGCGTAGGTCTCGCTGAGGTCGCCGCTCATTCCAGGCCGAACACTTGTAGCGCCGTCTTGCCGACGATGCGTTGGGCGTCCTCGACACTGCAGGCCTTGAACACCGCCGCAATGGCGCTGCGGGAATAGCCGAAGGTGCTTTCCTGGTGCGGATAGTCGGACGACCACATCACCCGGTCCGCGCCGATCCGATGCAACATCTCCAGGCCGACGGGATCGGTCATGAAGGTCGCATAGCAGTGCTGGCGCCAATACCAGCTGGGCGCGTGGTTGAGCTTGGGCGAGACCTGGGTGGGGAAGGAATTGTAGATCATGTCGGCGTCGTGGAGCATGCCGGGGATCCACGCGAGGCCACACTCGACGAACACCACGCGCAGGCCAGGAAAGCGGTCGAAGACCCCGCCGAACACCAGCTGAGCGTAGTTCTGGCGGAACCCCTGCATCTGGGTCAGCACCGAGACGCCGACGGCGCCCGGCGCGGCGGTGGGGATCGCCTCGCCGATGTGGAAGGCCATGGGCAGGCCGCTGGCCTCGATGGCCGCCCACAGCGGATCCATGATCGGGTCGTTGTAGTGGATGGTCTTGCCGTCCTCGAACTTACCCGGCTTGATCGGGACCATCAGGCAGCGGGCGCCAAGGTCCTTGCAGCGGGCGATGGAGACGGCGGCGCCTTCCGGGTCCCAGTAGCTGGGGATCATCACTGGATAAAGCCGGCCCGGCGCCTGGGCGCAGGCCTCGCCGATGTGTTCGTTGTAGGCGCCGAACACGTGCGCCTTGTTGGCGATCTCGCCGAACATCAGCAGGCCGAACAGGCGCTGGGGGAAGATCAGCTCCTTTTCGACGCCTTCGATATCCAGGTCGACCAGCCGGGCGTCCAGGTTGCTGAAGCCGGGATAACAGTCCAGGGCGTCGCACAGGGACTGGGCGACGACGGCCGGCGTCATGGATCGCTCGCCTATCCGAAGGTCGTAGCCGCCGTTCTCGAACACCATGCGCGGCGCCTGGTCCTTGAGGTGGGCCGGGAAGCGGTCGATCCAGAGGTCGGTCTCCAGCATGTGACTGTCGGCAGAAATGATCCGCGTGCCGGGCGGCCAGACTTGCGTCGCGGCCTGGGGCGTCCGGCGGGTCGAGGTGGCGATGCCGACCTGTTCGGGGATTTCGAGGATGAAGCCTTCAGCCATGACGCCCTCCCAGGCGATGTGGCTTGAGCGCAGCCGCCTGTCGGTTCAAAGTTATATCGCGCTATAGCTAGCGGCAACCCGCTGACGCCGCCCATCAAGGATATCCGCCATGACTGTCACACTTGACCTGTCGCCTGCCGCGACCCGAGAGATCACCGCCGCCTGCGAGCGCCTGTCGCTGGACTACGCCCATTTCGCCGACAACGGCGACACCGCCGCCTGGGCGCAGCTGTTTGCCGAAGACGCCGAACTGCACCTGTTCGGTCAGATCCATCGCGGCCGTGCGGTGATCGCCGGCGCGGTGGGCGGCTCGAAGGACACGGCCTCGCTGCACCTGGCGTCCAACATCCGCGTCAATGTGCTGAGCGAGGATCGGGCCGAGGGCACGTGCTATGTTGCGGCCTATGTGAAGCCGGCGAGCGGGCCGAAGGCGGTGTCGGTGCTCGCACCCGCCGCCGTGGGTATTTACCGCGACACCTACCGGCGCACGGCCGACGGCTGGCGCTTCGCCAGCCGCGCGTTCGAACCGTTCCTGACGCTGAAGGCCTGATCGGTTCGCGGCGAACCGATCAGGCTCCACTGAGTTTCGTTTATGCGCATTTTCTTCACGCGAACCGGCATCCACTTCGCTCGAAAATGCTTCACAGCGCCAGGGTGAAGCCGCCGTTCACCGGATAGGTCTGGCCGGTGATCCAGGAGCTGGCGTCGGAGGCCAGGAACAGGGCCATGTTGGCGATGTCGGTCGGCTCTCCGGGGCGGCGGACGATGTAGCGTTCGAACTGGCGCTTCATCCGCGCGGGGTCGGAGAACATCCCGACGGTGGCGGCGGTGCGGGTGGCGGCGATGGCGATGGAGTTGGCGGTGATGCCATAGCGACCCAGGGTGCGGGCGACGCCGCGGGTGAAGCCGGCAGCACCTGCTTTCGCGCCGCCATAGACTTCCATGCCGCTGTCGCCGTAGCGGCCGGCGTCGGAGATGATGGTGATGATCCGGGCCGGGCCGTTGAGGGCGATCATGCCTGGGATGACGGCGCTGACACAGTTGATCACGCCGTAGAGATTGACCCCAATGGAGTGGTTCCAGACCTCAGGGCCGGTCTCCCAGAAAGGCTTTGCGAGGTCAGCGGTCGGGTTGGCGCCCGCATTGCCGGCGTTGTTGACCAGCACGCCCACCGGACCCAGCTCTTCGGCGGTCTTGGCGACCATGGCCTTCACGGCGTCGAAGTCGGTGACGTCAGCCTGGACGGCGATGGCCTTGCCGCCGGCGGCGCGGATCTCCTCGACCACCGCTTCGGCGCGGTCCAGGTGATAGTCGTTGACGGCGACGCCCGCGCAATTGTGGGCGGCGAGGTGCAGGGCGACCTGGCGGCCGACGCCCTGGCCCGCGCCGCTGACCAGGGCGACGCGTCCGCCCAGGCTCAGGATATCTTCGGCCATGTTCGTTCCTCCCGTTCTGGCTCTCGGGGTCACGCTAGCCCCTTGACGCTAGGGCGTCCCAGGGGGCGAACAGATTCCGCTGGGTTTCCCTGAGGGCGACGGCTCATGGTCTCGGCAAGATGGCGGGAGCGTGACCATGGCCGTGCAAGACCCTTCGCTTGACGCTTGGCGCGGTCTGGTCGACCTGGATCGGCTGGCCGGTTGGATGGACGCGCGCGGACTGGGCGGTGGTCCGATCGAGGAGGCCGCACGTCCGCCGGGCGGCACCCAGAACATCCTGCTGAAGTTCCGACGCGGCGAGCGCTGGTACATGCTGCGCCGCCCGCCGCTGTCGCCGCGCATGAACGGCAGCGAGACCATGCGCCGCGAAGCCCGGCTGCTGGCCGGCATTGCGCACACGGACGTGCCGCACCCGCGCCTGATCGCCGCCTGTCCGGAGGAGGATGTGCTGGGGGCGGCGTTCTATCTGATGGAGCCGATCGACGGCTTCAATCCGACGGTGGGTCTGCCGGCGCTGCATGCCGGGGATCCGAAGGTGCGGCGGCGGATGGGATTTGCGCTGGTGGACGGGATCGGCGCGCTGGGCCGGGTGGATCACGTCAAGGTTGGGCTGGGCGACCTGGGCCGGGCGGACGGGTTTCTAGAGCGGCAAGTGGGTCGCTGGCAGAAGCAACTGGCCAGTTACGCGGAATACGAGGGCTGGGCGGGTCCTGGCGAGATCGAGGGGATCGCCGAGGTCGGCGCCTGGCTGGAGGCGCACCGCCCGGCCAGCTTTACGCCGGGCCTGATCCACGGCGATTATCACCTGGCCAATGTGATGTACCGACACGACGGGCCGGAGCTGGCCGCCATCGTCGATTGGGAGCTGACGACGGTGGGCGATCCCTTGCTGGATCTGGGCTGGCTGATGGCCACCTGGCCGCTCAGCGACGCCGTGGAGGCTGGCAATGTCTCGGTCACCCCCTGGGATGGCTTTCCTACGGCGGACGAACTGGTCGAGCGCTACGCCGGCCAGACGGAACGCAACATGGATCACATGACCTGGTACGGCGTGCTGGCCTGCTACAAGCTGGGCATCATCCTGGAGGGCACCCACGCCCGCGCGGCGGCCGGCAAGGCCGAGGTGGCGACCGGTGATCGGCTGCACGCCCAGACCGTGGGCCTGTTCCAGCGGGCGATGGGCTGGATTGCGTAGGGGTGCCGAGGGACTGGCGCGGAAGGAACGAGTGCGTATCCCTGCTTCCGTCCACTTGGGGGTCACTCCAGCACCACTATGCCAAGATGCGCCGGCGCCGCGGGCGGAAGATTGAACCACCAAGCTCACCAAGCCCACCAAGTGTGCGCGCCGCGAGCGCGCTCACCAGGACACGTGCGCCTTGGTGCTCTTGGTGAGCTTGGTGGTTGAATCCCTCGCGAGCCGAACGCTGGTAAGCAAGCACGTCGGCGCCGGCCAGCGCCACCTCCGGGGGGCCTCCAGCGACCTCTACGCCGCCACCGGGGCCAGCCGGAACCCCAGCGCCCGCATCACCTTCACGATGGTCCCAAACTCGGGGTTCCCCTCCGGGCTGAGGGCCTTGTAGAGCGCCTGGCGGGTCATGCCGGAGCGTTCGGCCAGGTCGGTCATCCCGCGCGAGCGCGCCACGATGCCCAGGGCATGGGCGATATCGGCAGGCTCGCCATGCTCGAAAGCGTCTTCGAGGAAATAGGCCACGTCCTCCAACGTCTCAATGGACGCCGCTGGATCAAATGGCGTGGTCTTCAGGGCCATCTCGTCAGACCTCCTTCGCCAGGGTCTTTGCCCGCGAGATGTCGCGGGTCTGGGTGGACTTGTCGCCGGCGCAGAGCAGGATCACCAAAGCCTCGCCCCTTCAGGTGAAATAGAGGCGATAGCCGGGCCCGTAGTGGATCCGCATCTCGCTCACGCCGTCGCCCACCGATTGCACATCGCCCAGCGCGCCTCGCTGAACCCGCGCGATGCGACCGGCGATCACCTGCACCGCGCGACGGTCCCGCAACCCGGTGAACCAGACCTTGAAGACATCTGTCTGCCGCGTCTCGATCACGCGCGAACTGTAGTGCCAGGGGGCTGTTTCGTCAACCATGGTTTACGATCAAGCGTCGCGCCGACTGCGTCTAAAAGTGGGGGCGCACGCCACACCCGCCTCAAGCTGCCAGCATTGAAGTAACCCACTGCGCCGGAGCGGCAGATCGGGCGATACCTCTGCAGACCATATACCTCCCAGAAGCCCCCCTTGCGGGAGGCCAGCCTGATGACGGGCACGATTGTCCTGGTGGATGGCGGTTAAAGCGGCTGGTGAGTTTCCCGCAACCGGCGCGCCCGAACAGCTATGCCCCCGCGATCCGTTGGCGGATCATCAGCATCTGGGCGCGCTCCTCGACCTCCATGGCGGTTTCCAGGCTGCTCTCAAGGGCGGCGTCCAGGGTGCGCTTTGAGAGCCGAAGCGCGTCCGGCGCGGCCTTCAGCATGTCCTCCGCCAGGGCGAGCCCATAAGCGTCGAGGGCGTCGTCCGGCGTGATGGCGCTGACCAATCCGGCCTGGAAGGCGGCCGGGGCGGTGATCGGTCGTCCCGCCAGCAAGGCTTCGCGCGCCTTGGAGATGCCGATCATCCGTTGCAGGCGCCAGCTAACGCCGAGTTCTGCGCCCGACAGGCCGATCTTGATGAAGGCGGAGTGGAAGGCGGCGCTTTCGCCGGCCACGATCACGTCTGCGGCCAACGCCAGGGTCATACCGCCGCCGGCGGCTGCGCCCTTGACCAGGGCGATGATCGGCTGGGGGCAGGCGCGCATGGCCTTTTGCATGTCGCGCAGGGTCCAGTCGCCGTTGGCGCCATCGCGCAGACGCTCGTCCGGCTCGGCCCGAAGGTCGGCGCCGGAACAGAATGCACGCCCGGCGCCGCGTACAATAACAACCCGAACGTCGCGATTGCGGCGCAAACCTTCGAAGTAGGCGAGCAGGCCCTCGGCCATCGGCTGGTTCAGCGCGTTCAGTTTTTCCGGGCGATTTAGAGTTAGAATCTGGGCTGCGCCGTTGTCTTCGATCGTAAGAATTCCGCTGGTGATCGCCGGGTTCATGTTCGCAGTCCCTGATTTGGACGTTCGTCGGCCCGGTTTTAAGCAGCCGCGTCCGCGGGGTCCATGGTTCGCGGCGCGCAGTTCCAACGAAGCGGCCTCAGCGGCTTGATTGGCTGACAGCGCGCGACTAGAACCTGCCCTCGCGATGCGCCGCCCTAGCTCAGTTGGTTAGAGCGCCAGATTGTGGATCTGGAGGTCTTCGGTTCGATCCCGAGGGGCGGTACCATCGTATTGCTGAGCGGGCTCAGCCGCAGAGCGCGTGTGCGACAGCGGTCTGCAGGGTCGGCAGGATCTCGGCCTCAAACCAGGGATTGCGGCGCATCCAGCCGGTCGAACGCCAACTTGGGTGCGGCAGCGGCATGTAGCTGGGCAGGAAATCGGCGGCGGTCTGGACGGTTTCGGTCAAAGTCGTATGCCGGGCCGAGGCAAGATAGCGCTGCTGGGCGTACTGGCCGATCAGTATGGTCAGGTGGATGTCTGGCAGCGCGGCGCGCACCCGATCGTGCCAAAGCGGCGCGCACTCGGGTCTTGGCGGCAGGTCGCCGGCGCCGCTGATGGCGCCGGGGTAGCAGAACCCCATCGGCATCATCGCGATCTGGCTCGCGTCGTAGAAGGTGACGGCGTCTATCCCCAGCCACGCCTGGAGCCGTGCGCCGCTGGCGTCCTCCCACGGAATGCCTGAGGCGTGGACCTTCGAGCCCGGCGCCTGGCCGATGATCAGCAGCCGCGCCGTCGCGCCCAGTTGGACGACCGGTCGCGGGCCGGCCGGCAGATGGGCGGCGCAGACCCGGCAGGCGGCGATCTCATTGCAAAGGCTGGCGAGCGCCTCACCCACGCGATCAGGTCACTGCGACGGCGGGCGCGTGGCGCAGGAACGGCTGGGGCCGCCATTGGACCAGGGAGCGCCAGGCCCATTCGAACGGCCCGTAGTGAAACCGCGCCAGCCAGAGCGGGCTCCAGGCCAGGATGAACACCCACACGCCGGCCACCACCCAAAGCAGTTCCGCCCGCGAAAGCTGGCCATAGAGACCAAAGCCATAGCCGCAGAAGATCAGGCTCGTGATGATTGAGGTCATCAGATAGTTGCTGAACGCCATCCGCCCTGCGGCGGCCAACGCGCGCACCAAGCCGCCTAGGGCGCCGGACCGAACGATCAGCAGCACGACGCCCGCGTGCGCCAGGCCAATGATTGGCCGGGTCAACTGTTGCCAGACCTCCTGCTCGTGCAGCACCAGCGGGTCGAACGCGGCGCTGGCGATATTCGCCGTGAACCAGGCGGTCAGCGGCACACAGACCAGAAAGCCGAAGGCAACCAGCAGCGCGTAGGCTCGGGTCGTCCACCCCAGCGTGAAGAAGCCGCTGCGGAACAGGGCCATGCCCAGGAACATCTGCCCCAGAGCCTCGGGCAGCATGTCTGTGGGCATCATGACGAGATACATCAGCATGACCATGTTGGCCCGGGCCTGGAGCGCCGACAGGAAATCACCGCCGAAGCCTGCTAGTTCAGCGGTTCTCGCTTCCGGTGGGGATTGAACGGCGACCGATGCGGCCTGCCAGGCCTTGACGGCGTCGGGCGCAGCGTTCGGCGCCATTGCGGCGGCGTGCAGGCTGTCCAAAGCCCCCGCCTGCCACAGATTTTTTGCAAACAGCGCCAGCAGAATGGTCGCGCCCAGGATCAGCTGGCTTCGCAGGCTGAGCTTGCGGAACGGGAACACGATCATCCCCGCCAGGGCGTAGAGGACCAGGACATCGCCAAACCATAACAAGAAGGCATGCGCCAAGCCGAACAGCAGCAGCCAGCCCATGCGCCGGTAGTGGGTCGCCAGCGGGCTTAGTCGCCCGCCCTCCGCGCGATCAGCAATCAGCAAGGTGCTGGCCCCGAACAGCATCGTGAAGAGCGCGCGCATCTTGCCGTCGGTCAGGACGTTGTTGATCGCCCAGGTCCAGAAATCTGCGCCGGTTGTTCCGCCGGCATAGCTGGGATTGATGTAGGCGAATGACGGCAGACCCATGCCAACGATGTTCATCAACAGGATGCCGAGCACCGCGAAGCCGCGCACGGCGTCGATCGAGAGGTGACGCTGGCCGGAACCACCTGTTGTCATGATGTGCACTCTCCTGCGCAGGCCTCACGATGAGCGGGCATACGGCGCTGTCAACCTTTCAACGCGCGCGGAATCAAACGCAGGTCCACATCCCACTGTTGCGTTGCGACGCACCATTTTTCGCAGGTCAATTATTCCCATGACTTCGCCTGAGCCACCTACATCCCGCCCCCGATAGCCAGGATCACGACATATTTCGCTCCGATGCGCATTCGTGACTTGCGTGCGGCGCAGCAAGATGAGACAACGATATCGCCCTTTTGGGCGTTTCCTCCCTATGAACTGGCCGCGCCTCCGGGCGCGGCCTTTTTTTTCGCGAGGGCTCGGGCGCCCGTGTTTCGCGTGCGGCCTGAATCGCGCCCGCCTGGGTTGCTTGCGTTCTTACCGCCAATGTCGGACCGTCTCGCCATGGGGGCCAGATGATTCAGGATCCAGACCACGCAAAGCGGCTGTCGCAGAATTTGGTCGAGCTGCTGATGCCCTATGAAGAGGAGTTGATCGCGCTAGAGCGGGATACGCCCGGCTATGGGCCGCTGCGTCGCGCGCTCGGCATTGTGATCGCCGAGGCTTGTTACTGCATCACCGATCAACCTGCGGCGGAATCGACGTTCGCGCCCCCGGCGAGTGACGAGGCGAGCCGGAACCGTTAAGGTGCGATAACGACGTTTGCTGAAGCGCAAGGCGCGAGGAGATGTCGAAGTCACAGTGGAAACACGATTTGCTGATGTGCTTGTCGAACCCGAGGTTTGCGGCCACCCGTCAGGACCTTGGTTCAGACGTTAGACCACAACTTTGAAGTCCTAGATTTGATTGCGCCCCTAAGGAGAACCAGAGCGACCATGGCGAACAAGTCCGAAGCCGCCGCCGATCCCATCGACGTCGCCGTCGGCGCGCGCATCCGGCTGCTGCGCAAGGTCCGAGGCCTGTCACAACAGGCGCTGGCGGAAGCCGCCGGGGTGACCTTCCAGCAAATCCAGAAGTACGAGCGCGGCGCCAACCGTGTCAGCGCCTCGATGCTGGCGAGAATTGCCAAGACGTTGAGCGTGCCGGTGGCCGAGATGTTCGGCGAGAATGCCGCCTACAGCGGCGCGGTTGACGAAGTGGCGGCGCTGCTCGCCGAGCCGGGCGCGTTGGAACTGCTAAAAGCGTACTCCGGCCTGCCGCGCGGCGTTTCGCGCTCGGCGCTGGTGGAGTTTGTCCGCAGCCTGCGCCAGCCTAGCTAGCCGGCGCCCCCAACGCCGCCAGAGCGCGGGCCTTGATGGCCTTGTAGTCAACCTTGCCGTTCGGCGCGCGGCCGATGCTGTCCACCAGCACGAGCTCGCGGGGCGCCTTGTAGCCCGCCAGCTGGTCACGGACGTGTTGCGACAACGCCAAGAGGGTGGGTTCAAGCCCGCTTTCCGGCTCGACGACGGCGCAGATCCGCTCACCGAAGCGCTCGTCCGGAACGCCGACGACGACGGCGTCGCGCACGCTGGCGTGGCGTTTCAGCGCCTCCTCGACCTCCTCGGGAAACACCTTCTCGCCGCCGGTGTTGATGCAGACTGAGCCACGACCCAGGAGTGTCAGCGATCCATCGACATTCACCTCGGCCCAGTCCCCCGGCACAGACCAGCGAAGGCCCTCGATGGTCATGAAGGTCTTGGCGCTCTTTTCTTCGTCCTTGTAGTAGCCGAGCGGCAGGAAACCGGTCACCGCCACCAGGCCGCGCTCGCCGGAGCCCGGCGCAATGCGCTGACCCGCCTCGGAAAAAACAGCGGTATTTGGCCCCAGCATGAAGGCCGCTGTCTGGATCTCGGCCCCCGGCGCGGAGGATGAGGCGCCCAGTCCAACCGCTTCGGAGGATCCAAAGCTGTCGTGGATCATGGCGTTGGTGGCGTGCCGCAGCAGGCCGCGCTTGTTCTCCTGGCTCCACATGGAGCCGGATGAGCTCATGGCGCGAACCTGCGAAAGGTCCCAGCGGCCCGGATTCGCGTCCAGCGCTTCCAGCATCGGGGTTGAGAACGCCAGGCCGACGATCACCACGCCGGTAACCTGAAGCCGCTCTGTTTCGTTCCAAAGCTCGATCGCCGAAAACTTGCGCGAGGGCAGGGTGGCGACCGTTCCGCCATGGGTAAGGGCGATGAAGGCCGAGAATTGCCCGGTCCCGTGCATCAGCGGACAGGCGATCAGGGACATCGGTCGCAGATGGTCAGGCGTCGCATGCCGGCTGACCAGTTCCTCGATCGAGGTCGCCGGGGGGATGTCCAGCGCCGCGTTGCCGCCCGCGCCAAGTACCTGGAAAAGGTCATCCTCGCGCCACATCACGCCCTTGGGCATGCCGGTCGTGCCGCCCGTGTAGAGCAACAGCAGGTCATCGCCCGAGCGGCCCCAGGGCGCTGTGACCGGGCGCGACGCCGCGGGCCGGCTGACGACGGTTTCGTAGTCGTCGGCCCAAGCTGGTGTTGGGAAACCTGCCTCAGCGACGGAGATCCAGGTCTTCACCGTGGGCAGTCGGGCGCGAATTCGTTCGACGATTTCACTAAAGCCAGCATGGAAGACGATGGCTTCGGCATCGGCATTGTCGAACAGGTAGATCAATTCCTCGGGGCCATAGCGGTAGTTGGTGTTGACGGGCGCGAGGCCGGCCTTGAAGGCGGCGAAATAGGTCTCAAGGTACTCAGGCCCGTTGTAGAGGAAGGCTGCGACCTTGGCCTGGCGTGGAAGGCCGGCCGCGAGCAGATGGGCGGCCAGAGCGTCGGCGCGGGCGTCGAACTGGCCCCAGGTGACCACGCGCTGATCCTGGATCAGCGCCGCGCGGTCGGGCTGAGCCGCCGCGATCGCTTCCCAAACGTCCGCGAAGGTCCACGCCATGTTCGTCGCCTCACCAAGTTTCTTTTCGTTGTGGGCAGAATGGCGGACTGCCGCTGGGTTATGTCAACGCTTGCCTGACCGGCGGGCCGTTGCGACCGGTGGCTGGCGGCGTCTGGCTTCGCTGGAAGGCCGGAAAGGTCCTCCGCCACGCCCCTATCGGGCGGGTAAGACCTGCCGCGCCGCCTCAAAGTCGCAAACATTGATGTTTTTTCGCATCTTGAGTGGCGCGTTGCCGGTCGCGCGCTAGGATACAGCAAGCGACTCGGTTTCAGCGACCCCCGCTGGACCTTCGCGATCATCAATAGCTGGGGGAGCCCATGGCCACTGGTAAGAACACGAACGCCCTTCAGAAGCCGCTGACGCCCTCTCCGGAGCTTGCCGCCGTAGTGGGTGCGGGGCAGCTTTCGCGTGGCGAGACGGTTTCGAAGATGTGGGAATACATCAAGAAGAACAACCTGCAGAATCCGGCCAACAAGCGCGAGATTCTGGCCGACGCCAAGCTGAAGCCGATCTTCAGCGGGCTGGACAAAGTCACGATGTTCGAAATGAACAAGCATCTGGCCAAGCACCTCAAATAGCGCATCGGCGCAGGTGGCTTGACTATTGAGTTGGGACCCCGCAGGCGCAACGCCTCGCGGGGTCGCTTCGTTTTGCCTACGATGTGCCGATCTAGGTCAGGTGAATCCGTCGAACCAGGTCGAGGTCGGCAGGTTTGTCGACGTCGATAGCGGCCCGTCCGTAGGGCGTCTCCACGACCTGGGCGGTCACGCCGGCCAGCCGGCCCAACTCGGCCGCCGCCCGGGTAAGGCTCAGGCGTCCGGCCGCGTAGCGCAGGAGCACCCCAGGCCCGAGAATCTGCGCCATTCGCCAGGGGCGCTTACGCTCAGCCTCCACGCGCCGCCACAGGTTCAGGACCGCCAGGGCGCGTGGGTTCGCCAGGTAGAAGAGATTGCAACCAGACCAATCCCCATCCGCCAGTTTGAGCCAAGTCCGCTTGGTGTCCGGCGCGGCGGCCTCGACGACGGCGCGGGCGGCGACCAGCGCCGCCACGTCGGCGGCGGGGGAGACATCGCCAAGGAAGCGCTGGACCCACAGGGGTTCCAGCAGGGCGTGGTCGGCGGTGGTGATCAGCACCGGCGCGCCGAGGATCTTGGCGCCGGCGATGGCGCTCAGGCTGGGACCGGCCGCCTCATCCAAACCCTCCACCCTCAGGCGGGCGGTCTCTTGCCGGACTTCCGGATGGCTGGAGACGACGGCGATGCGACCGGCGCCGGCCGCCTTGAGGCTGGCGACAACCCGCGCCAGAAGCGTCTGGCCGCCAAGCTGAATCAGCGCCTTGTGCGAGACGCCGGCATAGGCCGCGACCGCATCCGGTCCGCCCCTGGAGCCCGCCAGCACCAGCGCCGTGAAGTCCGTCAAGACAACGCCTTCTCATAGACACGATAGGTCTTGTAGACCTTGGCGCCGCCCGCGTCGCAAATCCGGCGCATGGGCAGATTGTCCTCGAGAATCCAGGACAGCTCGTAGTGTTCATAGCCCAGCTTGCGGGCGGCCTGCGCGGCGGCGTCGATCAACAGGAACGGCAGCAGCTGGCCGCGCAGGGAGCCGGCGAAAGCGCGCTTCACACCCATCAGCGGCACGCGGCCGGTTTTCAGCCCCCTGACCTTCAGCCGCCAGAGCAGCTTGACCCA
This sequence comes from Alphaproteobacteria bacterium, assembly GCA_043734425.1. Classification (GTDB taxonomy): domain Bacteria; phylum Pseudomonadota; class Alphaproteobacteria; order Caulobacterales; family Caulobacteraceae; genus Phenylobacterium. The sequence goes on from JAYTFM010000017.1 coordinate 27,733, forward strand.
ACCGAACGGCGCCAAGCGGCCGCCGAGGTCGGCGATGGCCTCGTTGAGATTGGGCAACAGGACAATGAAGCCGGCCGCTTCACCGTCAATGTCTGCGAACCAAGTCAGCCGGGGATCGATCACCAGCTTGAGATTGTCGGCGAGGGCGCGCGTTTCGGCCTCCGTAGTCGGGGCGAACCCCCAATTCTCGGACCAGGCGTCGTTGAGGATGCCGGTCAGCGTGACGACCTCTTCGTTCAGGCGCTTCATATCGAGGCGGCGCAGTGTCACGCCCGCAGGCGGTCCCTTGCGGATGCGGCGCAGGATCGGCGCCGGCAGATCGTCGGCGACACTGCAGATGTAGGCATAGATGTCCTTGGCGCGGGCGTAGCCCTGGGCTTCGATCCGCGTGGCCGTGTACTGCGGGTCGTGCCCCATCATGAACATCGGCGGCGTCTCGCGGCCGTCGATCAGCAGGCCGACCTCTTCGTTGATCGATAGGTTCATCGGTCCGAGCGCGGCGCGGCAGCCCCTTTCGCGCAACCACGCCTCTGCAACATGGAACAGGGCGGCGAAGACCGCTTCGTCATCCTCAGCTGAGATCATGCCGAAATAGCCGATGCCCTGGGCCGTGTGGGGGCTGAGCTGGTCGATCTGGGCGCTGATGCGACCGACGTCGCGGCCATCCTGGGTCGCCAGCCAGAATTGCACTTCGGCGTGGGCAAAGAACGGGTTCTTGGCGCTCAGCGCGTCGCGGCGCTCCATCATGAGCGGGGCGATATAGGCCGGATCGGCGGCGCCCAGGCGCATGGGCAGCCGAATGAATCGCTCCAGCTCGGCCTTTGAGCTGACCGGCGTAATCCCGATGCCCCCCGCAGTCATCAACCCTCCTGGTAGAGCAGAATCGTCATGCCGAGGGTGGCGAACATGGCCGGCGCCGCCCAGGCGGCCAGTATGGGCGGCGCGGCGCCACTCTCGCCCAGGGCCGTGAACGCGCCGTCGAAGACCAGGAAGAGCAGACCCGTCCCAAGGCACTGAACCACCAGGGTCGCGCCGCCACCCCGGAAATTCGCCATGGAGGTCGGCGCGGCGAGCAGCAACATCACCAGACAGGCGAGCGGGGCGGCCCAGCCGCGCTGCACCTGAGTATCGTAGAAGCTGCGCGGCCGGATCGAAAGCCCACCGGCCAGGGCTCGGCTGGCTTCCGCCGGCGAGACCGAGGTTTGGCCCTTGGCGAGCGTTCGGACGTCGGCCGGCGTTAAGGTGCGGCTCCAGTTCGCCTCACTGGCGGCGCCTTCGGAAATGCTCATTGGGCTGACGGTTTCGAACCGCGGCTCGATCAGTCGCCAACTGGTCCCATCATAGACGGCGCGCTTGGCCGAGGTTCGGCGAGACAGGCGGCCCGATTCATCGCGGCGATAGATCGTCACCTGCTCAAGGCTTTGGCCGAAGGGATCGCGCGGGACGGCGACCACCACCTCATCGCCGACCCGGAAGGTCACCGGGTCGATCTTCTTTGCTGGGTTGGCGGGCTCGCTGGCCTCCCACCACTGGCTGAGCATCGCGTCCGTGCGAGGCGCGACCACCATTCCAATGGCAAGCTGCGCCAGGGTCAGCAGCAGCGCTGCCGGGATCGCCATGACCGTGATGCGATAGGCCGAAATTCCCGACGAGCGCATTGCGGTCGTGGCGCTGTCGCCCGCCAGCTTGGCGAACGCGAAAAGCGAACCGGCGAGCACCGCCAAGGGCGCTGCCTGCTCAACCAATCGTGGGAGGCGAAGCAGCGCGTAGTAGGCCACCCCCGATGGGCCGAGGTTCCGCTCCAGGATCTGCGTTGTCACATCCAGGAGATCCAGAATCTGCAAGACACCGAGCAGCACAGCGAGCGCACTCAGAATGCGCAGGCTCATGAGACCGAAGAGATACTGGCTGAGGGTCATACCGTCGCCTTGGCGAGAGCCCGCGCCCGAAAGCGCGCAACGAGAATGGAAATATGCTCCATCAGGCGGCCAATCGGGGTGTCGCCCGGCCGCTTGAGGCTGGTGACAAAGACCAGGATAGCGATCGCCGCCAGGCCAAAGAACGGCAATCCGATCGCCAGGCCCGCCGTCGCCCGGCCCGTGGCGGCCAGGCCTTCGCCAATCTGGACCAGATCATGAAAGGCCAGCAGCAGCAGCCCGCCGACAATCACCCCCGGCGCGCGCCCGCTGCGCTTCGCCGACAGGCCGAGGGGAACGCCTAGCAGGGCCAGTAGCGGCAGGCAGAAGGATCGGGCCAGGCGGGCGTAGAGTTCGGCCTTCAGAATTTCCGGCTTGATCATCGCGTGCGGATTGCGCGCCTGTTGATAGAGCTCAATCAGGGTCAGCTCGCGCTGGTCGCCGCCGCGCGCGCGCAGCAATTTGGCTGGCCCAGTAAGCTGGAGCTGCATGGTCAGGGCCTTGAAGCTCAAGACCTCCGGCCGCCCCTCGGAATTGAACCGCAACTGCTGGCCATTGCGCAGCAACAGATTGACGTTCTTGCCGTCCAAGGTGCGCCGCACCTCGGCCATTCCAGCCGTCGTCACCTCTTCGCGGCCGGCGTCGGTCAGCCGCCGAATGAAGACCCGTGAGAGTTTCTGTCCGGCCCCGTCCGCCTCGTCGGTGGTCATTGTCAGGCGATCATTCGGAGACAATATGGTCTCGGCCGGCACCAGGCCATTCCACCCGGCGTTCTGGGCGGAGTGGAAGACGGCGCGGTAGGCATAGCGGCTGTAGGGCTGCAGGAAGCCAAACACCAAAAGGCTGACAGCGGTAAGTGCGGCGGCAAGGCAGAGATAGGGCGCCGCCAGCCGGGTCAGCGAGACCCCCGCCGCCAATAGCGCGTCGATCTCAGACGACTGGTTCATGCGATTTACGACAATCACCACCGCCAGAAAAAACGCGGCCGGCAGGGTCAGGCCGATGTAGTGGGGAACGAGATTGACGGCCAACTGGGCCACGAAACCAAACCGGTCGCTGCTGGCGGACAGCAGATCCAGCAGTCGCAAGATGCGCTCCAGCAAGAGCGCGATCATCGTCACGCCGGTGGCGCCAATCATCGGCCAGAACGCGAGCCGCAAAAGATAGCGATCAATCAGGGTCAGCATGTCAGGTTCGCCGCGTTCACTCTGGCCGACGGGCGCCGGCGCCCACGCAGAGATCGAACCCGCAGCGGTCGAACACGCATCGGGCGATGCGACGCTTTGCCGAGCAGGTCCGTGGAAAATCGGACAGGTGGGCGGTGAAGTTCGTCACAAACATTCCTGCGGGTTTCGCGGTCGCGCGCGCCGCGATCATAGGCAGCGGCTTTCGACCATGAAAGGCCGCACGGCGGCAATCGTAATCGCAAGGGCGACTGGACCATCCGATGCGGCTGTGGGGGCGGTGCGCCAAGGTGCGACGCGGCGCTTTGCACAATCTGTGGCGCTAGCTATCAGGGGTTCTCAGCGAACACAAAGGCCCCGGAAGGTTTTGACGCTCCAGCAGGAAATCGAGGATCGGACCCCTGCCGGGGCGCCTGGCGCCGGCGCGGCGCGATGATCAAGGCCGGCGTGATCCGCAATGCGGCCAGCCATCGCAATCGGCGCGGCGAGCGCGCGGACCTGCCGGATCATGTGCTGGCGATGGTCACGGGGAATCCGGAAGAACTGGCCGGCGGTCTGCGGGATTTTGCGCAGCGCGGGGTGAACCTGGTGGTGGTCGATGGCGGCGACGGGACCATACGCGAGGTCCTGACACGTCTGCCCGAGGCGTTTGGCGAGCGCATTCCGCGCCTGGCGATCGTGCCGAGCGGAAAGACCAATGCCCTGGCGCTCGATATCGGTACGCCGCTTGGCACCTCGCTTGAGACGCTGATGGGCGCCGCGCTCGCCGGCCGCGCCACCAAATCCCGCACCTGCCTGGAGGTGATTCGAGAGGGACAGCCGCGCCCAGAACGGCGCGGGTTCCTGCTGGGTCTGGCCGCCTTCGTCCGCGCCACCGAGCTTGCCCAGAAGCATCACGGGCTTGGCCTGTTCGACAACGCCGCCATCGCCATGACCCTGGCGGGCGCAGCGGTGCAGACGATAGCGGGGTATGGCGAGGACTCCTGGCGACGCGGCGAAGCCGCCGATCTGTCCTTCGCGGGCGGAGGCCGGAAGGACTGGTTTCTCGTGCTTGCCTCTACCCTCAAACGCCTTCCGCTTGGCCTCAAGCCGTTTGGCGAGCCTCGCGATGGCCTGAAAGTGCTGGCCGTCGCCGCGCCGCCCCGGCGGTTGATTCGCGCTGTGCCCAGCGTGCTGGCCGGCCGGGCCGAGGCGTGGCTGCCAGCGGCGGGCTATCAAACTCATGACGTCGGCGGGTTCGACGCGGCGTTCGAGGGCGACTTCGTGCTGGATGGTGAGATCTTTCGCGGCGGTCGGCTGACGGTCCGCGAAGGCCCGCGGCTGGAATTCGTCGTGCCATGACCGATGATCTGCGGGCCTTGCTGGCGCGTGAGCTTGCGACGCCGCCGCCCCAGGCTGTCGCGCGTCTCGCGACCAGGTTGGCGGACCCCGCGCGTGATGCCGCCATCCTCTACTACGGATCGACGCTCAGGACCGGTGATCTGACCGGAATATTGGACTTCTATCGCCTCACGCACAGGCCGCATCGGCGCGGACTGCGTGGGCTGGTGGAGCGCTGCCTGTGGCCGGAGGTCAGCTATCATGAGGTCCTGATCGACGGATGCATGCTGCGGGCCAAGGTGGCGACGTTGCCGCTGAAGACGTTTCGACGCGCGGCGCAAAACCGGGGACTCGATACGACAATCTGGGCGCGGTTCGTGCAGCCAGCGCAACTGGTCTGGACCGCTGAGGCCGCAGGAAGCGACGTAGTGACGGCGGTGGCGGAGGCGGTGATGACGGCCGCGCGATTCGCAGCTGCCCTCGGGCCGGACCAAGGTCGGCCTGAAGTTTTCTGGACGGCGCTGTTTCGCAGGACTTACGCGGCGGAGTTTCGGGTTGAGGCGGGAGGGCGGGCCGACCAGGTCATGCTGTCGTCGGCCTCGCGCTATGCCACGCTACTGCCGATCGCCTGGCGGGCCGCCGGAGTGGTATTTGAGGAGACCGAAGGCCAACTTCGTCCCGAGCGCGGCGGCTTGCCGAGTTGGGCCTGGCGCAGCCTGATGGGCAAGCCGCTCAATCTGGCACGGCTGGCCAAGGCGGCGTTCACTTTTGAGGGCGCCGCCCGCTACGCCGCGTGGAAGATCGAACGGCACACGGGCGTTGCGATACCGGTGACGCCATTTTGCGAGCGCCATCCGATACTGGCGGCGCCGGGTGTCCTGTGGCGTCTACGGCGGGCTCAGGCAGAGGCGCGGCGTGGGCGTTTGAGCAGCCCGAATTCCTGACCCAGCTGTTCAAAGGCGGTGAGCACGGTTTCGATCTGCTGACGCGTGTGCGAGGCGCTGACACTGGAGCGCAGCAGCGAGCGATTGTCGGGCGTGGCGGGCGGGATAGCCAAGTTGAGGTAGATCCCGCGCTGCAACAGGATGTTCCACATCGCCACGGCGGTGGCCTGATCGGGCATCACCACGGCGGTGATTGGGCTGGCGTGCGGGCCGACAGCATAGCCCATGTCGCGCAGGCCCTCGTAGAGCTGATCGGCATTGGCGGCCAGTTGGGTGCGAAGGCCGGAATCCTGTTCCAGCCGCTTGAGCGCTGTCAGCGTCGAAGCGATTACCGCCGGCGGCAGGGAGGCGGTGAACATATAGGGCCGGCTGACGATGCGCAGCAGGTCAAAATTCTCGTCGTCCCCGACCAGAAAGCCGCCAACGGCGCCCAGACTCTTGGAGAAGGTGCCGACGATGAAGTCGACGTCGACCTCGACATCGCACATCTCGGCCAAGCCGCGACCCCGCTCGCCCAGCACGCCCATTGAGTGAGCTTCGTCCACCAGCAGGTGGCCGCCCATCTCGCGCTTGACGGCGGCGATTTCCTTCAAGGGGGCGACATCGCCCATCATCGAATAGATCCCCTCGACCACGACCAACCGGCCACCCGGCTGGTCGCCGAGACGGCGCAGGCGCTTGTAGAGGTCCTCAGGATCGTTGTGGCGGAATCGAATGACCTCAGCCTGACTGAGGCGCGCCGCATCATAGATCGACGCGTGGCTGTCAGCGTCGAGGATCAGATGGTCGCCGCGTCCCACCAGACCCGAGATGCCGCCCAGATTGGCCTGGTAGCCGGTCGTGAAGACCATGGCGTGTTTGCGGTTGTAGAACCGCGCCAGGGCCTCCTCCAGCGCCGCATGGCCCGCAAACGTGCCGTTGGCGAACCGCGAGCCGGTGGTCCCCGTGCCCCACTTGCGCACCGCCTCGGCCGAAGCCTCGATGCAATCGGGGTCGAAGGTCAGGCCCAGGTAGTTGTTGGTGCCAAGCAGGATCACCTTTTTGCCGTCCAGCACGCCCTCGGTGGGTGAAAGGACGGCTTCGAAACGAACGTTTGACGGATCTGCACCCGCCGCACGAATGGCGTCGAGTGGGGCGCGATAGCCCAGATGCTTGTCGAGCAGCCCCATCCTTAAGCCTTCACCCGCAGCTTGTTGATCAGGTCGGACAAGTCGCCGACGGTCTGCACTGTCGCCAGCCGATCCAGCGGAATCGAAAGGTCGAAACGGTCTTCAAGTTCCATGACGATGTTCATGAGAGCAAGTGAATCCACAGCCAAGTCACGGGCGATGTCGGTTTCAGGGGTCACGATGACGCTTCTGCCGAGGACGATTTCGGCGGCCTTCGCAACTTCACGGACGGTGAGATCCGTCGCGAGTTCAACCATGTCGGAGCCCCCCAGCGGCTCTGTTCGCGCTTGCGCCGGCTAGCTAACTAACCATGTCCGACGCGAATTTCCACCGTTTGGATCGCGCGACGGTCACAAATGCGAAGCTAATGTTTCAACCAGCCAGCTTGGCGGCACCAATCCACCGTGTGTTTGAAGCCTGTGGCGAGGGTGTGGCGGACCGGCGGCACCGTCGGGGCAAGGGTATCCGGCGCGACGGACCAGTCCCGATGCAGGAGCTCACGAACCTTGGCCCGCGTCAGCATCGGCGAGGCGCCGGTTAGCCTCGATATTTCACTTATGAAAGCAAGGCTTTGAATGACAAGTTCTGGCACGGGAATCAGGCCTGGGCGACGGTTGCAGGCGGCCGCTGCGCTGGTCATCAGTTCGCGCCAGCTATAGCCCTGCGGCCGGTCGTCGCAGATCGAATATCGGGCGCCTTTGGGCGCCCCGGCGGCGATCATTGCGACCTGGTCGGCGGCGTCTTCGACATGGACCATGGTGATCCGCGCGTCCGCGCCGAACAGCGGCAAAATCGGGCTCACATCAGCGGCCTGGAAGATTGGCAGTAACTCCCGGTCGCGTGGCCCATAGATCGCGCAGGGCCGCACGATCGTCAGTCTGGATGCCAGTGTCCCAGCCATCACCGCCTCTGCCGCATGTTTGCTCTCCGCGTAGGGCGACAGGCGGGGCTCGCGCGCGGACAGGCTGGAGATCAGGATCGTATGTGGGGCGTCAGCGGCCGCCTGGGCCAGCTGCCGGGCGCCCTCGACATTCACCAGCGTGAAGTCTGCAACGCGGCGAGCTTTGACGAGGCCGGCCGCATGAACGACGACATCCGCGGCTTCGCAGAGCTCCTCAAGCGCCCCGCCGTCGGCGAGATCGCCGGCCACGATCTCCACCGTCGGGGCGTCCTGCAACAAATCCTTCGGATCGCGGCGACAGAGGGCGCGAACCCGCCAACCTTGCGCCATCAGGCTCAGCACGATCTCCCGACCGAGGAACCCGGTGGCGCCGGTGACGGCGGCGAGGCGGGTCAGGCGTGCTGCTCCACTTTGAAGGCGCCGGCCAGATAAAGCGCCTTGGCCTTAGCGCGGCTGAGTTTGCCGGACGAGGTTTGCGGAAGGGCATGGGAGCCCACCAGTTCCACTCGGGCCTCGAGGCCGTGACGGGCGCGAAGCAGGGCGGCGACGTCATCTGACAGCGCTTGGCGCGCCGTGGCGTCGCCGCCTCGCGTCTGGACCAGCACCACCAATTGCTCCGAGGCCTCGCCGTCGATGGAGAACGCCGCCACGTCGCCGCTGCGCAGACGTTCGATCTCGGATTCTGCTGACCATTCGAGATCCTGTGGCCAGACGTTACGGCCGTTGATGAGGATCAGGTCCTTGACCCGGCCGGTCGGCACAATTTCGCCGTCCACCAGATAGCCCAGGTCACCGGTGTCCAGCCAGCCGTCCGCACTCAAGACGCGGGCCGTCGCATCGACATCGCCGAAGTAGCCCTGCATCAGGCTGGGCCCACGCACGAACACCCGGCCGACCTGACGCTCACCCAGCGCCGCGCCGGTCTCGTCGCGAACTTCGAGTTCATGCGCGGGAAGCACCGGACCACAGCGCACAAACGAACGGGTGCGAACGCCGCTTCCGGGATTGGCGCGACCCTCGCGCTCCATCCGATCGGTATCGATGGCGTCGAACCGGAGTCCTTGGCCCGGCGGGGCCATGGTCAGGGCCAGGGTCGCCTCGGCCATGCCATAGCTGGCGACAAAGGCGCGATCGGAAAATCCCGCGCTGGCGTAACGTTCGGCAAAACCCTGTAGCGGCGCCGGACGCACCATGTCGCCGCCGCAGCCGGCGACGCGCCACGCCGAAAGGTCGAGGCCCTCGCGACCGCCATCGCCCCGTCGCGCGCAAAGCTCGTAGCCGAAGGTTGGGCTATAGGAGATCGTCGCCCGGTTCTGCGACATCAGGTCCAGCCAGAGCAGGGGGCGTCGGACAAAGGCGCCGGTGGGCATCAGGTCGACGGTCATCTGCGCCGCCAGCGGGCTCAGCAGGAAACCCACTAGTCCCATGTCATGATAGAGCGGCAGCCAGGAAAAGGCGCGATCCGCCGGCGTCACCTCGAGGCCGTGCTTGGTGATCGCCATCGCGTTGGCCATCAGCGCCCGGTGCGTGCAGAGGACGCCGGCCGGGTTGCGGGTGCTGCCGGAGGAGAACTGGATGTAGCTCGGATCGTCTGGCGAGGGGGCTGGCAGCTCGGCCCCGGCGGCGGCCGGCAAATCTGCAAGGCGCATCGCCCTAGGAACGCCCGCAGCGGCGGCCGCCTCGGCGAGCCAGGGCAGCAGGCCCTCCGTCCCGAACACGGCGGCGGCCTGCGCAGACCCCAGCATCCGCGCGATCTGCTCCACATAGGCCTCGCGTCCGCCGAGCGCCGTCGGCAAGGGCAGGGGCACCGGCGTCAGCCGCGCATACTGGCAGGCGAAGAACAGGATCACGAAATCGATTTCGGTGTCGGCGAGCAGGCCGATCCGGTCGTTCGGCTGCAAGCCCGCGGCCAGCAGACGCGCGGCAACATCACGGGCGCGGGCGCGCAGGTCGGCATAGGTGAGAGCCGCCGTAAGTTCACCGCGCATGCCGTAGAGGTTGACGCCCGTCGGGCCTTGGGCGGCGAAGTCGAGCGCCTCGGTTAAGGTCGCAAAGCCGCCTTGGCGGAATGGCCGGGTCGGGGCGGTGGGCGTGGGTGTCAAACTCGGCCTCTCAGACATTCGTCGGATCGGGTGCGCTCGGCGCGCCGGAGCGCCGATTCCCATCCTCGCGCAGAATGAACCCCAGCATGCCCAGGGCAAGAGCGCCCGAGGCCGCCGCCAAGCCTGCGCCCGCGCCTATAAGGCCGAACCGCTCGACGAGAAAGGGCAGGGCGGTCAGGAAGCTCGCGCCGACCGCCAGTCGCACGCCGGCGGCCGCCCCGGGTTTGCCCAGGGAGATGAGCAACGGCTCGAGCGGAAGCGCAAAGACGCCGATCACGGCGGCGCCGACCTGCCAGGTCATGACCACACCCGCAGGCGCGAAGGCTTGACCCATCACCAGGGCCAGCAAGGCCGGTCCCGCCAGGGCGCTGAGAGCCAGCAGGACGGCTCCGACGGCGCCGGCCAGCGCGCCGACATTGCGCGACAGGCGCCACATCGCGCCGTGCCGTCCTTCGGCGCGCAACCGCGCCAGCTCCGGATAGAGCGCGGGCGTCAGCAGTTTGGCGGGCTTGGCGATGGCGTCCGCGACCTGCCGCCCGACCCGCCAGAAGGCCGCCTGAGACGGACCCGCCAGGGCGCCAATGAACAGGGTCGCCAGATGAGTCAGGGCGACATCCAGGGTCGCCGCCAGATTGGTGTTCCAGGCGAACCGCCAGACGCCCGGCAGGCCGTGCGCCAGCGGACCCCGCCAGGAAAACCCGGTGAGCAAGTCGCGCTTGCGCAGCTCCGCGAAGGCGGAGCCGGCCAGATAGAGCCAACTGCCCGCCGTGCCGATCGCCCAGGCTAACAGAAAGCCCTCGACCCCGGCGTCGATCGCGAAGGCGACCGCGCAGCCGATCAGCCGGATCAAGGCGATCAGCGCCGCCTGACGGGCCATGACGTCAAACCGGTCAAAGAGTCGCAGCAGGCCAAGTGGCGTCGCCGAGACCATGAAGGCCAGCGACACCATGTAGAGTGACGCCGCCGGCGCCTGCGCCGAGGTCCAGCCCAGCAGGTTGGCGAACACCACGGCGCCGACCATCCCGATCGCGATGCCAAGCGCGGCGCTGGAGAGGTCGAGGACGATACTAAGGCGCAGGACACGCTGGAAGTCCGGCTTCTTGCCCTCGGCGAGCGGACGCGTGCCGTACTGCAGCAGCGTCTGCCAGGATTGGAATTCCACCACATCGCCCAGGAACTGAGCAAAGGCCTGGATCAGCACCAGCACGCCGAGCTGCTTGGCCCCCAGCGCCCGTGCGGCAAGGGCCATCGCCGCCAGGCCCAGCACCGCGTTGACAGTCCGGCCGCCCAGCAACAGCCCTGCGTTCGCGACGACGCGGCGCAGGATCGGCCGCACGCCCGAAATGTCGTCCGGCGGTGGTGCGCTCATGCGCGCCTGGGCTCTGTCGTGTCGCGTTGCATCGTGGCTGCTGAGTAGCCTGCGGCGCGCCGCTCGGAAAGCCAGCTTAGCGCGCGGTCCACGCCGGCTGACCAACGCTCGCGACCCGCGTGTGCCGGCCGTGCAGGCAGACTTCCCGGAACTGGTAGAGCCAGGCGGCGGTCGGCGGATTGACCCAGGAATTGTTGGCGAACATCCGCAGGATGGCCTCGCCGCCGTCGGGCGCGGGCTCCGCCATCGGCGCCTCAGGGTGATCCAGGCCGGACACCGGCTCGAACCAGGCATGACCGACCTCGACGGGGTCCGGCGCAAGGACCAACGGATCGGGCGACCACAGCACCACCGGCGTCACCAGGTGGCCGCCCAAGGTGTGGAAATCATCCAACAGGCCGAGGGCGGCCTCTCGGGATAGGTGGACACCCAATTCTTCCGCTGTTTCGCGGACGGCGGCGTCAATGGCGTCCTCGCCTTGCTCCCAACCGCCGCCCGGCAAGGCATAGTTGCCGGCCCCGCGACGCATGGTCAGCGCCCGGCGGGTGAGAATGTAGGTCAGATCCCCGTCGCGTAGCGACAGCACGATCGCCACAGCCGCGCGCCGCCAGCCGGTCGGATCCAGCGCGCGGCGCGGGAAATCGGCGAGGTTGGCACGAATTCGGTCCAGGCGCTGGGGCATCTAGCCAGCTTGCCAGCAATGAGCCGCCAATCCAGGGGTCTTCAAGCGCGGGCCTTACGTTGTTGATAGGTCAAGGCGAGACCGATGCACAGCTTGAGCGGCGCGTCTGGGATGGGGCGGTCCAACGGCAGCAGGATCGCGCGATCACCCTCGAATTGAAACGTGTCGGGAAACGCGGCGCGGAACGACGCCAGCAGCGTGGTCTTGCAGTTGAAATAGATGGCGGCGCGCTCGGGCCACGCCTTGGACCAACCCAGCCGGATCGTGCTGCCCGCGCCTGTGACCTCGGTCAGATAGGCAGGCTCGCCCCACTTCAGGGTCTCGGTAAGGGGACCGACGCCGTCCATCTCGCGCGCTGTATCCAAAACCAGCGCCCGCACGGCCCGAAGCTGATCGCGGACCGCCTTTGGATAGCGCTCGAAGGCGGCGTCGACATCCTGCGAAGTCCATTTGGTCGAGGTCATCCCGAGATCCCGGCGCAGGTGTTTGATGCGCAATAGCCGACTTGTCGGCGGCCTGGATAAATAACATAGAAGATCGCGACAGTGTTGGGGCAACGACCCTGATCGCGGATGGATAGGGACTGGAACAACATGATCAAGACTCGCATCACCGAGATGTTCGGCGTGGAGACCCCCCTCGTTATGGGCGGCATGACTGGCGTCGGCTATGCGCCGCTGGTGGCCGCAGTGGCCAATGCCGGTGCGCTCGGCTTCATCACCGCCCACCACTCGCAGTCCGCCGAGGAACTGGAAAAGGAAATCCAGCGGTGCCGCGACCTGACGGACAAGCCGTTCGGCGTGAATCTGACCCTGCTGCCCTCGCTGAACCCGATCCCCTACGACGAGTATCGGCGGGCGATTATCGAGTGCGGAATCAAGATCGTGGAGACGGCGGGCCGGGCTCCGGTCGATCACCTGCCCGATTTCAAGGCCAATGGCGTGAAGGTCATCCACAAGTGCACCTCGGTTCGCCACTCAGTCTCGGCGGTGAAGCACGGCGTGGACGTCATCTCGATCGACGGCTTTGAGTGCGCCGGTCATCCGGGCGAGGATGACATCGGCCTCATCGTTCTGCTTCCGGCGACGGTGGATGCGATCGGCGACATTCCCGTGATCGCTTCAGGTGGCATGGCGGATGGACGCAGCCTGGCGGCGGCGCTGGCGCTGGGCGCCGACGGTGTCAACATGGGCACCCGTTTCATGGCGACGCTGGAGTGCGACATTCATGAAAACGTGAAGCGCAAGATCGTCGAGAACACTGAGCGCGACACGCTGCTCACCAACCGCACCCTACGCAATACCTCGCGTGTCGCCCGCAACGCAGTTTCGGAAGAGGTGGTCGCGATCCAACAGGATTCGACCAAGACCATCGACGACGTTCGTCACCTCGTCGCGGGCGTTCGCGGCCGCGCCAACGTGATGGGGGCGGGCGACACCGACGGCGGCATCTGGACCGTCGGCCAGAGCCAGGGCCTGATCCACGACATCCCGACCTGCGCTGAGCTGGTGCGCAACATCATGCGCCAGGCGGAAGACGTCCTGTCACGGAACGCCAGCCGCCTGGCCGCCTAAAGCCGGCCGGGCTCGGCGCCCGAAGCCTCGGGCGCCTTCCAGGCGGCGCCCGAGGCCCAATCGTCGCATGACGCCGCTATTCTTGGCCCAAGCCTTGCAAAGCTCGGGTGAAGTAATGGATCGTGCGGCGATGACGAAGCTGGTGGATGAGGCGCGGCGTGACGGGCGGGGGCGCGACGGCTCCCGTATCGTCGCCCTACACTATGATGAGCTTCGGAAGGTCGCGCGGCGGATCATCGTATCTGACGCCCAACGTCACGCCTTGCAAGCCACGGAACTGGTCAACGAGGCGGTGCTGCGCCTGATCCGATCGGGTCTCGAGAGCGTTTCGGAACGCGAGCATCTGCTGGCTTTGGCGGCGCGTACAATGCGGCGGATCCTGATCGATGAGGCGCGCAAGGCGCTCGCCGCCAAGCGACAGCCGCCGCCGCTGATCACTCAGTGGCCCGGCGGTCCTGCAGAGGGGCTTGACCTCGAAGCGCTAGATGAGGCGATCGCCGCGCTCGAAGCTTTCTCGCCGGAGCATGGGCGCGTTGTCGAGCTTCGCTTTGGGCTTGGCCTGACGGTTGAAGAGACGGCGCGGCTCACGGGCATGCCGGAACGGACCATCAAGCGCCGCTGGCAGGCTGCGCGCGCCTGGCTGCATGACCACATGACACGCGATGGCTCTGACCGAGACGCCTGAAACCGAACGCCGCGCCTTGGCGCTGTTCGAAGCGCTGAGCGAGCGGCCGAAATCCCGCGCGAAACTGATGAAGGCCGAGAGCGCCGCCGTTAAGGCGCGCCTTGCGGCGCTGGAGGCCAGCGTCGCCGACGCCGAGCGCGCCATGCCAACGGACCTGCCGGGCGGCTATGATCTGGACGCACCCGACCGGGTCGGTCCCTTTCGGATTGTCCGAAGGCTGGCGTCCGGCGGCATGGGCAGTGTCTGGCTCGGCTCGCGGGATGACGGACTTTACGAGCAGAACGTCGCGGTGAAATTCATCCATGGCGAGTTGGGCGTGGAGGCGAGCGAGCGGTTTTCAGAAGAGCGCCGGTTTCTGGCCAGGCTCGAGAGCCCGTCCATCGCGCGGCTGATCGATGGCGGTGTGGCCGATGGCCGACCCTACCTGGTGATGGAGTATGTCGATGGCGAGCCCATTGACGTCTTCTGCGCCACGCGGCCCTTGCGGGAACGGCTCAAACTGTTCGGCGAAGCCGCTGAGGCGGTGCAATACGCGCACAGCCAGCTCATTGTGCATGCCGACCTCAACACCTCGAACATCCTGGTCGATCAATCGGGGCGGGTGCGCCTGCTGGATTTTGGCATTGCAAGGCTGGTTGACGCCGAAGATCGACCCGGGGCGGCCTCGCCGATGACCCACGCATTTGCCAGCCCTGAGCGGCGAGCCGGCGGCGCCCCCAGTATCGCCGATGACGTTTTCGCCCTCGGCGTCATCCTCCAGGACCTTCTGGACAGCGCTAACGACCTCGACCTCGCCGCCATCGCGAGCCGGGCGACCGCGCCCTCGGCGTCTGAGCGGTACGGAAGCGTCGCCGCGCTGCTGGGCGATCTGCAGCGCTGGCGGGAGCGGTTGCCGGTCAGCGCGCGGTCGTCGACGCTTCGCTACCGTCTGGAGCGGTTCCTGGCGCGCCATGGCCTGGCTGTGGCCATCGCGGCCGGCGTGATGCTGCTGCTGGCGGCGGCGGCGACCATCGCGACGGTGAACTACCTGGAGGCCGAACGCAGCCGGGTCGAGGCAAATCGGCGGTTCCTGGAGGTGCGCGCCATCTCTGGTTTCATGCTTTTCGAATTGTACGACCGCCTTGCCAACGCTCCGGGCACCGTAGAGGCCAGGGCTCGGCTGGCGGAGACGGCGGGTCGATATCTGGATCGGCTGCGGGTCACGCCCAACGCGCCCGTCGATCTGCGGTTAGAGACCGCGCAGGGTTACCGGCGCCTAGCGCGGGTGCAGGGGGTGTCGGGGACTGCCAGCCTGGGCCGACCCAGCGAGGCCCACCGCTCGCTGGATGCTGCCGAACGGCTCACAGCCGGCGTCATCAGAACGGACCCCGACAATCTTGAGGCTCTGGAGCTCATGGGCTGGATCATATCTGATCGATGGACGCTCAAGGCGGACAGCTCGGAGACCCTCGCAGTTAATGCACGGGCAGCCAGCTATTTCCGAAGAGTGCTGGCCATCGCCCCGGACCGGGAAGGCGCGCGCCTGGGGATCCTGACGACCGAAAAGGGCCGGGCCTTCGATCTGATCTGGACAGCGGACCGCCCGGCAGAGGCCGTCGTCGTGTTGCGCGCAGCCCTGTCCGATTTGCGCGGCCGGCCATTTGTTTCTCGCGCTGCGGACGCGCGGGTGCTCGAGGCGCATCTGCTCAATCGGCTCGGCGACGCCACCTACTATGCCGGGGATATTCTCGGATCGCTTGCGCCGTATCGCGAGGCCGAAGCAATTATCAACAGGAGCTTGGCGCGAGGGGAAACCCTTGATGGGCTTTCGCGCAAAGGCGAGAGCGCGTGGAACATCAGCGGCTCGCTCGGCGATCTGGGCCGTCGGCGGGAAGCGCTGGCCAAGGCGCGGGAGGGAATTTCGACGGTCCGTCGGGTGCTTTCCTTCGGCCCCGACGCGGACGCCGAGAAACAGCTGTTGGTCTTGTACGGACAGGAGGCGAACCTGCTCTCGGGCCTCGGCGAGCGCCAGGCGGCGCTGGCGCCCGCGGCGGCTTCAGTCGCCCTGCGCGAATCTCGCTTGCAGAAGGAGCCGCGCGACCCTCAGCGGGCCCGCGATCTCGCTGTGGGACTTGAGGCCGCGTCGCGGTTGTTCGCCGCTGTCGGACGGAAAGCGCAGGCCTGCAGCCTGGCTCGCCGCTCCGATGCGCAGTGGCGCGCGATCCAGGCGGCGAAGCACCTTGGACAACGTGACGCCAACGACACCTGGCCAAAGGCCAGGTCGTCGATCGCGCGGTTCTGTGTCGGCGGCCGATGAATCTATCCTGAACTGTTGGCCCGCTTTCCGCCGGCGCTGCGCACTTCTTCATTGAGCGCGGTGGTTTGCCTTCCGCGGCACAGTTTAGAGGATGTTTGTGATGAGAAAGTACCTCGCGGGCGCCGCCCTATGCGCCCTTCTCGCGTTGCCGACCGTTGGCCAGGCGGCCGTCCACACGCTGACGCTGACTGGCGACATCAGCGCCCTGACGACCAACAACTTTACCTCCGGGGCCACCTTCTACGAAACGGGGCAGTTGGCGCTGTCTGGCTTCCGTCCCTTCGTCATGCAGGACGGCGATGATGTTGCTGTCACGGTCACGATCACGGGCGGCGCATTCACGTTGCCCATCCGGCAGAACATGTTCTTCGGTCTCAATTTCTCCGACATTCTTGGGGGCCTGCAACCGACGACAGCATCCGCAAATGGCCAGTTCTCCTTCAATAGCGGTCCCCTTGTGGGGGCGGGCTGCGGCAACTGCACCAGCCTGATCAGCTACCAGAGCAGCGCCCCGCTGTCGTTCAGCAGCCTGGCGGCCACCGGCGTGTTCAACGTCAACTCGGACTACGACATCAACAGCATCTCGGTGAGCTACCAGGCGGACGGTCCCGCTGTGGCGGTGCCCGAGCCCGCGACCTGGGCCTTGATGATTTCCGGCTTCGGCATGGCCGGCGCGATGTTCCGCCGTCGGCGCGGGCTGGGCCTGCACCGCACAGCCTGACGTCTCCCGACGGTCGACGGCTGAACAGGGCCCGCGCATCCCCTTGCGCGGGCCCGCCGCGTTACGCCTTGCCAAAGCCGTGCATTTGCGTCATTTCCGCGCCCTCGCCGCCGAGGGCTTTGCCGCCAGCGCTGCGATGGGTGCTTAGCTCAGTTGGTAGAGCAGCTGACTCTTAATCAGCGGGTCGTGGGTTCGAATCCCCCAGCACCCACCACCCTCCTTGGGTGGCGGACCTTTCCAAAATCCCGGGCGACTGGTTCCCGCGCCAAGACTCTGACTTGTCGGCCGGGGGGCTCCCGTGGAACAAGCTGCCTCCTGAATTAGAAGGAAACGCAGAATGTTCTCGCACATCATGATCGGCACCAACGACCTGGACCGCGCTAAGGGCTTTTACGACGCGCTACTCGCGACGCTCGGCGTCGGGCCGGCGGCGGTGGACGGTCACCGAATTTTCTACATGACTCCGACAGGCATCTTCTCGGTGTCGAAGCCCATCGACGGCAAACCCGCGACCGCGCCGAATGGCGGCACCATCGGCTTTGCGTGCAGTTCGTCGGCCCAAGCGGACGCTTGGCACGCGGCCGGTATCGCCGCCGGCGGGGTGACCTGCGAGGATCCCCCGGGCGTGCGCGAAGGCGGAGCGGGCAAGATGTATCTGGCCTATCTGCGCGATCCGGATGGCAACAAGCTCTGCGGCCTGCACCGCATGTGATGAAGTCCCGCCGATGACGACTCCAGGGTCGTCATCGGCGATCTCTTATGGGGTGTCTGCGATGAGCGATTGGGATGGCCGGGGCCTGGTTTCGACCGGCTGGCTGCAGGCGAACCTCGAAGATCCGAACCTGCGGATTTTCGATACGACCGTGCATCTTCGCCCGGCCACGCCGGGTCCCTATCGAATCGAAAGCGGTCAAGCGGACTATGAGGTCGCCCACATCCCCGGCGCGGCCTTTCTGGACCTGGCAAGAGATCTGTCGGACCCCAGCGCTGATTTGAGCTTTACGCGGCTGCCCGCCGATCAGCTTTCAAGCGCGTTGGGCGCGGCTGGGATCCGGCGCGGGGTTCGGGTGGTGGTCTACAGTTCGACCACGCCGATGTGGGCGACCCGGGTCTGGTGGATGCTTCGGGCCTTGGGCTTTGAGGACGTTGCTGTGCTTGATGGCGGCCTGGGGAAGTGGCGGGCCGAGTCTCGACCCGTCGTGGCTGGCGCTCAGGCCTATCCGGCTGCGGAACTGTCGCTGACGGAACGTCCCGACGCCTGGGCGGACAAGCACGCGGTGCTGGCGGCGATTGGCGACGGCGCGGTGTGCACGATCAATGCCTTGGCCCCGAGCGTTCACAGCGGCGAGGGGGCCGTGAACTATGGCCGCAAGGGCCACATCGCCGGCAGCCGCAATGTGCCCTATGCCGCCTTGCTGAACGCCGATGGCGCCTACCGGACGGATGAGGAACTTCGCGCGCTGTTCATGGATGTCGGGGCCTTGGATCGGCCGCGAGTGATCCTCTATTGCGGCGGCGGGATTTCGGCGACCATGGACGCTCTGGCCCTCACGCGGATCGGCCACCCCTCGGTCGCGGTTTATGACGGCTCGATGTCGGAATGGAGCCGCGATCCGGACCTGCCGATGGCGACCGGAAGCTAAGCTTGGCCGGGGTCGCCCATCAGGACTGCGCGCTAGCCCACGAAATCGTTCGGGAACAGATTCGGGAGCACACATGAGCGACAATCTTTTCGACCTGAGCGGCAAGGTCGCCCTGGTGACCGGCGGCAGTCGGGGCCTTGGCCTGCAGATGGTGCGGGCGTTCGCCAGCAATGGCGCCGATGTGATCATCGCCAGCCGAAAGCTGGACGCCTGTGAAGCAGCGGCGACCGAGGTCCGGGCTATGGGTCGCCGGGCGATGGCCTATGCGATGCACGCCGCGCGCTGGGACGAGATCGATGGTCTTATCGCCGCCGCCTACGCCGAATTCGGGCGGGTGGATATTCTGGTCAACAACGCCGGCATGTCGCCTTCGATGCCGAGCCACGAGGTCACCGAGCAATTGTTCGACAGCATCTTGGGTCTCAATTTCAAGGGCCCGTTCCGGCTGGCCTCGCAGGTCGCCCATCGCATGGCTGAGGGGCAGGGCGGCGTGATCATCAACATCTCCTCGACCGCATCTCTGCACCCTGCGCCGGGCATTGGGCCTTACTCAGGCGCCAAGGCGGCGCTGAACGCCATGACCGAAGCTCTGTCGCGTGAGTACGCGCCGAAGGTGCGGGTCAACACCATCGCGCCGGGGCCGTTTCTGACCGACATCTCCAAGGCCTGGACCGAGGAAGCGCGGGAAACGGCGCCCAACCCTCTGGGCCGCCCGGGGCTGCCGCACGAGATCGTCACCGCCGCGCTCTACCTGGCCAGCCCGGCGTCTTCGTTCACCACCGGCTCGCTGCTGCGCGTCGACGGAGGTCACTGAGGCGTGCGCGCCGTCATCGCCGATGCGCTCGGGGCGCCCGAGAGCTTCCGCATCGAGGAACGCCCAACGCCAGAACCGGGGCTGGGGCAGGTGCGAGTGGCGATCCGGGCGGCGGGTCTCAGCTTCGTCGATGTGTTGGTCGCCACGGGCGGCTATCAGGTCAAGCCGCCCACGCCGTTCATTCCGGGATCCGAATACGCCGGCGTGGTGGACAGGCTGGGCGAAGGCGTCACGAACTTTGCCATTGGCGATCAGGTGGCTGCCTCCAGCTTCGGCGGCGCCTTGGCCGATACAGCCGTGGTTTCGGCGCGCGCCTGTACGCCGATTCCGGACGCATTGAGCTTTGACGAAGCGTCGGTCTTTCGCCTCTGTTACGCCACCGCCTACTACGGCCTGGTTCAGCGCGGCCGGCTGGCGGCGGGCGAAACGGTGCTGGTGCTGGGGGCGGGCGGGGCGGTCGGCGCCGCCTGCGTCGAGGTGGCCAAGGCGCTGGGCGCACGGGTGATCGGGTCCGCCTCCAGCGCGGCCAAGCGGGCCTTGGCGCGGGACATGGGCGCCGATGAAGTCATCGAGGCCGGCGCGCCCGACTGGCGCGACCAGATCAAGGCGCTGACCG
Organism: Alphaproteobacteria bacterium; assembly: GCA_043734425.1. Classification (GTDB taxonomy): domain Bacteria; phylum Pseudomonadota; class Alphaproteobacteria; order Caulobacterales; family Caulobacteraceae; genus Phenylobacterium. Next base: position 47,669 of record JAYTFM010000017.1, read on the forward strand.
GCGGGCGTGGCGTCGACATCGTGGTCGATCCGGTCGGCGGCGCGGCCAGCGAGCCGGCGTTCCGATCCCTGGCCTGGAAAGGTCGGCATCTGGTGATCGGCTTCGTTGGCGGCATTGCGAAGATCCCCGCGAACCTCGCCCTTCTCAAGGGCGCCGACCTTGTCGGGGTGGATATGCGCCAATTCGCAGAGAAGGAGCCGGACTTGATGGCCGCCAACGCGGCGCGGCTGTTCGAGTTGGTGGCGGCGGGACGGCTCAAACCCCGGATCGCGGCGATCTACCCGCTGGATCGCTACCCAGAGGCGATGGCCGCTGTGTTCGGCGGGCAAGTGGCCGGTCGGATCGTCGTTCGGCCCTGAACCCGGTCAGGCGTCCTTGGCCATGTGCGCCTCGAATGCCGCCTTCCAATCGGGATGCCAGCGCGAGAGCGCGGGGCGGTTTTCGATGACGTCGCCCATCGTCCAGGTCATGCGCTTCTCGTCGGTGGCCCGATCCACGTCGTTGTCGGGGCACAGCAGGTAGAAGTCACCGCGCGCCAGAGCCTCCAGCATGAACGCCACCACCTGCTCCGGCGTCCAGGCGGCCGGCGGCCGTTCCGTGATCCGGCCGGAGGTGATGCCCGTGAAGGTGAAGCCGGGGATCAGCAGGTGGGCGCTGATCTTGTTGTCCGGGGTGTTGCGCAATTCGTGTTGCAGCGCCTCGGCGAAAACCTTGAGGCCCGCCTTGGCGACATTGTAGGCGGCGTTGCCGGGCGGGGTGGTGATGCCCTGTTTCGATCCGGTGGCGATCACGAACGCCGGGCGGCGGACCTCAACCATGCCCGGTAGGAACGCCTGCACACCGTTGATCACGCCCCAGAGATTGACGTCCATCAGGGTTCGCCAGGCCTCGGCGCCCTTCCAGGTCCCGCCGGGATTGAGTCCGATGCCGGCGTTCAGCATCAGGACGTTCACATGGCCGAACTGGCGCAGCGCCAGATCTCTCAGCCGCTCCAGGTCCTTGGGCTTGGCGACGTCGGTCGGCACCGCCGCCACCCGGCCGCCGTCGGCGCGGATGGCCATCTCGGCGGCACGCAGCCGCTCGCCCGAGAGATCGGCCAGCACCACCGGCATGCCGCGTCCGGCGAAGTGTCGCGCGGCCGCCAAGCCGATGCCGCTGGCGGCGCCGGTGATCACGGCGGCCCCGCCGTCCAGAAACGGGGCAAGGTCGGGGGCGGAATCAGTCATGCGGAACGGTCTACCTCGGGGTCATGCGTATGGCGCCATCCAGGCGGACTGTCTCGCCGTTCAGATAGCCGTTGCGGCACATCGTGACGGCAAGGTCGGCGTATTCCGCCGCATGACCCAGGCGCTTGGGGAAGGGCACCGAGGCGGCAAGCCCGGCGTAGACCTGCGGCGCGCGGGTCTTCAGGCCCCCCAACATCGGCGTGTCCATGATCCCCGGCAGGATGGTGTTGATGCGGATCGCATCGCCCGACAGGTCTCGGGCGATGACCAGGGTCATGCCCTTGATCGCCGCCTTGGCCGCCGAATAGGCCACTTGGCCGATCTGGCCTTCTTCGGCCGCCACCGAACCGGTGTTGACGATGGCGCCGCGGTCACCGGTTTCGTCGGGCTGAAGATTGGCGATCATGCCGGCCGCGCTTTTCACGACACAACGGAACGTGCCGACGGTGTTGAGCTCCAGGACATAGGAGAAGTCGGAGACCTTAAATGGCACGACCTCACCCGTCTCCTTGTTCCTGCCGACCGTCTTGCCGCCGCGCCCGCCGCCAGCGCAGTTGACCAGGATGCGCTCCTGGCCGTTGGCGGCCCGGGCCTTGGCGAAGCCGGCGTCGACCGAGTCCTCGTCCATCACATTAACCTGGCAGAAGATGGCGCCCAGCTCTTTGGCGGCCGCCTCGCCAGTCTCGGCATTGAAGTCGAAGATGGCGACCTTCACGCCCAGTTCGCGCAGGGCGGTCACTGTGGCCTTGCCAAGCCCGGATGCGCCGCCGGTGACGACGGCGGAGACGGAGGAGTCGAGTTTCATGGGTCTGTTCCCGAGTGTTGATCCGCAGAGGCTCTATCACTTGCGACGGGTTACGCAGGGCCAACTCGCGGTCGGCGCCGTTGGCATGGGCGGCAATCGTTCGTGACTCGCTGCTGAGACCTTGCCATTGCTGGCGTTCACCTCAGGCCAGGAGACGAAATGCCCGACGAAACGCCGCCATCGGCGCCGCGCCAATCGGCCGGGCATTCCCCGTTGCGTCCACCGCGTTCGATCCGGCGGACCTCAAGCCTTGAAACCAACTGGCCGGACGGTCAGGCCGGCAATTTGCGGGTGATCGGGCGCGCGCGGGACGCGGTGACGCAGGCGAGCGGGGACGATCCGATTGTGTGTGCGATGGACACGTTCGAGGCAGACCTCCAATGGGACCGCACGATTATGGCGATCACGTCGCAGCCGGCGCGCGCCAATATCGGCCGGTTGGTTGGCGCTCGGGGCGGCGGACACTTGCGCAGTGCGCTGGACGAACTGCTTCCGGACGAACGACGCGCAGCGACCCCACTGCATCTGATCCTGGATGACATCTCCGGCGCCAGTCTGGTGGCGGGCTGGGCATGGTCGCGCTGGAACTCAGACTGGCAGCGCGGCATCGAAGCCGCCGCGACAGCCGACAGCAGCGCCCCGATGCGGCGGCCTATGGAGGGCGTCTGCATGGGCTTTCGACCTGGCTCCAGCGCGCTCAGCATGGACGGGTCCATTCGGTCCAACATGAACCCGGCGAAGGTGGTCGACCTGCGCCACCCGGCCGATCCGGAAGGCTGGCATCCCTTCAGCCTTCAGGAAGGCGCCGCCATGCGGCGCGCCCGCCGGATCGACGTCTGGCTGGACGGCGTCATCCACGTCGACTCGACATTTCAAGACAGCGCCACAGACCCGAGCGGTGGGCGGGTCGCCATCCACGAGTACGGCCTGACGGCGACCGCCGATCCGGTCACGCTCGAGCTGCTGAGCCTCACCGTCGATCCTCGGGTGCTGCCCTTCCCGGAATGCCCTGCGGCCGTCGCCAACGCCCAGCGAATGGTGGGGATGCGCCTGACCGACCTGCGGGCGAAGGTGCTGATCGAACTTAAGGGCACGGCCGGCTGCACGCACCTCAACGATGTCCTGCGCTCGCTGGCCGAGGTGGGCGTCCTGGCGGAGCGGCTGAAGACGACCTTGGTGGAGATCGCCTGATGCACCCCAGCGTCCACGCTGAGACCATACCGGACAAGCCGGCGTTCATCATGGCCGACACCGGTCTTGCCGTGACGTTCCGCGAACTCAATGATCGCTCAAATCAGGGCGCGCAGCTGTTCCGTTCGCTGGGCCTTGAGGTCGGCGACGTCGTGGCGATCATGATGGAGAACCATCCGCTCTACTATGAGATCCTGTGGGCGGCGCAGCGGATCGGGCTGCGCTATACGGCGATCTCCTCGCGGCTCACCGCCGGAGAGGCAGCCTATATCGTCCAGGATTCCGGCGCCAAGGCGTTCATCGCCTCGCGGGCCATGGCTGAGGTGGCGCTGGATGTCGCGCTGCAGGTCCCGGGGGTAACGCTCCTGATGACGGATGCGCCGATCGCGCCGTTCACCAGCTTCGAGGCGGCCCGCGCCCGGTTCCCGGCGATCCCGGTGGAGGACGAAACGCCCGGCGGCGCCATGCTCTATTCGTCTGGCACGACCGGTCGTCCGAAGGGCGTGCGCCGCGCGCTGCCGGGGGGCTCGTTGCTGGAGGCTGAGGCGCTCACCGAACGGGCGCGCACGCTCTACGGCATGGACGACACCACGATCTATCTCTCGCCGGCCCCCCTCTACCACGCCGCTCCACTGGGCTGGTCGATGAACGTCCAGCGTTTGGGCGGCACCGTGGTGATGATGGAGAAGTACGACGCTGAGCACGCGCTGCAACTGATTGAGCGGTACGCCATCACCCACGCCCAGTTCGTGCCGACCCACTTTGTGCGGATGCTGAAACTGCCGGCCGAGGTCCGCGCCAAGTATGCCCACGACACCCTGCGCTGCGCGTTTCACGCCGCCGCGCCGTGCCCTGTGCCGATCAAGGAACAGATGATCGCCTGGTGGGGTCCGATCATCCTGGAGTACTACGCCGGCACCGAAGGCAATGGCTCGACGTTCATCACGTCCCACGAGTGGCTGGCCCACAAAGGCTCCGTGGGCCGACCCGTCGGAGTCGAGGTGAAGATCTGCGGCGAGGACGGCGAACCGCTGCCGCCGCGCGCCGAGGGCCTCGTCTATTTCGCCGGCGGCCCCAAGTTCGAGTACCACAACGCGCCGGAGAAGCTGGCCGACAGCACCAACCAGCACGGCTGGACCAGCCTCGGCGACGTGGGCTGGCTGGATGAGGAAGGCTACCTCTACCTCACTGACCGCAAGAGCTTCATGATCATCTCGGGCGGGGTGAACATCTATCCGCAAGAGCTTGAAAACCTGCTGATCGGCCATCCCAAGGTCGCGGACGCGGCGGTCGTCGGCGCGCCCGACGAGGAGATGGGCGAGAAGGTCGTGGCGGTGATCCAGCCGATGGACTGGGCGGACGCGGGCGATGCCTTGCGGGACGAACTGAACGCCTATTGCCGCGCCAACCTCTCCGGCGTGAAGCGTCCCCGGGTGATCGATTTCATGGCGGAGTTGCCGAGGCACCCGACGGGCAAGCTCTACAAGCGCCTGATCCGGGACGCCTATTGGGGCAAGGAGGGTGGCAAGCTCGTGTGAGGAATCTTCGGCGCACCCGTCTCGTTTTACGTAATACGCGAATTGCTTGGAACGAATTTCTGTAATACGGTTTAGGGCGTGGACATCGAGTTCGATCCGGCCAAGGACGACGCGAACCTCGCCAAACATGGGGTCGCGCTCGCGGCAGCTCGGGCGTTCGATTGGGACACGGCGCTGGAGCGGGAGGACGACCGCTTCGACTACGGTGAGGTTCGGTTCGTCGCCATCGGTTTCATTGGTGATCTTCTGTTTGTGTTGGCCTTCGCGGAAGGCTCCAACGACGACGCGGTCCGCGCGATCAGCCTCCGTCCTGCGGAGAAACATGAGGTGAGATAGTACCATGCCGCCCAAGTTTGATCCTGCGGTTCACGACGAAAACGGTCCGATGAGCGAAGCCTTCATGAGCGGTTTGAAGCCATCTCGCCGTGGCCGGCCGAAGCGGGACGACGCGAAGGAAGTTGTGACCCTGCGCATGCGGCCTGACGTGATCAAGGCCCTTCAGGAAGAGGGACCTGATTGGCGGGCGAAGCTTGAGGGCTTGGCTGTCGACTATGTCGAACGGCGCGGGTTGGTCAGGTGACGCGGCAAGACCGAGGTTGACGAACAGAGGAACGCCCACACCTTCACGGCAATTCTACCTCCCGCCAGCTACGCCGAGGGAGCCGCCCCAGATGGGGGCTTGGCTCGCGCTAGGTCAGTGGGTTTAGTTGGGCGCTTCACGAACAGGCTCCCGCGATGAACCTCGATTTCTCTGACGACCAGAAGCAGCTGCAGGATCAGGTGCGCCGGTTCCTGACCGAGCAGTGCCCCACCTCCAAGGTACGCGCGATCCTGGAAGGGCCGGAACCGTTCGACCGGACGCTCTACAAGGGCCTGGCCGACATGGGCGTGTTGGGCGTGGCGATCCCGGAGGCCTATGGCGGCGTCGGCCTGAGCCATCTGGAACTCTGCCTGGTCGCGGAGGAGCTGGGGCGAGCCATTGCGCCGGTGCCAGTCTCCTCATCGATCTACCTGGCCGCTGAGTTCCTGCTGCAGGCGGGATCTGAGGCGCAGAAGCAGGCCTGGTTGCCGAAACTGGCCAACGGTTCGGCGGTGGGAACCTTCGCGCAGGTCGAAGGCGCCGGCCGGATGACCCCGGACAAGATCCACGCCAGCGTCGTGGGCGGCCGGCTGACGGGTGTGAAATCCCCGGTCCCGGATGGTGATTGCGCCGACGTGGCGATTGTCGCCGCGCGCTCGGGAAGCGGTCGCGGCGAGCAGGCGATCTCGCTCTTTATTGTCGATCTCAACGGCCCGGGCGTGACGCGCGAGACCCTGGAGACCCTCGATCCCAGCCGCAGCTATGCCCGGATCAGCTTTGATGGCGCGCCGGCCGAACTGCTGGGCGGCGAAGGCGACGGCTGGCGGATTGCCTCCACGGTGATGGACCGCGCGGCCATTCTTCTGGCCTTCGAGCAGATAGGCGGCGCCGACCGTACCCTGGAGATGGCGCGGGACTATGCGCTGGAGCGGATGGCGTTCGGCCGCCAGATTGGCTCGTTCCAGGCGATTAAGCACATGCTGGCCGACATGTATGTCTCGGCAACATTGGCCCGGTCCAACTGCTACTATGGCGCCTGGGCCCTAGCGTCGAACGCCTCGGAACTGCCCTTGGCTGCGGCGACGGCGCGGGTCTCCGCGACCCAGGCATTTCAGCATTGCGCCAAGAACAACATCCAGGTGCACGGCGGCATGGGCTTCACCTGGGCCTTCGACTGCCATCTCTACTACCGCCGCTCCAACGCCCTGGCGCTGGTGCTGGGATCGCTCTCGAACTGGGAGGATCAATTGATCGAACGGATGCGCGGCGCCAACGCCGCAGCGGCCTGAAGCGGGGAACGGATCATGGATTTCGACGACACACCGCAAGAAGCCGCCTTCCGTGCCAAGGCCCGCGCCTGGATCGACGCCAACGGTCCCAAGCACCTGGACGTGGAGCTCAAACGGGCCGGCTTCGCCTCATCCGGCATCGAGAGTGAGGACCCGATGGCCGCCTCGCAAGCCTGGCAGAAGAAGAAGGCCGAGGCTGGCTGGGCCTGCCTGCACTGGCCCAAGGAATACGGCGGCGCGGCCGCCACGCCCATCGAGCGGGTGATCTGGGGCCAGGAAGAGGGCGTCTATGGGGCGCTCGGCGGGCCGTTCATCATCGGCCAGGGCATGTGCGGCCCGACGGTCATGGCCTGGGCCGGCGAGGACGACAAGCGCCGGCTGCTGCCGCCACTGGCCTCGGGCGAAGAGATCTGGTGTCAGCTGTTCTCCGAACCGGCCGGCGGTTCGGACCTGGCGGGTCTGCGCACCAAGGCCGAGAAGGCGACAGACGGCCCCGGCGACTGGATCGTCAACGGCCAGAAGATCTGGACCAGTGGCGCGCACTATTCCGACTGGGGCCTGCTGATCACCCGGACGGACCCCAATGTGCCCAAGCACAAGGGCCTGACCATGTTCTTCCTGAGCATGAAGACGCCGGGCATCGAGGTGCGGCCGATCAAACAGGCCAACGGCCAGTCGGGCTTCAACGAGGTCTATTTCACCGACGTGCGCATCCCCGACAGCCAACGGCTGGGCGCCGTAGGGCAGGGCTGGGAGGTCTCGCTGACCACCCTGATGAATGAGCGGCTGTCCATCGGTTCGGGCATGTCCAGCGGCTTCCCCGAGCTGTTCCAGTTCTGCATGGACGCCGAGATCGACGGACGTCCGGCAGTGGACGATGCGGCGGTGCGCTCGCGGCTGGCGCAGTTTGCGGTCAAGCAGAGCGGGCTGAAGTACACTGGCATGCGGGCCATCACCGCGCTCTCCAAGGGCCAGACGCCTGGGCCGGAGAACTCTATCGGCAAGCTGGTGGCCGGGGTCACCATGCAGGAACTGGCGATGTTCGCCCTGGACATCCAGGGCCAGGCGGGTGTGGTGCAGGACGCTGACAGTCCGATGAACGCCCGGTTCCAGGGCATGCTGATGCGCTCACCGGCCACCCGTATCGAAGGCGGGTCGGACGAGATCCTGCGCAATATCATCGCCGAGCGCGTGCTGGGTCTGCCCGGTGACATCCGCGTCGACAAGGGCGTGGCGTTCAAGGATATCCCCACCAGCGGCAGGGCCAAGGCATGAGCTATCCTCTTCCCAACGTCAGCACCGACCTCAGCGGCCGTGTGGCGCTGGTGACCGGGGCCTCGTCGGGCCTCGGCGTCCGGTTCGCCCGGGTCCTGGCCAGTTGTGGCGCGAAGGTGGCCGTCGCGGCGCGCCGCATCGACCGCCTGGAGTCTCTGGCCGCTGAGATCCGTGCCGCAGGCGGCGAGGCCATCGCGGTCGCGATGGACGCTACCGACGCCGATCAGCTCAAGGCCGCCGTCGCCCAGACCGAAGCTGCTTTCGGAACCGTCGACATCCTGATCAATAATGCCGGCATCCCCGACGCTCAGCGAGCGCATAAAATGTCGGTGGAGCTGATCGACCGGGTGCTCGATATCAATGTCCGCGCGCCGTTCATCCTGTCTTGTGAAGTGGCCAGGCGGCTGATCGACGCCGGCAAGCCAGGCCGGATCGTCAGCATTGCTTCTGCGGCGGCCTACAACTACAGCGGCGGCGGGGCGGCGCTCTATTCGGTCAGCAAGTCGGCGGTCGTTCGCATGACCGAGGCGCTGTCGGTGGAGTGGGCGAAATTCAACATCAACGTCAATGCCATCGCGCCGGGCGCCTTCCAATCCGAAATGATGGACGGGATGCTGGAGCGGGTGGGCGAGATCTGGAAGGGCTTCCCGCGCCAGCGGATCGGCGACCCGGCGCAGCTGGACAGCACCCTCCTGTATCTGGTCGGTCCCGCCTCGGACGCGGTCACCGGAACCAGCATTCGCGTCGACGACGGGCAGGGGAGCCGCTAGATAGCCGATACCAAGACCAATCGGGAGTGAGATCATGGACCTGAAGCCCGGCTCGCGCTGGAAGAGCGCCGTCTGCACCACCGAGGTCGTCGTGGTGCGTCCCCCAAAGGAAGCGTCCAGCCTGGAGTGTGGCGGCTATCCGGTGATCGCCCATTCGGCTGAAAGGCCGGCTGACAAGACGGTCGCCGAGGGGTTCGCCGGCGGCGCCCAGGCGGGCAAGCGTTATGCGGATGAGCAGACGGGCCTGGAGGTTCTCTGCACCAAGGCCGGCGAAGGCAATCTGACCATCGAAGGGCGGGAGATCGGCGCCAAGGAAGCCAAGAAACTTCCCGCCTCGGACTGATCCTTCCATGCACACCGCGCTCCTCCTGGACATGGCGGCCGACGCAGCGCCGGATCGGCTGGCGTTCGGACTTCTCGCTGACGGTCTGACATATTCCGAGGCGCAGCGGCGGGCTCGCCAGGGCGCGGCGTGGTTGTCGGGTCGGGGCGCGGAGACGGTGGTGTTCGTGGGATTGAATGGCCCGACCCTGCCGGTGGTGCTGTTCGCCAGCGCCTTGATGGCGAAGCCCTTCGCGCCGCTCAACTATCGCCTGCCCAACATCGATCTGAACAAGCTGCTTGCCCGCACGGCGCCGTCCGTAGCGGTCGTGGACGACGACATGATCGCCCGTCTCAACCCTGGCCCGGACGTGACTGTGCTCGCCCGGAGCGCCTTTGAAGCGGCGGCCAGCGCGGCGGGTGACTGTGGCGCAGACTATTCCGCCATCGACCCGGATATCGGCGTCCTGCTGTTCACCAGTGGCACGACCGGCGAGCCCAAGGCGGCGATCCTGCGCCATCGCAATCTGACATCCTACGTCACCGCGACGGTCGAGTTCCTGGGATCCGAAGAGAACGAGGCCGCCCTGGTCAGCGTTCCGCCCTATCATATCGCCGGCATTTCGGCGGTGCTGACCGGCGTCTACGGCGGACGCCGCATCGTGCATCTGAAGGCGTTCACGCCGGAAAGCTGGGTCGATGCCGCCGCCGCTGAGGCGATCACTCACGCCATGGTCGTGCCCACCATGTTGGGCCGGATCCTGGAGGTGTTGGAAGCGCGTGGCGAGAGTCTGCCCTGCATGAGGGCGCTGTCGTATGGCGGCGGGCGCATGCCGCTGCCGGTGATCGAGCGGGCGCTGACGCTTCTGCCGCACGTGGATTTCGTCAACGCCTATGGGCTGACCGAGACCAGCTCGACCGTCGCAATCCTCGGTCCGGATGACCATCGGATGGCGCAATATTCCGAGGACGAAACCGTGCGGCGCCGGCTGGGCTCGGTGGGCCGGCCCTTGCCGTCCCTGGAGCTGGAAATCCGCGGTCCTTCTGGCGAGGTGCTGGGTCCGAACCAGTCCGGCGAGATCTATGTGCGCGGCGAGCAGGTTTCTGGCGAGTATACCCACAAGAAGGTTGTCCAGGACGACGGCTGGTTTGCCACCAACGATGGCGGTTGGATGGACGAGGAGGGCTATCTTTTCGTTGAAGGCCGGCTGGACGATGTCATCGTGCGGGGCGGTGAGAACATCTCGCCCGGTGAGATCGAGGACGTGCTGCGCCAGCATCCCTCCGTCGCCGATGTGGCGGTGCTGGGCCTGCCGGACAATGAGTGGGGCGAGCGGGTCGCTGCAGTGATTGTGGTCGAGGGCGAGGCGCCGGCCTCGGCCGACCTGGCCGCCTGGGTAAAGCAGCACCTCCGCTCCACCAAGACGCCAGAGACCTGGGAATTTCGCGACGCCCTGCCGTATAACGACACCGGCAAGCTGCTGCGCCGCCAGCTCAGGGCCGAAATGACGGCGACCTGAGGCGGCCTGGAGGCCCCTGTGGCGGGTGAAGACTCCGACGATCTGATCGCCGACCTCATCGACCTGAGCGGGGCCGGAATGCAGGTGGTTGAGCTGGGCGAGGGCGCGCCTGCCTCTGACACCGGCGTGGGTGTCGTCCGCATCGGCGTGCATCGCGCCGGCCCCCGCCCAATGATCGATCCGGAGGCCTTCGATATCCTGCTGAGCGCTGCGTCGGACGCGCCGGCGCCTTGGGTTGGCGTCACACCTGACGCCCTGGAGGAGACCCTGGCTCACCTCCGTGCCGTCATCGAGCGCCAGCCCGTGGCGGCTGCTGTCGCCGCGCAGGTGCTGCGGACGAGCCTGGCCCTACCGTTCGATCAGGCGCTGGTGCAGGAGTCGTTGGCCTATTCGATGCTACTGGCGTCGGGTGGCTTCCGCGCTTGGCGCGCGGCCAATCCGCCGGGGAGGAAGCCCCAACGAGACTCGGGTCGGCTGGGGTTTAATCCCGTCGGATCGCCGATCCGCATCCTTCTCACGCGATCTGACGCCCGCAACGCCTTCGATGCGCTGATGCGAGATGAATTGTGCGACGTCTTCGCCTTCGCCTTGGACCATCCGGACCGACCGCCGGTGGTTCTGAGTGGATCTGGCCCGTGTTTCAGCGCCGGCGGCGACCTGGACGAATTCGGTTCGGCCGAGGATGTGGGTCTGGCGCATCTGATCCGCAGCCTGCGCTCGCCGGCGGCGCTCGCACACCGGCTGGGTCCTCGACTCACGGTTCGCCTGCACGGCGCGTGTGTGGGCGCCGGGATTGAGGTTCCGGCGGCGGCAGGCCGGGTGGTCGCGCGGCCGGGAGCCTGGTTCCGGCTGCCCGAGGTGAGCATGGGCCTCATTCCGGGCGCCGGCGGCACCGCCAGCCTCCCACGCCGCTTAGGCCGCCACCGCGCCTGCTACATGGCCATCAGCGGCCGCGACATCGACCTTGCCACCGCCCTGGCCTGGGGGCTCGTCGACGAGATCGAGGCGTGAGCCCGATCCGGCCGGTCCTGGACCGTCTTGGCGGTGTGATCGCGGCATCGACCGCGAGGCTGGGCCGCCGTGTCGATGTGGCCAGTCTGGGTGTCCTGGATCGGGTCGGTCATCTGCCGCTCGCGAGCCCAGGCGTCGTATCGCCCAACGGCGCTTGCCGTTTGGTCAAGGCGTCAGACGGATGGATCGCCGCCAATCTGGCGCGCGAGGAGGACCGCGACCTGGTTCCGGCGTGGCTGGAAGGCGAAATCGGCGAGGAGGCCTGGGACCAGATTGAACGTCAGGCGCTGGACCTGACATGCGCGCATCTGATCGACCGCGCGACCTTGCTGGGCTTGCCGGTGGCCGGGGTCGGCGAAATTGGCGCTGAGTGTGCGGACGCGCAACTCTGGCAGGTGTCCGCCACGCGGAACCACACGGCATGGCCGCCGCAGGTCCTCGATCTCTCAGCTCTCTGGGCCGGTCCCCTGTGCGGCGCGATCCTGGCGGCGGCCGGGGCGCAGGTCACCCGGATCGAGAGTCTTGGCCGACCCGACCCGACCCGCACCTCGACGCCTGAGTTCTTCCAGCGGCTCAATGGCGGCAAAGCGGACGTGGGGCTGGATCTGCGGCAGGAGAACGACCGCCGGCGCCTGGTCGGACTTGCCCGCGCCGCCGCTGTCCTGATCACCGGCGCCCGTCCGACGGCCCTGGCGCGGCTCGGCCTGACGCCGGACGCGCTGTTCGCACACAACCCCCGTCTCATCTGGGTCGCCATCACCGGCTACGGCTGGTCCCGGTCCTCACCCGCAGGGAGAGGGGGACCACGAAGTGGTGGAGGGGGTTCCATCTCCGGCGTTGGGGGTGGAAACCCCCTCAGTTCCTTCGGGACAGCTCCCCCAGGGAGGGCGCATCTGACATCTGACCGCGTGGCGTTCGGCGATGATGCCGCCGCCGCCGGTGGGCTGGTGCGCTGGACAGCGACCGGCGAGCCCCAGTTCCTGGGCGATGCATTGGCCGATCCGATCACCGGTCTGGCAGCTGCGGCCGGCGCGCTGGCGGCCCTGGAAGCGGGTGGCGGGGTGATGGTCGACGCGGCGCTGGCGGTCTGTGCGGCCGGGGCGGCGCACGAGCTCGGCCTGCGGCGAGCGTCATGAGGTCGCTCACGATCCGAAACGTCGAGGTGGCGGGGCGAGATGGTCTTGATGTCCGGATCGAAGCGGGCCGCATCGTCGCTATCGGACCAAAGCTGACGGCTGGCGGCAACGATCTTGACGGCCGGGGCGGAGCGCTGATCCCGGGGCTCTGCGACCATCACATCCACCTCTTCGGCCTGGCGGCGCAGGCGGATTCGGTCACGTTGGAGGGCGTCGTGTCGCGAGCCGATTTCGCCGCCCGCCTCACTGCCGCCACGGCCGTCCGGGCTCCAGGGTCCTGGGTTCGCATCCTGGGCTACCATGAGCGCATGGCGGGCGATCTGACGCGCCAGACGCTGGATCAGATCGCGCCGCGCCATCGGCTGAGGGTCCAGCACCAGACCGGCGCGCTCTGGGTCCTGAACAGCCTGGCGCTCGGGACGCTGGGCGAGGGCGATGACCCAGCCGGGCTGGAGCGGGACGTGGGCCACCTCTGGCGTGGCGACGCCTGGCTGAGAGCTCGCATCGGGTCGGATGCGCCGCCGCTCGCGCCCATTGGCCGCCGCCTGGCGGCCTACGGGATCACCCATCTGACCGACGCCAGCGTCAACACGGAGGCTGACGCCGCCGACCGGCTGGCCGCCGCCCATCGTGCCGGCGACCTGCCACAGCACCTGATGCTGATGAGCGGCGGACCGCTGGAGGCGCCGGGGGATGGCGCGTTCACCGTGGGATCGCTGAAGATCCTGCTGGATGACCACGCCCTGCCGGAATTCGATGACTTCATCGGCCGTATTGCTGACGCCCGGGCCCAGCAGCGCTCTGTGGCCGTGCACTGTGTGACGGCGGCAGAACTGGCGCTCTCCCTTGCCGCGTTCGAAGCGGCCGGCGTGCTGCTGGGCGACCGGATCGAGCACGGCGGCGTCATTCCGCAGTCGGCCATCGCTCAGCTGAAGGCGCTGGGTCTCGCCGTCGTGACCCAGCCCGCCTTCATTCGCGAACGCGGCGACCGCTATGCTCTGGACGTTGCGCCGGACGAGCAGCCCGACCTCTATCGCTGCGCCAGCCTGCTGGCCGCCGGTGTACCCGTCGCCGGCAGCTCAGACGCCCCCTACGCCTCGCCCGACCCCTGGCTGGGGATTGCGGCCGCCATTGACCGCAAGACCGCAGCCGGGCGGCTTCTGGGGGCGGGTGAGGCGGTCTCCGGGCCCGCAGCCCTGTCGCTCTACCTCGACGCACCCCAGGGCCCGGGACGCAGGCGCCGCAAGGTCGAAGCCGGCGCCCCGGCGGACTTGTGTCTGCTACGGGCGCCCTGTTCAGAAATACTGGCGGACCCGGGTTCTAACGCCGTTGTTACGACGCTTGTCGGGGGTCGTATCGTTCACCATGTCGACTGAGCAGCGCAGAAATTTGGCCGTGGTTCCTCTGGTTCCTCTACCGCGCGGCATCCATCAGCGCCGCGAACCGATCAAACAGATAGAGGCTGTCCGTAGGACCCGGCGAGGCTTCGGGGTGGTGTTGGACGGAGAAGACGGGTCGGCCGGTCAGCGCCAGGCCGGCGTTGGTGCCGTCGAACAGCGACACATGGGTTTCCTCCACGCCCGTTGGCAGGCTGTCGCGATCCACCGTGAAGCCGTGGTTCATCGAGACGATCTCGACCTTGCCCGTGGTCAGGTCCTTTACCGGGTGGTTCGCGCCATGGTGGCCCTGGTCCATCTTCGTCGTCTTGGCTCCCAGCGCCAGCGACAGCATCTGGTGGCCCAGGCAGATTCCGAACAGCGGCGTGCCGCTGTCGACCAGCTTTTGGATTTCCGGCACCGAATAGACGCCGGTTGCGGCCGGGTCGCCGGGTCCGTTGGACAGCATGATGCCGTCCGGTTTGCGGGCCAGAATGTCCTCAGCTGAGGTGTCGGCCGGCACCACCGTCACGCGCGCGCCGATCGAGGTCAGGGCGCGCAGGATGTTGCGCTTAACGCCATAGTCGACGACCACCACCTCATACTTTGGCTCGCTGGCGATGGCGTAGCCGGTTTCCCAGGACCAAAGCCCCTCGTCATAGACGAACGCCTGCAGACAGGAGGCGTCTTTGGCCAGGTCCAGACCGATCAGGCCGCTCCAGCCGGCGGCTTCCTCCACCAAGGCCTCTAAGTCGAAACGGCCCTCCGGATGATGCGCGATCACCGCGTGCGGCATGCCATGTTCGCGGATATTTCGGGTCAGGGCGCGGGTGTCGACGCCGGCCAGGCCGACGACGCCGCGCCGGGCCATCCAGGCATCGAGGCTGGCGTCCGAGCGCCAGTTGGCCGGATGGGTGGGAACATCGCGGAAGATCGCCCCGCGCGCCGCCGTCTCGGCTGCGCCGGACATCTGTTCCAGATCCTCGACATTGGTCCCCACATTGCCGATGTGCGGGAAGGTGAAGGCGATGATCTGGGCCATGTAGGACGGGTCGGTCAGGATTTCCTGATAGCCGGTCATCGCGGTGTTGAAGCACACTTCGCCGACGGCGGAGCCGACCGCACCGACCCCGATCCCTTGCAGGATGGTTCCGTTCGCCAACGCCAGAACGCCGGTGACCCCAGGCAGCAAGTCACGGCTCATCGGCGGGGCTCCATCTACGCAAACGGCCGCGTTGGTAGTGAGTCCCGCCGGTGCGGTCAATCATCTGTCCGGCAGAGAAGTGGCCATGCCAGCTAGCCGCTGGCTCGCGCGCCTTGTGCCGCTTCGTCCGCCAGCCGGCCATGCAGCTCGCTCATGTGGTCGAAGTTGGCTTCGAAAGCGCCTAGTCCCTGTGTGAGACCCCTGAGCTCGGCAATCAAGTCTTGGCGCTCGCTTTGCGGCAGATAGGCCTCGATCTGCTCCCAGCCGCGCCAATCCTCTCGGGGGCCGAGGCCTAGGATCTGCCCCCGCCGTGCGGTTAGCGCGGAGGTGACGTGCGAGGCGCTTGGGGTCGGCGAAAAGACCGTCAGCTTCTCGATTGGCTCCAGCAGGACCGAGCCAGCGGCCTTAAGCGCGTCGTCGATGCCCAGTCGGCCAGCGGTGCGGAACGCCATCTCGGAGGAGTCGACGCTGTGAGTCATCCCGTCGGTCAGGGTGACCTCCAGGTCGGTGATCGGGAAGCCCATCGGGCCCTTGGCCAGCCCGTCGCGCACGCCCTGCTCGACCGCCGGAATCCACTGCCTTGGCACCGAGCCGCCAACCACCCGCGATTGGAAGACGATGCCGGAGCCGCGTGGCAGGGGCCTGACTTCAATCGTGACATCGGCGAACTGACCGTGGCCGCCGGACTGCTTCTTGTGCCGCGCCCGCTGAGTGGTCGGTCGGGCGATGGTCTCGCGATAGGGGGTCCGAGGCTGGACCGTGTCGATCTCGACGCCGAACCGGCGCTTCATCCGTTCGAGCGCCAGCCGAACATGGCCTTCACCCTGGCCAGCCAGTAGCACTTGGCGGGCCTCTGGATCATGGGTCAATGACAGGCCGGGGTCTTCCTCGACCAATTTACCCAGCGCGCCGGACAGACGCACATCGTCATTGCGATTGCGGGCCATCAAGGCGACGGCGAACAGGGGGCGACGCGGCTGCACCGCAGCCTTGACCGACTGGGCCTTGCCGGTGGTCGAAAGCACCTGACCGGCGGCGCAGGCGTCCACCTTGCCGATGGCGCAGATCTCGCCGACGGCGGCCTGGCCGATCTTCTTCAGGGCCGCGCCCTGCACCTGGCTGAGCCCGCCCGCCCGGCTGTGCTGGCCGTCGGCCAGTGTTAGGTCCGCGCCGTCGGTGAGCGCCGCGCCGAACACCCGCGCATAGGCAAGCTTTCCGGATTGTCCGGCGTAGGCGGCCTTCAGCACATAGGCGCCGCGCTCGATCCCCAGGCGCTCTGCGGCCCGCGCGGGTGGCGGCGTCTCGTGGCGCAACGCCTTCAGCAGCCGGCGGACGCCGAAGCCGTTCTGCGCAGAACCCAGGAACACGGGCACGATGAGGCCCTCGTTCATTTCACGCATCAGGTCAGCGAAAACTGCGTCACGGCTGGGCGTCACGTCGGATAGAAGTTGCTCCAGCAGGTCGTCATCGAAATCAGCAATCTGTTCCAGCATGTGGAAACGGGCGTCCGCCTCCAGCGTTTGCAGGTCGCCAGGAATCTCCACCTGTTCGGAAGCCTTGTGCGGCCGGTAGGCGAAGCAGCGCTCAAGCGCCAGATCGATGAATCCGGTCACACGCTCGCCGTCCCAGGTGGGGATCTGACGCGCCACCAGCGGGGCCGACGACACCGGCGCCAGAGCTTCAAGAAGCTCCTGCAGCGAACCTCGGGCGACGTCCATCTTGTTGATGAACACCGCGTGCGGCACGCCCAGCCGCTCCAGTTCGCGCAGGGTCGGCTGCAGCAGGACGGCCTTGGCAGGGTCAGGCTCGGCCACCACCAGCGCCAGATCGACGGCGGGCAGGGCGGCATCCGTCTCGGCGCAAAACTCCAGAGACCCCGGGCAGTCGACGACGACATAACGGTCGCCCATGAAGTCGAAGCCGGCCAGGTTCAACTCCACGGAATGCCCGCGTGCGCGGGCTTCAGGGCTGGAGTCGCCGACCTCGCCGGGCCGCGGGACCTGTCCGGTGGCGGCCTCCAGCAGCGCCTCCATCAGGGTCGTCTTGCCGGCGCTCGTGGGGCCGACGAGCGCGAGCGCCCGAACCGACCCCTTGTCTTGGATTGCCATCGTCAATCTCCCATCACCTCAGGCGCCGAGAGCGCCCGATCACCGGGGAGTCGAAGCGCTCGTGCGCGGTTCTGGGCGGTCAGCGACCGGAGAGAGGCCAGCCGACGCCGCCCTATGGACCGAACGCTACGCCTGGAATGGTGGGGCGCCTAGACCCTCTGTCGCCGAGTGTTCGGCGGGCGCTAGCGCAGAATGGTCTGTTGCTTGGCCGCCGCCGCCTGCAACGCCAGGGCGCCAATCGGGGCGCTGGCTCCGCGCGGGGCGAAGGTCGTCGCGTCCTGCGGCGCATCCAGGGCGCGGCCGTAGAGCCAGCCCTGGCCATAGTCCACGCCGGCCTGCTGCACTGCGTGCTCGGCTTCCACCGTTTCGACCATCTCAGCGAGGGTGCGGATGTTGAGTTCAGCGCACATATTGACCAGGTGCTTGACGAAGGTGCTCTCACGACCGCCGTGCTGAAGGTCGCGGATGTAACGACCGTCGATCTTCAGAATGTCGAGCGTCAGCTGTTGCAGATAGGCCAACGACGCGGCGCCGGCGCCAAAATCGTCGAGGCAGATCTCGCAGCCAGCGTCGCGCAGGGCTTTCAGATGCCGGTCTGCGAGGGCCAGGTCCTCCACCGCCGCGCTCTCAGTCAGCTCGATCAGCAGGCGACCCCGCACCGAGGGGCGCGACTTCAGGAGTTGTACGGCCCGCCCCACGAAGCCTTCGCTGATCAGACTTCGGCCTGAGACGTTGACGGCCAGAATCTGCCGAGGCTCGCGCTGTAGGACGGCGAGGGTCTCTTCCAGGATCGCGCTGTCCAGGGCGCCAATCAGGTCCAGTTCCTCGGCCAGACGGATCATCGGGAACGGGCTGTTGTTGTCGCCGAAGCGGACCAGCACCTCGTGGTGATGAAGGCTGCCGTCGATCAGGTTGACGACGGGCTGGTAGACCAGGTTGAATTTGCGGTGCTGGATCGCTGCGCCCAGCGCGCCGGCCTTGCTGAGAGTGACCTTCATGGCGCGGTCCAGCGCCTCGGCAAGACTGCCCGGCAATTGCCGCGACAGGCCATCGCGCAGCACTTGGTTGAGCGCATAGCGCAGAGCCTGAACCACCTGACGCGGGCTCCCGCCGCCCGTCAGCGGCATATTGGCGCCTGAGGCGGTGACGCCATTGACGCCTTCCTCGGACAGCAGTTGCGTCACCCGCTCGGCCAGTTGTGCGGCTGGCTCCTTTCGATCACGGATTAGGGCAAATCGATCCTGGCCCAAATCCGTTGGCGCCTCGCCCCGGTACGCCTGGGCCCGCAGGATGCCCGCGAGCATAGCCTGCAGCGCGGCCGGATCCGCCTTGGCCTGTTCAGAGGCCGACAGCCCCGCCAGCTCGACGAACGCCAGTTCGAGTTCCTCCGGCGCTTGCGCGAGAAGTTCGCCGGCGCGGGCCTCGAAGGATTCCTGGTTTTGCATCCCCGCCGGGCCGCGGGCGTCTGCCTTGGCCAGGACGCAGGATACCGCGCCCTCGTTCTGCGGCAGCCGAATGGCCGTGAGATTGACGAAGGACTCCGGCTTGCCCTTCACGGTTGCCACCTTGACCACCACCGGGCCGACCCGACCACCATGAGTCAGGCCCCGATAAAGGGCTTTCAGCATGGGTTGATCTGCAGGATCGAACCTGTCGCTCCAGGTTACGCCGATCAGGGCTGTGTCGGCGGCGCCCAACAGCGCTTCGCCGGCCCCCATGGCGAAGGTCACCCGCCCGTCCGGCGCGACCTCGATGAGCAGGTCGGCGGCAGCGAACGCGAAGCCTAGAAATCGATGGGGTTTGGCCAAAGGCGCCTCCAGGCTCGGCACACTAGACGCTTCACCTTAAGACTCAGTTTTCGCAGACTTGCGAGGCGCGCGCGGAGGGCGCAATCTCCGGGAAAGATAGGGAGACGCCTGAATGCCTTACGCAGCCGGTCGCATCATCTGCGACGCTGACAGTCACATCATGGAGAGCTTGGACTGGCTACCGTCCTACGCGGACGCGGCGATCCGTGATCGGCTGATCAGCATGCGCCTGGAAGCCGGCGGGTCTGGCGCGGCCAAGGCCATCGAGCTTTCCTTGCGCCGCCAGCAGGACGAGGTCGCGACGGCGGCGATCGCCAGCAATGTCGTGGCCGGTCCCAAGGGCTGGGCCGCCTATGGGGCGATGAACCCGGACGAGCGGCGCCTGGCGCTGGATGACCTGGGCTTCTCGCGCCAGCTGGTCTTCACCACCTTCGCGGGTTCGCAATTCATGCCGTCGCCGGATCTGGACGTGAAGTATGGCGGCGCGCGGGCGTTGAACCGCGCCATCGGCGACTGGTGTTCTGGGGATCGTCGACTAATCCCGGTGGGCGTCGTGCCGCTCGATGATCCCGCTCAGGCCGTTGTCGAGATCGACGCGGCGCTGAAGGCTGGTTGCGGGGCGATCTGGGTTCCCGCCGCTCCGGCCGGCGACAAGTCGCCCGGCCATCCGGACCTGGATCCTGTCTGGCGACGGCTGTCAGAGGCCGGTGTCCCGTTCATGCTGCACATTGGCGCGGCCGTCCCGCACCTGCCGCCCGCCTATCACCAGAATGGACACCCTCGGCCGAAGGACTGGCTGGGCGGTGGCGAGAACCTGCGCGCCAAGGACTTCTTCGCCATGGCGTTCGCGCCCCAGAACTTCCTGGCCTCGCTGGCATTGGACGGCGTGTTCGAACGCTTCCCGAACCTGCGGGGCGGGGTGATCGAGCTGGGCGCCGGATGGGTTCCGGACATGCTGCGCCGGATGGACGGCGCCTGGAAGGGCTGGCGCAAGACCGATCCGGTGGTCGCCTCACTTTCGATGCCGCCGTCAGAGTATATCCGCCGGGCCGTGCGCTTCACGCCGTTCGCCACTGAGGATGCCGGAACCATCATTCGCGAGGGCGGCAAGGAGCTGTTCCTGTTCTCGTCCGATTTCCCCCATCCCGAGGGCACCAAGAACCCGATCGAGCGGTTTGAAGCCACGATGGAGGGCTTCGACGAAGACGCGAAAGACCGATTCTATCGCCGCAACTTCGAAGACATGTTCTTCGCCGCCTGAGGTGACCGGCGCGGAAGCATCCGAGGTTCGCGAGCGTCCCACGGCGCGTGTTGTGCTGCTCGATCCGACGGACCGCGTGCTGCTGATGCGGGGCCGATTGCCGGGCTCGGCGCCTGGGGCTGGCGCGTGGTTCACCGTCGGCGGCGGGATTGAGCCGGGCGAGACGGCCCGAGCGGCGGCGGCGCGAGAGATCATAGAAGAGACCGGCTTCAAAGAGTTTGTCCTCGGGCCAGTGGTTTGGCTGCGAACAGGCGTGCTTCGGGTCCCCGACCCGGCCCTGTTCCGGGAGAGCTACTTCCTCGCGCGCTGCTCGGGCGGAGAGCCGACGCGCGCCGGATGGGACGCTATGGAGCGCTCGTTGATCGATGATGTGCGGTGGTGGTCGCACACTGAGATCGCGGCGAGCCGCGAGCGGATCTTTCCGCCGGGCCTCTCGACCCTGCTTGCGCCGTTGTTGGCGGGCGTGCTTCCGCCAGAGCCCCTTCAGATACCCTGGGACTGAACCATGCTCGCGATGATCCTCGCCGCCGCGCTCGCTGCGATTTCGCCCGGCTGTGACCTGGAGCGCCCGTCCGGGTCGCCCGGTTGTACGCGACGTGCGGTCGATGCCTTGCCAATGAACGCCATCCAAACTGTGGGCACCCACAACAGCTACAAAATGGCCATCGCGCCCAACGAGATGGCGGCGCTGAAGGCGGTCGCGCCAAAGGCCGCTGAGACCTTGGACTACAGCCATCCGCCGCTGGCCGAGCAGCTGGCCGATGGCGCCAGGCAGATCGAGATCGACATGGTCTGGGATCCGAGAGGCGGGCTCTTCGCCGCGCCGCTGGGCTACCGGGCGGCGGGGGCGGCGGTTGTCCCCTACGATTTCGCAGCCCTGACGTTCCCAGGGTTGAAGGTGATCCATGCGCCCGACGTTGACTACCGCGTGGTCTGCCCGACCTTCCGGGCCTGTCTGACGGACATCCGCCGCTGGTCGCGGTCCCATCCCCAGCACGTGCCGATCCTGGTCATCCTCAACCTCAAGGAAGACGGCATCTCCCGGCCGGGTGCGGTCAAGCCGCCGCTGTTTGACGCTATG
Organism: Alphaproteobacteria bacterium; assembly: GCA_043734425.1. Lineage (GTDB taxonomy): Bacteria > Pseudomonadota > Alphaproteobacteria > Caulobacterales > Caulobacteraceae > Phenylobacterium. The sequence goes on from JAYTFM010000017.1 coordinate 69,169, forward strand.
GCGATGGACGCGATCGACGCCGATATCCGCAGCGTCTTTCCGCCGGCTGTGCTGATCACCCCCGACACGGTCCAGGGCCGCCACGCCACGCTGCGGGAAGCCGTCGCAGCGAGGGCTTGGCCGAAGCTGGGCGCGGCCAGAGGCAAGGTGATGATCGCGCTGGACTGTCCACCGGATCAGGTCGCGCGCTACCGGGGTCAGCGCAAGGTTCTGGAGGGCCGCGCGGCCTTTGTGAATATCGATGAGGGCTCGCCGGCCGCCGGCTACATCACGCTGAATGAGCCCGAGGAGCTCAGCGCCCGGATCATGGCTGCCGTTCGCGCTGGTCTGATCGTTCGCACCCGTGCCGACGCCGACACCTATGAGGCGCGGGCCAACGACACCCGTCGTCAGGCGGCCGCGTTCGCCTCCGGCGCGCAGTATGTCTCGACGGACTATATGACCCCGGACCTGCGGTTCGGGCCCTATGTCACGAAGCTTCCGTCCGGCGGGACCGCCAGGGTCACGCCGGTTCGAAAGCCTTGAGGCCGGCGGCTGTGTCTAGCCGGTGACCTTGAGATTGGTGGCTGAGGTCTTGCCGCTGCGGCTGTCCTGCTCGAGGTCGAAGTTGACCGTCTGGCCTTCATTGAGGCCCGAGAGACCGGCCTGCTCGACCGCCGAGATGTGGACGAAAATGTCCTGGCCACCGCCGTCTGGCTTGATGAAGCCGAAGCCTTTGGTGGGGTTGAACCACTTGACCTGACCCGCGCCAGAACCGGCCGGCGCGCCGCGCGGACGTCCGCCGCCACCACCACTGCCGCCGCCAAATCCGCCGCCGCCACCACCGCCGCCAAAGCCGCGATCCCGACCGCCGCCGCCGCCGCCGCCGTAGCCGCCGCGATCCCCGCCGCCGCCATAACCACCCCGGTCGCCGCCACCACCGCCGTAGCCGCCGCGATCACCGCCGCCGAAACCGCCACCACCGCCCCCCGCGCGGCGCGGGGGGGCTTCGCCCTGCGCCGTCACCACGATGGAATTGGCCGCCAGCTTGCCGGATCGTCGATCCTGCTCCATCTCATAGTCGACCTTGTCGCCCTCATTGAGGCTGTCCAGGCCGGCCTGAGCCAGGGCTGAAATGTGGACGAAGACGTCAGATCCGCCATCGTCCGGTTGAATGAAACCAAAGCCTTTTGCGGTGTTAAACCACTTGACCGTGCCGCTCGCCATGTCGTCGCAACCCAAACCGAGATAGAGATGTGCGCCGCCCACAGAGCTGCGCCCGGCCAATCGTCGTGACGAGCCGTAGCTAAGTTGTAGCGGCGGATTGACGCTGGCGCCAGCCACCCGTGACAGATGCCTGCAATCAGCTTATTGGACCGCCCCTTTCGGGTGGGGTGACAGCCATGCAGAGCGTCTGTGTCTACTGCGGATCCTCGGCGGGAACCGACCCCGACTATCTGGAAGAGGCCGCCCGCTGCGGGACGCTGCTGGCTCAGCAGGGGCTGACGCTGGTCTACGGTGGCGGCCGGGTCGGGCTGATGGGCGCGGTGGCCGATGCGGCCCTGGCGGCGGGCGGCAAGGTGGTGGGGGTGATGCCCGCCGACCTGGTGGCCCAAGAGATCGCCCACACCGGCCTGACCGACCTCAAGGTCGTCAACTCCATGCACGAGCGCAAATGGAAGATGGCCGAGTTGGGCGATGCCTTCCTGTGCCTGCCGGGCGGTCCCGGCACCTTCGAGGAGATCTTCGAGCAGTGGACCTGGGCGCTGCTGGGGTTCCACGCCAAGCCCTGCGGCTTCGTCAATGTCGGCGGCTACTACGACCTGATGGCTGCCACCATCCAGCAGATGGCCGACAAGGGCTTCATCGCCCAGCCCTACGTCGACATGCTGATCTACGCCAACGACACCGCCCAGGCCCTGGACCGGTTCCGGGCCTATGATCCGCCGCCGCCCAAGTGGGGTCTGGCCAAGGTGGAGCAGCGGTACTGAGGCGGCGGATATAGACACCTTTATGGACTGTCTAAAACACGCGGATATCGACAGATTTCGCAATGTTGAGTCTAAATTCCCGAGGGGGCGGCTTGGGGCGGAGCCGATTGATCGCTGGGATTTGGGCGGCTATTCCGATCATGAGTTCGTGTTTTGTTCACTTTCGCACAGCCAAGCTAGAATGGCAAATCTTGTCTGACTCGCGCCCCTGCCCCTTTCGGCGAACCCGACCGCCGGCCCAAAGCGTGACGACGATTTAAGCTGAACTTCGGCGCGACACCCGCCACCATGCAGCGCGAGCGTCGGGGGCGAACATGAAGCGGATCGTAAGGTGGGCGAGGTCCGCTGGGCGTTGGATCGTGCGTATCTGTACGCCCTCGGCGGCGGGATGGGCTGGCGCGACCTGGGCGCTGGTCGCGCTCTGGGGCTTTCTGCTCGCCTCGCTGCTGGTGCACGATGTGCTGCCGCAGTTCAGCATTGGCAAGCTCGCGGGGCTGGCCGCCATAGCGGCGGCGCTGGCGCTGGCGGCGCTTGGGGTTTTGCTGGTGCTGCGGATCCTGGCCTTGCTGACGCCAGGCTATCGGCTGGCGTTGGCGCTGGCGGCGCCCGCGAGCGTGATGCTGCTGCGGGGTGTGTGGGATGTGAAGGGCGGGCTGATCGCGACCATCATGCTCGTCATCGGTTTCAGCCTCACGGTCGGGGCTGGGACCGCCTTGCTAGAACGTAGGTCGGACGGGCGGCCCTACGGGTCCATGGTTTTCCTGGCGCTCGGACTCGCGACGCTGGGGGCGCTGGCGTTCGGAATGATGAGGACGCCTGAGGATCCCAATCCGACATTGGCGAAATACCGCCTAGCCGGCGATACCCTGAACCTGCCCGACCCCGGCCAACCTGGCCCTTACAAGGTCCGCTACCTGACCTATGGCGGCGGCTCCGACCGCTATCGCCCCGAGTTCGCGGCCAAGGCCAGTTGGCGCTCCAAGCCCGTTGACGGCTCACGGCTGGACCAGGAGTGGAAAGGCGCGGTCGGCTGGGTGCGCACGCTCTACTGGGGGTTCGATCCCAAGGCGTTTCCGGTGCAGGGCCGGGTCTGGGCGCCGGAGGGCCAGGGACCCTTCCCATTGGTGCTGATCGTTCACGGCAACCATTCGATGGAGGACTTTTCGGACACGGGTTACGCCTACCTGGGCAAACTCCTGGCCAGCCAGGGGTTTATCGTCGTGTCGGTAGACGAGAATTTCCTGAACTCCTCGCTGGCCGACATGGTCAATCCGATCAACGGCCGGCCGTCCAAGGAAAACGACGCCCGTGGCTGGATGCTGCTGGAGCACCTGGCCCAATGGCGTCGGTGGAATGAGGATCCCCGCCACCCGTTCTACCACAAGGTCGATATGGCTCACGTGGGTCTGATGGGCCATTCGCGGGGCGGAGAGGCGGTGGCGGTGGCGGCGGCTTTCAACAAACTCGATCACTATCCAGACGATGCCACTTTGGCCTTCAACTACGGGTTCAACATCGGCGCCGTCGTGGCCATCGCGCCGGTGGACGGTCAGTACAAACCCCGTGACCGCTCAACGCCGCTGAAGGACGTGAACTACTTGGTGATCCACGGCAGCCTGGACGGGGATGCCACCTCATTCATGGGGTCATCCCAATATGCCCGTGACACCCTGACCGGCGCGGTTCCGGCGTTCAAGGCCCAGCTCTATGTGAAGGACGCCAACCATGGCCAGTTCAACACCGGCTGGGGACGTGACGACCTGGGCTTGCCTTGGCCTGTGCTGGACAAGCGCGCCATCCTGGACCCCGCAGCGCAGCGCCAGATCGCCAGGGTCTATTTTTCAGCCTTTCTGCAGACCACGCTGATGGGCCGCGAGGGCTATCGACCGCTGTTCGAAGACCCCCGTCGCGGCGCGGCCTGGCTGCCCAAGGGCTATCTGGCCGCCGACTATGCCGACAGCGCCACGGCCTGGGTCGCGACGTTTGATGAGGATATCGATCCGGGAACCACCACCTCGCGGGGTGGCGGAATCAAGGCTGCAAACCTGTCGGTCTGGCGTGAGACCGACGTAAAGCTGAAGACCCGGCAGATGGACACCCAGGCGGTGCTGATCGGATGGGATGAGCGCGTCCACAAGGATTTGCCGAGCTACAGTCTGGACTTCGGCGAGGTTTTGACGCGGGCCGGGCTTGATGCTGCGCTGGTGTTCAGCGCAGCCGATGCCGGGATCGATAGCCTGCCGGAGGGGTTCAAGCCGCCGAAGTCGAAGACCAAGGACCCAAAGAAAACGCCGTTGGACTGGACGGTCGTCCTGGTCGACACAGCCGGGGTGGAGGCGCGGTTGCCGCTGTCGCACGATCAGGTGCTGTATCCGCAGATCAAGGGCTATACGCGCCTGTTCCATGAGATCGACGGCGTCAAGGTCTCCGAGGTGGTGATGCGGCGCTATCGGTTGCCATTCGCGGACTTTGTGGCGGCCAATCCCGCGCTTGATCTGAGCCATCTGAAGACGGTGAGGTTCGACTTTGACCGCTCCAAGCGCGGCGTGATCGCGTTGGACAACGTGGGCATCGCGCTGCGGGAATAGGTGGGAGCGGCCGGGACTCCCATTTGTTTGCAGATCCGCGTGATTTCCGGTAACATATCCGGAAATCTAGGTTGCATATGACCGAGCAAGCCCCATCACCGCTGGTTAGACATCGCGCGCGGCTGGTGCGGCGCGGGCTCGTACGTGTCGAGGTCAATGTCAGCCGGGACGATGCGGGTCTGGTTCGGGATGTGGCCGCAGCCTTGTCTGACCCGGAACGCCAGGCCGCCACAAGAACGCTGATCCGGCAGCGGTTCGGCGCGCCGCCCCCGGTGGGTCTGAAGGCGCTGCTGGCCTCTGCGCCCCTGGATGACATCGACTTGGAGCGTGACCGTGACGTCGGGCGCGACGTCGATCTGTGAGCTACCTGATCGATACCAACATAATCTCCGAGGTTCGCAAAGGCCCGCGTTGCGACCCACAGGTGTCGGCGTGGTATGCCCAGGTCGATGACGCGGACCTGTTCCTCAGCACCATGGTCCTGGGGGAAATCCGCAAGGGGATTGAGCTTGCGCGGACCCGGGACTTGCCCAAGGCGCTCGCCCTGGAGCGCTGGCTGGGGCAGGTCGAGGTGGCATTCGACTCGCGGGTGCTGGGGGTTGATGGCCGCGTCGCCGATCAGTGGGGACGGCTCAGCGCGATCCGCTCGATCCCGGTTGTTGACGGCCTGCTGGCGGCGACGGCCATCACGCACGACCTCACCCTGGTGACCCGCAATGGCAGGGATGTTGAGGGGCTGGGGGCGAAGGTGCTGAATCCGTTTCGGGGCGGAGACCGGTGCTGACTCCCCCACCCTGGCCGCTTCGCGGCCTGTCCCTCCCCTGAAGGGGAGGGATTAGGCTATTGAAATCCCTCCTCTTTAGGGGAGGGTGGACGGCGCGGAGCGACGGACGGGTGGGGGAGTCAGGTCCAGGTGCCGCCTTCGACGTTCGGTTCGCCTTTTTCTCGTACCGACGGCTTGGCTTCGAGCGCGAGGATGATCGCGTCCATGACGGCGTTGACGTTCGTGCGGACCGAAGAATTCGCGAACCGCAGGACCTTGAACCCGGCGCGCTGGAGGACGGCGTCTCGGATCCGGTCGTGTTCGGCCTGGGCTGGGTCGTTGTGGTGGCCGCCGTCGAGTTCGACGACCAAGCGTCGGTCAAGGCAGACGAAGTCGAGGTAATAGCCGTGAGAGGGGCGCTGGCGTCGGAAGTGATAGCCTTGGACGTGCAGGCGCTTGAGGCGGGCCCAGAGCCAGACCTCCGGCTGGGTCATGGCGTTGCGGAGGGTTCGGGCCCTGGCGGCTGATGCTGTGACCAATCCTAACCCCTCCACCCTGGCCGCTTGGGGCCGTGCGGCCGGCGCTGTGACCGGTCGTGAGTCCCCCACCCTGGCCGCTTTGCGGCCTGTCCCTCCCCTGAAGAGGAGGGATTAGGCTCTGACTAGCTCTTTGACGCGTGCGCCGCGTCGCCCGCGCTGGCGTTCCATCAGCTCGGCCAGATAGCGTCCGGTCCAGCTACGGCTGGTCGCCGCCACCTGTTCCGGCGTGCCTTGGGCGACGATTTCGCCGCCGCCGTCGCCGCCTTCGGGGCCGAAGTCGATGAGCCAGTCGGCGGTTTTGACGACGTCGAGGTTGTGTTCGATGACCACCACCGTATTGCCCTGGTCGACCAGTTCGTGCAGCACTTCCAACAGCTTGCGGACGTCTTCGAAGTGCAGGCCGGTGGTCGGTTCGTCGAGGATGTAGAGGGTCTTGCCGGTGGCGCGGCGAGAGAGCTCCTTGGAGAGTTTGACCCGCTGGGCTTCGCCGCCGGAGAGGGTGGTCGAGGATTGGCCGACCTGGACATAACCCAAGCCGACGCGGCGCAGGGTCTGCATCTTGTCGCGCAGCACCGGCACCGCCTTGAAGAACTCGGCGGCCTCCTCGACGGTCATGTGCAGGACGTCGGAGATCGACTTGCCCTTGAACAGCACCTCCAGCGTTTCGCGGTTGTAGCGTTTGCCGTGGCAGACATCGCAGGTGACATAGACGTCCGGCAGGAAGTGCATCTCGATCTTGATCAGACCGTCGCCCTGGCAGGCCTCGCAGCGGCCGCCCTTGACGTTGAAGCTGAAGCGGCCGGGGCCATAGCCCCTGGCCTTGGACTCCGGCAGGCCGGCGAACCAGTCGCGGATCGGCTGGAAGGCGCCGGTGTAGGTGGCCGGGTTGGAGCGCGGGGTGCGGCCGATGGGTGACTGGTCGATGTCGATGACCTTGTCGAACAGCTCCAGCCCCTCGATCCGCTCATAGGGGGCCGGGGCGTCGGAGGCGTTGTGCAGGCGGCGGGCGGCGGCCTTGTAGAGCGTCTCGATGGTGAAGGTGGACTTGCCGCCGCCGGAGACGCCGGTGATGCAGGTGAAGGTGGCGGCCGGGATTTCGGCGGTAACGCTTTTCAGGTTGTTGCCGGTGGCGCCGACCACCCGCAGGACCTTCTTCTTGGAGATCGGCCGGCGCTGGTCGGGGATGGCGATCTCGCGCATGCCGGAGAGGTACTGGCCGGTGAGGCTGCGCGGCTCGGCCATGATGTCGGCGGCCTGGCCCTGGGCGATGATCTCGCCGCCGTGGACGCCGGCCGCCGGTCCCATGTCGATGACGTAGTCGGCGGTGAGGATCGCCTCCTCGTCGTGTTCGACCACCAACACCGAATTGCCGAGGTCGCGCAGGCCCTTGAGGCTGACCAGCAGGCGGGCGTTGTCGCGTTGGTGCAGGCCGATGGAGGGTTCGTCCAGCACATAGAGCACACCGGTCAGGCCCGAGCCGATCTGGCTGGCCAGCCGGATGCGCTGGCTCTCGCCGCCGGAGAGGGTGCCGGAGTTGCGGCTGAGGTTCAGGTAATCCAGGCCAACATTGACCAGGAACCGCAGGCGGTCATTGATTTCCTTGAGGATCCGCCGGCCGATCTCCAGTTGCTTGTCGGTGAGCTGGCCCTCCAGGCTTTCGAACCATTCCTGGGCGCTGCGGATGGCCAGGCGCGAGACGTGGCCGATGTGCTGGCCGGCGATCTTCACCGCCAGCGACTCCGGCTTCAGCCGATAGCCCTCGCAGGCGGTGCAGGGGGTCTCGGCCTGATAGCGACCCAGCTCCTCGCGGACCCAGGATGAGTCTGTTTCTCGCCAGCGGCGTTCGAGGTTGGGCAGCACGCCCTCGAAGGTCTTGTTGACCTCATATTTGCGGGCGTTGTCGTCATAGATGAAGCGGATCTTCTCGGTTCCGGACCCGTAGAGCACCACCAGCCGGGCGGTGTCGGGCAGCTTGCCGAACGGCGTGTCCATCGAGAAGTCATAGTGCCGGGCCAGGGCCTGCAGGGTCTGGGTGTAGAGCGGCGAGGGGCCCTTGGCCCAGGGGGCGACGGCGCCCTTGTGCAGGGTCTTGGCCTTGTCCGGCACGATCATGTCGGGATCGAAGGCCAGCTTGGCGCCCAGGCCATCGCAGACCGGACAGGCGCCGTAGGGATTGTTGAACGAGAACAGCCGAGGCTCGATCTCGGTGATCGTGAAGCCCGACACCGGGCAGGCGAACTTCTCGGAGAACAGCAGCCGGCGCGGTTCGGTCTCGCCCTCGGCAAGGTCAGCCCACTCGGCCACGGCGATGCCGTCGGCCAGTTTCAGCGCGGTTTGCAGGCTGTCGGCGTAGCGGGTTTCCTGGCCGGATTTGGTGACGATGCGGTCGACGACGATGTCGATGTCGTGTTTGAATTTCTTGTCGAGGATCGGCGCGTCCTCGATCAGCATCATCTCGCCATTGACCTTGACCCGCTGGTAGCCGGCCTTCTGCCACTCGGCGAACTCCTTGCGGTACTCGCCCTTGCGGCCACGCACTACGGGGGCCAGCAGGTTGAGGCGGGTTCCGTCCGGCAGGGCGCTGAGCTTGTCGACCATCATCGAGACCGTCTGGCTCTCGATGGGCAGGCCGGTGGCCGGCGAATAGGGCACGCCGACCCGCGCCCACAACAGGCGCATGTAGTCGTGGATCTCAGTCACCGTGCCGACCGTGGAGCGCGGATTGCGGCTGGTGGTCTTTTGCTCAATCGAGATGGCCGGCGACAGGCCCTCGATCAGGTCGACGTCGGGCTTGCTCATCAGCTCCAGGAACTGGCGGGCATAGGCGGAGAGGGATTCCACATAGCGCCGCTGACCCTCGGCATAGATGGTGTCGAACGCCAGTGAGCTCTTGCCGGAGCCTGACAGGCCGGTCAGCACGACCAGTTCGCCGCGCGGGATGTCGACGCTGACGTTCTTCAGATTGTGCTCGCGCGCACCCCGCACGCGGATGAAATTCTGCTGGTCGGCCATGGTGTTCCGGTGACGTGGGCGGTCCCGCCGAGGGAACTCTCGCGAGACCGCCTAATCTAGGGGATGGGACTCAGAGATAACATGGGAACGGAGTGGGAACAAAGCGTGCGGTTGCGAGGTGCTGACATCAGGGTGGCGGGAGGAGCGCTTAGCGACATCCCGCGCCCCTCGCCATCCCTACCGCACGTCATCGTCCGGCTTGTCCGGGCGATCCATGATCACCGACCGGGACATCCAGTCGCGGCGTCGCCGCACAGCATTCTCTTGAACCGGTCGTGTCTATGGGTTCCCGGCACGGCGTCGCTCCGCTCCTGGACCGGGAATGACGAACGTGAAGGGGAAGTGTTGGGTGGCGCGGACGCCGGCTAGGGCCTCGAACTCAATCCTCCAGACCATGGCCCGCTATCACCTCGGCGAGCGGGACGGTCCTGGCTCGACCCTCACACACCTCGATCAGCCGCTGTTCGGCGAGGTAGAGGTCCTCCAGGTCGCCAATATGTTCGAGGATCGCCTGGCGAGCATAGAAGCTCTTCGTGCGGCCGGTCGCCGCCGCCAAGGCCGCGAGGCGCCGCTCAATGTCGTCTGGCAGTCGAATGGCGAGCACGGGGCGCATCCTTGCAATTGCTATACAAGTAAATCGAAGGGCGCTGGCCTCGCAAGATCGCCGCTCGATGCGAGAGGTGATCGGCCCGACCCAACGTCGGTCCGATCACCTTCCGGCGCGCTTCAGGTCGGCGGTGCAAACCCCTCCGTCATGAGGATGAAGGCGTTCGCCGCCGCATGCCGGTGCTTGGCGATCTTCCGATACTCCGGCGACCTCATCCAGGTGAGGGCCGCAGTCTGGTCGGCAAACGACAGGATCACCAGCCGGCGGCCGTCGGCGACGCCCTCCAGCACGGCGGGCGCATCGTTCACCGCGACGATCTGGCCGCCGTACTGCTGCAGGATCGGCATGAAGCCCGCTTCGTACTGGCTGTAGCGTTCGCGATCATGGATCGCGATGTGGCCGACGATATAGACGCTCATGCGGCAGCTCTCCTGACGACGCGAAACACCGCATTGGCCCGGGCGCAGGGCTGGCCGTCGGCGGCGGCGAAGGCCTGCGCAAAGCATAGCGTGGCGCCGGGCCGAATGAACACGGTGTCAAATTCCAGCCACTGGCCAATATGCGCGGCACCGAGAAAGTCGACCGAGAGGTTCACCGTCACCAGGCTGGCGCCATCGCCGAGTTGATGCGCGCAACTGAGACCCATGGCGTTGTCGGCCAGGGCGCTGATCAGGCCGCCGTGGACAAACCCGCGACTGTTGGTGTGGGCCGGGCCGGCGCGCAGGCCCAACACGATGACGTTCCCTGAAAGACGCCGATAAAGCGGCTCCCATGGATCGGTCAGCGGACTCTGTCGGTCATGACGCGCAAAGCCGGTTGGTACATTGAGAACCTCCGCCATCACGCAGCTCCCGCCAGTCGGGCGAAGCTCTCCAGTGTGCCCTTGCAGGCCCGCGCCGCCTCCGCGCCTTTGACCCGGAAGTGGTCGTGGAAGAAGGTTTGGTGGATGTCGTGTTCGTGGAAGTGGTGCGGCGTCAGGACGACCGAGAATATTGGCGTCTCGGTAGCCAACTGCACCTGCATCAGGGCGCGGACCACGGTCTCGGCGACGAATTCGTGGCGATAGATGCCGCCGTCGACCACGAAGGCGGCGCCGACGATGGCGGCGTAGCGGCCGGTGCGGGCCAGGGTCTGGGCGTGCAGCGGGATCTCGAAGGCGCCGGGGGTTTCGAAGCGTTCTATGGCTTCCGGCGGGAAGCCGAGCCGGACGATTTCCTCCAAGAAACCCTCATAGGACTGACGGACAATCTCGTCGTGCCAAAGGGCGTGGATGAAGGCGATCCGCGTGGCGCGGAAGGCGCCGCTGGCGGTCGGGTATTCAGCGAGAGCAACAGCTGATGGGGCAGAGTGGGTCATGGTCTTCTCCCTGACCGGGTTCAAAGGACCACGACTCAGGGGCAGGTCGCCCACGCCACGGCGGAAACCGCCAAAGCGTGTTCGACCGTTCTCATAACCGGACTCTAACCGTCGGCGCCGGGATCACACCGGCTCTGCTCGTCCCCTGCAAAGCTCCGAGGAGCCAGACAGAGCGCCCGCGGGCTCGTCCCGTCTTCGCCGAGGCGTCGAAGGGCATTACCGCCGGTGGGGAGTTTCACCCCGCCCTGAGAACGTAGACCGCCGGAACGTCCGACGGCGCGGGAAGCATAGGCCGGGAAGTAGGTTCGAACAAGCGTTTGAATGACACAAGCTTGTGCAGTGGGTGGCGGCGTGAAACGTTACGCTCAACGTCATCCGCCGCAGAAAGTCCCGATGCCACCTCTCCCTGAGATCGCCGCCGTGCTGGCCATTAATTTCGCGCTCTGCCTAGCGGGTTTCTTCCTGCTGTGGCTGGCGGCCTGCGCGATCCGCGACCCCAGCTTCATCGACTCGGTGTGGGCTTTGGGGATGGGCGGGCTGGCGCTGGCGACCTATCTGCAGGTGGATGGCGCACAGCCGCGCAAGCTGCTCCTGCTTGTGTTGGGCGGGGCGTGGGCGCTGCGGCTGGGTCTGCACCTGCTGCTCCGCTGGCGCGCCCACGGGGCCGACCGGCGCTATGTGCGGATGATGGCCAACGCCAAGGCCGAGCGGGGTTGGGACTTTCCGGAGGCCTCGCTGAAGCTGGTGTTCGCGTTGCAGGCGCCTTTGATGTGGACCGTGGCGCTGCCGGTGCAACTGGGTCAGATGTCGACCACCCCGGCGGCTATCGGCCTGCTGGGCTGGACCGGGGCGGGTCTGGCGGCGCTGGGGATCCTGTTCGAGACGGTGGGGGATGCGCAGATCACCCGCTTCAAAGCCGACCCCACCAATGCCGGCAAGGTGATGGACCGGGGGCTGTGGCGCTACACCCGCCATCCGAACTATTTCGGCGATATCCTGACCTGGGTTGGGCTCTATCTGATCGCCGCCGAGACGCCGCTGGGGCTGTGGTCGTTGCCCGGCCCGGTGCTGCTGATCTTCCTTTTGACGCGGTTCAGCGGCGGGATCACCTATGAGCGGCGGCTGACCAAGTCGCGGCCGGGCTATGATGACTATCAGCGCCGCACCAGCCCGCTGATCCCCTGGCCGCCGAAGCCGGCGTCGCCCGACAGCGTCTGAGGGGCCAGAGCCATGCCGACCACCCTGGTAAGCCGTGTCCGCTCGACGATCGGTGAGACCGACCATCCCTACATGACCGGGGCCTGGACCCCCAATTTCGACGAATATGACGCCACCGACCTGACAGTGATCGGCCAGATCCCGGCCGATCTGGACGGCGTCTATGTGCGCAATACCGAGAACCCTGTGCATGCGCCGATCGGGACCTATCACCCGTTCGACGGCGACGGGATGATCCATCTCATGTCTTTCAAGGGCGGCAAGGCGGCCTATCGCAACCGCTTCGTGCGGACCAAGGGTTTTGCGGCGGAGGCCGAAGCTGGCGAGGCGCTGTGGGCGGGGCTGGCCAATCATCCCGGCCTGTCCAAGCGGCCAGGCTGGGGCGCGCAGGGCAGCCTGAAGGACAGCTCGTCCACCGATGTGGTGGTCCACGCCGGCAAGATCCTCTCGACCTTCTATCAGTGCGGCGAGGGCTATCGGCTGGACCCGCAGACCCTGGAAGACCTGGGCGTCGAAAGCTGGGTGCCGGCCGATGGCATCTCGGCCCATCCCAAGGTGGATGAGGCGACGGGCGAGCTGTTGTTCTTCAACTATTCCAAGCAGGCGCCCTACATGCACTATGGCGTGGTCGGGGCCGACAACCAGCTGAAGCACTATATCCCGATCCCGCTGCCGGGACCGCGCCTGCCGCACGACATGGCGTTTACCCGCAACTATTCGATCCTGCCGGACCTGCCGCTGTTTTGGGACCCGGAGCTGCTGCCCAAGGGCTATCACGCCGCGCGGTTTCACAAGGACATGCCGACCCGCTTCGCCATCGTGCCGCGGTTTGGCCAGACCGAAGACATCCGCTGGTTCGAGGCCAAGCCCTGCTACGTGCTGCACTGGATGAACGCCTACGAAGAGGGCGATGAGGTCGTGCTGGACGGCTATTTCCAGGAAGACCCCCAACCGCCGCCGCTGGCCGGCTATCCGCCGCGCCTGGGCCAGATGATGGCCTATCTGGACGAGCACTCGATGAAGCCCAGACTGTACCGCTGGCGCTTCAATCTGGTGACCGGGGCGGTCAAGGAAGGGCCGCTGGATGATCGCATTCTGGAGTTTGGCTCGTTCAACCAGAAGATCGCCGGAACCAAGGGTCGCTACCTCTATTCGACCACCGCCAAGCCAGGCTGGTTTCTGTTCAACGGTCTGGTTAAGCACGACCTGGAGACCGGCCGCTCGTGGAGCCTGGGATTTGGCGAGGGCCGCTATGGCTCCGAGGCCCCGTTCGCGCCGCGCGTGGGGGCCAAGGACGAAGACGACGGCTATCTGGTCAGCTTCATCACCGACATGGTCGCGGATCAGTCAGAGTGCGTGGTGATCGACGCCAAGGATGTGGAGGCGGGGCCGGTATGCCGGATCCTGCTGCCGCACCGGATCTCGTCGGGGACCCACGCGGTGTGGGCGGGGCGGGAGATGTTGGGGTAGGGGACTATGCCGCCGCTGCGCCCCGAAGCAGGCCCTCGGTGCTCAGGTCCTCGTCTAGCAACGGCCAGTGGATGCCATATCCGCCGGCGGACGCCTCCCAGCGGCCTCGCTGATCCGCTGTCGCATCGCGCAGACGCGGATACCAGGCGATTGGCGCGGAGATGGTCCGACCATCCATGAGGTCGACAATCAGGTTGTGGGCGTCAAAGCGCACATCCAGCACGCGCTCATCAGCGACCTTGGCTAAAATACCCATTCCAGGCCTCCAGAAATGAAACGCGGTGCTCTTTGACGAGCCGGATGATGCCACCGATTTCGTGAAAACGGATACCCACGCTTGGCGCGACTTCAACTGAAAGAAGCCAAATTCGTATGTCCGCAGAATTCCTTGTCTTGCGTTGATTGGCATTAACTTACTTGACTCAGCAGGGCTTGCCCGCGAGCCTCTGGCTCGATGGCGGCGCCCGATGCGAGACACCTATCGGCCGAAGAGTATGCGACATGGCTCACGCCACGCGAAGCCTTGGACAGTTTGCCGAGCTGGCCGTACGAGACAAAGGTTCGCACCATTGCAAATAGCCTTCTCGACGGCCTCATTCGGTCGGTCGCCGAAGTAGCTGTAGCTGAAGGCGGGGCCGAACCGATCTCGCTGATCGTGCTGCCGAGAAGCATATGGAATAGCTGGGCGTGCTTGGCCGATCCAGATTTCTGGAATGCCGGCGGACGAGAGATATACTCCACCAACACAATGTATCCGAGCCGGACGGTTCGACTTTATCGCATCCGGCTTGATCCGGATGGCGTCACCGCGCTTCGCCCAGATCGGCCCGCCTCCCCGACCTTGGCACTCCCGCTCGGTGCGAATGTGCGCAACTCGCCCGCTCCGCTCCCGCCCAAGATTGAGCGGGCCCAGTTGCGCGAGTGGGTGCGGGGCTTTGCGAGTCGTAACCCCGGCTCCCCCTTCTCGGTAATTCTGCAAAATGCAAAACTTGCGTTTCCGCAATTCCGCGTGGGGGAGCGCCCAGTAAAGTCCGTTATCGCCGATTTGAATCTGACTCTAAGCCAAGGAAATCCCACAATTCTGCGGAAATAGCGCTGAGTTAGGATCGCAGAATTAACCTTGCGATTGGCGCCGAATTTCCGACGCCTCACCGTGTCTTCAATGGCGCTTCGGCATTCCGTCAAGCACCAGAGGGAGCACACGCCATGTGCCTGATACGCGGTCCTTGATAGGTGAACCCAGAAACCAAAACGGCCCCTCGCGTTAGCGAGGGCCGTCCAAGACGTGGGATAGGCGCTGTGAGAAGCCCAGCATCCCACGTCCCGGTTCCGAGTACAACCCGCGCAGGGAGCCGCCGGGGGCAACTCCGGCGGCTATTTCTTCGCCGCCTCGGCAGCGCGCATCGCTTCGCTTGCGTCCAGCTTCGCCTTTTCTTCAGGCGTTATTGGCTGCGGCTCTCCCACCACTCTCCATTCATCCCCAGCCGGTGGCGTTTTCGGGAGTGGCCTACTGAACGCCGAGAGGTCAGGCTTCAATCCAACTTCGGCATCGGTAAGGGTCCGAGGGGCGCGAAGCTCCAAACAGCCTGACGCTCCACCCGTCATCGCGGTCGGATAGCGGCATTGGGTCACATTTCCGGTGAGGCTGTCCGTCACCCAAAGCACGTTTTCCGAGGAGATCGCTGTGAAGCGATGGCCGAACAGCAGCGCGACGGCGACCGACAGACCAGCAACCAGGACGGCGCCCGGCAGCGCCCAGGGCTTGATTCGGTCCATGGTTCCCCCTCCAGACCTGATCTTACACTCAAGCCTGCTTCGCAGGTAAGGTCCCGCCGCCAATGACCGGAGGGAACGATGAGCGGAAGCCAGAGCAGACCAGTAGAAAAAGTCGCTGAATGGGCGACAGGAAGCGCAGACCTCATGCAGGAGCCGATCTTGATGATCAGGACTCTTGAGGGTGGCGACTACGCCTTTCAGATGCCGGTTCTAGCGGCTGAGGCGCTGGCGAGGTCTCTACTTGCTGAGGCTGCACGCCTGTCGGCTGGACCGGCTCATTAGCCCAGACTACCACGCCGCGATTGTTGATCGTGACAGCGATCACTTCAGGGGCGCGGCGTTCCATCAGTCAGGCTCCCTATCCGCCGCCAGGGCGGCTTTCTGGCGTATTGCCTCAGCCGCGTATTGATCCGGAGTCACGCCAAACAGCCCCTTAGCCAGGGCCTCGAAATTGCCGCGCGTGACCGTATCCTCGGGGGCTTCGCTTTCCCCGCCCTTGGGGGCGCTTTCAGAAGGCGGCTGAGAGGGCATGGCTGGTCAGATCCTTATAGGTCAGGCGGCGGCCCGAGACGGACCGTAGCACGGAGTGGAAGCGGGTCAGGTCGGTTCCCTTGCGCTCGTTGAAGCGGAACACCTGTTCGCCAAGATAGGCGTTCAGATGCTGGGGATCGACCGACACATAGGTTCCGCGAACGGTGCGCTTCAGGAGGCTCCAGAAGTTCTCAATGCCGTTGGAATGCACATTGCCGCGCACATATTCGACGGCGTGGTTGACGGTCTGGTGGATGTAGTCGGCGCCCAGGCCACGATAGGCCGCCCACGAGTCGGTCATCAATTGCGAGCCGGGCTCGACGTTCTGGCGAACTATGGTTTGAATAACCTTGGACGAGGCGCTGCGGATTGTACGGGCCAGAACGCGGCTGGGGACCTTGCCGTCCGTGCGTTGCAGAAGGCCCATGACGGCCACCTTGTCTTCGCTGCGGCCGGGACCACCCCGGAGCTTGCGCTTGTGCTCATGCATGTTCTTGGCGAGGCCGCCGATGTAGGTCTCGTCGCTCTCGACCGTGCCGCCGAACTTGGTCAGCGAACCCGCGTCCATCGCGATGCGGATGCGGTGAAGCATGAACCAGGCGCTCTTCTGAGTGACCCCGACCGCGCGGGCCAGCTCGTAGCTGGAAATGCCGTTCTTGCAGTTCGCCACCGCCCAGATCGCGACGAACCACTTGTCGAGCGGCAGGGCGCTGTCCTCGAAGATCGTGCCGACCTTGGCCGAAAACTGGCGCTTGGCGTGCTTTTCCTTGCACTCCCAGATGCGGCGGGTCGCGAGGAACCGAACGTCCGTCCGGGCGCACGTCGGGCAATGCACGCCCTCAGGCCAGCGGAGAGAAACCGCCATGGCCAGGGTGCGATCCGCGTCAGCGAAATACCGCACCGCTTCCATGAGCGTCTTGGGTTGGGGGAGAGGCTTCGTTTCCATGACGCCAAACTAGGGATTGACGGGAGCTGCGTCAAGTATATTATTATCCGTTGATTTACAGAACGTATCATGAACTATTTCATCGACTCAGCCTTGTTGTTATGGACGGTACGGAGGTCCGACTTCGATGCAATTGCCCCTGTCCTCGCCTGTTCGATCTGTCGTTGATCTCTTTTCCTGTGGCGGTGGAATGAGCGCAGGTTTTGCACATCGGCCAGGCTGGCGCCTCGCCGGAGCGGTAGACTTAGAAGTTGCCAAGCCGTCGGGAAAGAGTTCGGGGGAAACGCGATGCAACGATATTTACGAGGCCAATCATGGAATTCGCCCGCTTTCCGAGGATCTGAATTTACTACGGCCAGATGACCTGAAGGATCGGTTCGGACTGATTTCTGGCGAGGTGGGTTGCCTCATCTCTTGCGCGCCGTGCACGGACTTTTCGCGTGCTAATCCGAACAACCACCTCTCAGATCGCGGTAGAAATACGCTGGTGGGCCGAACCGGCGACTTCGTAGAAGCGTTGCGTCCGGCGGTTTTCGTAATGGAGAATGCCCGCGAACTGATATCGGGCAATCATCCGCAACACTGGAGCGGGTTGCGAGGCAGGCTCGAGTCGCTGGGCTACAATGTTCGCGCCGATGTCCACTTTCTCAGCGAATTTGGACTGCCACAGGTTCGCGAGCGAGCATTGATCGTTGCGTCAAGAGTCGGACCGGCTCGAACCCTTGAGGACCTTTGGGACGGTTGGGAGGTGGATGAGCAAGCGACGACTGTTCGCAGTGCGCTCAAGCGTCTGGAACGCTGGCTCCGAGTCTACCCGAGCGACCCGACGGGGAGCGCAGCTCCAGGCATGGGAGGAACTGTGGCTGCGAGAATCGCCGCGACGCCGAATGACGGTGGCGGATGGGTCGATATTGCCCGCCGCAACGACCTTAGGCACTTGCTCACACCGGAGTGTCTTCGACGCTGGAATTCTCGCGACCTAGGATCTCATCCCGACGTGTATGGGCGAGTCTGGTGGGATCGGCCGGCACCCACGATCAAGCGTGAATGTGCGCACGTGGGAAACGGTCGCTACGCCCACCCAAGCGAAGATCGATTGCTTACCGTGCGCGAAATGGCGACGTTGCAGGGATTTCCCTTTGCCTATCAGTTTCCGACGAAGTCCGTCGCAAATCGCTACAGAGCTATCGGCGACGCAGTTCCCCCGTTGATCGCATGGCAGATAGCCGCATGTGTCGAATGGACACTTACGGGTCGAAAGCCAAGCCCAGACGCTTGGGTGATGGCTGATACGTCGCTCCGGCTCGGTGACCTGAAGCGGTCAGCTGCGCGAACGGCCGCCTAGATGCCGCACCACTCTCCAAGACTCTCTTTGAAGTAGCGCCAGTGTTCTGGATGGCGTTCGCGACCGCCGTCCCAACCCCAGCAATGATGCAAATTGAAAACGTGGGAAAAGCGAGTCAGATCGCGATTGTTCAAAACGCGCCCCTGAGTGCCGCCGCTCAATATTTCCCGATTTAGGAGGGCCATCATGAGAAATCGATCTGTTCGCAACTCTGTTTGTGTCTCTCGTGACGCTAGACCCATTCGTTCATGGAGATTCGCCGGATCAGTAGCGGTCTTAACTTCCCCAACGGCGTGTTCGTGCAGGCGTTGGCTTCGCAATCGCTGATCCTTCGCCACCGCATTGAACCGCTTCAAAGCGTCAGCCGCGTCGGAGAAAGCGTTTCCACCGAGGGGTTCAAAGATGTTGGCATCCTTGCTGCTCGCGAACACAATGGCCCTACCGTTCGTCAATAGCAGAGCTTTGACCACGCGGTTGGGACCACCGCGCAGCCACTCATCAATATCTTTCGGAGTTCGTACTCCAGCAGGGGTCAGTATCCCGACCGTGTCCTCAATAGCATCATGCTTCAGCTCCCGGATGGCATCGACGAAGGCAACGCAAGCGCCAGCGGCCCCGAGCCCACCGGTCGTGTTCTGGGCGCGTCCATGGATACCGATACTGCTCTGATATCCAAGAAAGGCAAAAGGGTCGAAGCCATCGGCTCGCACCTCGTCAAGCCAAGAGTTTAGCCGCGCGACTTCTGCGGACAACGCAGGCCTATCGACTGCCGCACGCGTACGCAAAAGTGGAAATAGGATCTTCTGTTGTTTGTCAGAAAGACCACTGAGTCCGAGAAACGTCTGCCGCGCATGCAGGCCAGTTGGAGACGCTGCGGTATCGATATGCAGATAGCGGCTACCGGCTCGCGCGTCATCGCTGACAAGCTCTGGCGACAAGCCGCACTCCATCAGTTTCGCTTCGTCGTCCCAATCGAGGTCGAGGCTCTGAAGCGTCCCGGGGATGTTGGCATTCTGCGTTCGCAACACCTCACGGATATGGCCGACCGTGACCCTAGCAAACGCCTCAACGAAGACCCGCATTTCTTCGGCTGATTGGGCTGCGCCGGATATGTCCTGTGGATCACGCATTCCGCTTTTGTGGCTGGAGTCGGGTGCTCTAAGAAGCGGCTTGATGACCGCGCCGGAGCGAAGCGTGGCGCGCCGCTCTTGGCGGGCCCAATCCTCCGCCCGCCCTACGCCCGCTTGTTCAGCGTGATCGCGGTGGCTCCAGCGCCGGCGCCAGCTGAGCCGCTTTCGCCGTAGGTGGCGCTCTGGGCGCGCTGGCTGGCGACCTCCTCGGCGATGCAGCGGACCAGGCCCTCGGTGACAGTGCGGGCGGCTTCCAGGGCGCGGCCCTGTCGGGCGAGGACGGCGTCGAAGGCTTCGGTGGCGCGGACCAGGGCGGCGCGGGCGTTGGGGGGTGCGCCTTCGACCAGGCTGGGGTCGGCCCGGACCCGGCCGGATTCGTGGCGGTAGAGGTTGGCCAGGCGTGAGGTTTCTTCCAACAGGGCGGCGGCGTCCTGCGGGCGGTGCTGTTCGAACGCCTGGGCCTGGGCGGCGATCAGCTCGGTCAGGCGTTCGGTGAGGATGGTGAGCTGTTCGACCCGGTCGGCGGGATCAGCGGCGGCGATGGCCATCAGGAAAGTCCCTGCATCTTGAGCATTTCGCGTTGCACGGTGTCGGCCAGGCCGATGCCGCCGGATTTGGTGACTTCCTTGGCCATGGCGTCGGTCATCATCGAGCGGAACATCTCCTCGCCAAAGCCGCCGCCGAACGGGCCATCGGTGGGCACGCCCTGGAACATCTGGGCAAACATCATCGACAGGAACTGGCTCTCAAAGGCCTTGGCGGCCTGACCCGACTTGGCGCGGAAGGCGGCGTCGGCGGGGGGCGGTGTGGCCGGGGATGCGGCGGCGAGCGGGGTATTCATCACATCACCTCGATCTCGGCCTGGAGGGCGCCGGCGGCCTTGATGGTCTGCAGGATGGAGATCATGTCGCGGGGCGTGACGCCCAGGGCGTTGAGGCCGCCGACCAGGGTGGCGAGGGATGCGCCGGTCTTCAGCGTCAGGAACTGTTTGCCCTTCTCCTCCTCGACCGAGACATCACTCTGCGGGACCACGACCGTCTCGCCGGCGCGCGCGAAGGCGCCGGGCTGGCTGACGGCGGGCTGTTCGCGGACGGTGATGGTGAGGTTGCCCTGCTGGATGGCGACGGTGGAGATTCGCACCGCCTCGCCCATGACGATGACGCCGGCCACCTCGTCGATCACCACCTTGGCCGGGCTGTCGGGCTCGACGGCCAGGTTCTCGATCCGCGACATGAAGCCGACGATGTCCTGACCGGCGCCCGGCCTTAAGGAGACAATGGTCGGATTGTCGGCGCTGGCGGTTCCGGGATAGCTGGCGTTGACCACATCGGCGATGCGCCGCGCGGTGGTGAAGTCGGGGTTGCGCAGGGTCATGCGCATGACGCTCAGGCTCGCCAACTGAAAGGCGACTTCGCGCTCGACGCTGGCGCCGCCGGCGATGCGGCCGGCGGTCGGCACGCCCTTGGAGACCGAGGAGCCGGACGAGCCTGAGGCGCTGATCGAGCCGGTCTGCACTGTGCCCTGAGCGACCGCATAGGCCTGGCCGTCGGCGCCCAGCAGCGGGGTGACCAGCAGGGTGCCGCCCAAGAGGCTCTTGGCGTCGCCCAGCGCCGAGACGCTGGCGTCGATCTGGGCGCCCGGCGCGGCGAAGGCCGGCAGCTTGGCGGTGACCATCACGGCGGCGACGTTTTTGGTGTTGAGGTTGGCGTCGCGGGTATTGACGCCCAGCCGCTCCAGCATGGCCTCCAGGCTCTGCTTGGTGAACGGCGCATTGCGCAGCGCATCGCCGGTGCCGTTGAGCCCGACGACGATGCCATAGCCGATCAGCTGGTTCTCGCGCACGCCCTCGAACTCGACGATGTCTTTGATGCGCGAGGCGGCGAGGGTTGGGGCCGGGAGGATCAGCAGCGCCGCTAGAATGGCTGGAAACCAGGACGCAAGGCGGACCTCGTTCCTTTGAGTCCGTTGCGTGGAAGGATCACGGGGCAAAATCATCGACCTGCCCACGCGAGATCCGTGCCAATTCGAAGTTGTCGTAAATTCAATAGAATAGGATGTCATATGACGCTTTGCGCCTAGGCAAATCCTGCCGCGCGTTAACCATGCTGCAAGTTTGACCGCCGAAGGTCTCCGGCAGGTACAGGGGGTCGTACGTCCACCCATATGAAGGTCTCGACAACAGGTGGTCCAGCGCCCGCGACAGGTGGGCGCGCGGCGCGCGGCGCGAGTGGCGAGGGGTTCAGCATTGCTGGGTTCTCACCAGCGGCTCCGGCCGCCGCGCCGGGCGTTGTCTCCGGGGCCGGCGCGGTCATGGGCGTCGGGGCGCTGATCGCGCTGCAACAGGTGGGTTCGCCGTTAGAGCGCCGTCGGCGGACGATCCAGCGGGCCAGCAGCCTGCTGGATGAACTGGAGGGGCTGAAGATCGCGCTGTTGGGCGGAGATTTCGGCCGCGTCGATCTGGATCGGCTGACCCGCGTCGTGCGCGAGCAACGCGACGGCACCGAAGATCCCAAGCTGGAGATGCTGCTGGATGAGATCGAAACACGGGCGCTGGTCGAGCTTGCCAAGCTGGAGCGCGCCGCAGGGGAAATCGATGACCGCGCCAAGCCAAGTTGAAAGCGTCAACCTTTTTGCTATACAGCCGCCGGATGTCTCCGGACGTCCAGGGTGCGTGAGGATTTCATGAAAGCAGCCGAAGCTCTGGCTGACGGTCGTGACTACCGTCCGTCTGAGGATGAGTCGTTCATGAGCGAACGGCAGCTTGAGTATTTCAAAGATAAGCTGATCGCTTGGAAAGACGATATTCTGAAGGAGTCGCGTGAAACGCTGACGCATCTTCAGAAGGAAACTGAAAATCATCCGGATTTGGCGGATCGCGCCTCGTCGGAAACGGATCGAGCTCTTGAGCTTCGCACACGTGACCGCCAACGTAAGCTGATCTCCAAGATCGATGAGGCGCTACGCCGGATCGAAGACGGCTCGTACGGCTATTGCGAAGAGACCGGCGAGCCGATCGGCCTGGCCCGATTGGATGCGCGGCCCATCGCCACCTTCAGCCTGGAAGCGCAAGAGCGTCACGAGCGCCGCGAGCGGGTGCATCGGGACGACTGAGGGCGTCGAAGGCGTCCCCCCACCCTTGAGATTTTGCTCAGACCTCCGTGTCAGACTATATATGCTCAAGATGAGCATTTCTCCCGCGCGGGGCCAGCCGTGACGAAACCGTTCCCGAAGCCGTCGCCGAAGCCGTTTTGGGCGATCCACAGCCACGGCTTTGTCCGGGCGGCGGTGTGTACGCCGAGGGTGACGCCGGGCGAGCCGGGCGCCAACGCCGCCGAGATCCTGCGGATGGTGCGGGAAGGGGACGCGCAGGGCTGCGACCTGATGGTCTTCCCTGAGCTTTGCCTGTCGGCCTATGCGATCGACGACCTGTTCCTGCAGGATGCGCTGCTGGCGCGGGTGGCGGCGGAATTGGCCGGTCTGACCGAGGCGACGGCGGACCTGAAGCCGGTGCTGATCGTCGGGGCGCCGCTGGCGCACAACGGGCGGCTCTATAATTGCGCGGTGGCCATCTCGCGCGGCAAAATCCTCGGCGTGGTCCCGAAAAGTTTCCTGCCCAACTATCGGGAATACTACGAGAAACGCTGGTTCGCCTCAGGCGTCGGCGTCACCGGACTGAGCCTCCAGCTGAACGGTCAGAGCGTGCCGTTCGGGACGGATCTGATCTTCGAAGCGGAGGATCTAGCCGACTTCATCTTCCACCTGGAGATCTGCGAGGACTTCTGGGCTCCGACCCCGCCGTCCACGGCGGGCGCCTTGGCGGGGGCGCTGATCCTCTGCAACCTCTCGGCCTCGAATGTGGTGGTCGGCAAGGCGGCGGACCGCGAAATGCTCTGCGCCTCACAGTCGATGCGCTGTCTGGCGGCCTATCTCTATTCGGCTGCAGGGCCTGGTGAAAGCACCACCGACCTGGCCTGGGACGGACAGGCTTCGATCCACGAACTCGGCCGGCCGCTGGTCGAGACGGACCGATTTCCCACCACCTCACAGATCGCGATGGCCGACATTGACGTTGAACGCCTGCGACTGGAGCGCTTGCGCACGCCGACGTTCAATGACGCCGCCGTCGCGGCTGGCCATCCGGAGCGGGCGTTCCGCCGGGTGCGGTTCGCCCACCAGCCCTCGTTCGCCGATATCGGCCTGAAGCGGCCACTGGACCGGTTTCCGTTCGTGCCGGACGATCCGGCCCGCCTGGACCGCGACTGCTATGAGGCGTTCAATATCCAGGTCCATGGCCTGTCCAAGCGCCTGCAGGCGACCAAGACCCAGCACATTGTGATCGGCGTCTCGGGCGGCCTGGATTCGACCCATGCGCTGATCGTCGCCGCCAAGGCGTTTGATGCCGTGGGCTTGCCGAGGGCCAACATCCTGGCCTTCACCCTGCCGGGGTTCGCCACCAGCGAGGGCACCAAGGCCAACGCCTGGGCGTTGATGCGTGGCCTTGGGGTGACGGCCGAGGAGATCGATATCCGGCCGACCGCCCGACTGATGCTGCAGGAGATCGGCCACCCGTTCGCAGACGGCGAGCCGACCTACGACATCACCTTTGAGAACGTGCAAGCCGGCTTGCGCACAGACTACCTGTTCCGGCTGGCCAATCAGCGGAACGCCTTCGTGCTGGGCACCGGCGATCTGTCGGAACTGGCGCTGGGTTGGTGCACCTATGGCGTCGGGGATCAGATGAGCCACTACAACGTCAACGGCTCGCTGGCGAAGACCCTGATCCAGCACCTGATCCGCTGGGTGGTGAAGACCGGCCAGTTCGATGCGGCGGCCAATGCGACGATGCTGGCGATCCTGGGGACGGAGATCTCGCCGGAACTGGTGCCGGCTGGCGCCGACGGGGTGATCCAGAGCACCCAGGCCAAGGTCGGGCCCTATGAACTTCAGGATTTCAACCTGTTCCACATCACGCGGTTTGGATTGCGGCCGTCGAAGGTGGCGTTCCTGGCCTGGCACGCCTGGCGGGATGTGGGCGAGGGCGGCTGGCCGGAGAACTTCCCGCCCGAGGCGCGCAACGCCTACGACTTGGCGACCATTAAGAAGTGGCTGGGCGTGTTCCTGTTCCGCTTCTTCGAGATCAGCCAGTTCAAGCGCTCGGCCATGCCGAACGGGCCGAAGGTGATTTCCGGCGGGGCGCTGTCGCCAAGAGGCGACTGGCGCGCGCCCAGCGACGGGACGGCGCGGGTGTGGCTGGATGAACTTGAGGCGGGCGTGCCTTAGGTGACGGTTTTAGAGGGGCGCGGCAACTAAACGCATCACTCTCCGCGCGTCATCGCCATGATCTGGTCCGTAGTGAGCGCGACATCGCCGCGTCCCCTCAGACGCTCCGCGATTAGCCAGCCACGCTTTTTGCGCCGCACTGCCCACCAGAGACCAACAAACAGCGGCGGAATCGCAAGCTCCATGGCCATCAACAGCTGGAAGAACGGGTGCGGCGCTCCGACCTGGACCCAGGAAAACACCCGACCCACTCCGCCCAGGAAGAATGTCGCCGCCAGCCAGGGAACCATATCAAGTCGGCGCGGCAGGTCTCGCGCGACGATCACCAGAGCAACGCCGTAAGCGCCCCAGATGGCGGCGTAGAATCGCATCTCACTGTCCATTGTGGGTGGCCAGTCCGAACTGAGGGGACCGGACCAGCCGGTGAGCTCAGCGAAAGCTGTTTCGCAGGTCCGCGCGACGTTCTGGGCGCCGAGGCTCCATATCGATGATCCAATCACCAGGGCGGCGAGGCCAAGGCCGGCTAGCAGAATCCGCAAGATGCGCACCACCGGGGGGCCACTCGGGTGAACCGAACGCAAGCTCGACGCGGGGGGCATGCTGACTTCCATCGCGAACCGGTTTTCGACTGGTTCCGACTATACCACAGTCCTCGCCACCCGCATCCGCCGCCGGCGATTGAAGATCACCTGGCCGTCTTCCTCGGCCTGCACGCTCCAGTCGATGACGAAGGCGTCGGGCGTGGATCGCACGACCAGACGGGTCGCCACCCGGATCGACCATTCCGGCCGCTGGAACGCGACGCGATAGACCTTGGCCGCTATGGCTTGTCGCCCGTCGTCGCTTAGCGCCAGCTCGAATCTTGATTGAAGCCGATAGTCGGTTTCGGTCGCCGCCAGGTGAAACGCGGTGGCGGGTGGAGAATGTGCTGCGGCGCGCTTAAGCCCCGTCGCCGGCAGATGTTCCTTGCTGGCGTCCAGCCATTTGAGCGGGCCAACCGCTGCGCCGGGGGCCGCAACGGGCGGCTCGAAGGTAACCTGGTGGCTCATGTTGATGGGCGCAATCGGCGCGCTCAGCTTGAGGGTGGCGCGGTCCAGCATCAGTGTCGCACCGGCGCGGCCGGGCCACAGGGTTGGCCAGCCGTCGGCCGAAAGCAGCAGTCCGATCCGGTGGCCGGCCTTCAGCCGCCAGGCGGTGGCCTGGAAGGGCAGAGCGACCTCGACCTTCTCTCCGGCCGTCAGCCCGCCACCGTGGTGGAGCGCCAGGTTGAGCGCGCCGGTCGTCATGCGGACGGCTTTGCCATCGGGGTCAATGTCCAGCAGCCGAGCGACCAGCAGGCCGCCGGGGCGGTTTGATCTCAGCTGGCAGGTCAGCACCGGCGCGGCGACGATTTCCAGGTCCGCCTCGGCTGGCGCGCTCAGTAGCGCACCATCCGTGGGCCAGGGTCCTGGCGCATCCTCATAGAGATCGGCGCCCAACGTCGCAGGCGCCTTTGGAACAGGCGCCAGGACCAGCGTTCCTGGGCCATAGGTGAACACCGCCGAACGTCCCGGCGCCATCGGCCAGGCCATGCCGCGCCAGGTTCCATGCTCCAGCCCGCCGGCTCGATCCGGCTCCGCGATCCAGAGGCGCAGTGGCGGCGCGTCCATCGCCCCCGTTTCGCGGCCCTTCAGCCAGTGGTCCCACCAGCGCAGGGCTTCCTGCAGGAAGCCGATCCGGGGGCTGCGGGCGGCGGTGGTCGGCGTGGCGTGCTCCCAGGGGCCGATGATCGTGCGGACGGGTCCGCGCCAGGACGCGGCGATCCTGAGGACCGAGGTGGCGTATTTGTCGGCCCACCCCGAATAGAGCAGCAGCGGGACGCTGGAAGCGGGTGCGGCCTTCGCCTGCCAGTAGGTGTCGCGCTCTGGATGCGAGAGCCAGGGGAGGATCCAGGGCCGGTTGACCTCGAGACGCTTCAGCCACGCTTCCCGCCAGCCCGCGCCGAATTGCTTGGGATCCGGGGGTAGAGCGTTAAACATCAGCATCACCCCGGCCCAGTCGACGCGGGCCGCATAGGTGGCGCCGCCCAGGTTGTGGATGTCGGTGGTCCAGCCGTCCTCCGAGACGCCGCCCAGCACCATGGCTTTTAGCGCCGGCGGCGCGCGGCCTGCGGCGCGAAGGGCGGTGAAGGCGGCCCAGGACAGGCCGCTGAGCCCCACCGCGCCATCGCACCAGCGCTGGGTCGCCGCCCAGGCCACGGCCGCAACCGCGTCGTCGATCTCCTGAGGCAGGTATTCGTCCCGCATCAGGCCGGTGGAGCCCCCCGCCCCGGAGGTGTCGATGGCCAGCACCGCATAGCCTTGCGCGGCCCACCACGGCAACAGCGGTTCCTCAAGCGGTCGGAAAAGATCAAAGGCGCGATAGGGCGACAAATCGAGGATGGCGGGAACCCGCACAGGGCCTTCAGGGCGCCATAGCCGGGCCGCAAGACTGCGGCCGTCCGTCAAGGGAATGCGGACCCATTCGTCGATCAGGTTGCGTGGCGCGTCGGCTTCCATCAGACGCGCCTATCCCCGCCGGCCCACCGCCGCCTCCGACGGATAGGGCTCGCGACCGTGGTTGAGCAGGGCGGGGATGATCTCATTCACGGTCTCGACCGACATCCAGGCGTTCATGAACTCCGGCGGGGTGAGGTTTTCATCGACCGTGTGCTGGAAGAGCTTGAACAGCGGCTCCCAGAAACCGCGCGGGTTGTAGAACACCACCGGTTTGGCGTGCAGGTCCAGGCGCCGCCACGACAGGAGTTCCACAACCTCCTCGAGCGTGCCAATGCCGCCGGGCAGGATTACGAAACTGTCGGACCGCAGGAACATCAGCATCTTACGCTCATGCATGTTGTCGACAACGATGTGTTCCACCGTCTCCAGGGCGCGCTCCTTGCCGACCAGGAAGGTCGGAATGACACCCAGCACCTCACCGCCAGCCTGGTGGGCGGCGCGCGCGACGGCGCCCATCAGGCCCACCCCGCCACCGCCATAGACCAGCTTGATCCGCGCGTCGGCCAGCGCCTTGCCGAGGGTCCGGGCCGCGTCCAGAAACGCCGGATCCGCCGCGTCGGAGGAGCCGCAAAACACGCAGGCCGACTTCAGGCGTTGGCGCTCACCCGGCATTGAGGGTACTCCAGGGACTCCCGATGGCGGGTCGTCCGCATCATCGCTTCCGCAGGCGACTGCAAGGTTAAGGCGTTTCGTGCAAACCGTGAACCGTTCCGCGCCATCCCGGAATAGCCACCTCGATCTGGCGAGCTGAACGCTTGGTCCACGCCCATATCGCCCGCGATAGAATGCACGGCGGCCTCGGCGTCGTCGCGCCCGCAGAGACGCGGTTCGACTTCTGGCGCTCGATGGTCGACCTGGGCGGGCTGGTCATGCGCTCGGGCGCGCCGCAGCTTCGCTTGCGGATCGGGGCGGCCCTGGTCCTGGTGTTCGTGGGTAAATTCTGCGGGGTGATCGCCCCGGTGATGCTGGGCGATGCGATCAACACCCTGGCGCCAATGGCGGGAGCCGGCGTCGGCAAGGGCGGCATGATTCTCGGCGCC
The DNA here is from genome assembly GCA_043734425.1 of Alphaproteobacteria bacterium. Taxonomy (GTDB): domain Bacteria; phylum Pseudomonadota; class Alphaproteobacteria; order Caulobacterales; family Caulobacteraceae; genus Phenylobacterium. The sequence goes on from JAYTFM010000017.1 coordinate 97,277, forward strand.
AGTTTCGTGACCCTGGCGTTGTCGTTCGCGGTGCTGAGGCTGGTTGCGGCCTGCGCGCCGTTCGCTCGCGACGCCATCTTCACCCGGGTTTCGCAATCGACCATGGCGCGGGCGGCGGTGGAGAGCTTTGGCCACGCCCTGTCGCTGTCGCTGGATTTCCACCAGACCAAACAGACGGGCACGCTGTCGCGGGTGATCGACCGGGGGGCGCGGTCGACCGACTTCCTGATCCGCAGCCTGATCTTCAATCTGGGCCCGACCTTCGTGGAGTTGATCCTGGCGATGGGAGTGATGCTGCTCAGGTTGGACTGGCGATTCGCGGCGACGGCCTTCGTGACGCTGGTGATCTATGCCGTGGTGACGTTCCGGATCACCGACTGGCGCCTCTCGCACCGTCGTGAGTTGAACGAGACGGAGAACCGCGCCGCCGGCCTCTCGTCGGACGCCCTGATCAACTATGAAACGCTGAAGGCGTTCGGCGCTGAGCCCCGGCTCGTGGACGCCTACGCCGGCGCCATGTCGGCCTATGTGGACGCCAGCGCCAAAGCCAACGCCTCGATGAACCTGTTGAACGGCGCCCAGTCGATGATCCTCAACGTCGGGCTGGCGGCGATGACGGTGATGGCGGGCCTGGAGGTTTCGCAGAGCCGTCTTCAGATCGGCGACATCACCACCGCGATCTTCCTGCTCTCGGGCCTCTACGGGCCGTTGGGCATGCTGGGCTTCCAGTACCGCGAGATCCGCCAGGGCCTGATCGACATGGAGCAGATGATCGGCCTGCGCGCCATTGCGCCGGAGATCGTGGACGCGCCGAACGCCGAGGCCCTGCCGCCGGCCAGCGGTCAGGGCGCGGCGCTGACCTTCGAGGCGGTGAGCTTCCGCCATGACGCGCGCTCGTCTGGCCTGCTCTCCGTCAGCTTCGAAGCGTTGCCGGGACAGACCATCGCCCTGGTCGGTCCCTCCGGCGCCGGCAAGACCACGGCGGTGCGCCTGGCCATGCGGTTGATCGACCCTCAGGAAGGGCGCGTGCTGATCGATGGGGTCGACTTGCGGCAGGCGCGCCTGGCCGACCTGCGCCGCGCCATCGCGCTGGTGCCGCAGGATGTGGCGCTGTTCAACGACAGCCTGCAGGCCAACCTGGGCTTCGCGCGGCCGGGCGCCACGGCCGAAGAAGTGAGCGCCGCCGCCGCCGCCGCAGAATTGGGACCGTTCATCGACGGCCTGCCGAACGGCATGGACACCCGGGTCGGCGAGCGGGGTTTGAAGCTGTCCGGCGGCGAACGCCAGAGGGTCGGCATCGCCCGTGCGCTGCTGGCCAATCCGCGCCTGCTGATCCTGGACGAGGCGACCAGCGCTCTGGACGGCCCCACCGAAGCGGCGATCCAGGAGACACTGCGCAGGGTGAAGGCGGGCCGCACCACCTTGGTCATCGCCCACCGCCTGTCCACCATCGTCGATGCGGATCAGATCCTGGTGCTGCGCCGAGGGCGGATCGTGGAGCGCGGAACCCACGCTGAACTGCTGGCCAAGGCTGGCGAGTACGCGGCGCTTTGGCGGCGTCAGACTCGGGAGAGCTGAACGAGCGGCGACCTATTCGGCAGCGCGGGGCACCTCGGCGTCGAGATCCAGCGGGACCGGGCGCCGCATCGGAGCTTTGTGGCCCGGCAGATGATCGCGCAGCCAACCAAACCGACGTGAGTAGACCTTGGGCGCGGCCAGCATGACCGGCGTCAGCACCAGCGTCAGCAGGGTGGCGAACGACAGGCCCCAGACCACCGAGGCTGACAGCTGCACCCACCACTCCGATCCCGGCGCCTTGTACTCGATATGGCCGTTGTGGAAATTGGGATGGACCTGGAACATCAGCGGCAACAGCCCCACCACCGTCACCAGCGTGGTCAGCAGGACGGGACGGAATCGCTGGGTCGCCGCGCGCACCGCCGCATCGTCCGCTTCATAGCCGCTCCGCCGCAGCTGATAGTAGGTGTCCACCAGCACGATGTTGTGGCCCACCACCACGCCGAACAGCGCCACGACCCCGGTGCCGGTGAAGATCACTGAGACGTAGTCGAAGGTGTGCAGCAGATTGACCTGGACGCCCAGCAGCACGCCGACCGTCGACAGGATCACCGCCGACAGCGTCACCAGCACCCCATAGAAGCTGTTGAACTGCCACAGCAGGATCACGAACATCATGAACAGGGAAGCGGCCATGGCGCCGATGAAGAACTGCGCGGCCTTCTGGCCTTCCTCGTCTGCGCCGACAAACTTGCGTTCCACCGAGGCCTCGAAAGGGGCCTTCTCCAGCCAGGGCCTGAGCTGGGCGATCTTGAGGTTGCCGGCGACGCCGGGGATGGTGTTGGCCTGGATGATCACCAGCCGCTGGCTGTCGCGCCGCTGATACTGGGTGATCTGCTGGCTAGGCACCTGTTTGATGAAATAGCTGGCGGGGACCGGACCCTGCGGGGTGGTGATCTTCAGCTGATCCAGGGCCGCGACGTTGCGCGCCTCGGGCGGGAAGCGCACGCGGATGTCCAGCTCATCCTCAGCATCGTTGGGACGGAAGCGGCCGACCAGCACCCCGCCGGTGAGGAACTGGATCGACTGACCAATCGATAGGACGTCGACACCATAGCGGCCGGCGGCCTCGCGATCGACGGTCAGGTTCCACTCAATGCCGGGTGAGGTCCGATTGTCCTCAAGCTCAACCAGCTGGGGATCGGCGGCGAGCTTGGCCTTGACGAGGTCGGCGGCCTTGTCGAGCGCGACCGGATCATGACTTTCGAGCTGCACCTGGATCGCCTTGCCGATCGGCGGCCCGCTCTGCGGCAGGCGCACCTCGGTCTGCAAGCCGGGCATGTCGGCGACGCGTTTGCGGACCTCATCGGCGATATCGTTGCCGCGCAGGTGTTGGACTTGGCGGTCCTCGTAATCCAGGAACTCCACGCGGATGCGGCCGATCGTGTCGTTCGGGGCCGCGTCGGGCCCGCCGTTGGCGGTAAAGCCGCCGGCGCGCGTATAAAGCGCCTTGATCCCCTTCATGCCGTCAAGGCGGCGTTCCACTTGAGTGACCAGGCTGTTCTGCGCTTCTGGCGACAGGTTGCCCCGGGCTTTGACGTAGACCTGCGCGTACTCGGGGTCCTGAATGAAGAAAAACTCGGTCTGGTGTTTGGTGGCGCCGAACCAGACGAAGATCGCCACCACGATCACCAGGGCGGCCGCAACGGTGCGGGTGGGCCGCCGGCCTAGCGCGGTGATGGTGCGAGCATACCAGCCCATGAATCCGGTCATCTCGGTCGGATCGCCATGCTCCGACTTCATGATCTCGGCCAGATGCGCCTCGTCGACGCCAGTCTTACGCCCGATCAGCGACCCCAAGGCCGGAATGAACAACAGGGCCACGAAGATCGAGGCGCCGAGCACGAAGAACAGCGTCAGCGGCAGGAAGCTCATGAACTTGCCGGCGATCGAGTTCCAGAACATGAACGGCACGAAGGCGCAGAGGGTGGTCAGGGTGCCGTTGACCACCGGCCAGAACATGCGCTTTCCCGAGGCGGTGAACGCCTCGGTGCGCGGCACGCCCTCGGCCATTTTTCGGTCGGCATACTCCACGACAACGATGCCGCCATCGACCAGGATGCCGACGGCTAGCACCAGGCCGAACATCACCATCTGATTGAGCGTGATGCCCAGGCCGTTGATCATCAGGAAGGCCAGCAGGAAACAGGCTGGAATCGCGGTGCCGACCAGCAGGCCCTGGCGGATCCCGAGGCTGGCGACGATGATCATCATCACCAGCAGGCTGGCGGACATCAGGCCGGACTCCAGCACCGTCAGGGTGCGGGCGATAAAGTCGGATTCATCATAGGTGGAGCGGGCCGTTATGGTCGGCGGCCAGCGCTTGTTTTCCTCGGCCACCACCTTTTTGACGGCTGCGACGGTGTTGAGGATGTTGGCGCCGCCACGTTTGGCGACCTCAAGAGAGAACGCCGGCTGGCCATTGTAGCTGCTGATCGAGGTGGCCTCCTTGAAGGTGCGCCTGACCTCGCCGATGTCGCCCAGGGTGACCAGTCGGTCGCCGTTCTTCTTGATGGGCAGCGCCAGGATGTCTTCCGGCCGCTCGACGACCCCCGGCACTTTGACCGCAAATGTCCCGGACCCCGACTGCAGGTTTCCGGCCGGCACCAGCTGGTTGTTTCGCCCGATCAGTTGGGTGATCTCGCTGGTGGTGACATTGTAGGACTCCATCCGCAGGGGATCGATTGTCACCTCCAGCATCTCTTCGCGGCCGCCGCTCATGAAGACTTCGAGGACGCCTGGCGTCCGCTCCAGTCGCTCCTTCAGCGCCCGGGTCGCGCGATAAAGCTCACGCTCGGGAGCGGCGCCGGACAGGATGATCCCGATGATCGGTTGTCCGGAGGCGTTCCGTTCGTTGATGATCGGTTCTTCGGCGTCCGGCGGGAACTTGCCGCGCGCCAGGTCGATCTTGGCGCGGACATCGGCCAGGGCCTTGTCCTTGTCGAAATCGGCGTCGAACTCGATGGTGACGATGGCGGCGTTCTGGCGCGCCACCGAGTTCATCCGCTTGATGCCCTGGATGGTCTGAAGCTCGACCTCCATCGGCTTGACCAGCAGGCGTTCGGCGTCTTCGGGGCTCACCCCCGGATAGGGCACGATCACCGAGAGATACGGCAGGTCGATGTCGGGATAGGATTCCCGCGGCATCGCCAGATAGGCGAACAGGCCGAAGATGGCTGCAATGAGCGTGACGCCAATCACGACCTTGCGCCGTTTGATGGCTCCGTCGATCAGCGCACCGATCATCTCAATCTCCTCAGGGCGCCGGGCCTAACGCGCCGCGGCGACCCGCACCTTCTGGCCGTCGGCCACGAACGACTGGCCTACCGTGATCACGCGCACCGATCCCGAAAGGCCGCCAACCCAAAGGCCGTCAGGCGTCTCATCCAGCACTGTCACCGGCGCGAACGCGACTTTATCGCCAGCAGCCAGGTAGCGCACGCCCTGTCGGCCGGCTGAATCCAGCACCAGGGCCGATACTGGGATCAGGTGCGCTGTCGCCACGCCCACGCCGATCTTAAGGTCCGCCGACAGGCCGGAGCGCACGGCGAGGCCCGGGTTCTGGACGGCGATTTCCACATGATAGGTGCGGGTCTGGGGATCGGCGTCCCGGGCCACGAAGCGCACCCGCCCGCTCAACACCTGTCCCGACACCAGCCGGGCGTGAGCCAGTGAACCGACCTTCAGGCGTGCGGCCTCCGTTTCCGGCGCGTCAGCGACCACCAACAATGGATCCAGCTCGATGACCGTGCCGCAGGGTTGTCCGGGCGACAGATAACCTCCGACCTCAGCGTCGCGATGATCGAACACGCCGGTGAACGGCGCGCGGATATCGACCTGGCGCAGAGCGATCTCTGCGGTGCGGACCTGGGCCTGGGCCGCATCCAGATTGGCCTGGGCCTCCAGCACCTGGGTCGGGGACCGGAATCCCTGCTCGGCCAGTTGTGCGGCGGCCTGCCGCTGCAGTTGCCGCGACTTCAGCGCCGCGCGGGTCTGGTCGAGGCTGGCCTGCCGCGCATCGACGGACAGGCGACACAGCGTCTGGCCTTGGCGAACAAGCGAGCCTTCGGCGATGGGGGTGGACACGACCACGCCGGCCGTCTCGGCGCGGACGATGACCGTGCGGGCGGCCTCAGTACGCCCGCGCAGCGAAGCCTGGGCGTCGCGCAGGGTCGGCGCCGTCAGCCGAACCTGGACGCTGGGCGGACCGGGTGGGGTCGTGCTGGCCTTGGCGGTCTGTGGCTTGCCGAGACCGAGAACGGCCGCCGTCACAAACCAGAGCGCGACAAGGAGCGTCACCACCAGGATGAAGACGTACTGCGGTTTCAGACGCATATTGCTCTACCCACTAGGCTCGGTCGCACGCGCCGTCCGCCTTCCCCGTTCGATCGCCGAGTCTTTGCAGCTCGTCGGACTTTTCGGGCTAGAGATACCTAAGCGCAAATGAAATCGCGGTCACATCCGCAGGTTGGCGCCTGGCAGCATCGTCAGCTCGATGAATCGGCGCCATGATCTCGCGCGAAGGCGACTGAGCGGTTAATTCTGTCGCAGAACAGAAGGAACATATCTTGCGCTATCTCCACACCATGGTCCGGGTCGCTGACCTGGCGGCCTCGCTGGCCTTCTATTGTGATAAGCTGGGCCTGAAGGAAGTCTCCCGGGTCGACAACGAAGCGGGTCGTTTCAGCTTGGTCTTCCTGTGTGCGCCCGGCGACGAAGAGGCCGCGCGGGACAATCGTGCGCCGACCGTCGAGTTGACCCACAACTGGGATCCGGAGGCCTATCAGGGCGGGCGTAACTTCGGACACCTGGCCTATGCGGTGGACGACATCTACGCCGTCTGCCAGCGCCTGAAGGACGGCGGCGTGGTGATCAACCGCCCGCCCCGCGACGGCCGCATGGCCTTCGTGCGATCGCCGGACAATATCTCGGTGGAGCTGTTGCAGGCCGGGCAAGCCCTGGCGCCGGCTGAGCCCTGGGCCAGCCTGCCAAACGTCGGCGTCTGGTAGACCCGCCCGAGGATATCCGATGATGGCTGATCACCCCCTCATCGCGGCGGCGCGCGCGCTTGCGGGTACGCTCGGTCCGCGCGGCCCGGAGATCGAGGCCTTGCGCCGGCTGCCGCCGGATGTCGCGACGGCGATGGGCGAGGCGGGCTTTTATCGCATGTACATCGCTGAGCGGATCGGCGGGCTGGAGGTCAGTCCGACCATCGCGGCGCGGGTCAGCGAGGAGCTGGGCGCGGCCGACGCCTCCGCAGCCTGGGTGGCCTTCATCGGCTCGACGACGGGCCTGGCGCTGGCGCGGGTCAGCGATGAGGGGACCGCCGAGATGTTTGCGCGGCCGGACACTCTGCTGACCGGCGTGTTCGCGTCGCTGGGCGTGGCGACCAGGGTCGAGGGCGGGTTCCGGGTGACCGGCCAGTGGCCCTGGGGTTCGGGGTCGGACAACGCGGCCTGGATCGGCGGCGGGTGCTCCATCGTCGAGGATGGCAAGGCGCTGACCAACTCCAACGGCACGCCGCGCAATCACATGATCTTCTTCCCGGCCGAGGACGTGACCTCGCTGGACACCTGGCACGTCTCGGGCCTGTCGGGCAGCGGCAGCACCTCGTTTGCGGTGCGCGACGTGTTCGTGCCGGAGCGGCGCGTCTCGGGCTATCAGGTCAAGGCGCCGCCGGACCGGGCGCTGTTCCGCTATCCGCCGTTTGCGATCCTGGCCCAAGGGGTCTCGGCGGTGGCCTTGGGCGTGGCGCGCGGGGCGCTGGACGAGTTCGCCCGGCTAGCCGCTCGGAAAGGACGCGGCGGGGCGAGCGCGCCGATGGCGGGTCGCCCGCACGTGCAGATCGAAGTGGCCAAGGCCGAAGCCCGTCTGCGCAGCGCCCGCGCCTGGCACTATGAGGCGATCGCGGCGGCTTGGGATGCGGCGCAACGGGGTGGTCCGCTGGACATCGCTCTCACGCGCGACCTGCGAACGGCGGTCTACCACGCGACCCACGAGGCGACGTCGGCGGTGGATGTGGTCTACACTCTGGCGGGCGGCGCCTCGGTGTTTCGCACCTCGCCCTTGCAGCGCCAGTTCCGGGATATCCATGTGGCGACCCAGCATTTCATGGTCTCGCCGAACATCCTGGAGACGGCGGGCCGGCTGTTCCTGGGGCTGGAGACGAACACCGCAGGTTTCTGAGTTTTCAGGCGGGGTCGTCTCGCGCCTCGACCCACACACGCCAGCGCCAGAAGGTCAGGCCACCGGCCACCGCGACCACCACGGCGCCGATGGCGATGGGCGCCCAGTGGGCCATGAGGGTGTGCAGCACCTGCATCACCGTCGGCCCGAAGAAAACACCCAGCGCGACGAAGACGCTGGCCCAGATCACCGCGCCCAGGGCGTTCAGCACCGCGAACCGCGTCGTTGAAATTCGCGCGACTCCGACTGCCACCGGCCCGGCCGCGCGCAGTCCGTAGAGGAAGCGAAAACTCAGGATGAAGCCAGAGGGATAGCGCTCGATCAATTCCAGGGCCTTGGCGAAGGCTGGCTTGGCGACCACCCGCTGCACGAATCGTGTGTGCCGGAAGCTGCGCCCGAGGATGAACAGCACCTGATCCAGAATACCTGAGCCGAGCGCCGCCGCCGCCAGGGCCAGGAACGGCGACATATGGCCCTGACGCGCGATGACGCCCCCAGCGATGACCGCCGTCTGCCCCTCGAAGGCGGCGCCCAATAGGACCGCAAGCGGCCCGAATTCGGCCAGATGACGTGTGACGTCGGACATGTCGCCTAGGGAGGTGGGAAGGACGGGCGGAGGGTGAGTCGCCGGCCCTCACATATGGGCGAAGGCCGGGGCGGCGCCAGGGCTGTCGTGAGTTCTATTTCGCCCTTGCGCGTAACGCGGCGTCTCGATGGCTCCCGGAGCAGGACTCGAACCTGCGACAAGTCGGTTAACAGCCGACTGCTCTACCAACTGAGCTATCCGGGATCAGGCCGTCGAGGGCCGGGCCTATACGCTGGCCCGCCGGGCTGTGCAAGCCGCAGGGGGCGTCACTCACAACCTCAGAAAAAAGCCCGGCGCGAACGCCGGGCTGGAAAAGTTGATTATGGTGGGGTGTCTTCAAGGAAGACGTTCAGACCCTCGAATGTGTTGGTTAAGGCAGGATTAACATCGATGGCGGAATTGCGGCGCGGCGGATCCACTATTCAATCCACCTCTCGGTCCGTCATGGCCAGGCCTCGTCCCGGCCACCCATAAACGCAGACGCTTGAAGGTTGCCCTCGCAGGAGCCGAGGCGAACTTAGCAGGACCGGTGTCTATGGGTGGCCGGGACGAGGCCCGGCCATGACGGACGGCAGGGGGTGATGATTCCCCCCTCCAAATTCATCCTCGCAACCAGGATGGAACCGATCAGCCGGAACGGCGTATGCATATGTGGGGCAGTGTGGTTGCGACGCCCGGATAACGGGAGTTTGGAATTGCCAAAGGGTGGGCCGAAACCGACTGCACGCCCTGGCCCGCCAAAGCGGCGTTCCGGGGCGTCGAAGGGCGTACATGCGCCCGCGCACGACGCCGACGCCCAGCACGGCGGCGCCTTTCCCATCGTCGGAATCGGCATGTCGGCTGGCGGCCTCGAGGTTGCGACCACGTTCCTGCGGGCCATGCCGGCCGATAGCGGAATGGGCTTTGTGATTGTCCAGCACCTGGACCCGACCCGCGAAAGCCTATTGGTCGAACTACTGGCCCGGGTAACCGCGATGCCGGTGGTCCAGGTCGCCGACGGCATGCGGGTCGAGCCCAACCGCGTGCATGTGATCATGCCGGCCAAGACGTTGTTGATCAAAGGCGGCGTGCTGCAGCTGATCGAGCCTGAGGAACCGCGCGGCCAGCGGCACCCGATTGATCGCTTCTTCAGTGCGTTGGCCGAGGACCAGAAGGAAAAGGCGGTCGCGATCATTCTCTCTGGCGCCGGCAGCAACGGCACGGCTGGAATGCAGGACATCAAACAGGCCGGCGGCCTGTGTATCGCCCAGGATCCGAAGACCGCCCGCTTCGACAGCATGCCGCGCCACGCCATCGCTTCGGAGGTGATCGACTATGTGCTGTCTCCGGAGAAAATTCCGGAAGCGCTGCTGCGCTATGTCGGCCACTCCTATGTTCGCGAAGCGCGACCGGGGCGGACCGCCGACGACTCCGACGCCGGGGTCAATGACGTTCTGGATCTGCTTTACGCCAACGGCGGACACGATTTCCGCCAGTACAAGCGCAACACCCTGTCGCGCCGCATCCAGCGTCGGATGGGTCTGGCCCAGATGGAGCGGCTGGATGACTACCTGTCCCGCCTGCGCGGTGACCCTGTCGAAGTGTCAGCCCTGGCCCGGGACCTGATGATCAATGTCACCGCCTTCTTCCGTGACGTCGACGCCTGGGACGCCCTGGACCAAAACGTCATCACGCCGCTGGTCGAGAAGGCAGTGAACGGCGATGCGATCCGCGTCTGGGTTCCGGCCTGTTCCACCGGCGAGGAAGCCTATACCATCGCCATGCTGCTGGCCGAGCGGGCCCAAGCGTCGAACAAGCAATTGGCGGTCAAGATCTTCGCGACAGACGCCGCCGAACATCACCTGGGAACTGCGCGCCGGGCGACGTTCCCCGGCAGCATGGTTGAGAGCCTCTCAACCGAGCGCCTCGAGCGGTTCTTCGACAAGGGTGGGGATGACAACTATCGCGTCAAGCCGGAGATCCGCGAGACGGTGCTGTTTGCACCGCAGAATCTGCTGCGCGACCCGCCCTATTCGCGCATGGACCTGGTCAGCTGCCGCAATCTGCTGATCTATCTTGAGCCCGAGGCGCAGGATCGGGTGATGTCGCTGGCGCATTTCGCCCTGCGTGAGAACGGGTTTCTGTTCCTCGGCGCCGCTGAGACTCTGGGCCGGCGCGACGACCTGTTCGTGGTGGTGTCCAATCGCTGGAGGATCTACCGGCGGGCCGGCGCGGCCCGGTTTGGCGCGCTGGATTTCGCGTCCTGGCCGAAACGCGCGACGATGTCAGCCGAGCCGGTCGCCAAGCTCTCTGAGATCGCCGTCCGGACGCTGGCCGAGCGCTTCGCGCCCGCCTCGGTGATGATCGACAGGAATTACCGGGTGCTGCATTTTCACGGCCTGACGGACGACTACCTCGCCCAGCCCGGCGGCGCGCCGACGTTGGATCTGCTGACCCTGGCTCGGGAGGGTCTGCGGCTGACGGTCCGAGGCGCCGTTCAGAAAGCCCTCGCGGATGATGCGGTCGTAACCTTGCGCAGCGGCGCGACGCGCGACGCTGTCTCGGTGACGGCAAGCCCGGTCACGGGGACAGAGGCGGGCGAGCGGCTGGTGCTGGTCAGCTTCTCCCGGCCTGCCCGCTCGGCTGCGCCGACGCTGGCCAGCGCCACCGTTGCGGCCGATGAAGCACAGGCGCACGACTATGAGGAACAACTGCGCTCGGCCCGCGATGAGATGCGGGTCACGGTCGAACAGTTCGAAACCGCCAACGAGGAACTGACCGCCGCAAACGAGGAGATCATCAGCGTCAACGAAGAGCTTGGAGCCTCCAATGAGGAGCTCGAGGCCACCAAGGAGGAGCTTCAGGCGCTGAATGAGGAGCTGAGCACGGTGAACGCGCAGCTGGATCGCAAGGTCCTAGAGCTTGAGGCGGCCGGCGATGATCTGCGCAATCTGTTAGGCGGCAACGATGTGGCGACCATTTTCCTCGACACGAAGATGCGCATCCGCTGGTTCAGCCCCGCCACCCAGGCGCTGTTCGATCTGATCGACGGCGATGCCGGCCGGCCGCTCGCCAATTTCGCTCAGAAGTTCGCAGATGCCGGCCTGGTGGAGAAGGCTATGGCGGCGGTTGAGACACTGACGGCTTCTGAGACCAATATCGTGGCCAGTAACGGGCGAGATTATCTGCTGCGGGTGCTGCCCTATCGAAACGGCGCCAACCGCGTCGACGGCGCCGTCGCCTCGTTTTTGGATATTACCGACCTGAAGGCCACCCAGGCCGCAACCGCCCACGCCCGCGACTATGCCGAGGCGGTGATCGAGACGGTGCGAGATCCGCTCGTGGTGCTGTCTGCAGATCTCAATGTCCGCTCGGCGAACGCCGCGTTCTACCGCCTGTTTCAAACCACGCCGCCCGAGACCGTGGGGCGGTTGGTCTACGAATTCATCGAAGGCCGGGGGCGCGTCGGCGGGTTGCGGGTTCTGCTGGAGGAAATGCTCCCCGAGCGTGGCCAGATCGACGATTTCGAAGTTGAGGTCCCGTTGCCGGATCTGGGCGCGCGCTTCCTTGAGCTCAATGCCCGCCGGATCGCCGGTTACGCCGGCGACACCGAATTGATCCTGCTGGCCATGGAGGACATCACCGAGCGCAGAGGCGCCTCGCGCCATCAGGACCTGATGGTCGGCGAACTCAGCCACCGGGTGAAGAACACGCTGGCGGTGGTGCAATCAATCGCCTCCCAGACGCGGCGCGGCAGCACCTCGCTGGATGCGTTTTCGGCGGCGTTCGGCGGCCGTCTGGAGGCCCTGGCCGGCGCCAACGACGCGGTGTTTGAGGCGGGCTGGAAGGGCGTGGCGATGGCGGGCATCGTCGCACGCGCCCTCAAACCGTTCGGCGCTCCCGCCCAGATCGTCATTGGTGATGGTCCGGTGGTGGTGCTCAATCCCAAGGCGGGCGTCGCCCTGGCGATGATCCTGCATGAGCTGGCGACCAATGCGGTCAAATATGGCGGGTTTTTCTCCCCGGACGGCCAGGTCGCCGTGGACTGGCGCATCGATTCCGACGGTGCGGAGGGCCGGGTCGTGATCGACTGGACCGAAAGCGGTGGCCCGCCCGTCGCCGCGCCAGCCCGGCTGGGTCAGGGCGCGCGCTTCATCGAGCGCAGCATCGCTCACGAACTGGGCGGCCGCGCCGATGTCAGCTATCCGCCGGACGGCTTGACGGCGGCGCTCTCCTTTCCCGCACGCTCGGCGATGATGCCGCGTGGCGAAACCGCGCCATCGCCTCAGGGCGCCGCCTGATGTCGGGCGAGTTGTCTCTGGACGGCCTGCGCATCTTGATCGTCGACGACGAATTCCTGATCGCGATGAATATCGAGTCCATGGTCGAAGACAACGGCGGCCAGCCCGTCGGGCCCGTCGCCGACGTCAAGGGCGCGTTGGCGATCATCCAGGACGAACAGCTGGACGGCGCCTTGCTGGACGCCAATCTAAGCGGCGAGAGCAGCGAGCCGATTGCGCTGGCCTTGCAGGCGGCCGGCATTCCGTTCGTGGTGATCACCGGCTATGGGCGGCTCGACCTCGACGGCGTGACGCTGAGCGCGGCGCCGCGCCTGACCAAACCCGTGAACGCGCGTGAATTCCAGGCGACGCTGGGATCGGTGTTTGGCGCGGCGACGGCTGGACCGAACGCCAGGATCGGCTAACCCGGTCCATCAGCGTGGAATCAGACCGCATGCGCATACACTTCACCGGTTTGGCCGGCGCGGGCATGGCGGCCGTGGCCGTGATGATGCGCCAGGCGGGCCATGCGATCAGCGGCTCCGACCAGGACGTCTTTCCGCCGATGTCCACCTACGTGGAGGCGCTGGGAATTCCGCTTCGCTGGCGGTTCGCTGCGGCGAACCTGCCGGACGGCCTGGACCTGCTGGTGCTGGGCGCCAGCGCCAAGCTGGGCGGGCAGGGCAATCCCGAGGTCGCTGAGGCGCGTCGGCGCGGCGTGCGGATCACCAGCTTTCCCGAACTGGTGGGGGAGGCGACCGCACAGCGCTGCAACACCGTGGTCGCCGGCTCGTTCGGCAAATCGACCTGCACAGCGCTGATGGCGCATGTGCTGCGGCAGGCGGGTGTGGATGCGGGCTGGATGGTCGGCGCCATCTCGCCCTCGCTGCCCGACACCGGCCATTGGGGGACCGCGCCGCAGATGGTGCTGGAGGGCGATGAGTACATCGTCAGCGGCCCGGACCGGCGCTCGAAGTTCGCGCTCTATCATCCCCACGACGTGCTGCTGACCTCGCTGATCCACGACCACGTCAACGTCTTCCCGACCTTCGCCGACTATGAGGCGCCGTTTTGCGAGCTATTGGCAGGGTTGCCGGCGGACGGGCTGTTGGTGGCGCGGGACCACCCGGCGATCCGCGCTATCGCCGGCGAGGCGGCTTGCCGGATCGTCTGGTACGACACCGAGCCTTGTGATGGCTGGCATGCTGAAGACGTGGCGTTCGGCGAAACCTCGCGGCTCACCTTGGTCGGCCCGGACGGGCGGCGTACGGCGCTGACCACCGGGCTCCTGGGCGCACACAACATCGAGAACATCGTCGGCGTCGGGGCCTATCTGCTGGAGCGGGCGCTGGTCGCTGAGGCGGACCTCGCGCGGGGCGTGGCCAGCTTCGCCGGCATCCGCCGTCGGCTGGACCGACTGACCACCCGCTCGACGATTCCGCTGATCGAGGGGTTCGGCTCGTCCTATGAGAAGGCCCGCTCGGCCATCGAGGCGATGCGCCTGCACTTCCCTGAGCGACGACTGATCGTGGTGTTCGAGCCGCACACCTTCTCCTGGCGCTCGCGGGACGCACTGCACTGGTACGACACGGTGTTTGAGGGCGCCGCCCAGGTGCTGGTCGTCCCGCCGCCCGGCCATGGGGCGGAGACCCACGACCAGTCGACCCACGCCGAGATTGTGGCGCGGGTGGCGGCGAGTGGCGTGGCGGTGGCAGGCGTGGAGACGGCTGAGGCCGCAACGGCGGCGCTCTCGCAGCTCAAGGGCGATGAGGCGGTGCTGCTGCTGTCGTCGGGGCCGCTGCTGGGATTGCCGGATCATCTGCCGGGGGTGTTTGAGCGGCTGTATGGGTAGGGCCAAGAGGGTTGCCTTGCAAGGCAGGCGGCCGCTCCAAATCGCTGACTGCAATCCCAGTCTTGAAAAACACGAAAAAATTGGTAAATTCGAGAAATGTCAGGACGTCACCATGCCCAACGTCACGATCTCCTCCGGCGATTTCCTCAAGGCCTATGGGCGCATCGTCGAAACCGCGCTTCGCGAGCCGGTGTCGATCACCACGCATGGTCGTGAGCGCTTAGTGCTGTTGTCGGTCGACGAGTATCGGCGCTTGAAGGCCCAGGACCGCGTCGCGCTGTACGCCTGGGAATTGAGCGATGCGGACCTGCTGGCGCTGGAAGTCTCTGAACCCTCGGCCGCTGCAGCCCAATTCGATCACGAAGTCGAATAGGCCGTGCCCCTGCCGACGCCCGAGCCAGGGCTCGTGATCGGCTACGCCTATCTGTGGCGACATGAAGCCCTGCGTGGGCAGGACCATGGCGTGAAAGATCGGCCTTGCGTCATCGTTCTGTCGGTAAGGGACGTTGGCGGCCAAACCGTTGTCACGGTGGCGCCGATCACCCATTCCCCGCCGGATAGGCCCGAGCTCGCCGTGGAAATTCCAACCGGGACCAAGCGACGGCTCGGACTGGACGAAGCCCGTTCCTGGGTTGTCGTCGGCGACCTCAACCAGTTCGTCTGGCCTGGGGTTGATCTGAGACCAACCAGGCGCGGCGGCCGTGACTACGCCTACGGCCTGCTGCCCGGAGCGCTTTACCGGCAGGTTCGCGAAAGGGTCGTCGCCCTCGCCAAGGCTGGGCGGGTGCGATTGACCGGGCGGGACGGGTAGCAGGTGTGATCGATCACCAGCGCCCCGCCCCGCGCCATGGGATGCGATCCTCAATCACCACGCGCTCAGTCGTGATGCCGCAGCGATAGACCAGCACCTCGACCCCCGCCGCAGCGGCCACGGGCAGGCCGGCGGCATAGGCCGGGTCGAGGTCATGACAGACCTCGAACACCTCGCAGTCCATCCGCTGGACGACGAACAGCATCACCGCCCGCTGGCCCGCCTCGACCATGGCGGTGAGGTCCCTCAGATGCTTCAGTGAGCGCGCCGCCACACAGTCTGGAAACTCGGCGAGGCCGGGCGTGCGCATCAGGTGGCAGTTCTTGACCTCCAGCCAACAAGGCGCGCGGCTCGGCGCCTCCAGCAGGAAGTCCACACGGGAGTTGGCGCCATAGCGCACCTCGCGACGGTGGGTGGCGTAGCCGATCAGTTCCGGGATCGCATCCGCCGCCAGCGCCTCTGCGGTGAGGCGGTTGGGGTGCATGGTGTTGATCCCGACGAGGCCACCATCGACCTCCACCAGCTCCAGGGTGTGGGCCAGCTTGCGCTTCGGATCGTCCGAGCGTGAGATCCAACACGGCAGGCCCGGCATGTTGAGGCCCAGCATGGCGCCGGGGTTCGGGCAGTGAGCGGTGATCTCGCGCCCGTCGTGGGTGACCACATCGGCGAAGAAGCGTTTGTAGCGGCTGACCAGGGTGGCGCGGGTAAGTGGTTGCGGGAACTCCATCGGCTGGGCTTTAGTCCGAATCGCAATTTGAGAAGAGACAAGGCACGCAGAATGGCCGGCGAACCCGACGACCGCGTCACCTGCGCGGTGCTGATCATTGGCGATGAGATCCTGTCCGGGCGGACCCAGGATACCAACCTGCGCGACATCGCCCGCTATCTGGGCGTCATCGGCGTCGATCTGGCCGAGGCGCGGACGGTGCCCGATGTGATGGACGAGATCGTGGACGCGCTGAACGCGCTGCGCGCCCGCTACGACTATGTGATCACCACCGGCGGAATCGGCCCGACCCACGACGACATCACCGCCGACGCCATCGCCCAGGCGTTTGGCGTGCAGCTGTACGAGCATCCCGACATCCTCGCCATGATGACCGCCCGCTGGACCGGTGAGCTCAATGCGGCGCGGCGGCGGATGGCGCGGGTGCCGGTGGGAGGTGATCTGGTCAAGAACCCGGTGCAGGGCCCGCCGGGCTTCACCATCGGCAATGTCTTCACCCTGGCCGGCGTGCCGCAGATCATGCGCGGCATGTTGCAGGACGTCGGCCCCAGGATGCGTGGCGGCCGTCCAACGGTATCGCGGACGGTGCGGGTCGAGGGCTCTGGCGAGGGCGTGATCGCCGAGCCGCTGGAGACGGTGGCCAAGGCCCATCCAGACATGTCGCTGGGCAGCTATCCGTTCTTTGGGCCCGATGGTTTCGGCTCGAACCTGGTGCTGCGAGCGCGTGACCCGGAAGCGTTAGCAGGTGTCGTGCTGGAGCTGATCGAGGCGCTGAAGGGCGCTGGTATTGAAAACGTCCGCGAGGTCGAGCCGACTTGACCTCCGCAACGGCGCCCGTCTGAAGTGGCGGAAACGGGAGGAAACGATCCATGGCGTTCAAGCTCTTCGATCTCAGCGGCAAGGCCGCGCTGATCACCGGCGGCAATGGCGGCATCGGGCTGGGCATGGCCGAGGGGCTGGCGGCAGCCGGCGCCAAGGTGGCGATCTGGGGCCAAAATCCCGAGAAGAACGCCAAGGCCGAGGCGACCCTCAAGGCCTATGGCGTCGAGGTGCTGGTCCAGAAGATCGACGTCAACGACGAGGCGGCGGTCGTCGCCGGCGTCGCCGAGGCGCTCAAAGCCTTCGGACGTCTGGACTTCGTGGCCGCCAACGCCGGGGTGGGCGGCGGTGCGCCGTTCGCGGAGATGACCACCGAGAAGTGGCGGCGGGTTACGCAGGTCAACCTCGATGCGGTGTTCTGGACGTTCCGCGAGGCCGCCAAGCACATGGTCGCGCGCGCCCAGGCGGGAGACCCCGGCGGGTCTCTGCTGGTCACCTCGTCGACGTCCGCGATCCACGGCGCGCCACGCAACCAGGCCTATGCGGCGACCAAGGGCGCGGTGCTGTCACTGGTGCGCGGGCTGGCGGTGGAATACGCCCGCTATGGCATCCGCGCCAATTCGGTGCTTCCGGGCTGGATCCGCTCGGACATGACCGCCGCCTCCCAGAAGTGGGACAAGTTCAACGATCAGGTGATCGGCCGCGTGCCCATGCGCCGCTGGGGCGATCCGGAGGACTTCTCGGGCCTTGCGGTCTATCTGGCCTCCGACGCCTCGCGCTTCCACACCGGCGACGCCTTCGTCATCGATGGCGGCTACACGATCTATTGAAGGTTCCCAGATGAGCGATCCCTACGCCCGCTACACACGGCTGAAGTTCGAGCGCCCGTCGTCGGGCGTGCTGAAGATTGTGATGAGCAATCCCGGCAAACTGAACGCCACCGACGCGACCATGCACCGCGAGCTGGCCGAGGTGTGGCGCGACGTGGACGCCGACCCGGACACCCGCTGCGCCATCCTGACCGGGGAGGGGACCACCTTCTCGGCCGGGGGCGACTTTGAGATGATCCAGGGGATCGTGGATGATTTCGAGGTCCGGATGCGCTCGATGCGCGAGGCCCGCGACATCGTCATGAACATCATCGACTGCCAGACCCCCGTGGTCAGCGCCATGCGCGGCGTGGCGGTGGGCGCTGGGCTGGTCTGCGGCCTGTTGGCGGATGTTTCGATCGCCACGCCCGAGGTCAGGATCATCGACGGCCATACCCGGCTGGGCGTCGCGGCGGGCGATCATGCGGCGATCATCTGGCCGCTGCTGTGCGGCATGGCCAAGGCCAAATACTATCTGCTGACTTGTGATCCGCTGAACGGTGCGGAGGCTGAACGGATCGGTCTGGTCTCGCTGTGCGTGGCGGATGATCAGCTGGACGCCAAGGCGCTGGAGGTGGCGAACAAGCTGGCCAATGGGGCGACCCGCGCGATCAGCGCCACCAAGCACACCCTGAACCACTGGCTGCGCAGCGCCGGGCCGGCGTTCGATGCCTCACTGGCGACCGAGTTCCTGGGCTTCACCGGGCCGGAGGCGGCGGAGGGGCTGGCCTCGCACCGTGAAAAGCGCAAGCCGAAGTTCGTCTGAGGCGGTGTTCAAAGGCTTCGCCAACGTCTGGACACCGCTGATCGAGGCGCGCCGTGTGGCGCAGGAGCCAGTCGGCGTCACGCTGGCGGGCGAGCCGTTGGTGTTGTTCCGCGATGCTGACGGCTAGATCAGCGGCCTGATCGACCGTTGTCCGCACCGGGGGGCAGCGCTGTCGCTCGGTCAGAGGACCGGCGAAGGGACGCTGGAATGCCCCTTCCACGGCTGGCGGTTTGACCGGGCCGGCGCCAACTGCGGCGTGCCGTTGGATCCCGACGCCAGGCGCGACAAGCTGGGCGCGACCCCCGTCCCGACCCGCCAGATCGGCGAGATGATCTGGGTTTACACCGCGCCTGGAACCGATGCGCCAGTAGAGCCCGTCGCGCCGCAGGGCCTGACCGCGTCAGGCCTCGCCCGCACCTACGTCGAGCGCATCTGGGCCTGCCACTGGACGCGGGCGATGGAGAATATGCTGGACAGCCCGCACCTGCCGTTCGTTCACCGCAAGACCATCGGCCGCATCCTGCGCCGCCGGATGACCGAACAGTCGCGGATGGCGATCCGCTGGGAGCCGACCGACAGCGGCGGACGTGTCCACGCAGCGCTGGACGCGCGCGACGGGGCCGGCTCGCTGGAGTTCTTCCAGCCCAACATGATGGCCCTGACCATCCCGATCCCGAAACGCCACTTCCGCATCCATGCGCTGGTGACCCCTATCGATGACGAGACGACGCGACTGACGCTGGTGGGCTCGCGGGATTTTCTGCGGTGGCGCATGCTGGAGCCGGTGTTCGAGCGGTCGAACCGCAAGATCGCTGATGAGGACCAGAAGGTCGTGGAATCCGCGCGGCCTCGCGAAATCCCGCCGGCCTCGCAGGAACGCTCGGTCGCCACCGACGCGGCCACCTTGCAGTTCCGAAAATACTACTACGAGACGCTGCGACCCTCGCAGGCCGGTCGGCCGCTCAGGTCACCCGAAGGGTGATCTCGCCCAACTGGTCGTAGAGGGCGAGGATCGTGTCGCCGGCGTCGAAGGGGATTGCCTTCACAAACGAGCCGGAGAGGATCACGTCGCCCGGCTGCATGGCGACGCCGAACTCGTGCAGCTTGTTCGCAAGCCAGACCACGGCGTTGATCGGGTTGCCCATGACAGCCGACGCCGAGCCACTTTCCATGATCTGGCCATTGATCGAGAGGGACGCGCTTAGCCGACGAACGTCCACGTCGGTGAGCTTGACCGGGTTGCCGCCCAACACGACAAAGCCGCAGGTCGCCGCATCGGAGATGCTGTCGACCAGCATGTTGTTTCCGCGACCTTTGTACCGGGAATCGACGATTTCCAACGCCGGCAGGATGAAGTCCGTGGCCCGGATGACGTCCGCCGCGTTGATGGACGGACCCTTCAGGTCCTTGCCCATCACGAAGGCCAGCTCGACCTCCACCAAGGGGCGGTTCATGGCGTTGCGCTGAACGGATGCGCCTTCCAGTTCGAACCAGTTGTCGAAGATGAAGCCATAGTCTGGCTCCGTGGCGCTAAACATGTCGCGCATCGCCTTGGAGGTGAGGCCGATCTTGTGGCCTTTGACGGTGCGGCCGGCGGCAAGTTTGAGATCGCGCACTGCCAGGCTGACGCCATAGGCGTCTGCGACGTCGGCCTCTGGAAAGCGGATCGACAGCGGCTCGGCCCATTCGCGGGTCTGTTCCGCCTGCCACAAGCTGTCGGCGGCCTGCTGGATCTGTTGGTCGGTGAGCATGGCGTCCTCAGTCGGTTACGTAGGCGATGAAGGCGGCGGTCACGACCTTGCCCTCGCCAACGTGGGTGTGGCGCGAGGGTCGCGACGCGGCATCTGGGAACTTCTCTATCCAGAACGGATCCAGCGCCTCGCGCTCCACGGGCGGAGTCCAGAACTCCATCTTGGCCACATGTCGCCAGTCGGCTCCGGCCTCGCGCAGCATCAAACCCACATGATGAAAGATGTTGGCATATTGCGCCGCCACGGTGTCGGGAACCACGCGGGTGCCTGGGTCGAATGGCGCGATCACGCTGGAAACGACGAGCGGACCGATCCTGGTCGCCACCGGGATCGCCGTGAGGTGGCTTAGCCCCTCGATCACAATGCTGCGTCTGGCGCTCATTTTTGGACCTCGCTCTGCGCATCCCGCGCGGCTTTCCAGGCTTCGAATTCCGGGAGCCGTTCCTTCGCCAGGGGGAAGAGGTCCAAGGACGGTTGACCGGCCGCAACTTTCTCCAGGGCGAAGGTCTCCTTCTCTTCCTGGATGAGGGCGTCCCGGACCACCTCTTCCACCAGGGCCGCCGGGACCACCACCGCGCCCTCGCCGTCGCCGACGATCACATCCCCAGGCATCACGAACACGCCGGCGCAGGTCACGGCATCATCCGCCGAGAACGGCATGTGCTGGCGGCCGTAGGTCGCCCCATGGGAGGCCTGATGATAAACCGGCACGCCGATGTCGGCGATTGCGGGCGTGTCGCGCAGGGCGCCGTCGGTCACGATCCCGACCCCGCCCAGCGCGAAGAGCCGCGTTGCGAAGATGTCGCCGATCGTGCCCGCATCCGGGACGCTTCGAGCCTCGATCACCAGCACGTCGCCGGGCTGGATGCTCTCCACGACGCGCTTCTGGGCGTTGAAGCCGCCGGCGAGCCGCGATTGCTGGTCTTCCCGCAGGGCCACATATCGAAGCGTCCGCGCCCGACCCACCATCCGCTTTTCAGGGTGGACGGGTTTCAGGCCACTCATGAAGGTGCTGCGAATGCCGCGCATCTGGAGTTGATGGGTGAGCGTGGCGGTCGAAATGGTGTTCAAGGCTGCGATCAAGTGATCGTTCAGGACGCTTGGGATGTCAGCTTTTTCAGTCATGAGAGCTCTGGTTACCTGCGTTTCAGCGGGGTGGGTTGTCGGGGTTTCAGCTTGCGACGGGCCCGGATGCGACCAGGCTTTCGCGCGCCTGACGGACGACGCCGCGGCCGGCGAGGATGAAATTGAAGTCGCCGACCAGGGTGATGAAGCGAAAGCCCATCGCGGCCATCCGGCCCGCGAAGGCTGGGCTGGCCGTGTGGATGCCGGCGGTCAGCCCGTTGCGTTGGCAGGCGGCGGCGATAGCGGCGTAGGCCTCCAGCATGTGGGGCTCATCCTTGTCGAAGCCCTGCGTTCCGCCCAGGGCCAGGGACAGGTCCGATGGGCCAATATAGAGACCGTCGAGCCCCGGCGTCGCGGCAATCTCGTCGAGGCGCCGCAGCGCGTCAGCGGTCTCGATCATCGCAAACTTGAGCACTTGATCGTTGGCGGCTGCGCCATAGTCGAAGCCGGCATAGATCATCGCCCGGGTCGCGCCGGAACTGCGCACCCCGTGCGGCGGATACCGGCAGGCGGCTATGAACCTGGCCGCTTCCTCCGGCGAATTGATCAGCGGGCAGATGACGCCCATGGCGCCCGCGTCGAGCGCCTGACCGATGAGTGTCGCATCGTTCGCCGCTAACCGAACCATAGGGGTGATGGCGGTGGTCGAAATCGCCTGCAGCATGGCGACCATATCGGGTTGGCCAATGATCCCATGCTGCATGTCGATGGTCAGGGCGTCCCAGCCTAGCGACGCCATCACCTCGGCAAGGAAGCCCCCGGGGATGACCGACCAGCCGTTCAGAACGATGCGCCCCTGCGCGAGCAGTTCGCGCGCTTGAATGGACCGCATCGGACGCTTCTCCCAGTATTTTTTTGAGTGCGGTCATTTGTGTGTGCCGCACGTATCCACAAGGTGGGGCTATCGCCCCCACGTGGCGACAATTCATCCGATACACTAAAAATGAGTCCGCTCAAAATAATTCTTGACGTCCATATCAGATCGAGTGAGGGTTGCGCCAGAAACCACGACGATGTGTGGGAGGGAACCTTGGCCGCCGTAGCGCTGGGACGCAGAGAGCAGAACAAGCTTGAGAAGCGCGGCCGCATCGTCGCCGCCGCCCGGGCGCTGTTTCGGCACAAGGGGTTCGACGCGACGACCTCCCAGGAGATCGCCGATGCTGCGAGTGTAGCGGCCGGGACAGTCTTCACCTACGCCAGGACCAAGGATGACCTCCTGATTATGGTGTTCCACGACGAGATGATGGAACTCGTCGAGCGCGCATTCATCGCCGCTGGCGGTGCGGAAGGAGTGATCGACCAGGCTGTCGCTTTCTTCGAGACCTTTGTGTCCTACCACGAGCGTGATTTGCCCCTGGCCCATGCCTTGATGCGGCAGCTTGGCTATGTCGGCAGCCAGGACCAACGCGGTCTGGTCTCCGAACTGATGAGAAGCCTGCTCGGGCGCTTGGCGCTGCTCGTCCAGGCCGCGAAGAACGACGGGACGGTGGACGCAACGAGTGCGCTCATCCCGTCAGCGCGCAGCATGTTCGCCATCTACTATTTCCACCTGGGCGGTCTGCTCAGCGGATACCTCGACCGGGCGCAATTCGACCGCGCCCTGCGAACCGACCTTGGGCTGCTGTTGCGCGGACTGGGCTAACGCCCGTCGGCGTCCTGCCGTCCGAACAAATCCAAGACCGATGCACGGCGGCCTGGGGCCGTCAGGAGGACAACTATGCCTGCAAGAACAGGGCGACAATTCCTGGATGGCCTCAAAGAGCCGCGCGACATCTATGTCGGAACGGAGAAGGTGACCGACGTCGCCGCCCATCCGGCGTTCAAAGGCGCCGCCGAGGAACTCGCCGCCGTCTTTGACCTCCAGCACGCCGAAGCCGACCGATGCCTCGTGCCTGATCCAGAGACCGGCGAGCCGATCAACGCCAGCCACCTGATCCCCAGGTCCCGCGCCGACCTCTTCAAGCGGCATGCGGCGCTGGAAGTCTGCGCTGAGCACAGCGTCGGGCTGATGGGCCGCACGCCCGACTATATGAACGTTACCTTCGCCGGCTTCGCGGCGCGGCCGGATGAGTGGTCGCTCGGTGACAATGCCGCAGGCGCCGATAACCTCATCACGTTCCAGAAAGAGATGCGCCGTCAGGACCTGTCGCTGACGCACACCATCATCCATCCGACGGTCGACAAGGCTCAGGGCGACGTACCGAAGCCTGGCAACGACGTGGCGCTGCACAAGGTCGGCGAGACCGAGCATGGCATCATCGTCCGGGGCTCACGCATCCTTGCAACTTTGTCGCCCTTCGCGGACGAGATGTCGGTCTACCCGGCGTTCCCGCTGGGCGAGGGCGCCGATGCTTACGCCTTGGCGTTCAGCATTCCGATGACCACGCCCGGCATGAAAATCCTCTGCCGCGACAGCTTCTCGCAGCCTAGGCATGCCTACGACCATCCACTGTCCGGGCGCTTCGACGAGCAGGATGCTTTCGTGATCTTCGACGACGTCGAGGTGCCGAAGGACCGGTTGTTCATCGACGCAAACCTTGCCGCCTACAACGCGGTGATGCGCACCTCCTGGGCGCCCAACATCATGCAGCAGACCATGATCCGGGCGCAGACCAAGCTGGAGTTCGCCTGGGGAATCGCGAACCGCATGCTGAAATGCATCAACGGCAAACAGCCCGCCGCTCAGGAAATGCTGGGCGAAATCTGGACGTTTTCCGAATTTGCCCGCTCGGCGATCTACGCCTCGGAAATGCAGGCCCAGGAGCATCCCGGCGGCGTCTGGTTTCCGGACGTTCGGCCGCTGCATGCGCTGCGGGCGTCACTTCCGTATTGGTTCCCGCGGGTCAACGAGATCATCCGCCTCTTGGGCTCGCACAATGTGTTCGCCGCGCCGACACTGGCGCAGATGCATGATCCCGAATTGAAGCCGCTTATTGACCGCTATCTTCGCGGCGCCGGCGACGTCAGCGCTGAGGAACGGGTACGGGTCTTCCGCCTGGGTTGGGACTTTGTCGGGAGTGGCCTTGCCAGCCGCAACGAGCAGTACGAGCGCTTCTATCTTGCCTCTGGCGCACGCAATCGCCAGATCCATGAGATGTTTTTCGACCCGTCGCGCGCCGACCGGCTGGTGGATCAGTTCCTCAACCTCGAAACTGAAACCAACAGCCACGGAGGCGTGTCGTGTCCGAAAGCCGCGTGAATGTCGCAGGGGTCGAGGTATCAACCGATCACTACATCGACGGCCGTCGGGTCGCCTCCAAGGCGCGGTTCCTGGATCGGTCACCGGTGGATGGGTCCGCGCTCGCGGAGGTCGCAGCCGGCGGCGCCGCAGAGGCCGAGATGGCCGTGGACGCGGCGCGCAGGGCGTTCCCCGGCTGGGCCGCGCTCGGACCCGACGGCCGCGCTCCGATCCTGCGCCGGTTCGCCGAGGGCATTCTGGCGCGCACGGCTGACTTGGCGGCTGTGGAGACGACGGACAACGGATCCCTGCTCACGGGCAACACGCACCGCGTCGTGCCCCGTGCGGCACAGAATATCTCCTACTTCGCCGACTATGCGCTGACCCTGGGCCATCACACCATCGACTCGCCCGAGGTGGTGAATCACGTGCGCTACGACCCCGCCGGCGTCGCGGTGCTGGTGACGCCCTGGAACGCGCCGCTGATGTTGACCACCTGGAAGGTCGGCCCAGCGCTCGCGGCCGGCAACACGGTGGTGGTGAAACCGCCCGAGTGGGCGCCGCTCACCTGTTCGCTGATGGCGGATATTGCTGAGGCGGCTGGAGTTCCAGCCGGCGTGCTCAACGTGGTGCAAGGTATCGGCGAAGACGTCGGCGCCGCACTCACCCAGCGCCTGGATATCGACCGGATCAGCTTCACCGGCTCAACCGACACCGCCCGGATTATCGGGCAGGCGGCGGCGCGCAGCATCACCTCGATGAGTTCCGAACTGGGCGGCAAGTCGCCGTTCATTGTCTGCGCCGATGCCGATCTGAAGGCCGCAGCCCAGACGGTCGCTGGCCAGTACGTCAATGCCGGCCAGGTCTGCCTGGCCGGCACGCGCATCCTCGTTGAGGAAAAGATCGCTGATGAGTTCCTGGGTCACGTTCGCGAGGCGGTCAGCCACATGGCCGTCGGCGATCCG
Organism: Alphaproteobacteria bacterium; assembly: GCA_043734425.1. Lineage (GTDB taxonomy): Bacteria > Pseudomonadota > Alphaproteobacteria > Caulobacterales > Caulobacteraceae > Phenylobacterium. The sequence continues at coordinate 122,749 of JAYTFM010000017.1, forward strand.
CGCGATCCCGCCACGCGGGTCGGACCGTTGATCCATCCTGAGCATTTCGCGCGGGTTCAGGGCTTCGTCGACCGCGCCCGGAAGGAGGGCGTCGACATCCGTTGGGGCGGCGAACGGCACAATCAGGGCGAACTCTATTTCCAGCCGACCCTCATCGCCGGTGCGCGGCGGGATCAGGAGATCTTCCTCAAGGAGGTCTTCGGCCCGGTGCTGACCTGGAACACCTTCAAGACCGACGATGAGGTGATCGAAGTCGCCAACGGCACCGAGTACGGCTTGGCCGCCACCCTGTTCACGGGCGATGAGGCGCGCGCCATGCGGATCGCCTCGGCGGTCGTCGCCGGCACGGTGTGGGTCAACTGCTACTTCATCCGCGAGCTTGGCGCGCCGTTTGGCGGGTCCAAGCACTCCGGCATCGGCAGGGAAGGCGGCATCTGGAGTTTCGACTTCTACAGTGACATCAAGAATATCGCGGTCCGCAAGGGCTCGTTTGCAGGAGCAGCCTGACATGGTTCAGATCACAGAGCTTGGCTACCTCAAGTTGGGCGTCAAACGTCTGGCCCGCTGGAGAGAGTTCGCGTCCGAAATTCTGGGACTTGAGGTCGTCGAGGGCGATCTGCCGGGGCGCGCCTTCCTGCGGATGGACTATTGGCATCACCGCATCGTCCTGGAGGAGAACGACGCCGACGACCTGATGCTGCTGGGCTTCCGAGTGGCGGGCCAGGACGAGTTCGGCGAGATGGCCAAGCGACTTCAAGACGCTGGCGTCGCGGTGCGCATCGGCTCCTTCGACGAAGCGGCCGAGCGACATGTGCTCGAAGTCATGATGCTCGAGGACCCGAGCGGCCATTCGATCGAGATCTTCCATGGCCCGCACATCCAGGCGAACCGCCCGTTCTATCCGGGGCGGCGCATGCACGGCGCCTTCAAGACCGGCACGGGCGGCCTAGGCCATGTGATGCTGGGCAACAGCGCCGGCTACGACAAGACCTACGCCTTCTACCGCCTGCTCGGAATGCGCGGAGGGGTCGAGTACCGCATCCCAGTCCCTGGGCTTCCGCAGCCGTTCGACCTGACGTTCCTGCACTGCAACGACCGCGATCATACGCTGGCGTTCGGCGCGCCCGGCGCTAAGCGGATCAATCATCTGATGTTCGAAGTGGAGAACCTCGATGACGTCGGCCTGGCGTACGAAGCGGTGAAGCTGGCGGGAATCCCGGTGGGCATCGAACCCGGCCGGCACGCGAATGACCAGATGTACTCGTTCTATTGCGTGAACCCCTCAGGCTTCATGTCAGAGATCGGCTGGGGCGCTCGGGCCTCGACGCACCAGTCGGAATACTACCAGCGCGACACCTTCGGCCATTCGGCTGTTCCGGGCGTCGTAAACCCGGGCATGCAGGTGAATCCGGATCTGGAGCCGGTCTGATGGTGAGCGTGGAGACGCGCCGCCGGCCGCGCGGCCCGTCACGGGCAGGTCGAACGTTTCGAACGCCGGGACGGGCCGCCGCTAGCGTGCCTCGCCGGCCAAGACGACCATGTCCGGGCGGCGGTCCAAGTCTCGACGGGAGCGCGCTCAGATGACAGCGATCACCGCCAACGATGACCTTGGCAAGCTGAGCAGCTATGTGCCCAACTGTTGGTACGTGGCGGCTTGGGACTATGAACTCCCATCTGGCAAGCCGATCTCGCGCCAGCTGCTTGAGCAGCCTCTCGTCCTTTACCGCGATGGGCGCGGAAAGGTGGTCGTGCTCGAGGATCGGTGCGCGCACCGCTTTGCGCCGCTATCGCTGGGTCGCATCGAAGGCGACGATATCCGGTGTCTTTATCATGGCTTGAGGTTCGGCCCGACGGGACGGTGCCTGGAGATTCCGAACCAGGATCTTATCCCTGAGCGGGCGGTCGTCCGGTCCTACCCGGTGATCGAGCGGGAAAGCTGGATCTGGGTGTGGATGGGTGATCCCGCCGACGTCGACGCCGGGCTCATTCCTGAGACGGTCGGCCTGGCGCATCCAGACTGGCGGATGAAGTCCGGCCAGATGGACATCGAGGCGAACTGGGAGCTCCTCAACGACAATCTCTGCGACCTCTCTCACCTCGCCTATGTGCATCCAACGACGCTCGGTCGCGGCGCGCCGTCTTGGGCCGACAGTGTTCCTGCGACGTCGCGCCTGCCGCGCGGAATCCGCAGCGAACGCTGGCTGCCCGGATCGACTATTCCTGGGCCAGACGGGGCGGAGGTCGCGGTCGACCAGTGGAACACCTATGATTTCCTCGCGCCGGGGATCTTCCTCCTGGAGAACCGCAGCTACCCGAGCGGGACTGCGGCGCGCCTCGACTTCAAGGGGCCGGGCGGGCTCGAGCCGATCACCGCACTGTTCAGCGCCCAAGCGGTCACCCCAATCTCGGAGCGGCTGACGCGCTACTTCTATTCGATCGGCCCCAGCGCGCGCACGGCGACGCCTCACCAGATCGACGCGATCTTCCGCATGGCCGAGGCTGCGTTCGAGGAAGACCGCGTCATCGAGACTGCGCAGCAACGGGTCCTCGATCAGGACCCGTCCCGCCGGATGCTGACAGTCTCTACAGACCTGGCGCTCAACGCCATGCGCAAAGTCATGCGGGAGATTGCGACGGGAGGTGGCCACTCGGGACAAGGCAAGAAAGCCCGAGACGCAGGAGCATCGCGATGACCCCCGCTGGCCCGCAGACACCAATATCCTTGACCCCGACATCTGCCCTGCTGATCAGGGACCGCCCCACGCTCTGTTCCAGACCTGGCGCGAAAATGAACGGTTCATGGGAACCCGGCGACTCCGAACTACCTGCCCACCGTCCCGGCCTCGTCGATGACCAAGGGCTTCTGGACCTAGAAAGGGCCAGCGTCATAACCTAGAGCCGCCGAACTTCTGAACCAGGACACTAGCGTGAGCGCCGGCCCGCCTTGATCTCGGCCGGGTCCAGATAGCCGTCAGCGTTGGTGTCCAACTGGGTGAAGCGCACCTCCGCGCGGGCGGCCAGTTCCTCCCGCGAGAGCGCGCCGTCGCCTGAGGTGTCGTTCTGTTTGAACACCTTGATCATGATGCCCTTGATGCCGGGCAGGCGAGCGGCGGCAGGCATTTCTTTGATCGTTACGCGACCATCCGCGTTCTTGTCAAACTTCATGGATCCGTCGACCAGGCCGACCCGATACTCGGCCCGCGAGATGCGGCCGTCGCGGTCGGCGTCGATGCCTGAGAGGTTGGCGGGTTGCGCCGACGCGGCGAGGGCGAACCCGCACATCACCAGCGCCAGTCGCGCGGGTTGTCCGGCCCTCACGCCGCCCTCCGTCGACAGCAGGTTGCGCCGGAAACGCGATCTCATCCGCCGCCGATCTTGGGAATCAGCACCACTTCGGCGTCCGCCCCGATGTCTGCGAACCAAGCGTCCTGATGGATCACGCCATCGATGGCGAAGGCCATGCGGCGGTCGACCAAGTCTCCCAAACCGGGGAACCTGGCGTCCAGGGCATTGATCAGGTCGCGCACGCTCGTCGCCGGGATGTCGAAGCTCGACGCGCCGCCGGTGAACGGCCAGCACTCGCTGCCGACGACGACGCGGGCCATGTGGACCTACTTTCCGGCCTCCAGCGCCGCCAGCACGGCCGGCGGTGACAGGGGCAACTCGTTCATCCGAACACCGGTGGCGCCGCGCAGCGCATTGGCCACGGCGGCTAGCGGCGGCACGATCGGCACCTCGCCGACGCCCTTGGCGCCATAGGGGTGACGCGGGTTGGGCACCTCGATGAGGATGGTGTCCAGCATCGGCAGGTCCGAGGCCACCGGCATGCGGTAGTCGAGGAAGCCGGCGTTCTCCATGTGGCCGGAGCGGTCGTAGATATAGGCCTCGTTCAGCGCCCAGCCGACGCCCTGGGCGACGCCGCCCTGGACCTGGCCTTCGACATAGGACGGGTGGATGGCCCGCCCGACGTCCTGAGCCGCTGTGTAGCGCAGGATGGTGGTCTGGCCGGTCTCAGGGTCGACTTCAAGGTCGCAGACATGGACGGCGAAACCGGGGCCCGCGCCCTGGGCGTTGAGCGACACCTGGGCCGAGATCGGCCCGCCAGTGCGCCCTGCCTGCGCGGCGAGCTTGGCCAGGGTAAACGGCCCCACATCTGCCTTGGTTGCGTCCAGGCAGTGCGCCGCGCCGTCGCGCCAGGCGACCTGATCGGGCGAGATCTTCCACAACTTGGCGGCGCGGCCCTTGAGGTCGTCGATCACCTTTTCGGCCGCCTGGATCACCGCCATGCCGGTGGCGAAGGTGGTTCGGCTGCCGCCGGTCAGCATCGAATAGCCGAGCGAGGCGGTGTCGGCGATCATCGGGCGGACCTTCTCGACCGCCACGCCCAGGGTCTCGGCCGCCATCATCGCCATCGAGGCGCGCGAGCCGCCGATGTCGGGGTTTCCGGTCACCACGGTGATCGTGCCGTCTTCGTTGACGTGGACCGCCGCCGTGCTCTCGCCGCCGATGTTGAACCAGAAGCCCGCCGCCACGCCGCGGCCCTGGTTGGGGCCGAGCTTGGTCTGGTAGTGCTCGCTGTCGCGGATCGCGGCCAGGGTCTCCTTGAACCCGATGTTCTGATACACCGGGCCATAGGCCGCCTTGGTCCCGTCGCCGACCGCGTTGGTCTCGCGGATGGTGATGGGGTCGATGTTCAGCTTGCGGGCCAGATCGTCGAGGGCGCTCTCGACCGCGAAGGCGGCGATCGGCGCGCCCGGCGCGCGGTAGGCGGCGACCTTGGGCGTATTGGTCACGACATCCCAGCCGGTGATCCGGAAGTTAGGGATGTCATAGCAGGCCAGGGCCGTCATGCAGGCCGCGCCAACCGGCGAGCCCGGGAAGGCGCCGGCCTGGAAGGTCAGCTCAACCTCGGCCGCGACCAGCGTACCGTCGGCGTTGGCGCCCAACTTTACCGTCATCACCGCGCCGGAGGTCGGTCCCGTCGAGCGGAACACCTCATCGCGGCTCATCACCATCTTCACGGGCCGGCCAGAGGCGCGCGACAGCGCCAGCGCGACCGGCTCAAGGTAGACCACGGTCTTGCCGCCAAAGCCGCCGCCGATCTCGGCCGGCGTCACGCGGATCGCCGAGGCCTCGATGCCAAGGACCTTGGCGCTATAGGCGCGGACCATGAACTGGCCTTGGCTGGAGCTCCACACCTCGCAGCGGCCGTCCTCGCCCCAGGCGGCGACGCAGGCGTGCGGCTCGATATAGCCTTGGTGGACGCCCTGAGTGATGTAGCGACCCTCGACCGTCACGGCGGCGCCGGCCAGCGCAGCATCCGGGTCGCCGCGCACGTTCAGGTGCCGCTGGGCGACGTTGGAGGGCTTGTCCGGCTTGGCCTCAAGACCGGCCGTGAACAGGTGGCTGTGCAGCACCGGCGCGCCAGGCGCCATTGCCGCCTCGACGTCCAGAGCGTGGGGCAGCACCTCATAGACCACCTTGATCCGGGCCAGGGCTTCGTCGGCGATCTCTGTGGAGATCGCGGCCACCGCTGCCACCGCATGGCCGTCGTAGAGCGCCACATCACGGGCCATCACGTTCAGCGCCATGTCACGCGCGTTTGAGGCCTGCTCGCCGCCTTCCAACACCTCGGACGCCAGGTCCGGGAAGTCCTGGGCGGTCACCACGGCCTTCACGCCGGGCAGGGCGCGGGCCTTGCTGGTGTCGATGGACACGATCCGGGCATGGGCGTGCGGACTGCGCAGGATCTTGCCGACCAACTGGCCGGGCATGTTGTAGTCGGCGCCATAGGCGGCTCTGCCGGTCACCTTGTCGGCGCCGTCGGGCCGGATCGGTCGCGTGCCGACGACGTTCAGCCCAGAGCTGTCTGCGGTGGGGCGGTCCAGGGTCTCGCTCATGCGGTCCTCGCTTGCCGAAGGTCTGCGGCCGTATCCATGACGGCGCGGATGATCTTGTCATAGCCGGTGCACCGGCAGAGGTTCCCGGCCAGATAGTAGCGGGCCTCGGTCTCGGTCGGGTCGGGGTTTTCGTCCAGCAGCGCCTTGGCCGCCATCAGGATGCCCGGCGTGCAGAATCCGCACTGCAGGGCGGCGTGTTCGAGGAACTTCTGCTGCAGCGGATGCAGCCGGCCTTCCTGAGCCAGTCCTTCGATGGTCTCGACCCGGCGGCCCTCGACCTCGGGCGCCAGCACTAGGCAGGAACAGACTAGCCGGCCATCCAGGATGACGCTGCACGCGCCGCAGTCGCCCGAGCCGCAGCCCTCTTTGGAGCCGGTCAGGCCCAGCTGATCGCGCAGGGCGTCCAACAGGGTGGTGCGGGGCGAGACCAGGAATTCGACGATATCGCCGTTGACCGTGGTCGTGACGTGATGCTTGCTCAACGCTTACCCCCTGCGCGTTCAAAGGCGATCAGCGCGGCCCGTTTGGCCAGCACCCCCGCAATCCGTGTTCGATATTCCACCGTGCCGCGCTTGTCGCTGATCGGCCGGCAGGCGGCCCGAGCGGCGGCGTCCAGCTTGGCGAGCGCCGCGTCGTCCAGCTTGCCACCCACCAAGGCCGCGCCAGCCTCGGCGACCAGCAATACGGTCGGCGCAACGGCGCCCAGGGCGACATGGGCCTCAGTGACCCGGCCATCCTCGCTGAGCACCAGGTTCACGCCGGCTCCGGCCACCGCGATGTCCATCTCGGTGCGCGGGATCAGCCGCAGATAGGCGTCGGACGCGCGGGCCGGGCGGGGCGGCAGGCGAAACTCCAGGATGAACTCGCCCTGCGCCAGCGAGGTCTGGCCAGGCCCGGTGACGATGCTCTCGACCGCCGCCTCACGCCGGCCGTTCGGCCCGACGATGACGCAGATCGCACGCCCGGCGATCAGGGCCGGCACGCTGTCGGCGGCCGGTGAGCCGTTGCAGAGGTTGCCGGCCAGACTGGCCCGGCCTTGCACCTGGGTGGAGCCGATCAGGTTCGCGCCCTCGACCACGCCCGGCCAGGTCCTGACCAGCGCCTTGTGCTCGCCCAGCAGCACGCCCGGCGTCGAGGCGCCGATCACGAAGCCGCCGGCCTCCTCGCGGATGCCGATGGCCCCGGCGATGCGCTTGAGATCCACGATCACGTCCGGACTGGCGCGTCCGGCGCGCAGCTGGACCAACAGGTCAGTGCCGCCCGACAGGGCGCGGGCGCCGGCCGCCGAGAGGGCCTTGGCGGCCTCCTCCGGGCTGGCGGGCGCAAGATAGGCAAGCTGGGACAAAGAACCTCCGCCGATTTTCTTGTGAGCGACCCCGGCGCGGCCCTGACGGGCTCCGGCGGGTCAGACGGCCTTCGCCGCATCGCAAATCCTACGATGCGCCAGTGACATGAGCCGGGTCAAGCAATCGCGTGCGTTCAATGCCCCTCGACCCCGGTGTTCCAGGCCGATATGGCCGAAGGAGCGTGGGGACCTGGCGGAATAGGTAGACGCAAGCGACTTAAAATCGCTCGGAGCAATCCGTCCGGGTTCGAGCCCCGGGGTCCCCACCAGCGGCGGTGATCGCGGCGGGGGGCGTCCTGCGCCGGGCGCACCCACATAGTTCACGGGTTGTTCTAGACAGCGCAAGAATATTATCCCTTTAACATAGCAAGACACAAGGTGTAGACAAGACACAAGGTGTAGATAGGGGCCCGCGTGACAGGCCGGTGATCGAAGTTACGGAGGAGATGATTTCGGCGGGTGAGTGGGCGATTTCGATGAGCGACTGCGCTTGCTTCGCTTCGGTCGATTGGGGCGATGTCGCTGAGCGGGCTTATAAAGCCATGGCCCCGCTAGCACCTCCGCCCACTCGTCAAGCGTCTCGCCGCGTATCTCACACATCAGATGGACGCCGATCCGGTAGAGATCGAGGTGCATAGCGTCGAGGTCTCGAAGACTGACCCGGAATTCCTTCAAACTCGACGGGATAACGCGCTTGGCGTTGGTGACGAGAAACCCGGTGTCCCCGTCGCGCAGTGCTCCCCAATGAACGAGATTGTTTCGCGTCGTATTGATGACGCCAAACTGGGTCAGCGGTGACGCGAGACGTTCGGCAATGGCGCCGTTTCTGCTTGTCTCAAGGACTCGGAGGAGTGCGGACTTCGCGCCATCTGCGCGAAGTCCGGGTGCTATCGCGTTGCCAATGCCAGAGGTGACCTCCGCAAAGTGGTGGATTCCGGAAATGACGAGGGCTTCCACCAGGGAGTGATAATGGATGAGGCGTCCGAGCTTCGTCCAATAGTCGTGGTATGGCTCGTCCGTAGGTTCTAGCGTATCCTCCTGCGCCATGCCCCAACGCCCTCTTCCACAACCCGAGCCCGATGCATGGGATCGCTTTGAGAAGGCCATAGACGCTGCGCGTCGATCACCAACGACCCCGCCCCTAAAGGCTAGCCGAAAGGCTCCGAAAGAGTCACGCTCAAGCTAGGTTTGGGAGAGTGTGATGCAGAAAGAATGGATGTGGGGAGCGGTGTGCGCGGCGGTCGCAATCGCGGGAACCTTGGTGATCAAGACCTCGGCAACGGCTCAAACGCAGCCTTCGGGCGCGTGGACTGTTGTCAGCACAACGGGCGCGTCTTGGCGGATAAACAGCAGAACCGGCGATCTTCAATACTGCTTCGCTGGAGGTGAACCGCTCAAGGTGAGTTGCGTGAATGCACCGAGCCCAAACCTGATAAGGTGAGGATTGACGTAGGAGGGGCTGCAACCCCACCAACGTTCTGAAGGTCAGACCGCTCCAACCGCTGCATAACATAGCGGGAAAGTAGATTTTTGTCATGCCTTCAGATTCTTTTTTCGAAGATCAGCGGCGCTCTTGGCTACAATAGCCTTCATGGCGTCTGTTATGTCCTTGGCTTCGTCGCCGATCAACGCCGTCAGCGCAGGGTTTTCCGACTGCTTTCCAGCTTCCTGAAGAATATCAATGCTCGTCTCGTCAAGCCATGCGGCTAACTCAGACTCAGCTTCGGAAATTGATTGATGACGACCTAATACGCGCGTTTCAACAGCGCGTCTAAGGACGAGATTTTCAAGCAAACTCACCCGAATTTTCAGGCGAAGAATTTCAACAGTTTCCTTGCTGGTCATAAGTTTCTCCCGGTATCGAAAGAAGCCTATGCCGAGTCGCCCTTCCTCCCGCGCTTAGGTGGCTTGGGCGCCGTCACCAGTCCGCCGATAGGTGAGCCGCTTGCCGACCACACCACACCCATCGCCGTGTCGAAGCGCATGGCGTCGGTGATCCCCAAAGCCGAGAGCTCGTTGTAACGGAAATCGAACTCGCAGACGTAGCGCTTCAGGTGCTGCGGCGAGACGTGGTGGTAGGTGCCGATCACGCCGCGCTTGAGGATGGAGAAGTAGGACTCGACGGTGTTGGTCGAAGCCCTCGCCGCGCACGTACTCATTGAGCGTGTGATTGACCATCGAATGTCGGGCGAACTTGCCGCCGATAGCAGGATACATGCGTGCCGTATCGGTCATCAGGTGCGTGTTAGCGTGGATTTGCTCAGTGAGGATCGGACGCAGGGTCTTTGAATTGACGTCGTGAACATGCTGGCTGCGGACTCGCCCGCCACGCTCAGAGCTACGACCGGCTCCTTCTGTGAGCTGCCACGGACTCCCTGACGCTTGTGAGCGTGACGGTTCTTGTCCGAACCGCCAGCGTAGGTTTCATCGGCTTCGACAACCATTCCACTGCCGCCAAGCGGACCGGGATGACCGCCGCGACGGCTCTCGCGGATGCGGTGGCACATGAACCAAGCGGTCTTGTAAGTGACGCCAATCATGCGGCCGATCTGGAGCGCGCTCATCCCCTTCTTTGAGGCCATCAGCAGATAGGTGGCACCCAGCCACTTGTTCAACGGAACGTGGCTGCGCTCGTAGATCGTGCCAACCGTGACTGTGAATGGCGCGCGACAAGCGTTGCATTGGTAGAGGCCGGCGCGCGTCGTCGCCCCCTTCATCAACGTCGCCTGACATACCACACCGCACTTCGGGCAGACCGCTCCGTCGGGCCACAGCCGACCTTCCAGCCACACGCGAGCCCTCTCGGCGTCGTGGAAAATTCGGTTGCTGTAGTTGCTCGGCATAACGTCCTTCAACACGCAAAAATCTACATGTTGGGGCATACTATGCCAAAGGGATAATTCCCCAGCGCAAGGTGATATTATACTTCGAATACCCAGATCGGGGCTGGTAGGGTGAAATTCCCTTCAAACCTTCTCTTGAGCCTCCCAGAAATGTTGCGCATTCACGCGGAAGAGTACGTCGAGCTTGGGAAGTCGCTGCATGACTTCACGGCGGTTCTCTACCATGTGCCGGAACAGGACGGCTCGGTCATCATCCCGGCTATGGATGATGAGTTGAAGGCAGATCTTCGCCGATTTGTGGCTGAGGTTTCCAAGAGGTGTAGCGCGCTTGGACTTCAATCCTCCGCGTATCTGTTCGGGATGGCTCACGCCAACCCGCCGCGCACTGATCGCGAGCTGCATATTCTGGAATTGGCGCTGGAGGCGGAACTACATTCGAACTTATTCTTGTTTGTGCCGACGCAAAGGTCGGCGCAATACGAAAAGGACGACGCCCTCACCGATCCAGCCAAGTTGGCTTTTCCACGCGCTGCCGCAGAACTGCGTGAGGCAGGTAACGCGTATGCGGTAGGCCTCTATACCGCGTGCGTATTTCACAGCATGCGCGCGCTTGAGCATGGCCTAGGAGCGCTCGCTGAGGACGTCGGAAAGACCTTCGACGTCCAGATGTGGCAGAACATCATCAACGAAATCGGCGGCGCTATCGTTGCCCTAGGCCAGACCTTGCCGAAGGGACAGGCCAAGAGCGATCGCCTACGGTTCCTCTCGGAGGCAGCCGCTGAATTTACCTACTTCAAGGACGGTTGGCGGAACTACGTCAGCCACGGAAAAACGCCGTACGGGGAACAACAAGCACTCACCGTCATGAGTCATACCCGCGACTTTTTAGAGCGCCTTTCAACCAACCTTCGCGAAGGCGTTGGCGATCTCGTTTGACGACTCGCGGATATACAATCACGCCTTCATCGGTTCAGGGATGATGACATGACGAAGTTGCAAACAGCAGCATGGGTGGCGACTGGCGTCGTCATCGGGGCGCTTGGAGTGGGTGCGGTCAAAACGGCTCAAGCACAGACGACGGCCGCAAGCGCATGGACCGTTGTCAGTGCGGCGGGTTCGGTTTCATGGCGGCTCAACACAAGAACAGGGGACTTGCATTATTGCAGCCTCGTCAACGTGGATCCGTCGGGAATTAAGGACCCTTTTGCAGATCTCATCCCTAAGGGCGATAACAATCCCTCCGGCTTCCTGGGTACTAGGCGAGTTCTCTGTGTGAAAGCGGATGTGGTAAAGTGAAATGACGTCAGCGGGATTGCCGTCCCGCAGTCAACACCATAAGCAACGCCACCGGCCGCCCCGCTAAGCCCCGACTGCTGCCGGGAACCGATATCCCGCGCCTTGACCGCTCGCCGCCGCCAGCTGCTCCGCTGCAAACGCCCAGTTCGCAAGCTTCGCGATCCACTGGCCGAGGAACGCTTTCCGCGCGTTCTTGTGGTCCAGATAGTAGGCGTGCTCCCAGACGTCACAGACCAGCAGCGGAACCACGCCGTCGCGCTCGAAGGGCTCCTCGGCATCGTGGGTGGTGAGGATCTTCAGTTCGCCGCCCTGTGCGACCAGCCAGACCCAGCCGGAGCCGAACTGACCGGTCCCGGCCGTCACGAACGCGCTGGCCAAGGCTTCAGCGCCACCGAACGCCTGGATCGCCTCGGCCAGTGCGCCGGACGGCGCGGCCCCGCCGGGCGGGCGCATACTGTTCCAGAAGAAGGCGTGGTTCCAGGCCTGGGCGGCGTTGTTGAACAGCTTGGTGTTTCCGCGCCGACGCGCCTCGCGGACGATCTCCTCCAACGGCCGGTCCGCCAGGCCGGCCTCGGCGGCGAGGGTGTTGGTTTCGTCGATATAGGTCTTGTGATGCTTGCCGTGGTGGGTGTGCAAGGTATCGGCAGACATCAACGGCTGCAGGGCGTCGGCCGCATAGGGCAGGTCAGGCAGGCGCAGCATGGGATCACTCGCGGGGTTATGAGGCGGTGAGGTGAAAACCCGGTGCGGCGGAATGCGTTCCCGCGACGGCATCGGGACGCGCGTGTCTTGTGGCGGCGAGGCATGGCGTCCGCTAAGTTCCGAGGCCGCAGCACCGCACGTCGAATGTGAGATCCCATGGATCTGGAACCGAACGCCGCCGACCTGGCCTTCCAGAGCGAGGTGCGCGGCTTTCTGGACGCAAACCTGACCGCCGAACTGCGCGCGGTTGGCGCGCGAACCACCAGCGTGTTCTGTGATCCGAAGCACACTCTCGTCTGGCAGCGCATTCTCAACGCGTGCGGCTGGGCGGCGCCGTCCTGGCCGGTGGAATACGGCGGGCCAGGCTGGAGTGTCGTTCAGCGTTCGATCTTCGCGGCGGAGTGCGCGCGGGCCTCGGCGCCGGGCCTGGCGCCCATGGGTCTGAAAATGGTGGCGCCGGCGATCATGGGGTTCGGCACGGCCGAGCAGAAGGCGTTCTACCTGCCGCGCATCCTCTCGGGCGAGGATTACTGGTGCCAGGGGTATTCCGAGCCGGGATCAGGGTCGGACCTGGCCTCGCTGCAGCTTCGCGCCGTAAGTGACGGGGACGACTACATTCTCTCCGGCTCCAAGATCTGGACCACTCACGCCCAGTTCGCCAATCGGATGTTCTGCCTGGTGCGCACCTCGAGCGAGGGTAAGGCCCAGGCCGGGATCACCTTCCTGCTGCTGGAAATGACCACGCCCGGCATCGAGGTGAAGCCGATCATCACCCTGGCCGGCGAGCATGAGGTCAACCAGGTGTTCTTCGACAATGTGCGCGTGCCGAAGTCGGGGCGCCTCGGCCAGGAGAACCAGGGCTGGACGGTGGCCAAGTATCTGCTGGAGTTCGAACGGGGCGGGGGCTCGGCGCCAGGGTTGAAGGTGGGTATGGCGCGGGCGGCGGAGATCGCCGGCGGCTGCGACGCTGACGACCCGGCCGTACGGAGGCGCCGGGCCGAAGCCGAGATCGCGGTCGAAGCCATCGACATTTCCGAGCGCCGGGTGCTGAGCGCCCTGGCGTCCGGCGGCGCGCCGGGTCCAGCCTCGTCGATGCTGAAGATCAATGGCAGTGAGGCGGTGCAGAGGATCGACGAGATGTCGATCGCTGCGGCGGGATACTACGCCGGCGTCGACCAGCCACAGGCGCGTGTGGCGGGTTCAAATACAACCGCAGTGGGTCCAGAGGTGGCGTTAACGGCCATGGCCCGCTATTTGAACAACCGGGCGGCCACGATCTATGGCGGCTCCAATGAAATACAACGCGACATCATAGCCCGCCTGGTTCTCGGGCTGTGAAGGAGGAGACCGGACCACGATGCTGAATCTACGCCGTCCGCCGTATCGGACTTATTCGATCACCCAGCTCTGCCGCGAGTTCAGCGCCACGCCGCGCGCGCTTCGGTTCTATGAGGAGCAGGGGCTGCTGTCGCCTGGCCGTCGCGATACGGCCCGGGTCTATTCCTACAAGGATCGCGCGCGTCTGCAGCTGATCCTCGGCGGTCGCCGGGTCGGCCTGTCGGTGGCTGAGATCCGCGACATCCTCGACCTCTATGACGAACAGGGTGAGGCGGCGCAGGACGCCAAGGCGCTACGGGTGTTCCGGGATCGGATCGATGCGCTCGAAGCCCAGCGCCGCGACGTGGATGAGGCCATCGAGGCGCTGCAGACGGCGGCGGGTCGGCTCGCAAAGAAGTACCCCGAGGCCGCCAGTTCCGCAGGACACTAGTTGGACAGGGGCACGCGCAGGACCACGCGCAGGCCACCATCGTCGTGCAGGCTCAGGTCACCCTTAAGATCGCGGACCAGGGCGGTGATGATCGTCATGCCCAGACCGCTGCGGCCTGTCGTAGTTGATCCTCCCAGGCCAGCGCCCTGATCGGCGATCGCCAGGAACAGGTGGCCACCCTCGCTACGGCACGAGATATCAAGCCGCCCGCCCAGCTGGTCGGCATAGGCATGCTTGGCGGCGTTGATCGCACACTCATTGATGATGATCCCCAGGCGTTGCGCGGTCTCGCCGCCCACCTGGATGTCAGCGGACTGGGCCGCGCAGCTGAGGCCGGTCGTGGCGCTGATCGCGGTGCTGAGGTCGCTCAGGAACACGCGTAGCCCGACCTGAGCAATGGCGGCCTGATCATGCAGGTGTCGGTGAAGTTGGCCGACCGCGATCAGCCTGGCTCGTGAGGCTTCCAGCGCGGCCCTGGCGGCCGGATCGCGGCTGCGGAGTTGCTCGAAGATCAGCATGTCCGCCGCCAGCTGGAGGCTATTGGCGATCCGGTGATTGATCTCGCGGATCTCGCGGTCCTGGGTAGCGAGTTGGGCGCGCGCAGACGACAGTTCGCGCGCAAGGGCGCCAGCGGGCGGCGCCAATGCAGTGGGTACTTGCGAAGCAAACATGTGTGACGCCAATCAGCAAACGCAACGCGCGGTTCAACTTCGACACCAGCTCGAGACGTCCTCGCGACGTCGTCTTTCTCCGCTGGTGTCGTGAGCGTTATTTACTCGCGCGATTGGGGCAAAATGACGACCTGATGCGACTGATTACACGGAAAACGTGAAGTCATCTTAAGGCTTGATTAAGAAATCTGGCGGCGTCAGGTGCAGACGATGCCTGATCGCGCCGCTGTGTAGCCGCCATTGGCATAGGCGATCTGACCGTTGACCAGCACAGTGTCGATCCCGGTTGCGGCGCGGACGTAGCGCATGCCGTCGCCCGGCATGTCGAAGGCCGGCGTCTCAGGGCCACGGCCGATGTGCGCCGCATCAAACACCACGATGTCCGCCGCCAGGCCTTCGGCGAGGCGGCCACGATCCTTCAGGCCCCAGATGTCGGCGGTGTCGGCAGTGATCTTGCGGACCGCCTGCTCCAGGCTCATGGCGCCGCTCTGGCGCACGAACTCGCTGAACAGATAGCCGGTGTCGCCGTAGGTCGAGAACGACGCCAGATGCGCGCCGCCGTCGCTGGCGCCGATGTGAACCAGCGGATGGGCCAGCATGGGGCCAATGCGGTCAGTGGCCTGATGGCCTTGGTTGGCGGCGAGGAACGCCACGTCCAAGTCGTTCTCCAGCGACAGGTTGATCAGCGCCAGGGCCGGAACCTCGCCGCGTTCGCTTGCGATATCGGAGAGGGTGCGCCCGACATAGCCGCTCGGTGCAGCGTCGCCACCGCGCACCACCAGCCGGCCCAGCATCGCCTCGCCGCCGTCGTGGCCGAGATCGCCGACCATCTTTTCGACGGTGTCGGGATCGCGAAGCGCGGCCCGGCGCGCCTCCATCGGCTGGCGAAGGACGCGCACCCAACGGGGCAGGCGGGCGAAGAACAGGCTGGGGCGGAGCAGGCTGAAACTGATGTCGATGGGCCGGGTCTGCATCTGCGGCCAGACGCGGGCGCCGCGTGCGAATTGTTCCTCAACCCGGGCAATAGCGCGCGGGGCGCTGTCCGGGAGCTGATTGGTGTCGAACAGCGGCGAGAAGGTGGTGGGGATGTTGTGCTTGATCGACAGCTCGGCCAACTGGTCGATGCGGGCGATGGTCAGGTCGATGGCGTAGAACTCCGGCACCACCTGCAGCATGCGATCAAACTCGCCCAGCACGGCGCAGAGCGCATCCAATTCCTCGAACTGCGCGAAGCGGCTGGGGACCGGGCGTCCCTTGTCATCGATATCCACGAAGCTGGTCGACAGGCCAACCGCACCGGCCTCAAGGCATTCACGCAACAGGTCCTGCATGGCCGTGATTTCATCAGGTGTCGCGGCGCGCTGCTGGCTCTCAGCGCCCATCACCCACAGCCGGATGACGCTGTGGCCTACCAGAGGCGCGACGTTGATCGACAGGCCCTTCTCCAGAGCCTTGCGATAACCGGCGAAATCTTCCCAGGTCCATTCGAACGCCGTCGTGAACGCTTCCGGCGGCATTTCCTCGATCTGCTGGAACATCCCGATCACCGAAGGTCGATCCGCTGCCTTGAGCGGCGCGAGCGACAGCGAGCAGTTGCCAGGAACGACGCAGGTGATCCCGTGCTCCAGCGCCGGACGCGCTGCGCCATCCCACAGAAGTTGAACGTCGAAATGGGTGTGCGGATCGATGAAACCCGGCGCCACCACCCGGCCCTCGGCCTCCACCACCTGACGCGCCTCGCCGTGCACTTGACCGACCGCTACGATACGGCCGTCCTTGACGGCGATGTCGCCCTTGTAGCCTGGCTCGCCCGAGCCATCGACCAACAGGCCGCCGCGCACGATCAGGTCGAACATCAGGTTTCCTCCAGAAATCGTCGCCACGACTGACCGACAAGGTCGTCCAGTGTCGCCGCGCCGCAGTTGTGCATCAGCCGAAGGCCTGTGGCCTCGTCCAGGATGACCGGTCCCTCCACCCCGCCGGGATGGCGCAAGCGGACCAGCAGTTCGGTAGAGCCGTCATGGCCGGCGACGATTTCGGCGCTGACAATGACGGCCTCGTTGCTCACGCGGCCGGCGGTTCGACGAAGACCACGTCTGAGCCCAGCATCAGGCCCGGCGGACGACGCATCGCGAAGATATGCAGGTTCCAGCTTTTGATCTGGTCCATGGCGATCTCGCCGTCCACGCCAGGCATGGCGCGGGCGGCGAGGGCCTCGATCGTTTCCTCGGGCTCCGGCGTCACGAACCGACGCTGGCGCGAGAGCACGGCTAGATACGCTCGATGATGATGGCCGGGGCCATGCCGCCGGCGGCGCACATGGTGACCAGACCGCGCTTGAGGTCGCGGCGCTCAAGCTCGTCCAGAATGGTGCCGATCAGCATTGAGCCGGTGGCGCCGATCGGATGACCCAGCGCCATGGCGCCGCCGTTCACATTGACCTTGGCGCGATCGAGCTTGAGGTCGCGGATGAACTTTTCGGCGACCACCGAGAAGGCCTCGTTGATTTCCCATAGGTCGATGTCATCCGGGGTCAGGCCGGCCTTCTTCAGCACCTTGATCGCCGCCGGGACCGGGGCGTTGAGCATCAAGGTCGGGCTGTCGCCGACATTGGCCGTGGCGATGATCCGGGCGCGGGCCTTCATACCGTGCTTGGCGGCGTAAGCCGGCGAAGCCAGCAGCACGCCGCCCGAGCCATCGACCACGCCCGAGGAGTTTCCGGCATGGTGGAAGTGTTGGATCTTGAGGTCGGGGTAGACCTGATTGATCAGGCCCGCGAAGGTGGTGCCCTGATCGTCAAGCGCCGCATTGGCCATCGCCTCGAACGACGGCTTCAGCGACGACAGACCTTCCATCGTGGTCTGCGGACGCGGAAACTCTTCGTGATCCAGCGCCAGGCTGCCGTCGTTCTTGTAGACCGGCACAATCGCCCGGTCGAAGTGGCCGTTCTTGATCGCGTGATCAGCGCGCTGCTGGCTGACCAGGGCCAGCTCGTCCAGAGCTTCGCGAGGAATGCCTTCCAACGTGGCGATGGCGTCGGCGCAGATGCCCTGGTGCGACTGCGGGTGCATCTTGCGCAGAACGATGTTGCCGGCATCCATCAGCGGCGGGCCGTCGCCCGGCTGGCGCGGCGGGGCGCTGGAGGCGGTGTAGGACATCATCTCGCAGCCGCCGGCGATGACCAGGTCTTCCATGCCGCTCATGATCTGCGCGGCGGCGAGGTTCACCGAGGTGATGCCCGAACCGCAGAACCGGTCCAGAGTGACACCGCTGGCGCGGACATCGTAACCGGCGGCCAGGGCGGCCATCCGGCCCATGTCGTTGGCTTGTTTGCCGCGTTGGCTGGAGGTGCCCCAGATGATGTCGTCGACTTCGGCGGTGTTGAGGTTGTTGCGGGCGGCCAGGGCCTTCAGGACGGTGGCGGCCAGCTGCTGGGGATGCTCGTCGGCGAGCGCGCCCTTGCCGACCTTGCCGATGCCGCGCGGGGTGCGGCAGGCGTCGATGATGTAGGCTTCGGGCATGGTCGTTCCTCTTGAATTGCCGAAAGGGCTTTGCGGGCAATTTCAGCCCTCAACGTAGGGTCAGTCTAGTGGCAATCGGCGAGGGCGCTTGCCGCCCGCCCAGCCACTTCGAACGGCGAAGGGTTTAGGTCCTGCATCCATGGCTGAACCTGTTGCAATAATGATGTAACCTCGCGACGTCACACTGCGAGCGTGCGCAAAGCAATGGATGCGCGCCGATGGGGAGCTAACCGATGCCGAACGCCCGCCTGAGCATTCTGGCCCTCTTGGCCACCACCGCCCTCTACGGCTGCGCCAGCGACGGCGCTTCACCGACCGCAGCGGCCCAGGGTTCGGCCGTGAATGCGGCCGCGAGCGCGCCGGCGGCGGTCGACAACTTCATGCTGGTGGACGCCAACCTGGAAGCCCACGAACTGTACCGCCTTGGCGATGCGTCGGCGGTGGTGCTGATCACCCAGGCCAACGGCGATGCGGCCATCCGCCATCTCGCCCCAGCCCTGAAGACGCTGGCGTCGACCTATGGCGCCAAGGGCGTCGAGTTTGCGATGCTGAACTCCAGCTTGGGAGACAGCCGCGAGGCGATCCTGGCCGAGGCGGCGAAGGCGGGCTACGATCTGCCGATCCTGATGGACAGCCACCAGCTGGTCGGCGAGTCCCTCGGCGTGACGCGCACGGCCGAGGCCATCGTGATCAACCCCAAGACTTGGCAGGTCGCCTATCATGGTCCGGTCTCCGGCGCGGCGGCTGCGCTAGATGCGATGCTGGCCGGCCAACCGGTTGCAGCGACCGCCATGGCCAGCAACGGTGCGGTCATCGACTTCCCGGAGCGCGCCAAGGCCGCGCAGTTCGCCAATATTTCGTATTCCAAGCAGGTCGCCCCGATCCTCGAAGCCAAGTGCGTCGCCTGTCACCAGGAGGGTGGGATCGGGCCGTTCGCGATGACCAACTACGAGATGGTCAAGGGCTTTGCCCCGATGATCCGCGAGGTGATCCGCACCGACCGGATGCCGCCCTACAACGCCGATCCGCACGTCGGAAAATTCTCCGACAGCAAGAACATGACGGCCGATGAGATCAAGACCCTGGTCCATTGGATCGAGGCCGGCGCGCCGCGCGGCGAGGGGCCGGATCCGCTCGGCGCCGTCAAGCGGGTGGCGGCGATCTGGCCGTTGGGCAAGCCCGACCTGATCATCGATGTTCCGAGCTTCAAGGTGCCGGCCGCCGGGGTCGTCGACTATCAGCGGCCCTTCACGCCCAACACCACCACCGAAGGCCACTGGATCCGCGCCACGACGGTGATTCCGGGAGATCGTCAGGCGGTGCACCACATTCTGACCGGCTGGATGAAGGACGTGCCGACCAACGGCCGCTCGTCGGAGATGAACTGGCGCGGGTCGGTCGGCGGCTATGCGGTCGGCGCGGAGTCCAGCGTCTACGCCAAGAACGTCGGATCGTACCTGCCGGCTGGCGGCGCCATCGGCTTCCAGATGCACTATACGCCCTATGGCAAGGAGGCGACCGACGCCTCCAAGATCGGCGTCTACTTCTACGACAAGCCGCCGGAACTGATGATGCGCAATGTGGTGGTGATCGATCCCACCATTGAGATCCAGCCCAACACCGCCCGTCACAAGGAAACCGCCTACGTCGAGTTCCCCAACGACGCGCTGCTGTATTCCGCCTTCCCGCACGCCCACTATCGCGCCTATTCCAGCGACCTGTGGCTTCAGACCCCGGACGGCAAGAAGAGCCTGATCCTCAGCCTGCCGCGCTATGATTTCAACTGGCAGCGCTCTTACACATTCGCTGAGCCGATCAAGATCCCGGCCGGCTCGCGGCTGATCGCCCACTACGTCTATGACAACTCCAAGCACAACCCGGCCAACCCCGAGCCGAACCGTACGATCACCTGGGGCGAGCAGTCCTGGGAGGAGATGTTCTTCACCTCGGTCGCCTTCCGCTGGCTGGACGAAACGGCCGCCAAACAGATCAACAGCGATGCCCGCTTCGCCGGAACCCGGATGATCGGGATGATGGACGACAACATCGACGGCAAGCTGCAGAAGGCCGAACTGCGCGGCGAAATGGGCCAGCGGATTGGCAAGTTCTTCGCCGTGATCGACAAGAACGGCGACCAGGCGCTGGACAAGGCCGAACTGGCGCAGGCCGCTGCAATGCTGCCAGGCCGGCGGCGCGGCTCGGAAGCCAGCAACGACGGGCCGACGGCTGCGACGCCGATCGGCTGACGTTAGCGCCTTCGCAGCTTGCGTTGACGCTCACCTTCCTCACGGACGTCATTCCCGACCTCGTGTCGGGAACCCATGAACTCCGTGATTCAGGCTGCGTGCGGCGCGGCCAACGCCAGTCTTGCCGACGCCCGCGATCATAGGTTCCCGACACAAGGTCGGGAATGACGAGCAAAGAAGAGAACATGAGGCGCTCCGAGCCAACCCAACGGTCATTCGCGCGAGGGGTGTCGCCCCTGGCGGCCATTCTCGGTCTGCTGGCGCTCGCCAGTCCCGTGATCGCGGCGGACCGCCAGCACATACCTGTGCCCGCCACCGCAACAACGCCGGCCGGTCCGAACCCGCCGTTCAGTCAGGCGGTTCGGGCCGGTGACACGCTCTATCTGTCGGGAACCACGGATGGCGGAACGGCGCTGGGCGGCACGCCGGCGGAGGCCGCAAAGCGTGTGCTGGACAACATCAAACGCGAGGTGGAGTCCGGGGGCTTGACCATGGACGATCTGGTCTGGGTGCAGATTTTCGCGTCGGACCTGGCCGACTATTCGGCGTTCAATGCGGTCTATCGCACCTATTTCACAGGCCCGCTGCCGGCCCGCGCATTCCTGGGCGCTGACCATCTGCTGGGCGGCGCGCGGTTCGAGGTGATGGGGATTGCGGTCCGACGCTTAAGGTAGAGCGCCCGCCGCCCGCTTCGCCCTGAAGCGCAGCACCAGCATGATCGCTGCTGCGACCGCGAAGTTGGTCGCCACGACCCTGAGGCCAAGATGGAATCCGCCGGTCTGATCGCGGGCGACGCCCCAAAGGGCCGGAAGGAAGAACGATCCAAGTTGCCCCACGGAGTTGATCGCTGCGACGCCAACAGCGGCAGCGCTGGGATGAAGGATGGCGCCGGACAGCCAGAACACCGTCAGGGCTGAGGTGTAGACCGCGCTGAACACAAGATAGGCGGCGATTACCGTCGTCGGGGCATCGGTGAGACTCATGACCCCAAGGGCGGCCGCGGCGGCGAGCAGGGGCGCTGCCACAAACAGATGCCGCTCGCCGGTACGGTCGGACAGCCAGCCGTTCAACAGCATGATCGCAGCACCGGCCAGCCCTCCGATCATCGCGAGGTTGCCGATCGCGCCGGCGCTAAACCCTGTGGCGCCGCGCAGGAATTCCGGCGCCGAGAGCGTGAAGGCATAGATCGATCCCAGGACCAGGAAGTTCACGGCGGTCAGCGCCAGCACGGTGGGACTCATCAGCGCACGGAGAATGCTGTGTCCGCCGCCGGCTCGGCTGGCGCCGTCCGCAGCAAGGCGGGCCTCCAGCCAGCCCTTCTCGTCGCCAGACAACCAGCCCACGGTCTTGGGGCTGTCCGGCAGCAGGAAGAAGATCACCGCGCTCATGATCACCGCAGGCAGTCCCTGGACCAGGAACAACCACTGCCAGCCCGCCAGCCCTAGATGGCCATTGAGACCCAGGAGGCCTCCGGCCATCGCGCCCATCAGCGCCGCGCTGAGCGGCACGGCGAAATAGAACCGCGTGATCGCTCGGGCGCGGTATTCCTCCGGAAACCAGAGGGTCACGTAGTAGAGGACGCCAGGAAAAAACCCGGCCTCGGCCGCGCCCAGCAGGAAGCGCATGGTGTAGAACTGTATCGGCGTCTTCACGAACATCATGCCCACCGCGATGACGCCCCAGGTCAGCATGATCCGGGTGATCCAAAGTCGCGCGCCGACCCGCGCCAGGATCATATTCGACGGCACTTCCAGCAGCGCGTAGCTCAGGAAGAACAAGCCCCCGCCAAGTCCATAAACCGTGGCGCTGAACCCCAGGTCGCGGTTCATCTGCAGCGCCGCGAAACTGATGTTCACGCGGTCCATATAGGCGATGGCATAGCCGATCGCGATCAGCGGCAGCAGGCGCCAGGAAATCTTGCGCAGCGCCGAGCGGGCGAGGGCGTCGTCTTGTGTGGTCATGTCTGGAGCCCCCCGGTCGGAGCGCAAGATGACAGGCTGGGAACGAAGGGTCGAGCGCTACTCCGCCGCCCGCTCCTGTGCGTATCCGAGCTTTTCGTTCAGCCGCTCCAGCACGGTGATCGCCGCCTCGGGGATCACCGTTCCTGGGGTGAAGATCGCCGCCACCCCCATCTGCTCCAGCGTCTTGAAGTCTTCCGGCGGGATCACCCCGCCGACAAACACCAGGATATCGGGCCGGCCCAGCTTGGCCAGTTCGGACTGCAGCTCTGGCACCAGCGTCAGGTGACCAGCGGCAAGGGAGCTGGCGCCCACCGCATGGACTCTAGCCTCTACCGCCTCGGCGGCCGCTTCAGCCGGCGTCTGGAACAGGTCGCCGATCTCGACGTCGAAACCCAGGTCCCCGAACCCGGAGGCGATCACCTTCTGGCCCCGGTCGTGGCCGTCCTGGCCCATCTTGGCGACCATCAGGCGGGGTTTGCGGCCATCGGCCTGGACGAAGGCTTCGGCCATCGCGCGGGCGCGGTCGGAGGCGGGGGTGGCGCCGGCTTCGCGAAGGTAAACGCCTTTAACCGCGTCAGCTTTGGCCTTGTGGCGGCCAAACACCTTCTCCAGGGCGAAGGAAATCTCGCCCACTGTGGCCTTGGCGCGGGCGGCGTTGACCGATAGTTCCAGGAGGTTGCCGTTGCCCGCTGCCCCGGCGGTTAGCGCGTCAAGGGCGGCCGCTACCGCCTCAGGGTCGCGCTCGCGCTTCAGGCGGTTCAGCTTCTCCAGCTGGGCCGCGCGCACAGCGGTATTGTCGACCTTCAGCACCGGGATGTCGTCCGGCACGTCCGGACGGTAGCGATTGACGCCCACCACGCACTGCTGGCCACTATCAATCCGCGCCTGGGTACGGGCCGAGGCTTCTTCAATCCGGCGCTTGGGCAGGCCGTTCTCGATGGCCTTGGCCATGCCGCCCAGAGCCTCGACCTCGGCGATGTGGGTGAGGGCGCGTGTCGCCAGATCGGCCGTCAAGCGCTCGACGTAGTAACTGCCGCCCCAGGGGTCGACCACGCGGGTCTGGCCGCTCTCCATCTGCAGGAACAGCTGGGTGTTGCGGCTGATGCGGGCCGAGAAGTCAGTCGGAAGGGCCAGGGCCTCGTCCAGCGAATTGGTGTGCAGGCTCTGGGTCTGGCCGCCCACCGCCGCCATGGCCTCGACGGTGGTGCGGGCGACGTTGTTGTAAACGTCCTGCGCCGCCAGCGACCAGCCACTGGTCTGGGTGTGGGCGCGAAGGGATAGCGAACGGCTGTCCTTGGGGTCGAACTCGTCCTTCATCAGCCGGGTCCAGATGAGGCGCGCGGCCCGCTGTTTGGCGACCTCCATGAAGGCGTTCATGCCGGCGTTCCAAAAGAACGACAGGCGCGGGGCGAACTGGTCAACGGTCATGCCCGCCGCGACGCCAGCCCGCACATACTCAATGCCGTCGGCCAGGGTGTAGGCCAGCTCCAGGTCCAGCGTCGCCCCGGCTTCCTGGATGTGATAGCCGCTGATCGAGATCGAGTTGAACTTCGGCATTTCGCGCGAAGTGTATGAAAAGATGTCCGAAATAATCCGCATCGAAGGCGACGGCGGATAGATGTAGGTGTTCCGGACCAGGAACTCCTTGAGGATGTCGTTCTGGATGGTGCCCGACAGCTTGTCGTGGCTGACCCCCTGTTCCTCGGCGGCGACGATGTAGAGCGCCAGGACCGGCAGGACGGCGCCGTTCATGGTCATCGACACGCTCATCTTGTCCAGCGGGATGCCGTCGAACAGGGTTCGCATGTCCAGGATGCTGTCGATGGCCACGCCCGCCATGCCGACGTCGCCCTTCACCCGGGGATGGTCTGAATCGTAGCCGCGGTGGGTGGCCAGGTCGAAGGCGTTGGAGAGGCCCATCTGCCCGGCGGCCAGGTTGCGGCGGTAGAAGGCGTTGGAATCCTCGGCCGTGGAGA
>JAYTFM010000018.1:0-37396 GCA_043734425.1 Alphaproteobacteria bacterium
TGGCGGTGACGGCCATTGTCCCGGTCCGTCATCGCGCCGAGCGCCGCGCCTGCCGCCGCGCCGACCACGACGGCTTCGGTCCTACCCCTGGTGAGGGCCGCACCGGCCACGCCGCCCAGCATGGCGCCGATCAGCGCGCGCTCCGTCTTGCTGGCGGCCAGCGCGCCGCTGGCGGGCGCCAGCAGGGCGGTGGAAGCGACGAAGGCCATCGCGATCCTGGTGAACTTACGGGTCATGGTTCAGGTCCCTTTGCGTCCGACGACCGCCTGGCCGTTCCGACGTTGACGCCGTTATGGAAGACCCCGGTTGAACGCGCTCCGAGCGGGTCGTTCATCTTGGCGTCAGGCGCGCCGCGTGGCTGAAATCGATGGCGGAACCTGCTAGCTCTTGCCGTAGCAGGCGCTGGCAGAGCGCTGAAGGGGGCTGGGATGAGGCGATTTGCATGGGCCGTGTTGGCCATCGCTGCGATGGCGGGCGGCGCTCATGCCGAGAAGGCTTGGACCCCGCCTCGAACCGCTGAGGGCAAGCCGGCGCTATCCGGCGTCTGGTCCAACGCCTCGGTGACGCTGTTGAATCGGCCACCCGGCGTGACCAAGCTGGTGCTGAGCGAGACCGAAGCCAAGGCGATGGCGGCGCGCAGTCCGATGGTCCGGGCCGTCGCTGAGGACGCCAAGCCCTCGGACGTCAACGACGATCTGCTGGCGGATGGGAACACCGGCGCGGGCTACAATGCCTATTGGATGGATCCGGGTCAGACTCTGGGGCGGGTGCGGGGCGAGTATCGGACCTCCTGGATCGTCGAGCCGGCGGCGGGGCGGCTGCCGCTGAGCGAAACCGGCCGGGCTGCGGCTCAGGCGCGAACAGCGGCGGGGGCGGCTGTTCCGATCGGCCCGGAATCGCTTGCGCCCTGGGACCGTTGCCTGATCGCCTCACGCGGCTCGGGCGGTCCGGGCATGCTCAACAACATCTACAACAGCCACTATCAGATCGTGCAGACACCCGACTCGATCGTGATCGTGGTCGAGATGGTGCATGATGCTCGCGCGATCCCCATCCTGCCGACCAAGGCGCGGGCCCAGGCCCGGCACGGCGCAACACCGCGATGGCTGGGCGACAGCACCGCCTGGTGGGAGGGCGATGTGCTGGTGATCGAAACCCTTGCCGTACATCCGGAACAGGGCCGCGCCGGCCCGATCTTCCTGTCGCCGACCGGCCGGGTGACGGAACGCCTTAGCCGGGCGTCGGACCAGCAGCTGCTTTACAGCTTTGAGGTTGATGACCCTGTCTACTACACGCGCTCATGGCGCGCCGAGATGAGCCTGAACGCCATCTCGGGCCAAGTCTATGAGTACGGCTGCCATGAGGGCAACTACGCCATCAGCGGCATTCTGGCCGGTGCTCGGGCGCTGGAGCACCCCACAGGCCACTGATGCCGCACGGGTCAAGCCGCCCGGAAGGCCCGCGTCCGCCGCAACATCGCGCCTATGCCGCCAAAGCCGAGGATCATGCTGATCCAGACGGCCGGCTCGGGAATGGGCGCCGTCGGGCCGGCGTCCGGTGCGGGAGGACCCGCCGGCCCGGCCCCGCCTGGGCCGACAATGGGGCCGCCACCGCCATTAGGGCCGCCATTTGGAACGCCACCAGGGGGTGGCGCGCCACCGGAGCCGCCGGCGCCATTGTTTCCTCCGCTATTTCCTGAACCGCCATTGCCTGAACCACCGCCCGGCATGCCGTTGTCGTCCGGAAGATCTGGAAGCGGAATGATATGAGACGCACCACCGAGGCCGCCGCCTGCGCCGGTCCCACCGGAACCCCCGCCGGATCCACCCGACCCGCCGCTGCCGCCGGAACCACCCGACGCGCCACCACCACCACCTGCGCCAAAGCCGCCAGAGCCGCCGAAACCGCCTGAACCACCGCCAGAACCGCCGCTGCCGCCCGACCCACTGCCCGAGCCGCCGCTGCCGCCGGAACCACCCGAGCTACCGCCAGAGCCGCCGGCGCTGCCCGAGCCACTTCCAGAACCGCCGGCGCCGCCGGAACCGCCCGACGCACCGCCGCCACCCGCGGTCGAACCGCCGCTGCCGGAGCCGCTGGCGCCACCTGACGCGCCGCCGCTGGATC
This sequence comes from Alphaproteobacteria bacterium, assembly GCA_043734425.1. Lineage (GTDB taxonomy): Bacteria > Pseudomonadota > Alphaproteobacteria > Caulobacterales > Caulobacteraceae > Phenylobacterium. Next base: position 2,125 of record JAYTFM010000018.1, read on the forward strand.
CGCCACCGCCTGCACCCGAACCTCCACCGCCGCCGCCGCCACCACCGCCGCCTGATCCACCACCGGACCCGCCATTGGATCCGCCGCCCGAACCACCGCCGGACCCTGAGAAGAACGAATTGCCGCCGCTGAGGTCACCGGCGAAATCGGAGTCAAGGATGGTCAGCCCGTCCTGCGGGCCATCGCCGCCGATCAGTGTCGGACCAGACGGGCCCTGCGGGGCCGCGCCATCCGGGCCAGCCGGCGCATCTGCGACGGACTCATCCGGACCGACAAGATCTGGCGCGGGCGCTGTGGGCCCGGACGATCCGGAAGCGCCGCCTGCCGAACCGCCGCGCGTGTGATCCCTGGCGTCAGGAGCGCCGGCTGGGCCTGCGTGGTCGTTCAGCGCCACTTCGGACGTTTGGTCATCGCTCCCGCCGAGACCGTGCAGCAGGGCTGCGCGCCAGCCGTCGCGTTCGCCGTTGTTAAGTCCGATTTCGCCGGGCGAGGCGATTGCAGCCACGCCCATGAGGATAGCCGCCAGCGCGCCGTATTGCAGGCGCCGGCGCTGCTGGAGCTCCGCCCCAAGATGACCAGGAATGGCCTCGGCGCCCAGACCGAGCGGCAGCCAAGTCCAGGCGACGGGACGCTGTTGGCACACCCGGCCCCAACGGTCAGGCGTCGATGACGCCGGAAGGGCGCTGGCCAGCATCCAGGCGCGCACATAGGTCGTGCGCCAGCGCAGACGGTGGCGGCCCTCCGGCCCATGGGTAATCCACGCCCCATTGGCCTCCTGGGTCAGCGACCCGGGCCAGATGTGGTTGAACCACAGCGCCGCCCGGCGCACGCGCTGGACATGGCCGGGCTTCGGTAGATTCATGGGCGCCATTCTAGTGTCCATCGTCTTAACCGGGCTGTCCGCGCACTCCGGACGAACGGATCGTTCGGATATGGCACACGGACTCCTTTCGTTTCCGTTTCTCGCAATCGCCGCGCCAATAGCTGGCGCGCGGGAAATCGATGGTCAGACGCAGTCGGCCGCAAGTCTGCCGACGCCGTAACAAGCGGCCCCCAGAGGTTCCGTGAACACCGTTACCTGAACGCTTGGTGAATGGCAGCGCTTTCTCCTGGCAGGGGAACAGGCCGCAGGCAGCGCATCGGCCGACCGCATTACGAAGGTTTAATCGCCAGCCTCGCATCCGACCGCCGCTCTCGGCGCCTCTCTAGGGTGAGCGCCTACTGCACCCCGTCAGTCCTTCGGCCCGGCCCCGCCTTACGGCGATTTAACTGGCTCCCGAAAGGCCCTGGCAGGACACCTCGCGCCCGACCGAAGAGAGCGACCCCGTCCCATGTCTCTGGCCCTGGCGACCTTGATCTATGAATGGCGGCGCTACACGGCGGCCGTGGTGGCGCTGGCGTTCTCAGGCCTGCTGATCCTGGCGCAGATCGGCATGTTCACCGGCATCGTGAAGGGGATTACCGCCACCATCGATCGCAGCCGGGCAGACCTCATCGTCCTGCCAGCCAAGCTGGAGAGCCTGATGGGTTCCGGCAGCGGCCAACTGCCCGGCCGCCTTCTGCCGCAGATGTACCTGAACCCGGAAGTGGTCGAAGTCGCCTCCTGGGACAACGACGGCGGCCGTTGGGCCAACCGGCCGAAGGGCGCGGCCAAGGCGGTCACCGAATACGTCAACGTCAACATGGTCGATACGCGCCCAGGCTCGGTCAACCTGCCTACGGACTTCGATGAGGCGACGCGCGTCGCCCTCCTGGAACCCTACGCCGTGGCTATCGACGACAGCCAGCTCAAGCGACTGGGCGTCAGGCTTGGCGACGACGCCAGCCTCAACGGCAAGACGGTCCATGTCCGCGCGGTCCTCAGCGGCTATCCCGACGTAAATCAGGCCTCCATCACCATGTCGCGCGACAGCCTGCGGCTGATGGGCATGCTGACCAAGAACGGCAAGACCGGCCCGCTGATGGTGCGGGTGACGGATCCGGCCCGGGCCGAGGCGGTCCGCGACCAGCTCAACAAGAGCGCCAACGGCGCCTATCGCGCCTGGACCCGCCAGGAGCTTTCAACCGCCAACCAGGGCGCGATCATGCAGGAACAGATCATCGGCCTGTTCGTGACCTTCTCGGTGTTCCTGGGCTTCCTGATCGGGGTCGGCATCACCTCTCAGACCCTGCGCGGTGCGATCCTCTCCAGCATCAAGGAGTTCGCCTCGCTGCGGGCTCTCGGCGTCTCGATGGGATCGTTGCGGATGATCGTCATGGAGCTGTCGTTCTGGGTCGGGATCGTCGGGCTGATCGCAACGGCGGTCTTCACCTACGCGGTCTATCTGCTGGCCACCAACGGCGGAGTGCCGATGGGCTTTCCGATGCCGTGGGTGCTCGGCGTCTCTGTCCTGCTGCTCGTGATCTCCGCCGCCTCAGGCCTGCTGGCCCTGGGCATCCTGAAGAAGAGCCAACCTGCGGACCTGCTGCGATGAGCCAGAACCCCAGCGCCATCCGCGCGCATGGCGTCTACAAGCGCTTCAAGACCGGACGCACGCACATTGAGGTGCTGAAGCGCGTCGACTTCGACGCCTGCCACGGCGAGGTGACCATGGTCATGGGACCCTCCGGCTCGGGCAAGTCGACGCTGGTGGCGGCGCTGTCGGGACTACTGAAGCCCGATGAAGGTGAGGTCGCCGCGCTTGGTGAAGACCTCTGGAGCCTGCGAACTGGCAAACTGGACCGGTTCCGGCTCGACCATTGCGGGTTCATTTTCCAGGGATTCAACCTCTTCTCCGCCCTGACGGCTTTGCAACAGGTTGAGATCGTGCTGCGCTACCAAGGTCACCCAAAGAAAGTTGCGCGCGAGCGGGCCGCCAATGCGCTGATGGAGGTCGGCCTGGAGACCAAGCTCAACCAGCGGCCTTCGGAGCTCTCGGGCGGCGAAAAGCAGCGCGTCGCCATCGCCCGCGCCATCGCCAAGAACCCGCAGCTGCTGTTTGCCGATGAGCCGACCAGCGCCCTCGATGGCGAGAACGGCCAGGTGGTGATCAAGCTGATCCAACGCGCCGCCAAGACCCACGGGGCGGCGGTGATCTGCGTCACCCACGATCCGCGCCTGGAGGTCTATGCCGACCGGGTGATCCACCTGGAAGACGGCCTGGTCACCTCAGACCGCCGCACCACCCTCTCAACCCCGACGCCTGCGGCCGCGCCGCGCCGCGAACTTGAGCTCACCGGAGCCTGACGACCATGTCCGCCTTGCTACGCAATCGTTTCGTCTGGATCCTGGCCGGTCTGATCTTCGTGCTGGCGGCCGGGGGTTGGTTTCTGACCAGCCAGGCCAAGGCTAAAAAGGAGAAGGACGCCGCCACCACCGCCCAGGTCAAGCCCAGCCCCTATGCCGCCATCGCCAACGGCAAGGCGGACGTCGAGGGCGGCATCATCCAGGTCGCCGCCCGCAGAGCCGGCGTGATCCGCGACGTGCTAGTCCAGGAAGGCGATCAGGTCCGCAAGGGTCAAGTGCTGGCCCTGCTGGAAGACGATCAACCTCGGTTGGCCTCCGAACGATCAGCAGCCGAGGTGCGTCAGGCCCAGGCGTCGCTGACGCTGTTGCAGGTCCAGCTCTCCGCCGCCCAGCGCGAACAGCGGCGGATGGAGAGCCTGGCCCCCTCAAACTTCGTCGCCGCGCAGAAGCTGGACCAGACCCGCGATGGCGTGCGCGAAGCCGAGGCGCGGATCATGGCCCAGCAGGCGAGCGTCGCCACGGCCCGCTCGCGCGCCGCCGAGGCCCGCTATGACCGCGAGCTCAGCATCATCCGCGCACCGGCCAATGGCCGCATCATCCGCCGCTACGCCAATCCGGGCGCCGGCGCCTCGACCCTCAACGTCTCGAATATGTTCGACGTTGAGCCGCAGGCCGGGCGGATCGTCCGCGCTGAAATCGCCGAGGGCGCCCTGTCCTATGTGACTATCGGCCAAACGGTGCAGATGTCGCCGGAGAGCGATCCGACCAAGGTCTTTCCTGGCAGGGTCCTACGCCGGGCAGCCGTGTTCGGCGCGCGCAAGCTGCAGTCGGATGATCCGTCTGAAAAGACCGACGACCGCGTGGTCGAGGTGGTGGTGGATTCGTCCAGCGCACCGTTCCTGATCGGCCAGCGGGTGCTGGTCAAATTCCTGAAGGGTCGGCAGCAGGCGGCGGCGGGCCAGGCGCCCGTCAGCTGACGACAGCGCCTTGACGCGTCCACCTCTGCGCCGCAAAACGCCGGCCTCATTTTCGACAGGCGTATTGGGAGGCTCCCGTGGCGGATATCCGGTTTGACGACAAGGTGGCGATCGTCACGGGCGGCGGCGGCGGCCTGGGCCGGGCCCATGCGCTGGAGCTCGCCCGGCGCGGGGCCAAGGTGGTGGTCAATGACCTGGGCGGCTCGGTGGATGGCTCCGGCGGTGGGTCCGAGGCGGCGGAGAAGGTGGTCGCCGAGATCAAGGCGGCCGGCGGCCAGGCCATCGCCAACGGCTCGTCGGTCACCGACGACGCCGGCGTTGCGCGCATGGTCCAGGACGCCATGGACGCCTGGGGCCGGATCGACATCCTGATCGCCAACGCCGGGATCCTCAGGGACAAGAGCTTCGCCAAGATGGAGGCCGCCGACTTCCAGGTGGTGGTCGATGTGCACCTGTTCGGCACGGTCAAGCCGACCAAGGCCGTGTGGGAGATCATGCGGGCGCAGAACTATGGCCGCATCATCGTCACCACCTCGTCGACCGGACTCTACGGCAACTTTGGCCAGACCAACTATGGCGCCGCGAAGCTCGGCCTGGTCGGCTTCATGAACTCGCTGAAGCTGGAAGGCCAGAAGAACAACATCCACGTCAACGCGATCTGTCCGGTGGCCGGCACGCGGATGACCGAGAACCTGATGCCGCCGGAAATCCTGGCGCAGATCCGGCCAGAATTCGTGACGCCCGGGGTGGTGTTCCTGTGCTCGGAGGAAGCGCCGACCGGCGTGATCATGACCGCCGGCGGCGGCGCCTTCGCCATCTCGCGGCTGATCGAGACCGAGGGCGCGTTCCTGGGCCAGAACGCCCGGGTCGAGGACGTGCGCGACAACTGGGCCAAGATCGTCGATGACGCGGGCCAGCAGCCCTATTTCACCGGCGGCGAACAATCGCAGAAGTTCTTCCGCAAGATGCAAGGCGGCTAGAGCACGATGCGATCAGACGGAATCGTCTGATCGCATCGTGCTCGGCACTTTTGAATTAGACCCTGTTTCATCCCTTCAGATGGTTCGGTCTGAAGGGAACAGGCTCTAGGACTTCGCACCACTCCAGGCGCATCGGCCGGCGCATTGCCCGGCTGACATTCAATTCCGCTTGCGCAGTTGGGTGGGTTCGCGCGTATCGTCGCCCAAGCGCCCGCCAGTGGAGCCTTGGGGAGATTGATTTTGACAGCTCAGGATCGGCCGGCGCCCGCCGCTCAGCTTTCGCTTCCCGCCGTCTTGAGCTTCGCGCTCGCCTATCTTCCGTTCGCGGCGCTGCAACTCTCGGTCGCAGTGCAACTTCCGAGGTTTTTCGCGACCTCGCTGGGCGTCGGCGCTGCGGCTGGCGGCATTTTCGGTCTGGTGCGACTGATCGACATTCCCGTCGATCCAGCCTTGGGCCTGATGATGGACCGCACCCGGACCCGGTTCGGACGCTATCGACCCTGGCTGTTGCTCGCCGCGCCGGTGATCATGCTCGCCGTCTATATGCTGTATCAAGCGCAGCTCGGGGTCACGCGCGGCTATCTGATGCTGTGGCTGCTGGTCCTCTACCTGGGAATGTCGCTGGTGCTGGTGGGCGGCAATTCCTGGGCCTCGACGCTGGCCACAAGCTATAAGGAACGTTCGCGGATATTCGGCGTGATGACCGGCCTTGGGGTGTTGGCGGCGGCCATGGTGCTGGCGATCCCGATCTATACGGATTCCCAGGCCATGAGCGAGGCCGATGGGATCCGATGGATCGGATGGTTCCTGGTCGGACTGGCCCCGGTGGCCATCGGCGTCACAGTGCTCAGCACCCGTGAAACGGTGACGGCGGATGCGCACGGCGCGCGCTTCAAGCTGGCCGACTATGCCGCGTTGCTGACTCGGCCCGATGTGCTGCGGCTGATCGCGGCAGATTTCTTCGTAACCCTCGGACCCGGCTGGATGTCGGCGCTCTATCTGTTCTTCTTCGAGGATTCCCGAGGCTTCAGCGTCACCGAGGCCAACCTCCTGCTGGCCATCTATATCCTGGCGGGGCTGGCCGGCGCGCCGGCGGCGGCCTGGCTGGCCAATCGGGTCAGCAAGCACCGCGCCCTGCTGATCAACACAACGGCCTATTCGTTGATCCTGATCATCCTGTTCGTGCAGCCCAAGGGCCTGTTCCTGCCGATGGCGCCGACCATGTTCGCGGCCGGCGCGGCGGCTGCGGGTTTCACGGTGCTGATCCGTTCGATGACCGCCGACATCGGCGATGAGATCCGCCTGGAGGGCGGCCGACAGCTGGTGGGTCTGCTCTACGCCCTGACCAGCGCCACCACCAAGGCCGCCACCGCCCTGGCCGTGACCCTCACCTTCGGCGTTCTCGGCGCGTTTGAGTACAAGTTCGCCGCCGGCTCCGTGAACGGTCCGGAACAGATCCAGGCGCTGGAATTGGCCTATATCGTCGGCCCGATCATCTTCGTGATGATCGCCGGGTTCTGCTTCCTGGGGTTCCGGCTCACCGCCGAGCGCCATGCCGAGATTCGCCGCGAGCTTGACGTGCGCGATGCTGCCCTCGCCGTTTCGGCAGAGACACTTTGACCTGAGACCCGCGCCAGCCGCCCGTCAGAGGCTGCGGCGCCCCTTGGAAAGTCTGGGAGGACGCGACGGATGACCGCAGTGGCTATGACCCCCGCCGGCGCGGCGCGGCCCGCTGCGGCGGGCCCGTCGCTGACGTTTGTCCGTACACTGGCGTTCTCGGCGACCGGCCTGCCGATCGCAGCCCTGGCGCTGGCGATGTCAATCCATCTGCCGGCCTACTTTGCGACAAACATGGGTGTGCCGCTGGCGGTGGTAGGCGCCGTGTTCGCAATCTGCCGGTTCATCGACATCCCCGTGGAGCCGCTGCTGGGCCTGGCGATGGACCGTACCCGCACGCGCTTGGGCCGCTACCGCCTCTGGATGCTGATCGGCGCGCCGGTGCTGATGTTGGGCCTCTACATGCTGATGAGCGCCGAGGCAGGCGTTGGCAAAGGCTACCTGATCGTCTGGCTGCTGGTGATGTACTTCGGCATGTCGAGCCTGATCCTGTCGCACGCCGCCTGGGCCTCAACCCTGGCCAGGAGCTACGACGACCGGGCGCGGATTTACGGCCTGATGGCCGCGACGGCGGTGCTGGGCTCGCTGGGTGTTCTGATCGTGCCCTTGGTAATGGCGCGGCTGGGCTATTCCGAGGCCGAGGGCGTGCGGGCGATGATCTGGTACATCATCGTGCTGACGCCGCTGTGCGTCGGGTCTGTCGCGCTGCTAACCCCAGAGACCCTTGCGCCGGAACCGGCCGGTCAGAAGTTCCGGCTGCGCGACTACCTGGAACTGATCACCCATCCCAGCATGTCCCGCCTCCTGCTGGCGGACCTCTGTCTGTCGCTCGGTCCCGGCTGGATGACCGCGCTGTTCCTGTTCTTCTATCGCGACCGCATGCACTTCACGACCACCGACGCCAATCTGCTGCTGATGCTGAACGTGGTCGTCGGGCTGTTTGGCGCGCCTTCAATGACCTGGCTGGCCACCAGGATCGGCAAGCACCGGACCGCCCAGCTAGCGACACTGATCTATTCGCTGGGCCTGGCCACCATCCCCTTCCAGCCGATCGGCCAGGTCTTGTGGGCGGTGCCGGTGAGTATCGTCTGCGGTTTCGTGCTGGCCGGATTCGGCGCGCTGATCCGCTCGATGGTGGCTGATGTCGCTGACGACATCCGCCTTAGCCAGGGCAAGGAGCGCGGGGGCCTGTTGTTTTCTCTGACCACATCGACGAGCAAGATCGCCGCTGCAGCCTCGACCGCCATCACCTTTCCGCTGCTGGCCGGACTGGGTTACGATCCCAAGCTTGGCCATGCCAACTCGCCCGAGGCGCTTCAGGGCCTGATGGTGGCCTTCCTGGCCGGACCGGTTGTGTTCATGGCGCTCGGGGCCGCCTGTTTCGTCGGCTATCGGCTGACCGCCGAGCGCGCTGCCGAGATCCGCCGACAGCTCGACGCGCGGGGCGCGGAACTCGCCGATATCTGATGACAGCGCCAGGAACCCGGAAGTGGTTCCAGCAACCCCAGGAGGAACCATGACCGCCGCCGCCGCCGTCCCCGCGCCGATCTCGCTCGGGCGAATGCTCACCTTCTCGGCGACCAGCGTGCCCATCGCCGCGCTGATCATCGCGATCACGGTGCACATGCCAGCCTATTTCGCCGCCAGCATCGGCGTGCCGCTGACGGTCGTGGCCGCCGCCTTCGCGATCTGCCGGACGATCGACATCCCCGTCGAACCCGCCCTGGGCCTGTTGATGGACCGCACGCGCGGCCGGTTCGGACGTTATCGTCTGTGGACCGTGCTGGGCGCGCCGCTGATGATGTTTGGCCTCTACATGCTGCTGCAGGCCGGCCCAGGCGTCGGCAGGTCGTATCTCATTGGCTGGCTGATGGTGATGTATCTGGGCCAGTCGATCCTGATCCTGTCACATGCCGCCTGGGCCTCGACCTTGGCCACTACCTACAACGCCCGGGCGCGCATCTATGGCGTCATGGCCGGCGTCGGGGTGCTGGGATCGCTGAGCGTCCTCACCGTTCCCATTGTGATGGGCGCCCGGGGCGCATCGGATGGCGAGGGGGTCCGGGCGATGATCTGGTACATCATCGCGCTGACGCCGATTGCGGTTGGCTTGGTGGTGTCGCGCACGCCCGAGACCATCGCACCTGAGCCGCAAGGCCATAAGTTCCGGCTGCGGGACTATCTAGAGCTCATCACCCACCCCAGCATGGCGCGCATTCTGCTGGCGGACCTGTGCCTGACGCTCGGCCCCGGCTGGACGGCGGCGCTGTTTCTGTTCTTCTCGCGCGACAAGATGTTGTTCACGACGGGTCAGGCGAACCTGCTGTTGGGCGTCTATATCCTGGCCGGTCTGTTCGGCGCGCCGGCGGCCGGCGCCCTGGCAACCAAGATCGGCAAACACCGCACCGCCATGCTGGCCAGCGCGGTCTATTCGCTGGGGATGGCCAGCCTGCTGATCCTGCCGCCGGGCAATATCTGGGCCTCGGTTCCGACGAACTTTATCAACGGTTTCGTCGCCGCCGGGTTCGGCGCTCTGATCCGCGCCATGGTCGCCGACGTCGCGGACGATATCCGGTTGAAGCAAGGCAAGGAGCGGAGCGGGGTCCTGTTCTCGCTGATCACCTCGACCAGCAAGGTCGGTCTGGCCGCCGCCATCGCCATCACCTACCCGCTCTTGGAGCGCATCGGCTATGCGCCAAAGCTGGGCCATGCAAACTCACCCGAAGCGATCCACAGTCTGGCCATGGCCTTCACCCTGGGTCCGATCTTCTTCCTGGCGCTCGCGGTGCTGTGCTTCCTGGGCTACAATCTGACGGCCGAGCGCGCGACGGAGACCCGCCGGCTGCTGGCGGAGCGGGACGCAGCTTTGGCGGCGGGCGGAGCCTGACTGGGCAAGTGGCATGGTGATCCAAGAAGCGGATCTCTCTGGCGAGGTCCAAGGCCGCATCCTCAGACCCGAACGTCATTCAGGGCTTGGCGTTCTTGTCATAACCGGCTCCAGCGGGCGGGTTGATGTAGACCGAGCCCGGCTCTTCGCGCAGCGAGGCGCGGTCAGTTTGGCGCAACGGTGGTGGGGCGGACCGGGTCAGGAGCCGGGGATCAATGAGGTTCCGATCGAGAGGTTTTTGCAAGGCGTCGATCAGCTACAGGCCGAGGGCTGTGATCGCGTCGCAATCATTGGCAGCTCATACGGCGCCGTCGCGGCCCTGCTGGCCGCCACGAGGGACATGCGAATCGACGTTGTGATCGCTGAAAGCCCGTCGCATGTGGTTTGGCAGTGCAGCGGTGTTGGTCGTGACGGGTCTGCCTGGCCGCCGCGCTCGTCCCACACCTGGGGCGGTGTTCCCTTGCCCTACATGACCTGGGACCCCCGGGTCTGGCCGCCTGCCGGAACCGTCAACCCCGCCTATCGTCCGATGCACGAACTCAGCCTCAGGACGTTTGCGGAAGATATCGAAGCCGCGAGTATCCCGGTCGAGGCGGCCCGGGCGGACATCATTCTTGTCGCCGGCGGCGCAGACGCTCTGTGGCCCTCGGCAGCGTCAGCTCATGCAATCGCCGAACGACTCCGACGGCATGGCAAGGAGGTGATGCTGGTTGAGCACCCAGCCGCTGGACACAGTATCTGCCTTCCGGGCGAACCGTATCTGGCACAGGGACCTGATCGCAACTGGGGTGGCGAGCCCGCCGCGGATCGCGCCCTCGGCGCCGAGGCATGGGACGTGATCGTTCACCGTCTCATGCTGTAAGCGAACGTCGCGCTCACGGCCAGAAGAGGCGCCTGCAAAGCCCCTTACCTGAGCGCCTCAGCCAACTGCACGAAGGCCCTCGCGGCGGGACCGTCTGCATCGGTCGCCGCCAAGGGCCGGCCGGCGTCGCAGGCTTCGCGTAGGGCCATCTCGATGGGGATCTCGGCCAGCAGGGGCACGCCCAGTCGCTCGGCCTCGGCCCGGCCGCCGCCTTGCCCAAAAATCGGCACGCGGGCGCCGGACGCATCGGCGAACCAGGCCATGTTTTCGACCACACCCAGCACCTTGGCGCCGGTCTTCTCGAACATCTGAGCGGCGCGCCGCGCGTCGATCAGGGAAATCTCCTGCGGCGTGGTGACGATCACCACCCCGTCCAGCTTCAGCTTCTGGACCAGGGTCAACTGGATGTCGCCGGTGCCGGGGGGCAGGTCGATGACCAGCACATCCATGGGCGCTTCGGCCGTGCCCCAGTTGGCGCTCATCATGCTGCGCAGGGCCGACGACGCCATCGGGCCGCGCCAGATGTTGGCCGTACCCGGCTCGACGATGAAGCCGATGGACATGACCTTCACACCCCAGGCTTCCAGGGTGTTCAGGCGTTTTTCAGCGTCAAAGGTGGGCTCTCCCGTGACGCCCAGCATGGTCGGTGCGGAGGGTCCATAGATGTCGGCGTCCAGCAGGCCGGCCCGCAGACCCAGCCGCGTCAGCGCCACTGCCAGATTGACCGCGACCGTGGACTTGCCCACGCCGCCCTTGCCGCTGGCGATGGCGATGACCTTCAGGACGTGCGGCGGCCGCTCGGCCTCGGCCATCGGCTGCAGACGCGCACCCGGGTCCTCAGCGATCCGAGCGCGGCGGGGGGTGACTTTGAGCGGTGGGGCTGTGGTCTCGGCAGTGAGCACGACCTGGGCGGTTTCAACGCCCGCGACCGCAGGAAGCACGGCCTCGGCGGCGTCGCGAACGGCGCGATAGAGCTCGATGTCCACAGCCGGAACTTCCAGCATGAACGCCACTCGGCCGCCCCGCACGATCAGCCCGCGAACCAGCCCAGCCGCCGCCAAACCCTGGCCGGATTTCGGATCAATGACCTGGTCCAGCGCCTCTAGGATCGCGGTCCGCTGGGGACCGGCTGTGTCGTTCATGCTGCTCAGTCTTGCTTTGCCGCCTGGGGCGTCTCATATCCGGCGGGTAGCGTTGGTTTACAAGCCCGCCGGGGGCTTTGTGGACGCCACCATGAGGATCAGCTTGGCCCACCTGCGGACGACCCGGACCTTCTGATGCCCTGGAACGACAACGCCAATCCCGGCCCCTGGGGCTCACCGTCAGGCGACGGCGACAAGCGCGATCCGACGCCGCGACGTCCGACCGGCGGCGGGCCGCGGGGACCGCAAGGCCCCGGAGGCCCGGACTTAGGCGCCGGATTCGAACGCCTGCAGCAGCGGCTGCGCGACCTGTTCGGCGGCGGCGGCCCTGGCGGCGTGCGCCCAGGCGCGCTGGCGGCCGTGGCCGGCGTGGCGTTCGGCCTCTGGGCGCTATCCGGCATCTATGTGGTTCAGCCGAATGAGCAGGCGGTGGTCACCACCTTCGGCGCCTACTCGCGCTCTGAAGGGCCTGGCCTACGCTATCACCTGCCGATCCCCATCGAGCGTGTCGAGAAGGTGCCGGTCACCAGCCTCAATCGCACGGACGTCGGCGGCGCTCCTGAGGGCGAAGCCCTGGCCGAGAGCCTGATGCTCACTGGCGACGAGCAGATCATCGACCTGGATTTCAGCGTCACCTGGCGGGTGGCCGATCCCGCCGCCTATCTGTTCGCCACGCGGGCGCCAGACGAAGCCGTCAAGGCGGTGGCCGAAAGCGCGATGCGGGAGGTGGTGGGCAAGACGCCCCTGCAGCCGATCATCTCCACGGGCCGCGGCAAGGTGCAGCTGCAGACGGCCGAGCTGATGCAAAAGACCCTAGACAGCTGGGGCGCCGGGATCAGCATCGTTGAGGTGCAGATCCGCTCGGCCAACCCGCCGCCCGAGGTGGTCGCCGCCTTCCGTGAAGTGAACAACGCCCAACAGGACGCCGACTCGGCAATCAATGAGGCCAACACCTATCGCAACCGGGTGGTGAACGAGGCCAAGGGCGACGCCTCGACCATCCTACAGGGTTCGGAAGGCTATCGTGAACAGGCCGTCCGCGAGGCCCAGGGCGAGGCCGCGCGGTTCAACCAGATCCTGACCGAGTATCGCCGTGCGCCCGGCATCACCCGCGAGCGGCTCTACATCGAGACCATGCAGCGCGTCTTGTCATCGGCCAACAAGGTGGTGATCGACGCCAAGGGCGCCAGCGCGCCAATCATTCTGCCGCCGGATGTGTTCCGAGCGAAGGCTGCGGTTCCACCGGCGCCGGCCGCAGCGGCCGCGCAACCGCCTGGAAAGACCGGCCAATGACCTCGCGCCTTCTCATGCCGGCCCTGCTGGCCTTCGGGCTGTTGCTGCTGGCGTTCAACACCCTGTTCATCGTCGATCAGCGCGAACAGGTCGTGGTGGTGCGCTTCGGCGACCCGGTGCGGGTGATCAACGCCAGCGGCAAGAGCGCCGGCCTGAATTTCAAGGCGCCTTTCCTGGAGCAAGTCATTCGCTTCGACCGCCGCAACATCGCGCTGGAGGCCGACAAGGAAGAGGTGATCACCTCGCTGCAGGAGCGATTGGTGGTCGACGCCTTTGTCCGCTACCGGATCGCCGAGCCGCTGCAGTTCTACCGAACCCTGCGGGACGAGCGCATCGCTGCGGACCGAATCGAGCGGCTGGTGAACTCCTCGCTGCGCCAAGTGCTGGGCTCGGCCACCGCCGCCGACATCATCTCGGGCCGCCGGGCGCAACTGATGCAACAGGCCAAACTGGACGTCGACAAGCGCGCCAAGGCCTCCCGTCTGGGAATCCACGTCATTGACCTGCGCATCCGCCGCGCCGACCTGCCGACCCAGAATCGCGAAGCGGTGTTCCGGCGGATGTCGACCTCCCGGCAACAGGAGGCCGCCCGGGTCAGGGCGCTGGGCGAACAGCAAAAGCGCGAGATCATGGCCGGCGCCAACAAGGAGGTCGCCATCACCCTGGCCACCGCCCGCGAGCGGGCCGGCCAAATCACCGGCGAGGGCGATGCTGTACGCACGCGAATCTTCGCCCAGAGCTTCGGCAAGGACCCGGCTTTCGCCTCGTTCTTCCGGACAATGCAGGCCTATGAGCAGAGCTTCGCCAACAGCGAGACGACCATGGTGCTCTCGCCGGACAGCGCGTTCTTCAGGTACTTCGAAAAGGGCCCCAGCGGCGGCGGGCGGAGGTAGCCATCTACGCGAGCAGCCGCACCCTGTCCGCCAAGTCAGGCGCACCCCGCGTCACCGCGTAGAACCGTCGGTCCGCCGTGACGACGTGAGAGTCTTCGCGAATTGCGGCCGCCAGGTAGAGGCAGTCGTAGACCGGATGCTTGAGCTCCAGAGCAAGGTCCATGGCGGCGCTCAGGTCAACCACGACTGAGGACACCGGCGCGTTGCGCAGCTCGGCCAGCATGGCGCCGGCCTCCTGAACACTGATGTCGCCGCGGCCTGCGCGTTTCCAAAGGGCGTTCGCCGCCTCGACCAGCCAGAGGTCCGGCGCGATCAGTTCGTCGTCCAAAAGTGTGTCAGCCGCTGCGCGACCCGGCTCATCCAGCACCCATTTCAGGGCGACGGAGGCATCGATGACCCTCTTCACCGCTGATCACGACTTTCGCGTATCAGGTCCGCCGACTCGTCTGTAATGCGACCTTCCGTAGCGGTGCGCAGGGCTGCCGCGCGGGCGCGGAACCCACCGCGTCCCGCCTTCAATGCGGCTTCCAGGATCGCGCGATGCTCAGCCTCTGCACTTCGGCCATGGTCCGCCGCTCGCTGCTTCAGCGCATCGACCACATCGCGGGGCACATCTCGAACCAGAAGTTGCGGCATGCGTGCATGATATCACACGATAGCGCTCTTTGAAAGTTCGCATCACGTTGGCTGGGTCAGGCTGTCTACGCTGCCCCCAACCACCCCCGCACCTCGTGCAGATCGCGGGCGATGCGCACACATAGGCTGTGCATCTCCTCGGTCGGGTCCAGCATGTCGGGCACCATGACCGTCATCATCCCGGCGGCAGCCGCGGACCGCACGCCATTGTGGCTGTCCTCCAGCGCCAGGCAGTCGGCCGGGTCGACGCCCAGGGCTTCGGCAGCCTTGAGGTAGGGTTCGGGATGGGGCTTGCCCTGGCTGTAGTCACCGTGCGCCAAGATCGCCTGGAAGCGGCCGATGATGCCGTGTCCGCCGAGGTGATGGTCAAGATCTACCCGCCGCGACGATGTCGCCACGCCCTTTGGAATACCCAGCGCCTCGAGATGGTCGAGCAGTTCGCTGACGCCGGCTTTGAGGGCGATCCCAGCCGCCGCCAGATCGTAGAAACGTTCGACCGATCCCTCGCGCATGAGGTCGGTGTCAAAAGCCTGTCCGAAATGGTCGACAAGCACATGCGCGCTGCCCGCCCAGGTGTGGCCGATCATCCGCTTCATGACCGCCAAGGGAAGGACATGGCCCATCGCCAGAGCCTGGGCCGTGAGCGCCTCGCAGTAGACCACCTCGGAATCCACCAAGAGCCCGTCCATATCAAAGACGACGGCTTTCACGATGCGGGGCAGGATCATGGCGTGCGATAGCCGACTCGCGGGACGCCGGGAAATCAAACGGCGCTTCGGATTGTAATGACTCAGATGCTCCCCCAGCGCGCAGCGCGGCAGGGGGAGCTGTCAGCGAAGCTGACTGAGGGGGTTGAAGCCCACTCCGCCATCCGCAGGAGGTGTAACCCCCACCGTCTCGGCGCAGGTTGCGCCGATCCACCTCCCCCTGATCGCGCTGCGCGCTGGGGGAGGATCGGGCTCAGTCGGTATCGAACTCGTCTGCACTGTAGCCCTGGAAATAGAGCAGCGCCGTCAGGTCGGCATGGTCCACCTTGGCGGCGGCCTGGGCCGCGACGATGGGCTTGGCGCGGTAGGCGACCCCCAGGCCGGCCGCCTCGATCATCGCCAGGTCGTTGGCCCCGTCGCCCACCGCCAGCGTCGCGGAAAGCGGGATGTCCAGCGCGGCGGCGTCTTCGCGGAGGGCCGCCAGCTTGGCTTCCTTGCCGAGGATCGGCTCGCCGACCTGGCCGGTGAGCTTACCGTCGGCCTCGATCAGGGTGTTGGCGCGGTGGCTGTGGAAGCCGGCCGCCTCGGCGACCTTGCCGGTGAAGAACGTGAACCCGCCGCTAACCAGGGCGCAGCGCGCACCGTTGGCCGCCATCGTTCGCACCAGGGTCCGGGCGCCGGGATTGAGCCGGACGCGCTGGTCGTAGGTCTTTTGCAGAGCGGTGGTCCGCAAGCCCTTCAGCATCCCGATCCGTTCCCGCAGCGCGCCCTCGAACGCCAGTTCGCCGCGCATGGCCCGTTCCGTGATGGCGGAGATTTCGGCCTTCAGACCGGCGAAATCGGCCAGCTCGTCCAGGCACTCGACATTGATGATTGTGGAGTCCATGTCGGCGATCAGCAGCCGCTTGCGGCGGCCCTCGGCGGGTTGGATGCAGTAGTCGACCGGCAGGCCAGCTAGCGCCTCCGCGATGCTTTGGGGTCGATCTGCCGCGACGATGTCGAAGGCGCCGGGGCCGAGCTCGCGACCTTCACCGTTCAACGGACTCAGCATGGCGTGATAGGCCCTGCTGGCGGCGTCCGGATACGGGCTGACGAGGGTGATCGAGAACATGACGGCCCGCATCTGGCTGATCGCCGGACCGACCGCAAGCGGCAAGTCGGCGCTGGCGCTCCGGCTGGCGAAGGCCGTGGGCGGCGAGATCGTCAATGCCGACTCCATGCAGCTTTACGCCGGCTTGCCGGTGTTGACCGCCGGACCGACAGTGGAGGAACAGCGTCAGGCGCCCCATCACCTGTTCGCTGTGGCGGACCCGGCCGATGGCTGGTCAACCGGCCGCTGGCTGCGGGCGGCTCAGGTGGTGATCGATGAGATTGTCGCGCGCAATCGCCCGGCCGTCGTTGTCGGCGGGACCGGCCTCTATTTCCACGCCCTGACGCAAGGATTGGCGGTAATTCCGGAGGTTCCCAATGCCGTCCGCAAGGCCGTAGAGGGCGAATATGCCGACCTTGGCGAAGCCCGCTTCCGCGAACGGCTGGCGGCAGTCGATCCGTCAGCGTCCGCGCGCATCTCACCAGCCGACCGCCAGCGGCTGGTTCGCGCCTGGGCCGTCTATGCCGCCAGCGGCCGGTCGCTGAGCGCGCTACAGTCGGCTCCCGTTGGCGGCCTCGACGCAGGCCTATGGCGTGGCCTCGCCCTGATCCCGCCCCGGCCGGAACTCTACGCCCGGTGCGACATCCGTCTGGAGACCATGTTGGCCATGGGCGCGTTAGAGGAGGTCGCCGCCTTGATGGCCCGCGCTCTGGACCCTGACCTGCCGATCCTGAAGGCTGTCGGCTATCGCGAGTTCACCGCCCACCTGCGCAGCGAGATGTCCCTCAGCGAGGCCCTGGCCGCCGCGCGCCAGGAAACCCGCCGGTACGCCAAGCGCCAGCTGACCTGGATCCGCGGCCAGATGGGCGACTGGCCCGGGATCGAGACGCTGGATCCCGACAAACAATGGCGGCAGTTTCTTGCGCTCAACCCCGACTTGACGCCCTAGTCCGAGCATGCGACATCGCACTCTGATATTTTCGAGGATAGACTATGCGCAAGCTTCTCGTACTCTTCGGGCGACCGTAACGGACTGACGATAACGTCAGGACCGACCGGTCGCGCGTCCCCAGGCCCCCCGAGGGCCTTTTTTAATGTCCAGAATTCCCAATCAAGACTTCCAGGCCAGGCCCATGACCCAGCACCAAACCATCGAAGCGGAAGCCACAACCCTCTCGGGCGCCGAGATCTTGGTCCGCGCGCTGATCGACCAGGGCGTCGAGGTGCTATTCGGCTATCCGGGTGGCGCGGTGCTGCCGATCTATGACGCCCTCTTCAACGAGCCGCGCCTGAAGCACGTGCTGGTCCGCCACGAGCAGGGCGCGACCCATGCCGCCGAGGGCTATGCCCGCTCGACCGGCAAGCCCGGCGTGGTGCTGGTCACCTCCGGCCCCGGGGCCACCAATGCGGTGACCGGCATCGTCGATGCGCTGATGGATTCGATTCCGTTGATCGTCATCACCGGTCAGGTCGCCACCCATCTGATCGGCACTGACGCCTTCCAGGAATGCGACACAATCGGCATCACCCGGCCCTGCACCAAGCACAACTATCTGGTGAAGTCGGTCGGCGATCTGCCGCGCATCGTTCATGAGGCCTTCCATATCGCCACCTCCGGCCGGCCCGGCCCGGTGGTCATCGACATCCCCAAGGACGTGCAGTTCGCCAAGGGCGTCTATCAGGGTCCCAAAGAGGTCCGTCACGCCCACAACTACGCCCCGCGCACCAAGGGCGACGCCGGCAAGATCGCCGAGGCGGCCGCTCTGATCGCCGGTGCCAAGCGGCCGATCTTCTACACTGGCGGCGGGGTGA
This sequence comes from Alphaproteobacteria bacterium, assembly GCA_043734425.1. Classification (GTDB taxonomy): domain Bacteria; phylum Pseudomonadota; class Alphaproteobacteria; order Caulobacterales; family Caulobacteraceae; genus Phenylobacterium. The sequence goes on from JAYTFM010000018.1 coordinate 20,247, forward strand.
TCAACGCCGGCCCCAAAGCCTCAGAGCGGTTGCGCGAGTTCGCGGCCCTGACCGGCGCGCCGGTCACCTCGACGCTGATGGGCCTGGGCGCGTTCCCGGCCTCCAGCCCGCAGTGGCTGGGCATGCTGGGGATGCACGGCTCGTTCGAAGCCAACAACGCCATGCACGACTGCGACGTGATGATCGCGGTGGGGTCGCGTTTCGATGACCGGGTGACCGGCCGGCTCGACGCCTTCTCGCCCGGCTCGCGTAAGATCCACATCGACATCGACCCCTCGTCGATCGGCAAAAACGTGCGCACCGACATCGGCATCGTCGGCGACGCCGGCTCGGTTCTGGAAGACCTGATCGCGGTCTGGAAACAGAGCAAGCTGAAGACCGATCAGGCCGCCCTCAAGGTGTGGTGGAGCCAGATCGACGCCTGGCGGGCCCGCGACAGCTTCCGCTATCTGCCCGACGACAAGCTGATCAAGCCGCAGTACGCGATCCAACGGCTCTACCAGCTGACCCGCGGCCACGACACCTACATCACCACCGAAGTCGGCCAGCACCAGATGTGGGCGGCCCAGCATTTCCCGTTCGAGGAACCCAACCGCTGGATGACCTCGGGCGGCCTGGGCACCATGGGCTATGGACTGCCGGCGGCGGTGGGCGTGCAGATGGCGCATCCGGACTCGCTGGTCATCGACATCGCCGGCGACGCCAGCGTGCAGATGACCATGCAGGAGATGTCGACGGCGGTGCAGTACAACCTGCCGATCAAGATCTTCATCCTCAACAACGAGTGGATGGGCATGGTGCGCCAATGGCAGCAGCTGCTGCACGGTGAGCGCTATTCGCACTCCTACTCCGAAAGCCTGCCCGACTTCGTGAAATTGGCCGAGGCTTACGGCGGCGTCGGCTTTCGCGCCGAGCATCCGGATGAACTGGACGATATGATCCGCGAGATGATCGCGGTGAACAAACCGGTGCTGTTCGACTGCCGGATCACCAAGGAAGAGAACTGCTTCCCGATGATCCCCTCCGGCAAGGCCCACAACGAGATGATCCTGGCCGGCGACGGGCAGGATATCGGCTCCGTGATCGGCGAGGCGGGCAAGGGGTTGGTGTAGCGCGCGTCCCGGCGCGGAACAGGCTCGAACCCTGAGGCGTTTGGGTCTAAATTGGGGAACGCAACCCTTTGGAGGCGTCGATGTCCGGGAACCACGGTCGTTTCATCTGGTGCGAGCTGATGACCCCCGACACGGCGGGGGGAAAGGCGTTCTACAGTGATGTCGTGGGCTGGTCGGCCCAGGAAATGCCAGGACCTGATGGGACCTACACCCGCTTCGAGGCGGACGGGTACGGCGTCGGCGGCATGATGCGGCTTTCGGACCAGCACAAGGCGCACGGCGTCCCTCCGAACTGGACCGGCTACATCTGCAGCGACGACGTCGACGCCGACTGCGCGAAGGCCGAGCGGCTGGGCGGCAAGGTGATGAACCCCGCAAGCGACATCCCGGGTATCGGCCGGTTTGCGATTGTCGCCGACCCGGCCGGCGCCGTGTTCGCAATGATGACCCCAGCTCCGATGGATCAGGAGCGGGGCGCACCGCCGAAGGGCGCCCAAGGCCTGGTCGGCTGGAACGAGCTGATGGGCGGCGAGCCCAAGGACGCCCTGGCCTTCTATGGCGAGATGTTCGGCTGGCGGGCCGGCGAGGCGCACGACATGGGCCCGATGGGCGTCTACCAGCTGTTCCGGAACCAGGACGGCGAGGTGGGCGGCATGATGAAACGACCACCGCACATGCCAGTCTCCACTTGGAACTATTACTTCACCGTGCCCGACATCAAGGCCGCCGCCGATCGGGTGACAAGCGCTGGCGGCCAAATCATCAACGGCCCCATGGAGGTGCCGGGCGGCGACTGGGTTCTTCAGGGCCAGGACCCGCAAGGGGCGATGTTTGCTCTGACCACGGGCGGGCCGCGTCCCTAGCGCGCTTCAGACCTACTCGCCCGGCGGCGTCAGCTTGAACGGCTGGCAGATCTCCTGGAACACCGCCAGCGCCTCGGCCCGCGCGCAATGGGCGGTCAACGCTGGGCGGGCGCTCAAGTCGAATGCGCCGGGCAGCGCTTCGCCGATGAAGCGACCGACGGTGGCCAGGATAATGTCGGCGTGGGTGAGATGCTCGCCGAACAGCCAGGGCGTCAGCCGCCCTGCCCGCGCCGTCTCGATGGCGTCGAGAGCACCGCCGACCTGGGCTCGGCAGCGGTCCACCCAGATGTCCAACGGCTCGGATCGGAGCGCGCCTTCATAGACCAGGCTGACAGCCTTGTCGGCCGCGCCGGCCGCCAGGGCGGTGAGCCGCATGGCTTCGCGGCGGTCCGGGCCGGTGGCGGCGATCAGGGCCCGGGCCGGCCCGACCAGCTGGTCCAATGTATCGATGATCGCCCAGCTGTCAGTGAGCGCTACGCCGTCCGCGAACAGCAAGGCGGGCACGCGCCGCAACGGGCTGATCGCGGCGATCTTGTCGGCGTCGCCGAACGCCGACCAGGGCCGGTGCTGAAACGACAGGCCGTAGAGGCGAAGGGTGATCCCGACGCGGCGCACATACGGAGAGTCGTACTGGCCGATCAGCTGCATGGCTGGCCTCAGACCTTCATGCGTAGCGCGCCCATGTAGTCGCGCTTGCCCAAGGGGACGCCCGCTTGGCGCAGGATGTCGTAAGCGGTGGTGGCGTGGAAGTGGACGTTGGGTAGCGAGAAGCTCATCAGGAAGCCCTCGGCGGTGAACGGCATCTTCCGCTCGCCGAGCGCGAAGACCATGTCCTTGCCCTCGAAGGCATTGGCCTCGGCCGGCGTCACCGCCTTGAGTTTGGCGATGCTGTCGGTGATCAGCGCCTGCAGGCCGGCATAGGTCAGCGACGGGTCCATGGAAGGCGGCACGAAGACCCCAGCGCGCACGCCCTCGATAGCGCCGGCCGAGTGGTGCGCCACCGAGACCAGCTGGAAGCGGAACGGCAGCATGTCGGGGTGCAGGCGCGTCTCGACGATGCTCTCCGGATCAATCCCGGCGCTGGTGCAGTGGGCCAGACCCTTGTCGAGGAAGGCGGAGACGGCGCCGAGCGTCTGCAAGAACGAGGTGACGCTGACGTCATAGAGCGAGATGGACATGGGCAGCCTCTAGGTTTGGGTTCGGGAGGGTTCTGGAGCCTGGCGATGCGGGCGCCAAGCGGTTTTGCCCGATCCCTGCTGCAAAGGCCTAGCGGGCGCCCAGGCGAGCCAACACTTCGGGCGGAATTCCGAAACGCTCGATCAGCTGGCGATGGTCGGCGCAGTCGCAGGCCTCATGCTGGACGATCAGGCGCCAGGCCGCAGCCACCGCCGCCGCCAACAGCGGTGCGCGATCACCGGCCTCGGGGCCAGCCGCATCATGGACGCGCAGGGCCGACAGGGTCTGCTCCACCTGGCGCTCAGCCCGACCCACCGCACCGTCGATTTCTTCCAGAAGTTCGAATCGCAGATGGGCCTCGCCGCTGTCGACATGAAGGGGATCGGCGAGGTGTTGAGGCATTCTGAGAGCGGACATGCCGTCTCCTTGGGCGCGCCTGGGGTCGCCAGTGTTTGGCGCTCTTGGGATCGCCTGCACCGATCATAGCACCAAGTGTGGCCGCTGGATCGCCGCTCGCGGTTATTTGACCCCCAGCCGGTTCAGCACTTCGCGAGGAATGCCATAGTGGGCGATCACCGCGCCCCGGTCGCGCAGGCCCAGGATCTCGCGCTGGACCAGGAACCCCCACACGGCATCGGCCGCCGCCTTGAGGACGGCGATCCGGCCCTCGCCGCCGGGATTCTCGCGCAGCGCCGCCAGGGCCGCCTCGACCTTGCGCCCGGCCTGGCCAAGCGACGCCGCCTGCTCGGCCAACAGCTCATGGCGGAACACCGCATCGCCAGTCTCGACGCCGAGGAGGGCGTTCAGGGACTGGGGCATGCGCAGCGAAGACATAGACAGAATGTTGGCGAGGCCAGCGCGGTTGGCAAGGGCTCCGCTCAGCCTCCGCGGAAGAACCGCTCTTCGACGATCTTGCCGCCACCGACCGTGTAGACGCCGACCTCATCCATGACCATGCGTTGGCCGTCCTTGGGCGTCACGTCCATCCTGAAGCGCACCACGAACTGATCGCCGTGAACATACGGTCCCTCGACCTCGACACTGTGAATCTCATGGTTGGCGTACCACCAGGCGCCCTTGCCGCGAACGCCCGCGATGCCCTCGATCCGCGCCATGTCGCCCTCCATGGCCTCCAGGCTGACCACATTGTCGGCCCAGTATTTTTCCCCGGACTCGTCCATCTTGCCGGCTTGGCAGAGGGCGACGAGGTCTTGGGCGATCTCTTGAACAGTCATGACAGGCTCCATTGTGCGATGGCCGCACCCTAGGCTGTGCTCGTGACAGCGTCCTGTCAGCAGCGCAACGATGGCGGCCCCCGTGCGACCCCAACTTTCTTTCGTCATTCTCGGCCAAGGCGCGGAGCGACGCCGTGCCGGGAACCCATGAACACCATTGGTCCAAGTGCGGATGCGGCGGCGCGGTGAATGGAGTCCAAGCACGGAGTTCATGGGTCGTCCGGACAAGCCGGACGATGACGAATGAGGAGAGTTTGGAGGCATCCACCCCTACCCCGGACTGGCGCTGATCCCGCCGTCGATGGTGACCACGACGCCGGTCGTATAGGCGCTGCGGTCCGAGGCCAGGAAGGCCATCATGTCGGCGATCTCGCGCGGGTGGGCGGCGCGGCCTCTGGGGTAGTTCGCCATCAGCTCCGAATAGCGGCTCTCGTCGCCGAACCTGCGCTCGGCGGCGGTCTTCATCAGAGTGACGATGCGGTCGGTCTCGACCGGGCCGGGGCTGACGCCGACCACGCGGATGCCGTCCTTCAGGCTCTTACCGCCGAGGGCGCGGGTGAAGGCATAGAGCGCCGCGTTGCCGGTCGAGCCGGCGATGTAGCCAGCGTCCATCCGCTCGCCGGCCGCGCCGATGTCGTTCAGGATGACGCCCGAACCGCGCGCCTTCATGTGGGCGTAGATCGCGCGGGTCAGGTTGATATAGCCGAACACCTTCAGCTCCCAGGCATGGCGCCAGCGGTCCTCATCGACGGCTTCCAGCGTGCCGCCAGGGATGTCGCCGGCGTTGTTGACCAGGATGTCGATGTCCTTGCCGGCCTCGGCCAGAGCCGCGAGCTGGGCGGGGTCGCGCAGGTCGGTGGGGATGGCGCGGGCCTGGATCTGGTGCAGGCCACGCAGGCGTTCGCAGTTGGCCGCCAGCTGCTCGGCGTTGCGGGCGGCGAGGATCAGGTGGCACCCCTCCTCAGCGAACACCTCTGCGGCGGCCGCGCCAATGCCCTTGGAGGCGCCGGTGATCAGCACGGTGCGGCCGGCGAGATTGAGGTCCATTGGGGTCTCCTGCTTCAGGGTCGACCTTAGCGAAGGCGCGGCGAGGTTGCGATGGGGGCCATCCTGTGACACCTCACCGGCCACCGATCAGGAACCGCCCGATGACCGAACCCGTTCAGCCCGCCTCCGTCTATGACCTGGCCCACACCGAGCAGGTCGAGAGCCGCGCCACCTTTGCCGTGCTGGTCGACAATGAGCCGGGCGTGCTGCACCGGGTGGTCGGGCTGTTCGCGGCGCGCGGCTACAATATCGACAGTCTGACGGTCGCCGAGACCGACGAGACCGCTCACACCAGCCGCATCACCATCGTCACGCGCGGCACCCTGCAGGTGCTGGCCCAGATCGAGGCGCTGCTGCAGAAGATGGTCTCGACCCGCCACGTTCAGGACGTGACCAAGGATCCCAATGGCCTGGAGCGCGAGCTGGCGCTGATCAAGGTGCGGGGTTCTGGCGCCGAGCGGGTGGAGGCGCTGCGGGTCGCCGACATCTTCCGCGCCAAGGTGATCGACACCACCCACGAGAGTTTCGTGTTCGAACTGACCGGCGCCTCGTCCAAGATCGACAAGTTCGTCGACCTGATGCGGCCCTTGGGCCTGATGGAGGTGTCGCGGACCGGCGTGCTGTCGATCTCGCGGGGCGCGGAGGTGTTTTAGGCGGCGGCCCGCGCCGCCATCTCGGCTTCGACCCGGGGCTTCACATAGGCGCGGATGGTCAGGTACTGGACTGCGAACAACGCCAATTTGGAGGCCAACGGGACGACCGCGACAAAGGCCGGCCACCTGGCGGGCAGATAGATCGCGACGGCCAGGTTCGCCGCGGCGGTCAGCAGCATCAGGCCGGCCCAGACATAGCCGAACACGATCATCAGCGGCTCGCCATGCCCGCGCGCGATGGGCGGCATGTAGCGCAGCATCCAGCCCTTCTGCAGCATCACGGCGGCGATGATCAGATAGATCACCGTCGGCTTGGCCATCAGGAAGCGCGCATCGTGCAGGTAGAGACTGGCCGAGCCCAGGGTCAGCACCAGCGCCAGGCTGGCCCATTGCAGCCGCGCGATGGGCTGCTTTCGCAAGGCCATCAGGATGACCTGACCGATCCCGATGCCGATGGCCGCCGCTGTGGCGACCATGGCGCCGGCGCCCACGGCGATCAGCACAGCGAAGACAATTGACGAGAACAGGTCGTTGACCAGCGGCCGAACCGCCTGGAGCAGATTGCGCATGGAAAACCTCGTAGATCCAATGTCCTGAAGCTACGCCCAATGGCGACTGAGCGTGAGGCCGGCCACGCAGCGGATGCGGCGATCCACGCATTTCGACTGGCGGTTCACGCTTCGCCAGCCGCAGTTGTTGGATTTTCAACCCATAGGGCCTATATCAGGGGGGTCGGGTTCGCCCGACTATGGAGATAAACGCGCACGTCATAAGCGGACTGGACCCGGGTGCGATTCCCGGCGGCTCCACCAATCTCTTGCCGGGTTTTCGCCGGAAGGCATGGGGCCGATCAGCATCGACAGACGTCTAAAGGTGTTGCTTTCTCTCGGCGTGGCTCACCGTTTCGGGCCGTTAAACTAAATGCGAACGATAACTTCGCTGAGGAAATCCGTCTCGCGGCGTAATGCAGCGCGATGAAATTCCGACCTAAGTCCTAGGGGTTCAGATCCTTAGGCGGGGCCGGGAGGGAGCCTGGCAACAGAATCCCTCCACCTATCTCTCAGATCGCGCCTCCCGAATCTTGGCGAAAGAGTGTGGACGCCTGGCAACAGAAGCCCCCCGCTTTCTTCAACAGCTCGCGCCCTACGCCACAGCCTCCAGACCCTTCCGCTGGATGATCGACAGCAGCCGAAGCGCCGGACCGCCCGGCCGTTTTGCGCCGCGTTCCCAGTCGGAGACCAGATTTCTCGAGACGTTCAGGTAACGCGCGAAAACGGGCTGAGAAACCTGTTCGGCCTCGCGGATGGCGCGGATCTCATCCGGAGCCAGCAAATGGGCCGGCATCAGACACGCGTCATCGAAGTCACGCATCGTCTGCTTATCGACCGCGCCTGCCTCGTGCAGCCCCTAGATCATCTCGTGGACGGCGGCGAGCGCCTCGCTTCTATAGGTCTTGGTCATCGACTTTCACCTCGATCAGCCTTTCTCCGTGCACCTCGCGGTCGATCTGCGCCTGGGTCAGGCCTAAAACGATCTTCGCTGCCGCCCGAAACGCCTTGAGTTCGGTGGCGTCCAGATTGGCCTTGCGGTTCTTCGGAAATCCGAAGACGAACACCGCACGTTCTCCGCCGCGAAAGATGATCAGCGACCGATAGCCGCCGGATTTTCCACCGCCCGCACGCGCTACTCGCTGCTTGATCAGACCGCCCCCTAGATCGGCGTCGATCAATCCGGCCTCCGCGCGAGCGACGGCTTCGACCAACGAAGCTTGGGACAACCCTTCTCTCGCCGCAAACTTCGCAAACCAGCGATTTAGGTAGATGTGTATCTAGCGATCCCCTTCAAAATCATATCGGGAATATCATACCTAGTGTTATACCTCAATTCAAACGATGACGCTGGCTTCATCCCGCCTTGCGCCTGCGCCCGCAGCCGCTAACCTCTGGGTTTGCACCTTAGGAGCCCCAATGGCCCAGGATCCGCCGGCCCAGGATCTGATGAACTATGAGGCGCTGGCCCAGGACGCGCTGCGCGGCGTGGTCCGGGCGGCGCTGAAGCGTGCGGCCCTGCCGGACGGGCTGCCGGGCGATCATCATCTCTACATCACCTTCCGCACCAAGGCGGCGGGGGTCTCGGGGCCGGTCGATCTGTTGTCGCGCTATCCCGATGAGATGACTATCGTGCTGCAGCACCAATACTGGGACCTGGCGCCGGGCGAGACGTTTTTCTCGGTCACCCTGCAGTTCGGCGGCCAGCCCAAGCGCGTGTCCGTGCCCTATGCGGCGATCACCCGGTTCTATGATCCCTCGGTGCATTACCTGTTGCAGTTTGAGCCGCCGCCGGACGCCCCGGCCGAGGTCAAGGGCCTTCCCGCGCCAGAGGCTGCGCCCGAACCGCTTCCAGTCAATTCTGGGCCAGCCAAGTCGGGGCCATCCAAGCCGAGCCAGGCGACGGTGGTGTCGCTGGACCAGTTCCGCAAGAAGTGAGCGCCGAATGACCGACGTGGCCAGTTCAGAGCCGCAAGCCCTGACCGACGAAGAGATTCTGGGGCGGTTCCTGCGGACCAAGAACCAGCCGACGGGGTCTCAAACCCTGGGATTCCGAATGGTCGGGGTCAATCAGGCCGAACGCTCCGTCGAGGTGGCGTTCGACGCTAAGGCCGAGTTGCTGCTGAACCCGATGAAGCAGATCCAGGGCGGCTATCTCTGCGCCATGCTGGATGAGTGCATGAGCGTGGCCTGCATGGTGGCCTCGGGCATGACGGCGGTGGCGCCGACCTTGGAGATGAAGACGACGTTCTTTCGCCCCGGCCAGCCTGGCATGATCCGCGGCGTCGGCAAGGTGGTGAAGTGGGGCCGTCAGGTGGCGTTCACCGAGGGCGAACTGTTCGACGCCGAGGGCCGCACTCTGGCGCGGGCCACCGGCACGGCGATCCCGACGCCGTTCACGAAGTACAAGAGCTAGATGCGCCGGGTCAGCATCGCCCTGCTCGCGGCCACCCTCTGGCTGAGTGCGGCCGGCGGCGTGCTGGCCTCGACGTTTTCGGACTGGTCGGCGGTTGTGGTGGCGGGCGACTGGCACGCCCATGACGGCGGCCCCTCCGAAGCCTTCGACAACGCCCGCCGCGATGTGGCCCTGGCGCTCTACCGGGCCGGGTTCCAGCCGCAGAACCTGCGCCAGTTCTCGGTGCGTCCGGAACGCTACAAGGACATGCATCCGGAAAAGGCGGAGTTCCAGGGCATCTACAACGCCCTGGCGGACCTGTCGGCCAAGCCCGGCGGCGGGTGCCTGTTCTATCTGACTTCGCACGGGGCCCCGGAAGGCGCTGTGGTGGATCAGTCGATCCTGATGCCGGGCGTTTTGGCCGGCATGCTGGATCAGACCTGCGGTAGGCGGCCAACTGTGGTGGTGATCTCGGCGTGTTTCGCAGGGGTCTATGTGCCGATCCTGGCGCGGCCGAACCGGATGGTGCTGACGGCGGCTCGGCCGGATCGAACCTCATTTGGCTGCGGCCAGGACAACAAGTACCCGTTCTTCGACGACTGCTTCCTGTCGTCGATGGCCAGCGCTCGCGATTTCGCCAAACTGGGCGGCGCGGTGCAGGAGTGTGTGCGGCTGCGCGAAATCGCCGAAAATATGAGCCCGCCTTCCGAGCCGCAGATCTGGGTCGGCGGAGAGCTCAAGCCGCTGTTGCCGCTCTTGGCCTTCGATCCAGCGCCGAACTGAGTCCACTTTTCAAAGCAAGCGCTCTAGGTGTGGTCGGCGCGTTTGAAAGATGACTGGCCGGGCATGCAGAGACGACTGACGGCGGTGCTCGCGACCTTCGCGGCGATAATGGCGTGCGCCGCGCCTGCCCTGTCGCAGGAAGGCGCCGCCCTGCCAAAGGCGCCCGTTCCCTACACCCAGATCCGCGCCAAGCCGCCGCGCCCGAAGACCGCCGCAGCGCCGCACCCGTTGCTCCGCATCGCGCCCGCCATACCCGCGCCGGCCGCCGAGCCGCTGGACCCCGTCAGGCTCGAGGCGTTCGTCGACGGCTGGATGGCCGAGGGCATGGCGCGCGAGCACGTGGCTGGCGCGGCGGTGATGATCGTGCAGAGCGGCCAAGTGGTTCTGAAGAAGGGCTATGGCTATGCGGACATCGCGCGCAGACGACGGGTAGACCCGGATCGCACGCTGTTTCGCATCGGCTCGATCTCCAAGACCTTTACCTGGATCCTCTTGATGCGCGACGTCGAGGCGGGGCGCATTCGCCTGGACCGCCCGATCAACCTCTATCTGCCGGAAAAGGTCCGCGTGCGCGACGAAGGCCGCAGCCGCGATATCATGGTCGCCAATCTGATCGATCACACCGCCGGATTTGAGGATCGCGCGCTTGGGCAGTTGTTCGAGCGCGATCCCGCGCGGATCCGGCCCCTCGATCTCTATCTGCGTCAGGAGCGGCCACGCCGGGTGCGCTCAGCCGGCGCGGTGGCCAGCTATTCCAACTATGGCGCGGCCCTGGCCGGGGAGGCGGGCGCCTTCATGGCGGGCAAGACCTTTGAACGGCGGGTGGAAGACGAGATCACCGTGCCGCTGGGCTTGGGTCACACCACCTTCCGCGAACCCCGCGACGCGCGTCGCGGTCTGCCGGCGCCGATGCCGATGGCGCTGCGGGCTGACCTGGCCCAGGGCTACGGCTGGCGCAACGCTGGGTTTGCCCCCAACGCCTATGAGTATATCGGTCAGATCGCCCCGGCGGGATCGGCCTCGTCGAGCGCCGCCGACATGGGCCGCTATATGCGCATGCTGCTGGCCGACGGCGCTCTGGACGGCGCGAGCATCTTTGGGCCCGCCACCGCTCAGGCGTTTCGCACCCCGATGCTGGCCGCGCCTGAGGGCGTCAATGGCTGGGCGCACGGCTTCATGGTCTTCGACTTGCCGGGCGGCTATCGCGGCTATGGACACCTTGGCCATACGATCGCCTTCCAGTCGAACATGACCCTGGTGCCGGCGCTGGGCCTGGGGGTGTTTGTCACCACCAACAGCGAATCGGGCGCGCGGCTGGCGGATGTGTTGCCGAGCGTGATCCTGGCGCAGTTCAAGGCCAAGCTGCGCGCGCCGCCGGTCGGGTCGGAGGATCTAGGCCGGTCAGCCGCCCGCTTCGAAGGCGATTATCTCAGCACGCGGCGCGCGCAGGGCGGGCTTGAGGGCTTTGCCGCGCTGGTCGGCGGCGGCGTGCATGTGGCGGTGACCCGCGACGGGCGGCTGCTGACGGTGCGGTCAGGCGAATCGCGGGCCTGGAGCCCTGCAGGGCCGGTCGACGGAGGTCGGTTCCTGGCTGCGGAAGGACACGAGCGGCTGGCGTTCCAGATGTCGGAGGGCCGGGCGGTGAGCTTTCGGCCAGCCACCAACAGCGAGACGCTGCAGCGTGCTGGATTTTGGCAACGGACCCAGACGTTTGCCGGGCTGGCCAGCCTGACGCTGTTCGCAGCCATCGCTACGCTCGCCGGTGCAGCGCTGCGCAATCGCCGGGAACTGCGCCAGAACCAGGTCCAGGCCCAGGCGGCGCTGATCCAGAACACCCAGGCGGTGCTGTGGCTGGCGGCGATCGGCGGCTTTGCACTCTGGGCGCGCGGCGCCGGCGACCCGCAGGGGCTGATGTACGACTGGCCCGGGCCGTGGGTGATCACCGCCTCGACCTGCGCCCTGGTCGCTTCGGCCCTCACCTTGGTGACCATCGCAACCCTGCCCTCGGTCTGGCAAGGCGGGCGACGGGTGGACTCCTGGTCAGGGCTGCGCAAACTGGCGTTCACCGCCACGGTCGCGATCTACACGACCCTTGGGCTGGCGCTGGCGTTCGGCGGCGCGCTGCAGCCCTGGAGCGGCTGATCTTTCGGGGACCTTAAAGCCCCGTTTACCTTGCACTGGGTAATTCCTGCCTAGTCCCATCACGTGACGCGTCAGTGCGCCACGGGATGACGGGGGAGCGGGACGCGTTGAACCAGTTGCTGGCCGCATTGCAGAGATTCGGGATTGGCCGGCTGGCCGCCCTGATCGGCATCGGCGCGGGTCTGGCGGCCGTCATGTTCGCGATCACCACGGGACTGGGACAGCCCAAAGCTCTGCTTTATTCCAACCTTGATCTCAAGGAAGCCGGCTCGATCACCCAGGCGCTGGATCAGGGCGGCGTCAAATACGAGGTCAAGGGCGACGGCTCGACCATCATGGTGCCGCGCGATCAGGTGGCCTCGACGCGCCTGATGCTGTCCAGCAAGGGCCTGCCGACCGCCGGGTCCGTCGGCTACGAGATTTTCGACAACGCCAGCGCCCTGGGTCAGACGGATTTCGTCCAGCAGCTGAACCGTCAGCGGGCGCTTGAGGGTGAACTTGGCCGGACCATTCTCAGCCTGGACGGGATCACCGCCGCGCGGGTGCACCTGGTGCTGCCGAAGCGCCAGCTGTTCGAGGAGGAGGCCGAGCAGCCCTCGGCCTCGGTAACCATCGGCGTGGGCGGGCGCGAGCCGACCGCCGAGCAGGTTCGGGCCATGCAGAACCTGGTGTCCAGCGCCGTGCCGAACCTCAAGCCGGACCGCGTCACGGTCGTCGATCAGCACGCCAAGACCCTGTCGGGCGGTGAGACCGGCATGGCCGCCGAGTCAGACAGCCGCAAATCCGAGGTTGAGCAGCGCATCACCCGGCAGGTGAAGTCGATGGTCGAGGGCATGGTCGGCGCCGGCAAGGCGCGCGTGAACGTGTCGGCCGACCTGGAGTTGGCGCGGGTGACCACGCAGGAGGAAAAATACGATCCAGACGGCCAAGTGATCCGCTCCGAATCTACCACCGACGAGAACAGCCGTGAGAAATCCGCCGATGGCTCCGGCCAAGCCTCAGTCGCCGCCAACATTCCGGGTGGCGCGGGGTCTGACAGCACCGAAAATGCCAACAGCTCGGGCCGCCAGGAGAGCACCACCAACTACGAAATTTCCAAGAGCGTGCGCACCGAGGTGCAGGAGCCTGGCGCCATCAAGCGGTTGTCGGTCGCTGTCGCCGTGGATGGCGCCACCGCGATCGGTAAGGACGGCAAACCCGGCGCCTATACCCCGCGCTCGGCCGAGGAAATGCAGCGCATCGAACAGCTGGTCCGCACCGCCATCGGCTTCTCCACCGACCGAGGCGATCAGGTCAGCGTGGTCAATGTGCGCTTCCCCGCGCCGGACGACGCGGGCGGGGTGCAGGCGGCCAGCCCGCTCATGGGCTTCGACAAAAACGACATCATGCGCGGCGCCGAGCTGCTGGTGCTGGCGATTGTCGGCATCCTGATGATCTTCTTCGTCGCGCGGCCGCTGCTTCGAAGCGCCGGCGGTGGCGCGGCCGCAGTTGGTGGCAAGGCCAACCCCAAGGACGTCACCAAGATCATCATGACGCCCGATGGCCAGCAGATGGCCATCGCCGCCGACGGCAGCATCTCACAACTCGCGCTGCCAAGGCCTGCGGATGATCCCACCGCCATGGACATCGCCCGGGTGGAAGGCCAGGTCCGCCAAAGCTCGGTCAAGCAAGTGTCCGACTTTGTCGAACAACATCCCGATGAGTCGGTGGCGATCCTTCGCTCCTGGCTGCACGAGACGGTCTGATGGCGCGGGGCTCCTCCAAGAACATCGTCGACGCCACCCGCCTGAACGGCGCAGAAAAGTGTGCCGTCGTCATGCTGGCCCTGGGAGAGGACCACGCCAACATCTGGAAGTCTCTGGACGAGGACGAGATCAAGGAGATCTCCCAGGCCATGGCCAGCCTGGGCAATGTGCACGCCACGGTGGTCGAGGACCTGCTGCTGCAGTTCGTCCGCGGGATGGCCGGCACCGGGGCCATCATGGGATCCTTCGAACAGACCCAAAAGCTGTTGGCCTCGATCATGCCCACCGACCGGGTCGAAAACCTCATGGAGGAAATCCGTGGTCCGGCCGGCCGCACCATGTGGGACAAGCTGGGCAATGTGAACGAGGCGGTGCTCGCCAACTATCTGAAGAACGAATACCCGCAGACCGTCGCCGTCGTGCTGTCAAAGGTGAAACCGGACCACGCCGCGCGAGTGCTGGGGGCTCTACCCGAGGATTTCGCCCTGGAATGCGTCATGCGGATGCTGCGCATGGAGCCGGTGCAGCGCGAGATCCTCGACAAGATCGAACAGACCCTGCGAATCGAATTCATGTCGAACCTGGCGCGCACCTCCCGGCGCGACAGCCACGAGATGATGGCGGAGATCTTCAACGCCTTCGACCGGCAGACCGAGGCGCGGTTCATCACCTCGCTGGAAGAGCGCAACCGCGAGGCGGCTGAGCGCATCCGCGCTTTGATGTTCGTGTTCGAAGACCTGAACAAGCTGGATCCCGGCGGCGTTCAGACCCTGCTCAGGGTCGTCGAAAAGGACCAGCTAGGCTTGGCCATGAAGGGCGCCTCGGACGCCCTGAGGGAGATGTTCTTCTCCAACATGTCCGAGCGCGCCGCCAAGATCATGCGCGAGGATATGGAATCCATGGGCCCGGTCCGCCTGAAGGATGTCGATCAGGCCCAGATGACCATCGTCCAGACCGCCAAGGATCTCGCCGCCAAGGGCGAGATCATGCTGGCCGGCTCGGCCGGCGGCGATGATGAGTTGATCTACTGATGGCCGCCGCCCTGGAACGCTTCAACTTCGACACTGTCTTCGACGGCGCCGGCGTCGGTGAGCAAACCTCGACGCGCCCAAAACGCCTCTATCCGCTGGAGGAGGTGGATCGCATCCGCGCCGCCGCCCTGGCCGAAGGGGAACGCAAGGCGCTGGAAAGCATCGCCGCGCGCCAGGCCGACGCCCTCGCCCAGATCGCGCTCGCCTGCCGCCAGGCGTTGCCAAAGCTGGCCGGCGTCGCCCATGAACACCGCGAGGGCTCGGCAGCCCTGGCGATGGCCTGCGCCCAGGCGATCGCCAACGCGGCGCTGGACAGGTTCCCCCAGGCCGTCGCCCAGGCGGCGCTGGATGCTCTGGCCCGCGAGATCGAGGCCCAACCGCGCCTGGTGGTCACCGCCGAACCGGCGTTGGCCGAGCATCTGCAAGGCGCCTTGGACGAGGTGGCGCGCAATCTCGGCTTTGAAGGGGCGCTGGTGATCAAGGCCGACGCCAGCTTCGGGACCCACGCTTTCACGCTCGATTTCGGCGACGGCCAGGCGGCGTTCGATCCCGCCGCCGCCGCCGAACGCGTCGCCGATGCCCTCCAGGCCGCACTGGCCTCTGAGGGGCTACACGCCGAACCCCTGATTCCCGGAAGCGAGGCCTGAGGCCATGTCCGAAGACACCCTGAAACTGGACGAATTCGCCGCCGACGATGGGCCGCAGGTCGAGGCCCAGGACGACGTGAACCGCAGCGCCGCAGACCTTTCGACGGTGTTCGACGTACCGGTCAACATCTCGGCGGTGCTGGGCAAGTCCAGCATGTCGGTGGCCGACCTGCTGCAACTGACTCAAGGCTCCATCCTGGAGCTCGACCGCAAGGTCGGCGAAGCGATCGACATCTATGTGAACAACCGCCTGATGGCGCGCGGCGAGGTGGTCATCGTCGACGACCGGCTGGGCGTCACCATGACGGAAATCATCAAGGACGGCGACTCGCAGGGCTGAGCCCTGAGAGTCCGGAGGAACAAACCATGCGACTTCTGGTCGTCGGAAAACTGAGCGGACAGCTCTCAAACGCCGTGAAAATGGCCATGAGCGCAGGCGCCAAGGTCAGCCATGTGGAAACCATAGAAGCGGCCACCCACGCGCTTCGCGCCGGCCAGGGCGCGGACCTGCTGATGGTCGACTATGACCTCGACATCGCCGCCTTGATCGCCGCCAACGAGATCGAGCGGATCCGCGTGCCGGTCGTGGCCTGTGGTGTCGGCGCCGATCCAAAGCGGGCGGCCGATGCGATCCGCGCGGGCGCCAAGGAATTCATCCCGCTGCCGCCGGAAGCCAGTCTGATCGCTGCGGTGCTGGCGGCCGTCTCGGACGACAACCGGCCGATGATCGTACGCGATCCGGCCATGCAGGCGGTGATCGATCTGGCCGACCAGGTGGCAAGCTCGGACGCCTCGATCCTGATCACCGGCGAGAGTGGCGTCGGCAAGGAGGTGGTCGCCCGCTACCTGCACCAGAAGTCCCGCCGGGCGAACCGGCCGTTTATCTCGGTCAATTGCGCCGCGATCCCGGAGAACCTGCTGGAGAGCGAGTTGTTCGGCCACGAGAAGGGCGCCTTCACCGGCGCGCTGGCCCGCCGTATCGGCAAGTTCGAAGAGGCGAACGGCGGCACTCTGCTGCTGGATGAAATCTCCGAGATGGATAGTCGGCTGCAGGCCAAGCTGCTGCGCGCCGTACAGGAGCGCGAGATCGACCGGGTCGGCGGGTCCAGGCCGGTCAAGGTGGATATCCGCATCCTCGCGACCTCGAACCGCGACCTCATGCAGGCCGTGAAGGACGGGACGTTCCGGGAAGACCTGCTCTATCGCCTGAATGTGGTGAACCTGCGGGTGCCGCCGCTTCGCGAACGTCCGGGCGACGTGGCGGCGCTGGCTGAGTTCTTCATCAAGAAATACGCGGCGGCCAATGGGGTGAAGGAAAGCCCCCTGGCCGGCGAAGCCCGCCGGCGGCTGATCGCCCATCGCTGGCCGGGCAATGTCCGCGAACTGGAGAACGCCATGCACCGGGCGGTGCTGCTAGCCAGCGGTCCGGAGATCGACGAAGCGGCGATCCGGTTGCCGGATGGCCAACCGCTGGCCCCGGCCGACGCTCACGCGCGCACCGCCCAGGCCGCCGCCTCGGCCGCCGACTTCGCGACCCGGTCGTTCGTCGGCCAGACGGTGGCGGAGATGGAGCAGCAGTTAATCATCGACACCCTGCAACACTGCCTGGGCAACCGCACCCACGCCGCCAACATCCTCGGCATCTCGATCCGCACCCTGCGCAACAAGCTGAAGGACTACACGGAGTCCGGCATCGCCGTTCCGGCGCCGCAGGGGGCGGCCCATGCGGCGTGAACTTATCCTCCCCCACAGGGGGAGGTGGCCGAAGGCCGG
>JAYTFM010000019.1:0-16768 GCA_043734425.1 Alphaproteobacteria bacterium
CCAAGCGGTCGAGGGCGCTCTGGCCCCACCCTCGCCGGCTTGAGCTTCCAGAGGCGATAAGCGGCCTCAACCACTCCAATCCGAAAGACCGTGCTCGCGAAAGGAGCGAGCGCGGCGGAGGGCCAGGTCCGCCCGGCGCGTTCCTCAGCGCGGCAGCTTGCTCGCGCCCATCAGGAAGGCGTCCACGGCCTGGGCGCACTGACGGCCCTCGCGAATCGCCCAGACCACCAGGGACTGGCCGCGCCGCATGTCGCCGCAGGTGAAGATCTTCGGGGCCGAGGTCGCGTAGTCGGTGACGTTGGCCTTGACGTTGCCGCGCGGATCCAGATCGACGCCGCTCTGCTCAACGACCCCGTCCTTGCGCGGGCCGACGAAGCCCATCGCCAGGAAGACGAGGTCGGCCTTGAGTTCGAACGTCGAGTCCGGAACTGCCTGCATCCGGCCGTCCACCCCCTCCAGGCGCACGCACTCGAGCGCCGTCACCCGGCCATCGGCGCCCAGCGCCCGCGTGGTGGCGACCGCGAAGTCGCGCTCGACGCCTTCCTGGTGCGACGAGGAGGTTCGTAGCTTCAACGGCCAGTCCGGCCAGACCAGCGACTTGTTCTCGCGCTCCGGCGGCCGGGGCATGATCTCCAACTGGATCACTGAAGCTGCGCCCTGGCGGTTTGAGGTGCCGATGCAGTCCGATCCGGTGTCTCCGCCGCCGATCACCACCACATGCTTGCCGGCGGCGGAGATGGTCCCGGCCGGCGCAGCGATGTCCTCAGCGTCTCCGGCGTTGCGCTTGTTCTGCTGGGTCAGGAAGTCCATCGCGTAGTGCACGCCGCCCAAGTCGCGTCCGGGAATCTCCAGGTCGCGCGGCGCCTCGGCCCCGCCGGCCATCACCAGCACATCATAGTCGTCCAGCAGTCGCTCGACGGTGACGTTGACGCCGACTTCGAAGCCGGTGCGGAAGATGACGCCCTCGGTCTCCATCTGGCGCACCCGGCGGTCGATCAGGTGCTTTTCCATCTTAAAGTCGGGGATGCCGTAGCGCAGCAGGCCGCCGACCCGGTCAGACTTCTCGAACACAGTGGTCGCGTGGCCGGCGCGGGCCAGCTGCTGTGCGCAGGCCAGGCCGGCCGGGCCTGAGCCGACCACTGCCACTCGCTTGCCGGTGCCGCGCGCCGAGGGCTCGGGCAGGATCCAGCCCTCCTCCCAGCCCTTGTCGACGATCTGGCACTCAATCGACTTGATGGTGACCGGGCTGTCCGGGATGTTGAGGGTGCAGGAGGCTTCACAGGGCGCCGGGCAGATGCGGCCCGTGAACTCTGGGAAGTTGTTGGTCGACTGCAGGTTCTCCAGCGCCTTCAGCCACTGGTCGCGGTAGATCAGCTCGTTAAAGTCCGGGATCTGGTTGTTCACCGGGCAGCCCTGGTGACAGAACGGGATGCCACAGTTCATGCAACGTGACGCCTGAGCCCGCAGCGCAGGCTCGGCCATCGGTTGGGTGAATTCCTTCCAGGTCTTCAGACGCGCTTTCGGCGGGTCATAGACCCGGTCGCGGCGCTCGATCTCCAGGAAGCCGGTGGGCTTTCCCATCTCAGGTAAACTCCAGAAAACTTCGGCTATTCCGCCGCGACGGCGGCGGCGGCGGCGGCGGCGCGTTCGCTCGCCTGATCGGTGAGGGCGCGGCGATAGTCCTTCGGCATCACCTTGACGAAGGCTCGGGCCGAGGTCGCCCAACTCTCCAGGATCTCGGCGGCCCGGGCGCTGCCGGTGTGCAACTGGTGGCGTTCGATCAGAATGCGCAGGCGTTCGGCGTCGTGGCCCAGCATGTCGCCCATGCCGGCGTCCTCCACCGAGATCGAGCGCTGGCTGGGCCGCCGGCCATCGTCCGCGCCGCCGGCCGCCGCCGGGTCCACCGGCTCCAGATCGACCATGGCCGGATTGCAGAGATCGCGGAACCGGCCGGTGGGATCATAGACATAGGCCACGCCGCCACTCATGCCCGCCGCGAAGTTGCGGCCGGTCTCGCCCAGCACCACGACGACGCCGCCGGTCATGTATTCGCAGCCATGATCGCCCAGGCCCTCGACCACCGCCACGGCGCCGGAGTTGCGCACGGCGAACCGCTCGCCCGCTACGCCCTGGAAATAGGCCTCGCCGGCGATGGCGCCGTACAGCACCGTGTTACCGACGATGATGTTGCGGGTCGGGTCACGGTTGGCCTCAGGCGGTTGGCGCACGATCACCCGGCCGCCGGAAAGGCCCTTGCCCACATAGTCGTTACCGTCACCGATCAGGGTCAGGCTGACGCCGCGCGCGGCGAAGGCGCCGAAGCTCTGGCCCGCCTGACCCTTGAAGGTCAGCGAGATGGTGTCGTCCGCCAACCCGGCATGGCCGTAGCGCTTGGCCACTTCGCCCGACAGCATGGCGCCCACGGTGCGGTTGATGTTGCGCACCTTGTAGTCGCCGCGCACCGGCTGGCCATTTTCCAAGGCTGCCTTGGCGTCGGCGATCAGCGTGTGGTCCAATGCGCGGTCCAGGCCATGATCTTGCCGATCCTGGTTCCAGAGCACCTTCCCGCCGGACGCGGGCGCCGAATACAGGATCCGCGACAGGTCCACGCCCTGAGCCTTCCAGTGGTCCAGCGCGGTGCGCATGTCCAAGCGGTCCACCCGCCCGATCATCTCGTTCATGGTGCGAAAGCCCATGTCGGCCATGATCTGGCGCAGCTCTTCGGCCACGAAGAAGAAGAAGTTGATCACATGCTCGGGCTGGCCGGTGAAACGGGCGCGCAGCACCGGGTCCTGGGTCGCCACCCCCACCGGGCAGGTGTTGAGGTGGCACTTGCGCATCATGATGCAGCCGGCGGCGATCAGTGGCGCGGTGGCGAACCCGAACTCGTCGGCGCCCAGCAGCGCGCCGATGGCCACGTCCCGGCCGGTCCGGATACCGCCGTCGACCTGCACGGCGATGCGGGTGCGCAAGCCGTTCAGCAGCAAGGTCTGCTGGGTCTCGGCCAGACCGATCTCCCAGGGCGAGCCGGCGTGGGTCAGCGAGGTCAGTGGCGACGCGCCCGTGCCGCCTTCGAAGCCCGAGATCGTCACATGGTCGGCGCGCGCCTTGGCGACGCCGGCCGCGACCGTGCCGACGCCCACTTCCGACACCAGCTTCACCGAGATCCGCGCGCCCGGATTGACGTTCTTCAGGTCGTGGATCAGCTGGGCCAGGTCTTCGATAGAATAGATGTCGTGGTGCGGCGGCGGGCTGATGAGGCCGACGCCAGGGGTCGAGTGGCGCACCCGGGCGATGTTCTTGTCGACCTTGTAGCCCGGAAGCTGGCCGCCCTCGCCGGGCTTGGCGCCCTGGGCCATCTTGATCTGGATGTCGTCGGCGTTTACCAGATATTCGGCGGTCACGCCAAACCGGCCTGAGGCAACCTGCTTGATCGCCGAGCGCATGGAATCGCCGTTCGGCAGGCGCACGAACCGGTCCGGCTCCTCGCCGCCTTCGCCGGTGTTGGAGCGCCCGCCAATGCGGTTCATGGCGATGGCCAGGGTGGTGTGGGCCTCGCGGCTGATCGAGCCAAAGCTCATGGCGCCCGTGGAGAAGCGCTTCACCAGCTCTGCCGCCGGCTCGACCTCGTCCAGCGGGACCGGCTCGGCCGCCGTCTTCAGGCGCATCAGGCCGCGAATGGTCAGCAGCCGTTCGCTCTGTTCGTTGATCGTCTCGGCGAACTGGCGGTACTCGTCCGGCAGGTTGCCGCGCACCGCGTGTTGCAGCTTGGAGACCGACTCCGGCGTCCACGCATGGGTCTCGCCGCGCAACCGCCAAGCGTACTGGCCGCCGACATCCAGCATCGACTTATAGATCGGCGCATCGCCATAGGCGTCCTGGTGGCGACGCACTGCCTCGGCGGCGATCTCCAGCAAGCCCACGCCCTCAATAGTCGTGGCGGTGCCGGTGAAATACTTTTCGATCAGGCCTGACGAGAGCCCGACGGCGTCGAAGATCTGAGCGCCGCAATAGGACTGGTAGGTCGAGATGCCCATCTTGGACATCACCTTCAGCACGCCCTTGCCGATCGCCTTGACGTAGTTCTTGCGGACCTCATAGGCCGACTGGGTCAGGCCGTTGGTGACCCGAATCTGCTCCAGGGTCTGGAACGCCAGGTAGGGGTTCACCGCCTCGGCGCCGTAGCCGGCCAGGACGCAGAAGTGGTGGACCTCACGCGCCTCGCCGGTCTCCACCACCAGGCCGGTCTGCATGCGCAGACCCTGACGGATCAGGTGGTGATGCACCGCCGCCGTGGCCAGGGCCGCCGGGATCGGAATGCGTTCGGCGCTGGTCGCACGGTCCGACAGGATCAGGATGTTGTTGTCGGCCAGCACGGCGTCGGTCGCATCGCGGCACAGCTGTTCCACAGCCGCCTCAAGGGCGGGCGCGCCGTCCTCGGCGTCCCAAGTGGCGTCGAGGGTCGCGGTGCGGAAGGCGCCGTCCAGCAGTTCATGCACCGCGCGGATCTTGGCCAGGTCCTCATCGGTGAGGATCGGCTGAGCCACCTCCAAGCGCTTGTGGGCGCCAGCGTTGCGGCCGAGCAGGTTGGGCCG
Source organism: Alphaproteobacteria bacterium (assembly GCA_043734425.1). GTDB lineage: Bacteria > Pseudomonadota > Alphaproteobacteria > Caulobacterales > Caulobacteraceae > Phenylobacterium. The sequence goes on from JAYTFM010000019.1 coordinate 4,596, forward strand.
GGGTCCGATCATCGAAACCAGGCTCATCACCAGCTCTTCGCGGATCGGATCAATCGGCGGATTGGTGACCTGGGCAAAGTTCTGCTTGAAGTACTCGTAAAGCAGCTTCGGGCGCCGCGAGAGCACCGCGATCGGCGTGTCATGGCCCATCGAGCCCAGCGGGTCGTCGCCGTCGCGCGCCATCGGCTCCAGGAAGAACGACAGATCCTCCTGGGTGTAGCCAAACGCCTGCTGGCGATCCAGCAGGGCGTCGGGGTCGTTGGAGGCGATGGCCTCGACCGGGGCGTCCAGGCTCAGGTCTTCCAGCTTGAACTGGGTCTCGGCCAGCCACTCCTCATAGGGGGCGGCCTCGGCGAGGGTGCGCTTGATCTCCTCGTCCTCGATGATCCGGCCTTCTTCGGTGTCGATCAGCAGCATCTTGCCGGGCTGCAGGCGCCACTTGCGCACGATCCGCTCCTCGGGAATGTCCAGCACGCCGACTTCGGAGGCCATGATCACGTGATCCTGGTCGGTGACGATGAAGCGCGCGGGCCGCAGGCCGTTGCGGTCCAGGGTCGCGCCGATCTGGCGGCCATCGGTGAAGGCCACGGCGGCCGGCCCGTCCCAGGGCTCCATCAGAGCGGCGTGATACTCGTAGAAAGCCTTGCGCTTGGCGTCCATCAACGGATTGCCGGCCCAGGCTTCCGGGATCAGCATCATCACCGCATGGGCCAGCGGATAGCCGCCGGCGATCAGCACCTCCAGCGCGTTGTCGAGGCAGGCGGTGTCGGACTGGCCGTGCGGGATCAGCGGCCACATCTTATGCAGGTCCGGGCCCAAGAGGTCGCTTTCCATCGAGCGGCGGCGGGCGTTGAACCAGTTCACATTGCCGCGGACGGTGTTGATCTCGCCGTTGTGGGCGATGAACCGGTAGGGGTGCGCCAGCTTCCACGATGGGAAGGTGTTGGTCGAGAACCGCTGATGGACCAGGGCCAGGGCTGACTCGGTCAGCGGGTCGGTCAGGTCCTTGTAGAAACTGCCGACCTGATGGGCCAGCAGCAGCCCCTTGTAGACCACTGTGCGGGTCGAGAGCGACGGCAGGTAGATCTGGGTCAGGGCCGGAAGGTCCAGCTTTACGGCCAGCTCGGCCAGTGGGTTCTGGAACTGCTTGCGCACCACCAGCAGCTTGCGCTCGTGCGCGGCCTGGTCCTTCACGTTGGGCCCGCGCCCGATGAACGCCTGGCGGATCACCGGCATCGAGGCCAGCACGGCCTCGCCCAGACCGGTCGTGTCAGTTGGCACGTCGCGCCAGCCCAGCAGCGGCTGCTTCTCGACCCGCAGAAAATGCTCGAACTGCTCGATGCCCGCCGCCCGGGCCGCATCGTCCTGAGGCAGGAAGCACATGGCCACGGCATATTCACCCGCCGCCGGCAGCTCGACGCCGGCGCCGTTCGCCCAGGCGCGATAAAGCTTGTCGGGCGTCTGAATTAGAATCCCGGCGCCGTCGCCCACCAGCGGATCCGCGCCCACCGCGCCGCGATGGTCGAGATTGACCAGGATCTGCAGGCCGGACGCGATGACTTCCTGCGATTTGCGGCCTTTGATATTCGCCACAAAGCCCACGCCGCACGCATCGTGCTCGTTCGCCGGGTCGTAGAGGCCTTGCCGCTCGGGCAGCATTGTCGTCACTCACGCAAGCACGCCAAAACGCGGCCGGAACCTCGACGTGAGGGGGCCGTGGGCGTGAGGCGCGCATTTACCGGGTGCGAACCACCCTTGTCGATGGGGCGAATGCACCCGAACGGGCAGAATTTGCCAAGCTGACACATGATTTTCTACGGACTGCGTCGGCCACAGCAGAGTTCCGTTACGCCGCCAGCAGCCCCTGCAGCCTCTGGCGGATGATCTGTTCGGCGTCGGCCATGATGCCGTCGATCAGTTCCTGGCAGGTCGGGATGTCGTGGATCAGCCCGACCACCATGCCGCACGACCAGGCGCCGGCGTCCATGTCGCCGTCCTGCATGACCTTGGGATAGACGCCGGCCACCTCAGCGATGATGTCCTCGAACGTCATCGCCGCGCCCAGTTCGCGCTCCTTGACCAGCAGCCGCTCGACGGCGGCGTTGGTCAGCACCCGCTCGGTGTTGCGCAGCGGGCGCATGACCAGCCGGGTGTCCAGCTCGGTGGCCGCGACGATGGCGTCCTTCACGTTCTGATGGATCGGGGCTTCCTTGGTGGCCATGAAGCGGGTGCCCATGTTGATGCCGTCGGCGCCCAGCGCCAGGGCGGCGGCCAGCTGGCGGCCGTTGGCGACGCCGCCGGAGGCCACGAACGGGATCTTCAGCTCCTCGGCGGCGCGCGGCAGCAGCACAAAGTTCGGAACGTCGTCCTCGCCCGGATGGCCGCCGCACTCAAAGCCGTCGACGCTGATCGCGTCACAGCCGACCGACTCGGCCTTCAGCGAGTGGCGCACGCTGGTGCACTTGTGGATCACCTTGATGCCGGCCGCCTTCAGCATCGGCATCCACCTGGTCGGGTTGTTGCCCGCCGTCTCGACGATCTTGACGCCGCCGTCGATGACCGCCTGGAAATAGCCTGGATAGTCCGGCGGATTGACCGAGGGCAGGAAGGTCAGGTTCACCCCGAACGGCTTGTCGGTCATGGCCTTGCACTTGGCGATCTCAGCGGCCAGCAGCTCGGGCGTGCGCTGGGTGAGCCCGGTGATGATGCCCAGGCCCCCGGCGTTGGAGACAGCCGCCGCCATCTCCGCCAGGCCGACAAAATGCATGCCGCCCTGGATGATCGGGTGTTGGATGCCGAAGAGTTCGGTGATGCGGGTCTTCATGAGGCAGGGTCCTGAGGTTGGGGGTCGGCGCAGCTTAGACCAGATGTTCGGGCGGCGGGAACCTGTCGAAATGGGAAGGCGCCGGGCCTCTCGGGAAGGCGGCGGCGTTGTGCGCTGTTGGAGGGTGTAGAAAAATATGTGGGAGGCTTTTGGGGTGGGTTTGGGTGCGGGAAGGGGTGAGGGAACAAATATAGAACATTTTCGGCGGTTTGGCAAAATCTGAGGTGATCTTGCAGCGACAGTCGCAAAACCGCCGAGGCGCTGGCGCTGTGAACTGTGCTACGTGGGGTAAGGATTGGAGTGGGGTCGCCATGCACGCCGACATTGAGATCCGACGCGAGGCGCTGGGCGCCCTCTGCCGCCGCTTTGGCGTGATGCGGCTGGAGATTTTCGGCTCGGCCGCGCGTGGCGACGACTTCGATCCGGTCCGCAGCGACGCCGATTTCCTGGTCGAGTTCAGGCCGGACAGCGACCTGTCGCCGCTTGGCCAGTTCTTTGGTCTTGCCCGAGCGCTGGAGAGCCTGCTGGGTCGTCCGGTCGATCTGGTGGAGCGCGGCGCCGTCCGCAATCCCTTTGTGCTGGCGGCGATCAATCAGGCGCGCGAGGTGGTTTATGCCGCGTGATGCGCGGGCCTATCTCTGGGACATCCAGAGCGCTGCCGAGGCGATTGAGCGCTTTTTTGGCTTCTGTTTGATTCTGTGTCGCCATAACTCCCTGGGGCTGCGCGCCGGCCGCAAAACTGAGGTCGAACAATCGTCGAAGTCGGCTCCACAGTTCCTCAACAGGCGAGTCGAACAGGGCATCAGAGCGAGTGGTTAAGAAGCCTGACCAGAGTGTGAGACGAGGACCGAGGCCGCTGGAGGAGCGGTTTGAGTTTCTCGGTGACGCCGTGGCCATCGGCGATCACAAGGCTCTGCGCCCGCAGCAGTTCACTGTCGTGGACCAGACCACCGGTCTCGAACGCAGTCTCAAGCTATGGCGCAAGACCGGCCACGCGGCCGACGACGACATCCGCGAGCTCTGGCGTCACGAGATGCGCCAAGTCCAGCGTGTGATGTCCTACGCCGGCGCAAGAGACGTGATCGTGGACATCCTGGAGCTCGTGGAAGACCGGGAGAGCTTCGGTGTCCTCCTCGAACATGGCGGCCAACCGCTCTCGACCCGGCGGGTGCGGGTTGCCTCGCAACACTGGCTCCGGAATCTGGGCGCGTCTCGGCCGCGCGCCCTCTTCTGGCGCAACGTCCGCCGGGTCGTCACTGCGCTCGGCATCGTGCATGCCCAGGGTCTGGTCCATGGCGGACTGACCGGCGACTGCGTGATGACCAATGGCGATGAGGAGCCCGACTTTCAACTAACCGGCTTCGAATGGAGTCTCTGGTTGACCGCCGACAAGGCGGAACGGGCGCAGGCCCGCCTCGGCGAAAAGGGCAATGCCGTGAGGGCGGCGCGATACTCCTTCGCCGAGGATTGGCGGGCGCTGGGTCAGCTCGCCGCAGCCAGCCTTGACTCCGAGGTCAGACCCTCGGGCGAGGTGCTTCCCAAGGGCCGGACCGATACTAACATCGCCCTGAATACCGCAGAGCGGGTCCTTCTCAAAAGGCTCGTTAGCCCTACCCGTCTGGACAACCTCGAAGCCCGGTCCATCAGCCGCGCCATCGACGACATCATCCTCGAAGTGGGACGGTCGGTGCCGAGTCGGGCCGGTGCCTTCATTCTGCGCTTCGAACAGGGCGCGGGGCTTGGCGGGGCGGTCTACGACGCCACGGGCGGCCAGATCCCGACCGACGAGTACTATGCCCAGCTTGACTGGGTCCGCGCGGATTTGGACGGCGGGGCGACCCTCTTTGTGCCGCGCGCCTTCGACCCAGGGCGGAGCCGCCTGCAGCTTGTGACCGACACCATGATCTACCAGCTCGGTCCGACCCGCGAGGACGGTGCGCCCGTTTGGGATATCGCGGTGTGCATGCAAGCCAGGGTGCGGGGCGAAGCGCTGTATATCGGTGACGCCGTCGACCACGATCTGGTGCAGAGCGTGTCGGTCACGCCGTCTGTGCGCGCAGCCGCTGATGCGCGCGCCCGCTTGGGACCGGATGCCCTGGACTGGAGCGCGTTTGCCGCAGAGCCGGCGGCCAGCGCGCCGGCGAAGGGCGACCAGATTCGCCAGGCCCTCGTGCTGGTCCAGGTCGTCGAGGCCGTGGTCAAATCGCTGGAGATCTATCCCGTCGAAGTACTCGAAATCGAGCAAGAGGTCGGACGGCGTTTCGCCATCGTTCGCGCGGAGCCCAACAATGAGCGGGACAAGATCGCCCGTCGAGTCGGACTCACCGAGACGGCCGCGGCGCTGAAGCGGCTGTTTGAGGACGATCATCGCGATTCCGAGGCCAAGTGGCGCCTGTCGCAAGCGGTGAGCCTTGGGGCGAGCCGCAATGACGATGTCACCGCCACCTTCACGGACATCGTCGATCACAGGGGGCGGTCGGCCTATCGCTTCGAGATCGACGACCCCTTGCCGACCCAGGCACAGCTTTTCCTCCGTACAGAGCGGGACGCCGGAGCGGAGAGCGTGATCTCTCGCCGCCTGCGCAACCTCAAGGCGCTCTCAACGCGGATCGACCTCGCGGAGATGCTCGACGATCCCTGGCGCGTGCGCCGCGCCAGCCGCGAGACGATCAGCGACGCCGACCGTCTGAAGCCCCACTTCACGGACTTGGATCTCCCCAAGCAACAGGCGCTCGATGCCCTGTGGTCCACTCTTCCTTCGTATTTCGTGGTGGGGCCCCCCGGGGTGGGTAAAACCTATCTTGCGACCGAAATCGTCCGTCGACGGTTCGAGGTCGACCGCGCAAGCCGCCTTCTGGTCACCGCCCAGGGCCACGACGCGCTCGACCACCTGCAGGGCGAGCTGAAGAAGACCCTGGAGGCCAATGGCCTTAGCGACCTGATCGTCGTGCGGTCGGCGGCCTCCGAGCGCCGGCCCGCGAGCGACGAGGACGTGCATCGGACCAGCCTGGAATATCTCACTCTGTTGGCGCAAAGCCGACTGACGGAGGCCGCCCCGGCGACGCTGCGCGAACGCATACGGACCCTCGCCGTGTCGGCGGCACGGCTCACCCGCTCGCGCGACGCCGTCGAAAAGGAGGAGCGGATCGCCTTGAACGCCGTCTCCAGCTTGGTGCTGGACGCGGCGAATATCGTGGTTTCCACCGCCAACTCGCCGGACATCGAGCGGCTGGTAGAGGCCCGAGAGCAGTTCGACTGGGTCATCGTCGAGGAGGCCGCGAAGGCGACCGGCCCAGAACTGGCTGGACCGCTCATGCTCTCGGGCCGGCGGCTCATGATCGGCGACCACCATCAGCTTCCGCCCTACGAGGCCGACCGTATGGTCAAGGTCCTGGCGAACCATGCGCTGGTGAAGGAGGCGATCGGCCTCGCGGAGCAGTATGTCGGCCCGCTGATGCGTGACGGCGAGCTCACGGAAATGGAGCAGCTCGCCAAAGACGAAGACGCCCTGAAGAACGCCACCAACCTCGCAGTGCGACTGTTCGAGCCCTTCCGGGCCTTTGTCGAGGAAGACGAGCGCAGGGGGCAAGGCAATCCCGGGCATCGGCCGATCTCCGCGGTTCTGACAGAGCAGCGGCGTATGGACCCAGCGATCGCCCGGATCGTGTCCGAGGCCTTCTACGACAAGAAGCTCGATACCCTGCCCAAGCGGGCGGAAAAAGCGCTGAACGAGGCGCCGCCGTTCGTCGTCGAGGGGACCTTGCCGCCGTCGCCGGTCGTGGTTGTGGACTTCAAGCACGTGAGCTCTACGGGATCGGCCGACCACATCGAACGCAACCGCCCTCGATTCCACAATCCGGCGGAGGTGCGCTCCGTAGTCGATGTCCTGCGACAAGTCCGCTCGGCGGGGCCAGGGGAAACCTTGCCGACACTCGCCGTACTCAGCTTCTACAAGGCTCAGGTCGAAAAGCTGAGCGAGGCTATCGACGCAGGCGTGCGGGACGGATCGCTCGGTCATCTCGCGGACTTCCGCCCGGTCGGGGCGGAGGGCCAGTGGGTCAGCACCGTGGACGGATTCCAGGGGAAGGAGGCCGACCTCATCCTGCTGTCCTTGGTGCGAAACAACCCGAGGACAGGCACGGGCGCGCTGGGCTTCCTGCGCGACGACCGTCGGATGAACGTCGCGCTCAGTCGGGCCAAATGGAAGCTGGTCCTCGTGGGCAGCCTGGCGTTTCTGCGCGAGGCCGTGCAGGGCGTGAACCCGGATTCGGGCACGCACAACTTGTCCTTCCTCCTCCGCGTGACGGGCGCAATCGAGGCCCTGGCCAAAGAGAAACGACCCGACGGCGTCCCGCTTGCAAAGTTCATCTCGCCAGAAGCCTTGAGGGGGGGCCGCTAGCGTGTTGGTCGCCATCCCTTGCTACCGGGTCTCTGCAAAGGTCGGCATCGACAAGGGCCGAGCCTGGAGCGTCATCGACGAGCTGATCCTCTGGGCGACTGCCCAGCAGGGGCGCTCTATCGCGCAGCTTGCCGCGGACGCAGGTCTCCATCGCCGGCTCGTGGTGTCCTCGATCGCCCGGCTCATGCGGTTTCGTCTCGTCGAACTCTCCGTCCTGGCTCAGGGGGCGACCTTCCGGGCCAGCGACTACGGTCGGGACGTCGTGCTGAGCGGAAGCCCTCTGCCCTTCTTTCCAACACGCGAAACCAAGCGGGTCAGCTTTGTCATCGAGCGCGCGACGGGAAGCTTCTTTCCTCAAGCCCAGGTGCGCTTGGTCTCCGCCAACGCGCTGAACACCTACGAGGACGAGGACCTGCGCGTCGTCACCGTCGAGGGCGGCGGTCCGTCGATGACCCACGAGGCCAATTTCACCCGTCTATCGCAAATTGCCGCGAGAGGATGGGAAGAGCAACTCGCGCTCGTCGATGGCCGCACCGCGTCGGTGCGAGCTGAGTTTATGCTGGTGAGGGTTATCGACGGAGTGGCTCGGAACATTCCCGAGAGCGCTACAGCGACGCTGCGCAGGATCATCGACGCCGCTGCATCCCAGCCGGTCGGTGCCGTCTCGGTTGAGTACGGAGGCCCCAAGCCGGAACCGGAGCCCACCCCCGGTCGATACCGATGCGACTTCGATCCCGCAGACCTGGTGATCGGCGGATCCGCACAGGCCGCCTGCTTGGAGGAACTCATTGAGGCGGCCGACACACGTGCGATCATCCACTCGACCTTCCTGGACCATAACCGCTTCAAGGACCTGTTTCCGCTCATCCGGCGCGCCTGTATGCGCGGGGTCACATTCGACCTGCTCTGGGGCGCGGAGACGCCCGGCGAGGAGGAAACCAAGAACAGTGGCGAGGCCGTCGAGATCGCCAAGCTCGTTCGTCAAGATCGCGACGTCGCGCGCCGGTTTCACGTCCATATGCGCAGCACCGGATCGCACGCAAAACTGCTTCTGGCGGACACCTCTGACGGGACATGGCGCGCTGCGGTAGGGTCGTGTAACTGGTTGTCGTCGCCCTTCAGGGCGGTCGAGCTAACAGTGGTTCTGCGTGACCCTCGGATTGTCGCGGACGTCGTGACCGCGGTTCAGCGCATGGTTGGACGTCGAGGGCTTTCCGACGACATCGCAAACGAAATGGCACTGACCGCCAGCGACCTCCGTCACTTCGAACCCCCTGAGGGCGCCGCGGAGATTTCCCTGATCTTGGGAGATGGGCACGACGGCCTGATGCGCAATGCGAGCGGGTCAGCCTGCGACCGCATACTTGTCGGGTCGAACCGCCTCGGATCGACCGCACGGCCGGGTGTCGTGATGCAGGGCGAAGCGGCCGCGGATCGCGGCAAGGTTCGCGCGACCCTCATTTACACACGCCCGACCGGACCGCTGAAGAACCGTCACGCCCGAAAGTTGGCGGATGAAGCGGCCGAAAACGGCGTGCGTCTAGTACGGACCGGAGAGATACCTCTGCACGGAAAGTTCGTGGCGTGGGACGATGACGACATTGCCGTCACGAGCCTGAACTGGGCCTCGGCTGCCACCGACGACGACTTTCCGCAGAGCGATATAGGAGTCCACATCAAGGCGGTGGGGATCGCAGCAAATGCTATCCAGCGCCTGGAAGCCATCTTCCCCGAGCTGTCGGACTTCCCTCCGTCGACCGCGCCAGAGAACTAGGGCTTTAGTTCTAGTTCCGGCGACACGATTGACCTAATCGCCATCCGTGGGCCTCTAGCGAGGCTGGCTCGAGCGCGGCCGCAGAGGTGCGCGAAGCCTCGCGGTTGCTGGGGCCGGGTCCGCTGGTAATCCCGAGGCGGCGCTTTGTCCGGCGAGGTCGGCGTTTATGGGTTCCCGGCACGGCGTCGCGTTGCTCCTGGACCGGGAATGACGGACTCTGTGGGAGGGGAGTTCGCCTTTGTAGCGGTGAATTCTCTGGGACCCAGGCGCCACCCCGCCCTCACACCTCATGCACCGCCTTACCCGTCTGCTCGAACGCCGTGATGTTGGCGAGGGTGGTATCGGCGATGCTGGTGAGGGCTTCGTAGGTGAAGAACGCCTGATGGCCGGTGACCAGGACATTGGGGAAGGTCAGCAGACGGGCGAAGACGTCGTCGGCGATGAAGCGCTCGGAGCGGTCTTCGAAGAACAGCGCCGCCTCCTCCTCATAGACGTCCAGGCCCAGGCTGCCGATCCGGCCGCGCTTCAGGCCGCCGATCACCGCCTTGGTGTCGACGACGCGGCCGCGACTGGTGTTGATCAGCATCACGCCCGGCTTCATCCGGCCGATGGCCTCAGCGTCGATCAGGTGGCCCGTGGCCGGCGTCAGCGGGCAATGCAGGGTGACGATGTCGCAGAGCGGCAGCAGGTCGGGAAGGCTGGCGTAGCGTACGCCTAGATCCAGGAGGCGCGGATTGGGGCTGGGATCGTGGGCGATGATGCGGCACCCAAAGCCCAGCAGGATCCGCGCGACGATCTCGCCGATGGCGCCGGTGCCGACCACGCCCACGGTCTTGCCGTTCAGGTCGAACCCCAGCAGGCCGTCCAGGGCGAAGTTGCCTTCGCGGATCCGATTGAAGGCGCGGTGGGTTTTGCGATTGAGGGTGAGGATCAGGGCCAGGGTGTGTTCGGCCACGGCATGCGGCGAATAGCCGGGCACCCGCGCGACGGTGACGCCCAAGCCTCGCGCCGCCGCCACATCCACATTGTTGAAGCCCGCCGCCCTGAGCGCCACCAGCCTGAGGCCCTCGGCCTGCAAGGCGCCCAGCAGGCCCGCGTCCAGCTCATCATTGACGAACACGCAGACCGCTTCGAAGCCGGCCGCCAGGCGCGCCGTTTCCCGCGTGAGGCGGGTCTCGAGATAGGTCAGCGCGTGCCCGCTCGCGGCATTGGCGGCGGCCAGGAACTGTTGGTCGTAGGGCCTGGCGCTAAACACAGCGACCCGCACGGCGATCTCCCGTCTGACCTACGCTAACCAGGCGCGCTGTGAACCGTTCCAACTGTGTCAGGCGCCGTTCCGCCCGCCGTGCCGGATAGGCGGCCCGTTCCGCCGTGGAGGAAACCCCCTCCGGCGCTTCGCGCCACCTCCCCCACATCGCGCGCGTTGCGCGCTGGGGGAGGAACGGGTCGCCCTGCCACTTTTCGGGGGCGGCGGATTGTGCGAGATGCGGGGACGAGAGCGTGACCGCTTCGCGAACGGGCGAATGAAACAGTTTCTGATGACGATGGCCGGCGTGTTCGCGGGTCTGGCGATCTTTCTGGTGGGCGTGCCGATCGTGCTGATCGGGCTGGCGTTTTCGGCCACATCAGCGCCGCCGGCCCCGGCCCGGGCGGTGCTGGAGCTGGACCTGCGTGAGCCGCTGAGCGATCAGGCGCCGCGCAACGCTCTGCTGGGCTTTGGGCGGGGCGGGACCTCGGTGATGTCGATCATCGAGACGCTGCGCCACGCGGAGCGGGACGGGCGGGTCAAGGGCCTGCTGGTGCGACTGCCAGAGGTCGGGCTGGAGCCCGGCATGGCCGATGAACTTCGCCAGGCGTTTCAGCGGTTCCGGGCGGCGGGCAAGCCGATTTTCGCCCATAGCCAGGGGATCTATCCGTCGGGCGTCGCCACCACCGCCTATATGCTGGGCGCGGCGGCGGACCAGTTCTGGATGCAGCCTGGCGCGGCGCTGCAGGTGACCGGGGTTTCGACCGAGGACCTGTTCTTCAAGCGGCTGTTCGACAAGTACGGCGTCGTGCCGCAGTACGAGCAGCGGGCCGAGTACAAGAACGCGGTCAATGGCTATCTGCAGAGCGACTATACGCCGGCCCATCGGGAGGCGAGCCTGTCGTGGCTGGGCTCGGTCTATGACAGCAACCTGGCCAGCGCCGCCGCCGATCGCAAGACCGACGCTGTGGCCCTGCGCCGAACGCTGGAGGCGGGGCCGTATGGGGCGGACGCGGCGCTGCGCCTGAAGCTGATTGATCACACCGGCCAGGTGCGCGAGGCCGAGCAGGCGCTGCTGGACCGCAGTGGCGAGGGCGCGGCGCGGATGGACTTTGAGGATTATGCCGATGGTGCGCGCGAGCGGGATCGCGGCGGCGGCGACACCATCGCGGTGATCGAGGCCGAGGGCGCGGTGCTGACCGGCCATGACACCGGGCCAAGTCCGTTGCAAAGCGGCTCGGCGATCTATTCCGACGATCTGGCCGGCGCGATCCTCAAGGCCGCGCGGACGGATGCGGTGAAGGCGATTGTGCTCAGGCTCAATTCGCCGGGCGGTTCGGACACCGCCTCGGAGCAGATCCTGGACGCCGTCCGCTTCGCCAAGGCCAAGGGCAAGCCGGTGGTGGTGTCGATGAGCAGCTATGGGGCGTCCGGCGGCTATTGGATCGCCTCGGACGCTTCGGCCATCGTCGCCCAGCCGACCACCCTGACGGGTTCCATCGGCGTCTATGGCGGCAAGTTCGCGCTGGGTCCGGCGCTGGCGCGCTTCGGCGTGGATGTGCGCAAGACCGGGGTCGGCGGCGACTATGCCGGCGCCTTCGGGCTGGGCGCGCCGTTCACGGCCGAGCAGCGGGCGGCGTTTTCGGGCTGGATGGACCAGATCTACGCCGAGTTCATCACACGGGTGGCGGTGGGGCGGAACCTCACGCCCGACAAGGTGCGCGAGATCGCCAAGGGCCGCGTCTGGACCGGCGCCCAGGCCAAGCAACTGGGGCTGGTGGACGAACTGGGCGGCTTTTACCAGGCGGTGGACAAGGCCAAGACCCTGGCCCACCTGACCGGCGAGCCGCACCTGAAGCGGATGACCCCCAGCGAGGGGACCTTCGACATGCTGGAACGGGCGCTGGGCGTCTCGGCGACGTCGGCGCGG
>JAYTFM010000020.1:0-122082 GCA_043734425.1 Alphaproteobacteria bacterium
ACGCAGCCCGCAGGGCGTTCACGGCGCGGAGATAGGCAACGCTATCCTGGCCCAGCTCGTCCCGGATATTCAGCGCGTCCGGCGGGATTTCGGACCGCGTGGCGACGGCGCCGTCGAGCCAAATCAACAGCTCCATGGAGCGCTGGGGGTCCGAGCGATAGGCACGGAGCCGGAACGGCGCGCCGTCCCGTAGTTCGTAGGCCTCCCAGTCAGCTCCGTCAGTCACCACGCCGATGAATGTCTCGCCTGTCGCGCGCTCGCGTTCTGGCAGGTAGCGGGACAGTTCCTCGACCGCGTCGCGGCGCTCACGCCGCAAGTCGGACTTGAATTCGACCACCGTGCGTCCAAGCAATGCATCGATCCGGCCGCGCGCTTCGACCACCCGAACTTCATGCCCGATCGCGTGCAAATCGGCTCCCAGGCCGTCTTCTAAAAGACGACAGACAAGCGTCCGCACCTTCTCGTGGCCCGGCCGCTTGGCGAGCTCAGCGACGATTTCCTCCAGCCGTGAATCCGCAATCGACATCAGAACGACTCTCTCGCCGCAGTTTGCGCCGTTCGATGGGATTGATGCAACGACCTCACGTCCAGGCGTAGTTGAAGCTCACGCTCACCCGTGACGACTTGGCGCGGTTCACTGGCACCTCATGCCTGAGCCAGCTTTCCCACAAATAGAGGGTCCCGGCGGCCGGCTGGAGATAGACGAAGGGCTTGGTTTCGTCCGGCGCGTCGGACGCCTTCGGCGGGGCGGCCATCATCAGCGGCAGGCGGGGGTCCTCCAGGCGCAGCGCGCTGGCCCCGGGCGGGGTGGCCACATAGTAGGCGCCTGAGATCACGCTGTGCGGATGGACGTGGCCGGAGTGGGCTGCGCCGGGCTTCAGGACATTGACCCACAGGCTGTCCAGCGTCAGCCGACCGCTGCCAAGCTCGAAGGCCAGATCCTTGGCGAAGGTCTTGGCGTGCCGGTCCAGCCGGGCTTTCAGATCGGCGAACACGCTCATCCGCCGGGGCAAATCGTTCAGCGAGGCATAGGAGGTATAGCCGCCGTAGCCGTTCGACCGGCACCAGGCCCGCCCGGCGCGATCCTCGGCCGCAAGCGACTGGCAGGCGAGCAAAATCTCGTCGTTGAAATTTTCGAAGCTTCGGTCCGTTGTAAGGCTGGCCTCATACAGCGGCGTGGCGAAGAGCGGTCGCAGCGTCATGCCGTTGCGCTTAGCGCACCGGGCGTCGCCGTGAAAGCGTTGCGACGGCTGGCGCCCAGCGACGACGTTGGTTAGGTTGGCGACAATGATGTGCGGCCGGCTCTACGGTCCTGGCACTGGGGGAAGCGGATCATGAACAGGATCGTGGCGGCTTTGGCGGCGATTGGGCTCCTTGTGGCGGCGCCGAGCGCGGCCCTGGCGGCCAAGGCGGGCGCAGCGACCTACAAGGCGCCGCGCGGCCCAGACGGCAAGCATCCAGACCTCAACGGCGTCTGGCAGGTGATGAATTCGGCCGGCTGGGACATTGAGCCCCATGCGGCGCGGGCCGCGCTGCAGCTGCGGCCAGGTCCGTTCGTTCCGGTGCCGGCCAAGGCCGTCCTGGCGCTGGGCGCGGTGGGCGCCGTGCCGGCGGGCCTGGGCATCGTTGAAGGCGGAGAAATCCCTTACACGGCGGAAGCCAAGAAGACCCGCGACGAGAACCGCGCCGACTATCTGAACCGCGACCCTGAGGTGAAGTGCTACCTGCCGGGCGTGCCCCGGGCCAACTACATGCACATGCCGTTCCAGGTGTTTCAGTCCGAGAAGTCGATGATCATCGCCTATGAGTACGCGGGCGCCGTTCGTAACATCCTGTTCGACGACCCCGGTCCTGCGCCGATCGACAGCTGGATGGGGCAATCGGTGGCCAAGTGGGACGGCGATACGCTGGTCATCACGGTGACCGGCATGTTGGACCGGACCTGGTTCGACCGGGCCGGCAATCACCACTCCGACCAGATGTCGGTGGTGGAGCGCTGGACCCCGACCGGGCCGGGCGTGGTGCGTTATGAGGCGACCATCACCGATCCCAACACCTTCACCCGCCCCTGGAAGATGAGCTTCAACCTCTACAAGCGCCTGGGTGAAGACGCGCGACTGGGCCAATTCAAATGCGTCGAATTTGTCGAGGAACTGATGTACGGCGATCTCCGCAAGGAGCCGCTGAAATAGCGGGCGAGCTGTCCATCGCGGCAGGACTGGCCTTGGGATATCATCCGGTGTTTGGAGACGCGGAATGAACAAGAAGAACCTGATCATCGCCGGCGCTGTCGGGCTGGCGCTCAGCGTCGCTGCGGCAGGCGGGGCGGCCTGGGCGCACCATGCGTTCGCCGCCGAGTTTGACGGCAAGGCGCCGGTGCTGCTGCGTGGCAAGGTGACCCGGATCGAGTGGATCAACCCGCATGCCTGGGTGCACGTCAATGTGGTCGACTCGGCCGGAACCGCCGTCGAGTGGATGGTCGAAGGCGGTACGCCCAACACCCTGTTGCGCGCGGGCATCGACCGGAACTCGCTGAAGCCCGGCCAGGAGATTATCGTCCGAGGCTATCAGTCCAAGGACAAGCTCTGCCGTCCGGCCTGCAAGGCCAATGGCCGTGACGTGACCTTCCCGGATGGCCGCAAGCTGTTCATGGGCTCGTCGGGCACCGGTGCGCCAAAGGATGGCTCCGACGCCACCGAGAAGTAGGCGCCGCACCAAGCGCCTGAGAACGAGAGGGGAGCCCGAACGGCTCCCCTTTTCGTTAGGGCGTCACGGTCAGCGGGTCTGCAGACGCAGCAGCGAGTCCCACATATCCTGGGCAAACCGGATGACGGTCGCATTGGCCGCAAAGGCCTGCTTGGCCTGGACCATGCCGACCATTCCCGACACCAGATCGCCGTCAGGGCCGTTGGCGGCCACACTGGCCGCGGCGGTTTCGAACTGGCGTGCGGCCGCCAGCATGCCGTAGCGGGCGGTGGAGATCGGGTCCATGGCGCCAGTCTGCGGCGCGCAGTGTTAAGGCGGCCCTCAGGAACGTGGTGAACGCGTTGTTACGCCCTGGGGGTGGTCCACAGGCCATCGCGCCGCTGACTCAGCCCTTGCTGATCGCCGCATAGGCCAGCTTCTGGAACACCGGCAGGGCGACCCGACCGGTCGGTCGGCCGGTCTGCATGGCGGTGACAGCCTCCGGTCCCAGGGCCATGGAATCCTGGACCAGATAGATCAGGATCAGGTCTTCGGCGGGGTCGGCCTGCCACCAGGTGCCGAAGGCGCCGGGCCAGCCGAACGCGCCCTCGCTGCCGGCGCCCATCATCTGATGTAACGTCGGGTCCATGATCATCGAGACGCCCAGGCCAAACCCTTGGCTGAACCAGAACGGCATGCCGATGAACGGCAGCGCGCGCTGGTCCGGGGTCAGCCGGTTGGCGCGCATCAGGGCGATGGTCTCGGGCTTGACCAGCCGCACGCCATCCACCGCGCCGCCGCCCAGCATGGCCCGGGCGAACTTCAGATAGTCGTCGGCTGTGGAGATCAGCCCGCCGCCGCCGCCTTCGTACGCGGCGGGGGCGTCGGTGTCCGGGAACGAGACGTCCTTCAGCGGCCCGCCCTCGGCCGGCGCCTCATAGAGCCGCGCCATCCGGCCGCGCTTCTCCGGCGGTTGCCAGAAGGCGGTGTCGCTCATGCCCAGCGGGCCGAAGATTCGCGCCTTCAGCGCCTCACCCAAGGTCTTGCCGTCGATCCGCGCCAGCAGAAAGCCCAGCACTTCGGTGGCGTGGCTGTAGTGCATCCGCTCGCCCGGCTGATAGCTGAGCGGCAGCTTGCCCAACGCCGCCAGCCAGGCGTCGGGGGTCATCGGATTGACCAGCGGCGAGCCCAGCGCGTCCTCGTGGGCATAGGCGATCGGTCCCACAGAGGTGAAGCCATAGGCCAGGCCGGACCGGTGGGTCAGCAGGTCCTCGACGGTGATGTCGCGGTTGGCCGGAACCGTCTGGTCCACCGGCCCGCTGGCGTCTTTCAGCACGACCATATTGGCGAATTCCGGCATCCAGCGGGTGATCGGATCGTCCAGCTTCAGCTTGCCTTCCTCGACCAGCATCATGATCGCCACCGAGGTCACCGGCTTGGTCATCGAGGCGATGCGGAACAGGGTGTCGCGCTGCATCGGCGCCTTGGCGGCGATATCGCGCCAGCCGACGACATTGACGTCCACCACCTCGCCGCCGCGCCACATCAGCGTGACCGCGCCGGAGAGCAGGTTGTTGTCGACCATCCCCTGGATCGTCGGCGCGACCTGCGCCAGCGAGGTTCTGTCGAGTGTGGCCGCAGCCTGAGCGCCGTCCATGATGTGTCTCGTCCTGATCGTTGTTTCTGCCGTCCATAGCGCCGGTTGCCGAAGGGGTCGTCAAGGGGTTCTGGTGGTGAACCGGTGGCCCTGTCGGCGAGCGACCGCAAGTTCACCCTGCATATAGACAGGCTTTTAGACTGTCTAAATCAGGCCGATTTAGCTTGTTTTCGCGAAGTTGAGTCTAAACGCGCCCGCGACGTTGGGCGTCGCGGGGCCGGGCGTGAATTTGCGCGCGTGGACTCGGTTTTCAAAGATCGAAGGCGCACAATGTTCCTGTTATGTTCATTGTGACATAGGCGGAATGGCGCGGCAAGTCTGCTCGTGAACTGGAGTCCCCAGTGCTTGCGTTTCGGCTAGTGTTCCCGCGATTCATGCGCCGGCCTACTTCGGCAGTGATGTGAGGATGGCTTGGCTGACGGCGGCGAAGTCGCCGTTGTAGTGATGGCCGCCAGCGAGGCGAACGCTGCGGATCACGTTGGACGAAAAGGTCGGGCAGACCGCGTCGCCTTCCTGGTCGCCGTAGATGCAGACAACCGGCGTGCCCTTCAGTTCGGCCAGGGCCGGGGCGATCGGATAGGCCGATGCGGCGCTGAGATCGAGCCAGTCGCCGGGACGGAATTCCAGCTCGCCCTCTTTGTCCACGCCCACCAGGGCGACGCCGCGAATGTGGTTGCGCAAGTCGCCCGGCAGGTGCGGGATGATCGCCGGCAATGCGTCGGCGCCGAAGGAATAACCGGCGAGGATGATGCGCGTCTTACCCCATGCGGCCATGTAGTGGCGCAGCACATCCGTCAGATCAGCCGCCGCGCTCTGCGGAGTCCGTGCCGTCCAAAAGTAGCGGAGCGAGTCGTAGCCGACGACAGGGATGCCGGCCCGGACGAAGCCGGCGGACATGCCCTGGTCGATGCCGGCCCAGCCGCCGTCGCCGGAGTAGAACACGGCGAGCGTGTCGCCACCCTCCACGGCAGGAAGCGCCGTCACCGGCAAGGTCGCCACATGGGCGTCAAGCGGCGTCTCGGCGGTCCGCGACGCCTCAGCGGCGGCCCGGCCAGGATGCAGCGAGGCGAACGCCAGGGCGAACTGGGGTGTCCAGTTGGCGGGCGCACCATAGCCGTGACCAACCTTTGGGAGGTCGACCACCCGGCCGTTCGGCACCTGGGCCATGAAGGCATGTGTCGCAGCAGGCGGACAGACTGCGTCCTGAGCGCCTTGCAAGGCGATGAAGAACGCCGTCAGGGTCTTAGATGGCCCGTAGATGAAGCCGAGCTTCGGGTCCGCCGTGTGCGCCAGGCGCCCGTCACCGGGCGCGAGCGGTTTGGCGGTCTTCAGGTCGGGACAGAAGCCCAGGCCGACCGCGCCCTGGAAAGTGTCGGCGGGGGCCTGGACCAGCGTGCCGTAGGCGAGCGTGGCGCCGGAGGAATAGCCCACCACCACCGGGCGGTGGTAACGCTGGAAGCCTAGATCCTTTTGCACGGCCTGGGCCAGGCTGGAAAAATCGCCGGCCGGATAGATCGAGCCGGACTTGCCCGCCTGAGCGGTGCGCAGATAGTTGCGGATGTCGACGCCCACGACTGTGGCGTTCATGTGGGCGAGTTGGCGGGCCATGTCGACCACACCCAGGTTCCAACCGCCGTCACCTGAGATGAAGACCACGAAGCGATCCGGTTCCTTGGAGGTCCGATAGACGGTAACCGGCCCGGTCGCGCCGTACCGCAGGGCCGTTTTGGAGATGGCGTCGGCGATCATCACGACCGGCGCGACCACGCCGGATCCGGCCGGCGACAGCGCGGCGGCTGCCACGGGCGTCCGCGCCACGACCGGAGCCGGCGCCGCAGCCATGGTGGCCTGCGCGACCGCGCAGGCTCCGATTCCGAGCGCTAGCGCGGCGGTCCCGGAAAGAAAGACGTCCATCAGTTTCATCGCCAAGCCCCTGCGATTGGTTCCACGGAAGTTCCGCGTGGCTCTAGAGCACGACGCGATCAGACGGGATCGTCTGATCGCTGAACCGTACTCGACACTTTAATTAGAGCCTGTTTCATCCCTTCAGATGGTTCTGTCTGAAGGGAACAGGCTCTAGATCGCAGAGCTGGCTTGCCGCCCCTTTCCGGCAGACTTACGGATTTGTAAGCGGGATCGGCGGTGCGCGGCTGATGAGCCGCGTCGCGTCCAGCATCGCTGCCGCGAGCGCCGTCGGTGGCGCAGCGAGATATCGCGGCGTCCAAACCGGATCGAACTTCGCCTTGAAGGCCCGAAGTCCGGCAAAGCCGTAGAACCGGCTCCCCCGCAGGGCGATCTGTGCACCGATCTTGTGCCACACCGGCGCCAGCGGATGCGTCGCAAGCCCGCTGAGCGGAGCCATGCCAAGGTTGAACCACTGGAAGCCTTCCGCCTTTGCCCACAAGAAGAGCTCGACGAAGAGGAAGTCCATCACACCCTGTGGAGCGTCCGAGAGGTGGCGCATCAGGTCTATCGAGGCTTCCTCCTCCCCGCCGGTCCAGATGTTGGCGAACCCGACGACCCGGCCTTCGCGCCGCACCAGCGCAATGGGGTCGGCCGCCAGGATCGCCACGTCGAACCGTCCGAGAGAGAAGCCCTTCTCACGCCCGCCATGTTCGACCAGCCAAGCATCGGAGATCACCCGCAGCTCGGCCAGCAGCGCGGCTGTCTGCGGCGACCGCACCACCTCGAAGCTCAGGCCTTCCCGCACCGCCTTGGCGTGAGCCTGGCGCAGCTTGGCGCGCCGGCCGCCTTCCAGCGAAAAGGCGGGCAGCGGCACCCGGGCCTCCTCGCCAAGCTTCAGCAGGGACAGACCGAGGTCGAGATAGGCGGTCAGCCAGCGTGGGCTGACCTGGTAGATGACTGGCCGGGCGTCAGCGGCATGGGCCATCTCCTTGAACCGCCAGAGCAGCGCCCGACCGGCCTCGGCGTCGCCTACGGGATCGCCCATGGCGATCAGGCTGCGCCCCTCGGCGCCGTACATGATGAACGCTTCGCCGCCTTCCGAGCGGAGCAGCGCCTTGTCCCCCAGCAGCGCCAGGCGCGCGGTGGTGTCGGGCTCGGCCACGACCAGAGGCCGCACCGAAGCGAGGGCGTCGGCGCGAGCGGGTGTCGCGCTGGGTCCGGAGGCGCGGGCAAGCGCCCAGGCGCCGCTCGCGAGCAGGGCGGCGCCCAGTACCGCGATGCTGCGCAAGAAGCGAGCCGGATCGGCGTGGTAGCCGACCTCCGCCCAGAGGCGCGCCTCGTAGGGGGTGTCGTCATAGATCCACAGCCCGAGGATCACCCCGCCCGCCAGGACCGCCGCTGTGCCCGCGAGCCACCAGGGGAGCAGTTGATCGACCCCCCAGGCGCCCTTGCGGTCGAACGCCTTGCGGTTGGCGAACACGGTCAGCGCCAGACCCGTCGAGAACAGCGACGGACCGATATCCAGCCCCCGCAGCAGGGCGGTCGAGGCGCCCGTCACGGCGGCCACCATGACCACGGGGACGGCGGTGACGTGCCGGCGGACAAGCAGCAGAGAGACCGCCATGAGCGCCAATCCCGCGACAAGGCTGAGCAGGTGGCTGGTCTCCAGCGCCGTCGCCGGTACGGTGGCCCGCAGGATGGTGAGGCGCTCTGGCGCGATCCGGCCGATGCCCGTCAGGATAAGTGTCGCGCCCAGGCCGAACGCCGCCAGGGCAATGGCCATCGGCGCCATGCGCCGCCACAGTTCGCGAACGGGCTGGAGGTTGCGGATCGGTCCCAGGCCGGCGCGGGCCATCATTCCGGCGGCGAGGGCCAGGGGCACGAGGTAGTAGATCAGGCGATAGCCCAGGAAGGCCGCGACGAGGGCGGGACGTGGGACGTGGGGCAGAAGCGCCAGCACCGTGCCCTCGAACACGCCGGCGCCGCCCGGAACCGAGGACGCAACGCCCGCGACGGTGGCCAGCGCGTAGGGTCCGGCGAAGGCGGCATAGGCGCCGCCGGCGCCACCCAGCAGCAGCCACACGATCATAGCGCTGACGACGTTGTCAGCGAACCCCACCGCCACCTGGCCGAGCGCCAGCCAGCCGGATGGCAGCGACACGGCATGGCCGAAGACGGCCACGGGCTGGCGGATGAAATGACACGCGACGACGTAGGCGGCCGGGGCCAGCACGAGGAAGACGCCGAGGCCCTGGCCCAGGCGCGGATGCAGCTGCAGGCCCAGGATCGGCGGGCTAGGCTCAACGAGGAGGGCGATGCCGGCGAGCGCGGCGATCCCGAGCCCGAAGGACACGGCGCAGAAGACGCTGGTCTGCGCGACGGACAGCAGCGAGGCGCCGCTGCGCGCATAGAGCCGCGCGCGCACCGCGCCGCCGATAAGCATTGCGAAGCCGATCGTATGGGCGAAGGCGTTAGCGCAGAAGGAGCCCAGCATCACCGTCCGGAACGGGACCGCAGCGCCGGACCACCTGAGGCCCAGCCACTCCATGCCGGCCAGGAGCGCGTAACTCGCCAGCGTCAGGCCGGCGGCCCCGGCCAGCCGCCAAGCCCCCCAGCCCGCCATCTCCGCGCCGATGTCTGCAGGGTCGAGGCGCCCAAGCTCGCGCCAGAGCACGACTGCGGCTACGATCAACAGGACGAGGGGGATCAGCCGGCCGGCCCAGACTCGGACGGTCTTGAACATCTTCGAACTCCCTGCGTTCGGAAACCGTTATGTGACAGGCGGCGCGTTCGCGCCACGCGCCGCGCCCACCCCCTCGCGCATCGTTTGCAGCAGGGCGATCTGCTGGGCCATCATGTCCGCCAGTTCCCGGGTTCGCAGGCCATCCAGCTTTTCGTGCAGGCCCATGATCTCGAGTTCGGCCTTGAGGTTGATCTCGTAGTCGTGCTGGGCGGCGACACGGTCCTTCGCGGCCTGACGGTTCTGGCTCATCATGATCACCGGCGCCTGCAGCGCCGCCAGCATCGAGAGCAGCAGGTTGAGGAAGATGAAGGGGTAAGGGTCGAAGGGGCGCAGGCCAACCCCGGCGAGCACGAGCGAGTTTGCCGCCACCCAGACGACCAGCACGACGCCGAAAGCGATGATGAAGTTCCAGGAGCCGCCGACCGCAGCGACGCGGTCGGCCAAACGCTGGCCGAAGGTCATGTTCGCACTCAGCTCAGGCGGCGCGTTGCGCGCGGTGACCGACCGGCGCACGAGCTGTTCGATCACCCGCCGCTCTTCGGGCGACAATTCGCGGAAACCCATGCCCAGCAGGCGTTGGGATTCCGAATTGAGGGACTTCATTGCGTTGTTCACGGCCACCTCCAGCGATGAGGCGACCTTCAGGGCGCGACCTTTCGGCGGCTTGCCCCAAATTTGTCAATTCTGTGGGGTGGCCGGCCCGGATCACACTCAGGGAGAATGAATAACGGTGACAGTTGCATCAACCCCCAGTGTCCGCCATCGTCCTACCCATGGCCCGTCTCTCTCGCGTTGTGATCCCAGGCGTCCCGCACCACGTCACCCAGCGTGGCAATCGGCGGGAGAGGACGTTCTTTGAGGACGGCGACTATCAGCTCTATCTCGACCTGTTGGCCGAGGCGGCGGCCGCGGCGGGGGTGGAGGTTTGGGCCTACTGCCTGATGCCCAACCATGTGCATCTGATCGTCACGCCCTCGGATGAGGAGGGCCTGTCGCGCACGTTCCGGCAGGTGCATCGCCGGTACACCCGCTTCATCAACCTGCGGGCGGGCGCGACGGGGCATCTGTGGCAGGGGCGCTTTGGCTCGGTGGCGATGGACGAGGGCCATCTGGTTTCGGCGCTGCGCTATGGAGCGCTGAATCCGGTGCGGGCGCGGCTGGTGAAGCGGGCCCAGGATTGGCGCTGGTCGAGTGCGGCCGCGCACTTGGCGGGCAAGAGCGACGGGGTGGTCACGGTGGAGCCGGCGCTGGAGCGGGTCGGTGACTTCGCGGCGTTTCTGGATCAGGATTTCGATCAGGCTGCGGCCTATGGGCCGCTGCGCAAGGCCGAGTTGGTCGGTCGACCAGTGGGGGCGGCGGTCTGGATCGCGGCGATGGAGGCGCGGACGGAGATGACGCTGGCGGCGGGCAAGCGCGGACCGAAGCCGAAGGGTGTGGGTGATGAACAGTGATGGATAATTACGGTGACAGTGGCAATAACTCGCCCGACCCCCGAGCCGGACCGCTTTGTGGCAAGATGCGAGTTATTGCTACTGTCACCGTAATTATCGTAATTATCACCACCGTAATTATCACCGGCTGCACCCCGGGTGCGCCGCCGGGGGTGGATCGCGATCAGTTGGATGCGGCGGTGTCGCGGGCCATCGGCGATCCCAACAGCTGCCTGCTGATCGCGCGTCGGGGCGGCGGGGGCGTCGTTTACCGCTACAACACCGCCACAGCCTGTGCGCGGGAATTCCCCGTTTGTGATCGGCCCGGCGACGGCAAGCTCAGCGCGCTGCTGAAGGCGACGGCGGCGGACGGGCGGCCACGGATGCTGAGCTGCAACTCCCAGGCCGACGCCTCACGCGGGGTCGGCTGGGCGGCCGGTCCGATTGTGGGGACCGACCTGGTCTATGCGGCGATGATGGAGGGCGACCGCGCCTTTCCCGGCCGGATGATGGCCGAGCGGCTGACCGGCGCCTTTCGCAAGGCCAAGGTTTCGAAACCTATTTCGTGAGCTCGTAAAGGCCGGTGACGTCGATCCGGACGCTGAGCTCGCCGGCCGAGACCGGGGTGTCGGACTTCATCCGCGAGGATTGCAGCATCTCCATCGGGACAGGCGGGCGAGGGGTGTAGCCGCCGCCTTCGCTGAGGCTGACCAGCCGCAGCACGCGATAGCCGGTGGCCCGGGCGTAGAGCTCGGTCTTGGCGGTCAGCGCCTTGACGGCGGCCTCGCGCGCGGCGTTCTCGGCGGCGGTGGCGTCGGTGATGCCGAAGCTGATGCCGTTCACCTGATTGGCGCCGGCATTGACGGTGGCGTCCACCGCTGCGCCCAGGCGTTTCAGGTCGCGGACGGTGACGGTGGCCTGGTTGGAAACCTGATAGCCGGTCAGCACCGGCGGCATATTCTCCTGATAGCGGTACTGCGGATTGACGCTGAGGTTGGAGGTCTGGACGTCCTTTTCGGCGATGCCGGCCTTCTTCAGGCTGGCCATCACGGCGTTCATCCTGACGGCGTTGGCGGCCAGCGCTTCGGCGGCGCTCTTGGCTTCGGTGAGAACGCCCAGGTTGATGCTGGCCATGTCGGGCGCGACGCGGGTTTCGCCATAGGCCGACAGGTTGAGCGTCGAGGCGCGGAACATGGTCTCGGCGGCCGGCGGCGGCGCTTGCGCCAGGGCGGCGGGCACGGCGGCGGTGAGCGCCAGCGCGGTTGCGGCGGCGCAAAGCAGGGTCTTCATCATTGGTCTCCAGTGCAGGTGAAACCACAGCTTGCCAAACCGTACCTGAACGCAAGCTTTAAGCGCGGTTCCTGCCATGGTAACGCGGCCGGCGCGCTGCAGGGGCCTGTAGCTCAATGGTTAGAGCCGGCCGCTCATAACGGTCTGGTTGCAGGTTCGAGTCCTGCCGGGCCCACCAGCCGCTGTTTCGCCAGATCCGGCGCCTCACAGGGTATTTGCCGGGAATGAGGCGGTAGCCTCGCGGGTCTTGGGTCGGCGGCGTCGGATCAACAGATATCCCGCAGGAATGACCAGCATCGACAGCAACGGGGCGGTAAGCATGCCGCCGATCATCGGGGCGGCGATGCGGCTCATGACTTCGGAGCCGGCCCCGTGGCCGACCAGGATCGGCGCGAGGCCGGCCAGGATCACCGCGACGGTCATCGCTTTGGGGCGCACACGCAGCAGGGCGCCTTCATGGATCGCGGCCTGCAGCTCGGCGTCGCTGGGGTCCGGGCCGCGCTCGGCCAGGGCGTACTTCAGGTAGATCAGCATGACCACGCCGAACTCGGCGGCGACCCCGGCCAGGGCGATGAAGCCGACGCCGGTGGCGACCGACTGGTGGTAGCCCAGCAGATACAGCGCCCAGACGCCGCCGGTCAGCGCGAACGGCAGCGTCCCCATGATCAGCGCCGCCTCGTCCCAGCGCCGGAAGGTCGCGTAAAGCAGCAGGAAGATGATCGCCAATGTTGCGGGGACCACCAGTTTCAGCCGCTCGGCCGCCCGTTGCAGGTATTCGAACTGGCCAGAGTAGGCGACCGAGACGCCGGGCGGCAGCTTCACGTCTCGGGCCACGGTGCGGCGCAGGTCGGTGACCACCGAGTTCAGGTCGCGGCCGCGCACGTCCACATAGACCCAGGTCGAGGGCCGGGCGTTCTCAGTCTTCAGCATGGGCGGGCCGTCGGCGACCTCGATGCGGGCGAGCGTGCCCAGGGTGATCTGCTGGCCGGTCGGCGTCAGGACGGGCAGGGTCCTTAAAGACTCCAGGCTGTCGCGCAGCTCGCGGGGATAGCGCACGCTGATCGGGTAGCGGGCGAGGCCCTCCACCGTCTCGCCGACCGTCTGGCCGCCGATGGCCCCGCCGACGATTTCCTGCACGTCGGCGATGTTGAGGCCGAAGCGGGCGGCAGCGGCGCGGTCGATGTCCACGTCCACGTAGCGCCCGCCGGTCAGGCGTTCGGCCAGGGCGGAGCTGACGCCGGGCGTGCGCTTGGCTACCGCTTCCACCTGGGCGGCGACGCGGTCGAGCTGGGCAAGATCGGAGCCGGACACCTTGACGCCGATCGGGCTCTTGATGCCGGTCGCCAGCATATCGATGCGGTTGCGGATTGGGGGGACCCAGACGTTGGCGAGGCCAGGGACCCTCACCACCCGGTCCAGTTCCTCGGTCAGCTTCTCGGGCGTCATGCCCGGCCGCCAGTCGCGGCGCGGTTTGAACTGGATGGTGGTCTCAAACATCTCCAGCGGGGCGGGGTCGGTGGCGGTTTCGGCGCGGCCGGCCTTGCCGAACACGCTCTTTACCTCCGGCACCGTGCGGATCAGGCGGTCGGTCTGCTGGAGCAGCTCCGAGGCTTTGGCCGCCGAGATCCCCGGCAGGGCCGATGGCATGTAGAGCAGGTCGCCCTCGTCCATCGGCGGGATGAACTCGCCGCCCAGGCGACTCAGCGGCCAGGCGGTGGTGGCGACGACCAGCAGCGCAATGACCAGAACCGTGCGCGGTCGGCGCAGCACCCCGTCAATGGCCGGCTCGTAAGCGCGGGCCAGCCAGCGGTTGAGCGGGTTGGCGTCCTCGGCCGGGATGCGCCCGCGGATCAGATAGCCCATCAGCACCGGAACCAGAGTGACCGAGAGGATCGCCGCGCCCGCCATGGCGTAGCTCTTGGTGAAGGCCAGGGGTGAGAACAGCCGGCCCTCCTGAGCCTGGAGCGCGAACACCGGCACGAATGACAGGGTGATGATGACGAGGCTGAGGAACAGCGCCGGGCCGACCTCAGCGGCGGCCTCGGTGACGACGCGCCAGCGGGTGTCGGGCGCCAGGGTCTGGCCCGGATTCGCGTTCGCCCAGCGTTCTAGCCGTTTGTGGGCGTTCTCGATCATCACCACGGCGGCGTCGACCATGGCCCCGATGGCGATGGCGATGCCGCCCAGCGACATGATGTTGGCGTTCACGCCCTGCACCCGCATGACCAGGAAGGCGAACAGCACACCCAGCGGCAGGGTGAGGATCGCCACCAGGGCCGAGCGGGCGTGCCAGAGGAAGAGGCCGCAAACGACGGCCACCACGACGAACTCCTCGATCAGCTTGGTGGAGAGGTTGGAGATCGCCCGGTCGATGAGCTGGGAGCGGTCGTAGGTGGTGATCACCTCGACACCCGGCGGCAGGCTGCGCTTCAGCTCGGCAAGCTTGAGCTTCACGGCCGCGATGGTCTCGCGGGCGTTCTTGCCGGAGCGCATGATCACGACGCCGCCCGCCACCTCGCCTTCGCCATTCAGTTCGGCGACGCCGCGCCGTATCTCCGGGCCGATCTGCACCGTGGCCACGTCGCCCAGGCGCACGGGCACGCCCCCGGCCGCCGTCCGGAGCGGGATGGCTCGGAAGTCGTCCAGGGTCTTCAGGTAGCCGCTGGCGCGGACCATGTACTCGGCCTCAGCGATCTCCAGCACCGAGCCGCCGGTCTCCTGGTTGGCGCGCTGGATTGCCTCGACGACCTCACGGTGGGTGACGCCGTAGGCGGCGAGCCGCGTGGGGTCGAGTACGACCTGGTACTGGCGCACCATGCCGCCGATGCTGGCCACTTCGGCGACCCCGGGCAGGCTCTTCAGTTCGTAGCGCAGGAACCAGTCCTGCAAGCCCCGGAGCTGGGAGAGATCGTGGCGGCCGGAGCGGTCCACGAGAGCGTATTCGTAGATCCAGCCGACCCCCGTGGCGTCCGGGCCGAGCGCCGCCTTGGCGCCCGGCGGCAGTCGGCTCTGCACCTGGTTCAGGTACTCCAGCACCCGCGAGCGGGCCCAGTAGAGGTCCGTGCCGTCCTGAAACAGCACATAGACAAAGCTGTCGCCGAAGAACGAATAGCCGCGCACCGTCTTGGCGCCGGGCGCCGAGAGCATGGTGGTGGTCAGCGGATAGGTGACCTGGTTCTCGACGATCTGCGGGGCCTGGCCGGGATAGGTGGTGCGGATCACCACCTGCACGTCCGACAGGTCCGGCAGCGCGTCCACCGGCGTCGCGCGCACGGCCAGAACGCCCGCGATCAGCAGGGCCAGGGCGGCCAGCAGGACGAAATGGCGGCCCTTGACCGAGGCGCGGATGAGGGCGGCGATCACGGCGCGGCCGCCTTGCGCATGCGGTGCACCATCGGACCCGTCGGGGCCTGCTCAAAGCTGAAGCTCACGCGATCTCCGGTCTTTAGGCCCTGCGCCAGGGTTGGAACGGCCAGCCTGAAGGTCATCGTCATGGCCGGCCAACCGATGGCCGGGACCGGCTGGTGAGAGAGCGTCACGCTGGTCGGCGAAATCTGCTCGATCCGGCCGCTGCTGTCGTACAGCGGTGGGGCCTTGGCGGTGGACGGCTGGGAGGCGGCAATGGGCCGCGCGGCGACGCCCGACAGACTCGCCTCGCTGTCGAGCAGGAACTGGCCAGAAGCTACGACCTGCTCGCCCTCGCGAAGACCTGCCAGCACCTGCGTGCGTCCGCCGGCCTCACGGCCTGTCTGGATCTGCGCGGGACGATAGTGTCCGCCGGGTTCCGCCAGCATCACCAGGGTGCGCCGCCCGGTGCGGATGACCGCCTCGGAGGGCACGAGAAGCGCCGGTTGCGCCATGCCTGCGAACTGGACCGTGGCGAACATGCCGGGCTTCAGCCGCCCGCCGGGGTTGGGCAGCTCGATCCGCGCTGTCAGCGTGCGGCTTTCGGCCTGCGCCTGGGGCAGGACGGCGGTCACCCGGCCGGAGAACGTCTCGCCGGGATAGGCCGCCAAGCTCGCGCTGGCCGCCTCGCCGAGCTGGACCTGTCCGGCCATCGCCTCCGGCACCGCAGCGTTGAGCCAGACGCGGCCGAGGCCGTTCACTTCAGCCAAGGTCTGGCCCGCCATGACCGTCATGCCGCCGCGCACCGCCAAAGCCCTGATGACTCCCCCAATCGGCGTGGTGACCGTGACGACGTTGCGGACCTGGCCGCTTCGCTCGACGGCGGCGATCAGGGCGGGCGGCATGCCCAGCAGTTGCAGTCGTTGGCGACTGGCGCGGATCAGGGCGTCGTCGCCCGTGCGGCGCACCGCCAGGAACTCGCCCTGCGCCCCGACCCATTCGGGCACGAGGATGTCCGCCAGCGGCGCGCCCGCGCCCACCACATCGCCCGGCGCATGGCTATAGACCCGCTGCACGAAGCCGCCAGCCCTGGCCTGCACGATGGCCACATCGCGTGCGTTGAAGTCGATGACGCCCGTCGCGGTGACGCCGCCGGGCAAGACGCCGCGCTCCACCTTGGTGAGACGCACGCCGAGGTTCTGGGTCTGGGCCGGGTCGATGCGAACGCCGCTCGCCGTCCCATCGGCCGCTGCCTCGCCAGCGTACTTGGGCTGGAGCTGCATATCCATGAACGGCGACTTGCCGGGCTTGTCGAAGCGCTGGGCCGGAACCATCGGGTCGTACCAGTAGAGCACCTGGCGCGCGGCTTTCGGCGCGGCGGTCGTCGGCGTCGCGGGTTTCGTCACCCGGCCGCCGAGGAAGCCGGCCCCGCCGACGGCGATGGCGCCGACCAGAGCGAGGGCGAAGGTCTGAGCGCGGGTCATTGATCGGCTCCATAGGTGAGGAGGATTCGGGCGCCGTCGCGGACGACCATCGCCTCGCGTTCCAGCGCGCCGAGCTTGGCATCTGCGAGATCGGTGAGCGCCGCGCGCACGTCGTCGAAGCCGGCCCGCCCAGCGCCGTAGCTGGTGACTTCGAGGTGCGCCCGCTGTTCCGCCGTTGGGACCAGCACCTCGACCGCGCGTCGCCACTGGTCGTGATGCATGACATGATCGGCGATGTCGCTGTCGAGGGCGGCGACCAGCATGCGTCGCCGGTCCTCGCGCTCGATGCGCACGCGGTTGCGGTCCGCCACCCGCGCAGCGACCAGCGGCGCCTGGCGGGTCGCCTGGAACAGCGGAAGGCTGACCGTAACGCCGGCGGAGATCAGGTCGCCGAACCTTGGATCGCGGCGGCCATAGGAGACGTCGAAACCCCAGTCCGGCCTCTGGGCGGCACGAGCCGCGTCAATACCGGCTTCCGCCCTGCGTTCGTCGGCCAAGACGACAAGCAGACTGGGATGGTCTTCGATCCTGGCGTGCAAGGTCGCGGGGTCGATCTCGTAGTTCGGGGCGTCCCCCGACGCCGTCGGCGCCGTATCGCCGGTCCAGCGGGTGAGTTCGGCGCGAGCCTTGGCTGCGGCGGCGACCAGTCCGCTTCGCTCGTCGGCGAACACCGCCTTCAGCCGGGCGGGCTCCAGCCCGACGGCTGGCCTGGACGCGCCGGAGGCGATGCTGGCTGGCTGGCCTTCCCAGAGCTTCGTAAGCCCGCCGACAAGCCCGTCGAGCGCAGCAAGGCGGCGCTCGGCATATGCCAAGTCGATCCAAGCCAGCGCCGTGGCCACCCGGACATTGCGTCGCTCTAGCGTGGTCTCGGCCTGGGCGACGCCGACGTCGGCGGACGCGCCGGACACCTCGGCGCGGCGGCGGGCCGGGTTGGGCACGTTTTGCGAGAGACCGATCTTGGCCATCGTGAAATCGTCGGGACCGAAACGCCCGGCATTCGGGCCAGACACCGGAAAGTCCTGGACAATGAGGTTGAGCTTCGGGTCGGGCAGACGGCCTGCTGAGCGACTGGCGGCGCGGGCGGCGTCGATCTTGAGTGTGCTCGCTTGCAGGCTGGGCGCGGATGTTTCCGCGAGCTGCAGCGCGCTGGCGTAGGTCAACGGCCCGGCCATGGCGGGGCCGGCGATGGCGGCGGCCAGCGGCAACGCGGCCAGCCAATGATAGGGAAACATGCTCCGACAACTCCTTGAGACGGCGCACACGCGCCGGGGCCGGCGGGGACGCCGCCGGGTCAGGGATCGTTAGAGCTGGATGGGAGGTCGCAGACTTCGGTCGGGTGGGTGCGAGGGCGTAGCGAGCGGTTCGCCGAGGCGGTGGTCCACGGCGCCGGCGGCGAGGGTCACTGCGACGACGCCCGTGGTCGGCGCCGTCATCGTTGCGGAAACCTGGCAGGCAAGGCTTGGCTTACAGGGGCTGTCGGCCTGGCCGCCTTTGTCTGAGGCCTTGCCGTGGTCCGTCGCCGCTTGCTGCATCATCGCACAGTCCGGGGGACAGGGGTCACACGGGGCCGCCACGGCGCGCGACGGCGCGCCCGCGATCACCAGCATGATCACGGCCAGGAATGCGACGAGGGTGGGAACTCTCAGCAGGCGGAACCTCCGAGCCTTAGGATGGCGCTCCGCAAGCCGTTCGGCAAGGCGCGTGGCTACTGATGTGGCTACTGAGGGCTGGGATGAGCGATCTGGAATTGCCTGCGCCCGATCAAAATCAAAGCGGAACCAATACAGTGAGGGTTACGTTGCGGTAGAAACGAAGGGACACAACGTGATGGCAAATCTTGCTGAGACCCATGTGATCCGCAGCGGTTTGCCGCTCGTTCGCTGCGCCGCTGCGGGCGCGCTCGCCCTCGGGGCGCTCTTCCTGCTGTGCTGGATCGGTGCGGCGCTCGGATGGGCCAACACCAGCCATATGTATGTGTCGCTGTTCACCCTTGCGCCCGTCGGCTCGACGACCGCCCTGGCGGTTGGTCTCTGCTGGTCGCTGGCGTTCGGCGCCCTTTCCGGTGCGCTGATCGCCCTGGCTTTCAACGCGCTGGCCTTCCTCGAACGGTGAGCAGCCTTGGCGCGCGAGTCCCGCGCCACTGGTTGCGGCGCGCTGCGGCGGCGCTGATTGGCGGGTGTGCCGCCTACCAGCTGATGCTTGGGGCGTACTTCGTGGCGTTCCGCCCGCCGCTGCTGCCCGAAGACCTGCGCTTCCTCGGCACATCGGCTATGCGCCATGTCGTAGATTTGGCCCGTCTTGAGCGATGGCTGGACCTCGTTTTCATGGTCCTCGGTGGCCAGATGGCGGCGCTCGGCGTACTTCTGGCCGCGTTCGCCGTACGCTTGGCGCGCAGGACGTCCTGGGACAGGTCTGAGCCTATTCTCCTCGGCATCGCCGGCGTCTTATCCGTGGCGCTAATGAGCGCCGTGAATTTCGCCCTCGGGTCTAACTTCCGCTGGCTCTTGATCTTGCCGGTGCTTGCCTGGTCGATTGGCGTGGTTTTGGCCGCTCTCGGCTCCGGCGCCTCGTCGACGAAAGCTGGAGTAGGCCTGCATGCCTAATGATCAGCGCGGCGCCGACGACCGCGACGCGGTGCTCAACAGGGAGTGCTTCTGCGTCACCTTGGATAGCGCCAGCCTGCTGACCGCGATCCGGGCAGATGCACCTGATCCGGACCTTGCTGATGCCCTGCTTGCCGCCCGCCCGCACCTCTTCGCCGGCATGCCAGTGTTCCTCGCCAGGTCCGATCTTGAGGCCATGCTTGACGTCGTCGCGGCGGTTGAGGCGGCGACCGAGGACCCAGCCTACAAAGCCGCAGTGTTGGCGTGGGCGCCGCAGATTGCGCAGCAGGACTTCGGGCCGCGCGGAGTCTTTATGGGCTACGATTTTCACCTCGGCGGCGAAGGGCCCAAGCTCATCGAGGTCAATACCAACGCTGGCGGGGCATTCCTGAATGCCTTCCTCGCCCGCGCCCAGGGCGCCTGCTGTCGAGAAGCCGCAGATGCGATCCGGGCGGCGCCGATGGGCGAGTTCGAGGCCACCGTCTGGGAGATGTTCCTGGCGGAGTGGGGCCTGCAGGGTCGGTCCACCTCGCCACGGACGGTCGCCATCGTCGACGACAGGCCGCAGGAGCAATACCTCTATCCCGAGTTCCTGCTGGCCCAACGCTTCTTCGAACGCCATGGCCTGAAGGCTTGGATCGTCGATCCGGCCGAATTGCGCTTCGCCGACGGCCGATTGCAGTGCGCGGGCGAGACGGTCGATGTCGTCTACAATCGCTTGGTCGATTTCTCGCTGAGTACGCCAGGCCATGAAGCGGTGTGTGAGGCCTACACGACCGGGGCGGTCGTCATGACGCCCAGTCCCCGCAACCACGCCCTCTTCGCCGACAAGCGGAACCTGACGCTGCTGTCCGACCCGGGCGCAGCGGCCACATGGACATTGACGCCCGCTCAGAGGCAGAGTCTTTCGGCTGTCCCCACTACCCTCATGGTGACGCCAGAGAACGCAGACTCGTTGTGGTTGGCTCGCAAGCGCTACTTCTTCAAGCCGGCAGGCGGCCATGGCGGCAAGGCGGTCTACCGGGGCGACAAGATGACTCGCGGCGTCTGGGACGACGTTCAACGAGGCGGCTACATCGCCCAGGAGCTGGCCGCGCCAACCGAACGACGGATCAGGATCGATGGCGAGATTAAGACGCTGAAGCTCGACGTGCGCCTTTATACCTACAGGGGCTTGCCCCTGCTGACGGCGGCGCGCGCTTATCAAGGTCAGACGACGAACTTCAGGACGCCTGGCGGTGGGTTCGCGCCGGTCTTCGT
Organism: Alphaproteobacteria bacterium; assembly: GCA_043734425.1. GTDB lineage: Bacteria > Pseudomonadota > Alphaproteobacteria > Caulobacterales > Caulobacteraceae > Phenylobacterium. The sequence goes on from JAYTFM010000020.1 coordinate 20,403, forward strand.
CATCTGAGGAGAGTTTTCGCGCTCACCGGTCCGGCCGGAGCGAAGCGTCGAGGGTCTGCGCCAGGATCTTGCGGGCGCGGTAGACGCGGGTCTCGACGCTCTTGGCGCTGATCCCGAGGATCTCTCCGGCCTCCTGCTGGGAGCGGCCTTCGATCGCCGTCAGGATCAGCGGCGCCCGAAGCGTTGCGGGCAGTCGGGATATGGCGCGGTCCAGTTCGGCGACCCGTTCGCGGGCCATCATCACATCGTCGGCCGGCGCGGCGGGATCCGGGTGGATCTGGGCCGCGCTGTCGTCAAACGACTGGGACCCAAAGATCAGCCGGCGAACAGCAATGCGACGACCACGGTCGCGGGCTTTGTTGATGGCGATTGTCCGCAGCCAGGCGCCGAACGGCCGCGAGGCGTCATAGCGCGCCAAGGCGCTCCAGGCGGCGATGAAGGCCTCATGCGCTGCTTCATAGGCCTCATCCGCATTGCCCAGATAGCGCCGGAGGAGGCGATAGAGCCCGTCTTTGTGACGGCTCACCAACACCGCATAGGCGCGGTCATCCCCCGCAGCAGCGGCGCTCGCCAGTTCGGCGTCAGACCGCTCGGAGGCAACGCTCACGACGCGTCTTCGGTGAGGGCCTTTACGACTGTGTCGTCAAACTGCGCGGTCTGTTCAGGTGTCAGCACCTGACGCATGGCCAGCACATGCAGGATGCTTTGCTTCTGCAACTCGCTCATCGCCTGATGAGACCGGTTGATCGCCTGCTGAACGGCCGGCGTGTAGGCGTGCGTCGCCTGGATGGCCCGGGCAAGGTCGGCGTTCGCCGCCCGCATTTCGGCCTCGAGCGCATGACGGCGAACGGCATAGTCGCGCTCCAGGCCCCCGATCCTGCGGTCCTGCGCAGCGGTCAGGTTGAGCTTCTCATGCATGGCCTGATGCAGCGAGGCCGGGTGGTGCATCCGACCGACCACATAATGCGCGCCGCCCCAGGCGCCGGCAGATGCCGCGATGACGGAGAGCGCGATCGTGAGCAGCAGACCGCGGGTGGCGCCCATCACCCACCCTCAAGCAGGGTGGATGGGGCGAGGTGAGCCGCAGTCGAGAACGGGCTGACCTGACGCGGTTGGTTGAAGGTGGTCGCGGCGGCGATGCCGCCCGTCGTTATCCCGATCGCCAGCGCGACGCCGACCGAAGCCACGCGAGCCGGGGCCAGCGCCCTTGCGGTCCTGACCTCTTCACGGCGGTGTGCAACGCCGTTCAGGACGGCCTGCTCAAATCCCTCAAGCGACCGCTCAGGCTCGGCGGACGCCAAACGCGCCATCAGATGGTCAATCTCGTCCCGCATCGGCGTATCCTTCATCCCGGCCCTGCCGAGTATACGAAGGATACGCGCCCGATCCCGCAAGCGGTAGGGCGGCGTCTGACCAAGTGTCGACGCCTGACGTGTCCGAAGGTCAGCGCGCCCTCTCCAGGAGGGCGATCAGTTCCGACGCCTTCTGCCGCTGCTCGATGGCGTCGCCGCTAACGATGGCGCTCTCGATGCAATGGTCGAGGTGGGCCTTCAGCATCTCGACCTCCACCTTGGCCAGCGCGGCGCGCACGGCCTGGATCTGGTTCAGGACGTCGATGCAGTAACGGTCGCTCTCGACCATGCGCGCGATCCCGCGCACCTGACCCTCGATCCGATTCAGCCGATTGAGCAGCTTGGGCTTGTGGTCCTGGATCAATATCCGTCCTCCGTGCGTTGCGAATATACCCATGGAGGGCATGGGCCTACATACCCTAGTAGGGTATATAGATCACACCCGGCGCCGGATAGGCGTGCCGCAATCGAGGCGAACCATGACTTCCGGGCACGAACACCACGCGCAAGCGACTGGCGCAGAGGCGGCCCCCAAAGCGCTCGATCCGGTGTGCGGGATGACGGTCGATCCGTTGACGACGTCGCACCACGCTGAGCACGAGGGTAAGGCGTTCCATTTCTGCTCTGCCGGATGCCGAACCAAGTTCCAGGCCGATCCGGTCCGATACCTAGAGCCGAAGGTCGGCGCTGTGGAGCCGCCCGCCGATCCTGGCGCGATCTACACCTGCCCGATGCACCCCGAGATTCGTCAGGTTGGCCCAGGTTCCTGCCCGATCTGCGGCATGGCCCTGGAGCCGGCGATGATCACCGCCGACAGCGGCCCCAACCCGGAACTGGCCGACATGAGCCGGCGCTTCTGGATCGGCTTGGTGCTCACGGTCCCGGTACTCGTCCTCGAGATGGGTGGCCACCTGCCGGTCCTGATGGGGCTGGTCAGCTCGCACACCTCGCACTGGATCCAGTTTGCGCTGGCGACCCCGGTGGTGCTGTGGGCCGGCTGGCCCTTCTTCGAGCGGGGCTGGACGTCGCTCGTCACGCGTCACCTCAACATGTTCACGCTGATCGCCATGGGGGTCGGCGTCGCCTGGATCTACAGCGTGGCGGCGGTGCTGGCGCCCGGATTGTTCCCGCCCGCCTTCCGTGACGCCTCAGGCGCCGTGCCGGTCTATTTCGAGGCGGCGGCGGTCATCACGGTGCTGGTGCTGCTGGGCCAGGTCCTTGAACTTCGCGCCCGCGATCAGACCTCCGGCGCGATCAAGGCGCTGTTGAACCTTGCGCCGAAGACGGCGCGCCGCATCCGTGACGACGGAACCGACGAAGAGGTGACCCTCGACCTGATCCAGGTCGGCGACCGCCTTCGCGTGCGGCCCGGCGAGAAGATTCCCGTGGATGGCGCGCTGACCGAGGGCCGAGCCTCGATCGACGAGTCCCTCGTGACCGGCGAGTCCATGCCGGTGACCAAGGAGGCCGACGGAAAGGTCATCGCCGGGTCCCTGAACAAGACCGGCTCGTTCATCATGCGAGCCGAGAAGGTGGGCGCCGACACGCTGCTATCGCGCATCGTCCAGATGGTCGCTGAGGCGCAACGCAGTCGCGCGCCGATCCAGCGGCTCGCCGACACGGTGGCGGGCTGGTTCGTGCCGGCCGTCATCGCGGTCGCGCTGATCGCCGGCCTGGTCTGGGCGCTGGTCGGTCCTGAGCCGCGCTTTTCTTATGCCCTGGTGGCTGCGGTATCGGTGCTGATCATCGCCTGTCCCTGCGCGCTGGGACTGGCGACCCCGATGTCGATCATGGTCGGGGTCGGCCGCGGCGCCCGCGAGGGTGTGCTGATCAAGAATGCCGAGGCCCTGGAGCGCTTCGAGAAGGTCGACACTCTGGTGATCGACAAGACGGGAACCCTCACCGAGGGCCGGCCGGCGGTGACCGCCATCAAGACCGTCGCAGGCATTGATGAAGGCGAGCTGCTGCGGCTGGCGGCCAGCCTGGAGCGCGGCAGTGAGCATCCGCTCGCCGACGCCGTGCTGCGCGCAGCCAAGGACCGGGGCCTCTCGCTCTCGGAGGCCGCCAACTTCGACTCGCCGGTCGGCCGAGGCGTGATCGGCGTGGTGGACGGCAAGAAGATCGTACTGGGCGGCGCGCCGCTGATGGCCGAGCAGGGTGTTGACCTGGGCCCGTTGCAGGCCGAGGCCGAGGCCCTGCGCCAGGACGGAACCACGGCCGTGTTCGCCGCCATCGACGGGCGGCTGGCGGGCGTCCTGGGGATCGCTGACCCCATCAAGTCGACCACGCCGGAGGCGGTGCGCCTGCTGCTGGCCGATGGCGTCCGGCTGGTGATGATGACTGGCGACAACCGGACCACGGCGCTGGCCGTCGCCAAGCGGCTGGGCATCGTCGAGGTCGAGGCTGAGGTTTTGCCCCAGGACAAGGCCAAGGTCGTCGAGAAGCTGCGGGCCGAAGGCCGCGTCGTCGCCATGGCGGGTGACGGGGTCAACGACGCGCCGGCCCTGGCCGCCGCCGATGTCGGAGTCGCGATGGGCGCCGGCTCTGACGTGGCTATCGAAAGCGCCGGGGTGACGCTGCTGAAGGGCGACTTGCAGGGCCTGGTCCGCGCGCGGCGGCTGTCACGCATGGTGATGCGCAACATCCGCCAGAACCTGGTGTTCGCCTTCATCTACAACGTGGCGGGCGTTCCGGTGGCCGCAGGCGTGCTCTATCCGGTGTTTGGATGGCTGCTCTCGCCGCAGATCGCCGCAGCGGCCATGGCGCTGTCTTCGGTCAGCGTGATCACCAACGCCCTGCGGCTGCGGGCCGTGAAGCTCTGAATGTGGATTTGTATCCCCCACGCGCCGACATTCGTTTTTCGGCAGTCGTTGTGAGGGCCATGGCCAGCCCTGCGCGTATCCCTGCAGGTGCGCTCGCCTCATCCCGGCGCCGCCCGTTTTCATGGGATTTCGGACCGTCATGAAGGATTTTGATCGCCGGCAGTTGTTGCGCGGCGGCTCGGTGATCGGCGGGGGCTTGGCGCTCAGCACGCTTCTGCCCGGCTGGGCGCAGAGCGCGACGGCTGGAGTCGCGCCAACGCCGCCAACGCTGACGGGTCCCAATGTCGATCTGCGCATCGGCCACTCGGCGCTGCGCGTCGACGGAAAGGCCGCGCACGCCGTCACGATCAACGGCACGGTCCCCGGCCCGCTGCTGCGCCTGAAGGAAGGCCAGCATGTCCGGCTTTCGGTGACCAACGACCTGGATGAGGATACCTCGATCCACTGGCACGGCCTGCTCGTCCCGTTCCAGATGGATGGCGTTCCTGGCGTCTCCTTCCCAGGCATCAAGCCCGGCCAGACGTTTGTCTACGAGTTCCCGATCCAGCAATCTGGCACCTACTGGTATCACAGCCATTCCGGGCTCCAGGAAGCTGAGGGCCACTACGGGCCTATCATCATTGACCCGGCCGGGCCTGATCCGGTGGCCTACGACCGCGAGCACGTCATCGTGCTCTCGGACTTCAGCTTCATGCACCCGCATCTGATTTTCAAACGGATGAAGCAGCAGGGCGGGGTGTTCAACCATCAGAAGCAGACGATCGCCAGCCTGCTCGCAAGCAAGGACCAGACGCTCAAGGAGCGCGTCGAGTGGGCCAAGATGCGCATGGACCCGACCGATATCTCTGACGTGACCGGCGCGGTCCTGAGTTTTCTCATCAACGGACACGGTCCAACCGACAACTGGACCGGTCTCTTCGCGCCTGGCGAACGGGTGCGGCTGCGGTTCATCAACGCCGCCGCCCAGATGATCTTCAATGTGCGCATTCCGGGACTGAAACTGACCATCGTGGCGGCGGACGGCCAGAACGTCCGGCCGGTCGAGGTGGACGAGTTCCAGATCGCCAACGCCGAGACCTACGACGTGATCGTTCAGCCAGCGGAAGACAGAGCCTTCACCCTGGTGGCCGAGGCGGTCGACCGCTCCGGGATGGGCCGGGCGACGCTCGCGCCGCGTCCCGGCATGACCGCGCCGGTCCCGCCGGTGCGGATCCGGCCGCGCTCGACCATGAAGGATATGGGCATGGACATGAGCGCCGGAACAGGAGGGTCTGGCGCCATGGCCGGCATGGATCATGGCGCTGTGGGTCACGACATGGCGGCGATGCCAGGCATGGCCGCGCCGCCCGGGATGGCCCCGCCGAAGCCCCGCGGCTCTGACGTGATGGGCGACATGGGCGGCATGGAGATGTCCATGCGCGACCCGCAGTTCGCGCCTCAGGTGAAGCTGGGACCCGGGGTTCAGACCATCGCGCCCCTCCCGGTCGACCGCACGGGCGAACCTGGCCAGGGCTTGGAAAGCGTGGGCCACCGCGTACTGGTCTACAGGGACCTCTTCGCCCTGACGCCCAACGCTGACCTGCGCCCGCCAACCCGCGCGCTGGATATCCACCTGACCGGCAACATGGAACGCTTCATGTGGGGGTTCGACGGCCTGAAGTTCAGCGAGGCCACCCAGCCCTACGCCTTCGAGGCGGGGGAGCGGGTGCGGGTGACGCTGATCAACGACACCATGATGGCCCATCCGATCCACCTGCACGGCCATTTCTTCGAACTGACCCATGCGCCGGCCGGCCATGGGCCGAGGAAGCACACGGCCACGGTGCTGCCGGGCGGAAAGGTGTCCTGGGATTTCACCGCAGAAGCCGGCGACTGGGCGTTCCACTGTCACATGCTCTACCACATGCACGCCGGGATGTTTCAGGTGTTCAGCGTGCGGCCGCTCGCAGGCGGCGCGGCATGAACCGTCTCGCCCTGATTGGACTCGTGCCACTCGTTCTCACAGCGCCCGCCATGGCCCAGCCGATGGACCACGCGAAGATGCCCGGCATGAGCATGCCCGCGCCGGCGGCGAAGGCGCCTCCCGCCAAGGCCCCGCCCGCCAAGGCAAGGGAGCCTGCGCGAAAGCCCGCTGCGGCGGACCCGCACGCGGGGCACGTGACGCCGGGCGCGCCGGCCTCGACGTCCGACTCGCACCCAGAGCCTGCCATGCCGCCCGGTGCGCCGCCGATGGATCACGCGCCGACGCCGGGTGATCAGCCGCTGCTGAGCCAGCTCGAAGTCCCGAAGGCGCCCCCGCCACCGGCCCCCACCGATCATGCGGCTGACGGCTATTTCTCTTCCGACGCCATGACCGCGGCGCGCGCCCAACTGCGGCGCGAGCACGGTGCGATGCCGGTCTCCAAGGTGATGGCGAACCTCGCGGAGTATCAGGCGCGAAAGGGCGCCGACGGCTACCGTTGGGAGGGCCAAGCCTGGTTCGGCGGCGATATCGACCGCTTCGTATTGAAGAGCGAAGGGGAGGGGACGCGCGGTCGGGGCGTCGAGAGCGCTGAGCTGCAGGCGCTCTATTCGCGGGCCGTCGGAGTCTACACCGACCTTCAGGCCGGCGTGCGGCAAGATTTTGAACCGCGAGGACGCACCTACGCGACCGTTGGGTTCGAGACGCTGCTGCCCTATTGGTTCAAGCTCGAAGGCGCGGCGTTTCTGTCGACCCAGGGCGAACTGCTGGGACGGCTGGAGGGCAGCTATGATCTTCGGCTGACCAATCGGCTGATCCTCCAGCCCCGCGCGGAGCTGAACTTCGCAGCCCAAGACACTGCCGCGACGAGGACGGGCTCCGGACTATCGAACGCTGAGTTCGGCCTGCGTCTGCGCTATGAGATCCGGCGGGAGTTCGCACCGTATGTCGGCGTTTCGTGGGATCGGAAGGTCGGCGGGACGGCGGATTATGCGCGGGCTCTGGGCGAGGGCGTGGTGAACAAGAGCGTGGTGTTCGGCGTTCGGAGTTTCTTCTAGCTCAGCCTCGCCAAAGCCTATTGAGCGGACACCGGGGCTAGGGTCCCAAGCCAGGCGACAAGGCCCAGGACGCCCAGCGAAAGCGCGGTCTCGATAAGCAGGCTGCGACGCAGTGCGCCGAGCTCGGGCGCGCGCGACCCGCCGCCATCCAGCGCGGCGCCCAGGTCAGGTGTCAGGCGAAACCGGTTGGCGGCGGCCAACGCCAGCATGACGGCAAATAGCGCCAGCTTGAGCGAGAGCAGCTGGCCATAGGGGGTGGTCCAGAGCCCGGCGAGCCGCGTGGGTCCGACCAGGAACCAGCTGTTCACCAGTCCGGTGACGACGAGCGTCGCCACCAGGGCCGAGCCGACGCCGGAGAAGCCATGCAGCGTTCTGTGCAGGACACGGTCGCGTTCACTGTCGTCTGCGGGTTGGAGAAGCCGCAAAAGGAAGACTGCGAGTGCGCCGATCCAGACCCCGGCCGCGAGCCCGTGGAGAATGTCAGCCGCCAGATGCAGCAGCCCGGGAACGCCTGCGGTCGCTGCGCCATGGCCCATCCAGGCAAAGCTGGCGCTGACCACGGCGCCGAGGCCGGCGCACAGCCCCCAGGTGAGCCGGTCGGGCCGACGGACCGCCAACACCACCAGCGCCAGCCCGGCGGCGCCCGCGCGGATCAGCGTCGACGGGCCCATCGACATCGTGGTGATGACGGCCGACAGCGAAGATGCAGTCATGCCCTCGCTGATCGAGCCCGCGAGAATGCAGGTCTGCGCCAGCAGGCCGAAGAGGCTGGCCGCGAGCACGTCGCCAGCGGCCCAAGCCAGCAGGCGACGTGACCAAGTCATTTCAGCACCGGAGCCGGCGCCCGACCTCGGCAGGGCGTAGAGCATGAAGAGCGATGACCCAAACAGGATCATCGCTCCCGCATATTGCAGAAGCCTGAGGACGATGACCGCAGGTTCGAGCACCCGCTACTTCACGGAGAAGGCGACAGTCCCATCCATCTTGTGGCCATCGTCCGCTGAGGCGGCGTGCCAGGTGATCATGTAGGCGCCCGGCATCAGCTTGCCCTTCGGTGCGCCGACGATGCTGAGTTGGTCCTTGGAGACGGTGGTCTTTACGGTGACCTTCATGCCGTTCATCGCGGGCATGCTGAGTTCGAACTTCGAGAAGGCTGGTGTCAGCTTCTCGTTGAACGTCAGGCTGATGGTCGTGGGCGCCGCGACCGTTGCGTTCGCTGCGGGAGTTGACTTGACCAGATGGGCGTGCGCGGACGCGGACCCTGCGAGCAGAAGCGCGGCGCTCGCGGCGAGTGTTGCGAATAGACTTCTTTGAAGGGGCATATGGTGTTCCCTGATCGCGATGTGGTCCCTGGCTGATATACGCGCCAGTTCAGACAACCCCCTATTCTGCAGCCCAGGACACCGCAGAAAACATTTTGCGCGCGCCATCACGCAGCCTTGAGGCGGCAGCCCGCCAGTTGGCCCCGTTGATCTATGCAGCGGAATAGCAAGGCGTGATTCGAGTCCTGCCGGCCTCCACCAGGGCTGGGTTCAGGCCCTCGTCCGGCCGATGTATTCCAGCGCCAGCACATAGCCGGTGACGCGCAGGCCGGCGATCACGCCGGAGGCGGCGGCGGACATCAGGCTTTGGGCGCGCCATTGCCCTTCGGTCTCGGCGCGCTTGTGAATGTTGGAGATGTGGACCTCGACAATCGGGCATTCGCACATCTTCAGCGCATCCAGCACCGGCACGGAGTGATAACTGAAGCCGGCCGGATTGATCACCACGCCGGCCGACTGGCGGGCCTCCTGGATCCAGTCGATCATCTCTTATTCGCGGTTGGTCTGGCGGAACACCAGCTCAAAGCCCAGCCGCGCCGCCACGGGCCGGCAGAGGGCTTCGACATCGGCCAGGACATCTGTTCCATAGAGATGCGGATCGCGCAGCCCCAAGAGGTTGAGGTTGGGACCGTTCAGCAGATGGACGGTGTTCGACTTCGCAATGTTCCCCAACCTCTTCCCCGCAGGCGCGAGCGGCGCGGCCCCGGACGATAGCCGATCCCGGCGAGCCTGAACAATCGCAGACGCGGGTTAGCGGAATGTCCAACGCCCGGCATGTCTCGACTCCACCCGTGCCCTGGCGCACGAACCGCGCTATCCGGTCCGCCAACGCGCCGCTGACGAAGGGCCAGGCCATGCCGGACATCGAAACGATCATGCGGACCAATCCGGTGATCCCGGTGCTGACCATCGACGATGCGTCTCAGGCGCGCGCGATGGCCACAGCGTTCGTGGCGGGCGGTCTTAGAGTGCTGGAGGTCACGCTCCGCACGCCGGCCGCTCTGGACGCCATCCGCGAGATGCGCGGCGTCGCGGGCGCCATCGTCGGTGCGGGCACCGTGCTGAACGAACAGGATCTGCGCGCCAGCCTGGACGCCGGCGTCGAGTTCATCGTCTCGCCCGGCCTGACCGATCCGCTGGCGCGGGCGGCCATCGCCAGCCGCATGCCGTTCCTTCCCGGGATCGCCAATGCGTCCGACATCATGCGCGGCCTGGATCACGGTCTCACCCACTTCAAGTTCTTCCCGGCGGCAGCGGCCGGCGGCCTCAAGGCGCTGGCCTCGCTGGCCGCGCCCTTTCACCAGTGCCGGTTCTGCCCGACCGGCGGGATCAGCGCGGAGACCGCGCCGGAGTGGCTGGCGCTGCCGGCCGTCCTCTGCGTCGGCGGCAGTTGGCTGGCGTCGGGGGCCAAGGTCGATGTTGCCGCAGTGCAGGCGGCGGCTAAGCTGGCGCAGGGCTAAGGTTCAACGATCAAAAAAGGGCGGGGACATGGGACTTCTGGACGGCAAGGTGGTGCTGGTCACCGGCGGCGGGCGCGGCATCGGGCGGGACGTCGCGCTGATCTCGGCGCGGCAGGGCGCCAAGGTGGTGGTCAATGACCTGGGCGGCGGCATTCATGGCGAGGGCGCAGATGCGGGTCCGGCCCAGGCGGTGGTCGACGAGATCCTCGCGGCGGGCGGCGAGGCGGTGGCCAACACCGAGAGCGTCACCGACCTGGCGGCGGTGAACCGCATGGTGCAGCAGGCGATGGACACCTTCGGCGGCCTGCACATCATCCAGAACCCGGCCGGGTTCCTGCGCGACCGGATGATCCACAACATGACCGAAGAGGAGTGGGACGGGATCATCGACGTGCACCTGCGCGGCCACTTCAACGTCGTGCGCGCCTCGATCAGCCATTTCCGCAGCCAGCGCGACGGCGTCTACATCATGTGGTCGTCCACCTCCGGCCTGATCGGCAACGTCGGCCAGGCGAACTATGGCGCGGCCAAGATGGGCATCGCGGGCCTGGCGCGGATTGTGGCGCTGGAGGGCGAGCGCAACAATGTCCGCGCCAACACTATCGCCCCGGGCGCGGCCACCCGGCTGACCGATTCCGTGCCGACCACCGATCCCGAGCGGATCGCCCGGCGCGAGGCGATGCGGGCGATCAACAGCCCGGAGCGGCCGGCCCAGTTGGCGGTGGCGCTGTCGGCCCCCGCAGCGGCGCACATCTCTGGCCAGATCTTCGGCGCTGGCGGCTACAATCTGTCGATCTTCCAGCAGCCGAGACCGATCGAGACCTTCTCCAGAGAGGGCGGCTGGGATGCGGATGCGATTGTTCGGGACTTCCTGCCGCGCATCGAAAAGCACGTGACGCCGCTGAACGACACGGCGGTCACCCCGGCGGGGCGGGGAGTGACGCAGGTGGTGGTGTAGGGGGCGGTCTTGGCCATTGCCCTACCTCCATGACATCTGGTTCTTCAGCAGCTTCCCGGTCGGATCATACACCATGACCTTGTGCGGGAGATCGGGTCCCCAGCGCCACAGCACAATGTTCTGATCGTCGGCCGTCGCGCCATTGGCGAAGCTTGGGACCAGAATTCCAGCGTAGCCGTTTGCAATTAAACGTCTGACCACGGCCCACGATTCCGGCTCCCGCCCCCCGATCAAGGCGTCACCCCATGCGCCGGCCAGTTCGCTCAGCATTACGCCCAAATCCGCTCGGCCCGCCGCTGTGCGGAGATCGGCGACGTCCTCACAATCGACATCGTAGCTGCACAGCACATAGGGCGTCAGCCGGTGCGCAAAGCCCCCCGACACCTCGCGGAACACGGTGTTGAAGCTGAGCGAGAGATAGAGCGTCTCCAACCCTGGCCAATTGAACCGGCGTCCCTTGAGCGCTGCGCCTACTCCCGATAGCGGGCTCCACGCCCAATTGGGATCATGCGCCCGGAAGCCCTCGCCCCTAAGTCGCACCTGGGAATCTCAAGCGTAGCCGCCGGTCGCCAGGTGATCGACATAGTCGCGAACAGCCGTGGCGTTGCCGGATTTCACCAGGGCCTCGGCGGTCCGTCCGCCGAACGCCGGGATGGGCTCTGCGCGATACCACGCCATGGCCTGCGCCGCGCCGCCGGCCCAGCCCTGGACGAGGTTGATGATCTCCAGCATCTCGCGCACGCGACTTTGGGCCTTGGGGCCGTCGCGGCGGCTGGCCTTCTGAAAGACTGCGCGGGCGAGGCCGGCGGTGTCGGCGAGTTGGGCCTTGGACATGCTGAAAGCTTCGGCCACGTCATCAACCCTCACCGCGCCACGCGCGTCCATCAAGCTGGTGATGGAGAAGCGGCCCGTGGTGGCGTGACGGACGGCCTTGCGCGCGCGCTGGCGTTCGCCGCATAGACCCGCCGTCTTGGCTGCCTGCACCATGTGCCGCTCCATTGCCCTATATTACGGTCAATATGTGGGAAGTCCGATTGGGTTGCAAGTGATGGCTGGCGCCGCACGCAGCGCGACGGGGCGGCTTCTGAGGCTATTTCGGCGGTCGTAACGGCCGGGTCCGCACTGGCGGCTAGTGATCCTTTCGGGGTATCGGACCCACGAAACTGAGATCCTGGAATGCCTCCGCCTCCCCACCGCCTCTCCGTCGCGCCGATGATGGACTGGACTGATCGGCATTGCCGGGTGCTGCATCGGAGCCTGACGTCGCGGGCGTTGCTTTACACCGAGATGCTGACCACCGGAGCGATCCTGCATGGGGATCGCGCGCGGCTGTTGGCGTTTGATCCGCTCGAGCATCCGGTGGCGCTGCAGCTGGGCGGGTCGGACCCGGCCGATCTGGCGGCGGCGGCGCGGATCGGCGAGGCTGAGGGCTATGACGAGATCAACCTGAATGTCGGCTGTCCGTCCGACCGCGTGCAGTCTGGGCGGTTCGGCGCCTGCCTGATGCGCGAGCCGGAACTGGTGGCTGAGGGCATGGCGGCGATGATCGCCGCGGTCCGGGTTCCGGTGACCGTCAAGTGCCGGATCGGCGTCGACGATCAGGACCCGGAGGAGAGCCTGTTCCGGCTGGTTGATCTGTCAGCCGCCGCCGGGGTGACGCGGTTCATCGTCCATGCCCGCAAGGCGCTGCTGCAGGGCCTGTCGCCCAAGCAGAACCGGGACGTTCCGCCGCTGAACTATCCCCTGGTCTATCGGCTGAAGCGCGAGCGACCGGATCTGCACATCTCAATCAACGGCGGGATCGCTTCGTTGGACGAGGCCGACGCGCATCTGGCGTATGTCGATGGCGTGATGATCGGTCGCGCGGCCTATCATACGCCGGCGATGCTGGCGGAGGTGGATCGGCGGGTGTTTGGCGCGGACGTCGATGCTGATTTGACCAAGGTGGTGGCCGGCTATCGCGACTATGTGAGGTCGGAGCTGGCGCGGGGAACCCATCTGGCGGCCATGACCCGCCACATGCTGGGCCTGTTCCATGGCGTTGCGGGCGCGCGGACCTGGCGGCGGATCTTGACGGTCGAAGGCGTGCGGCCTGGGGCCGGCGTCGAGGTGATCGACCGGGCGCTGGCGGCCGTGTCAGGGCTCCAGGCTGAGCGTCTCGCGGGTCGCCTCGAAGCGGGTCAGGCGGCCTAGGTAGCTCATCCCCAGCAGCGAGACGTCCAGACCCTCCGCCACCACCAGGGCCTGCACATCATCAATGCGCGCGCCGCCCACCGACACGGAGCTCAGGGTCACCGACGCGGCGCGCGATGTGCCCGCCGCGGTGGTCACGTTGAATCCGTACTTCAGGTCCGCGGGCTTGAAGCCGAGGCGCGCGGCGTCGGCCTGGGTCAAGGCGACGGCGGTGGCGCCGGTGTCGACCAGGAACCGCACGGGCGCGCCGTTCACTCGGGCCTGGGCCCAGAAGTGCCCGTCGGGCCCTTTGGCTACCGCACCCGCAGCGTGACGCGGGACCGGCGCCGCGAAGCCCGGCGCCTCCAGCCGCGCCAGGCGCAGCGGTTGCGGCGATAACACCGCCATGGTGCTGGCGCTGGTGACCGCCGAAACCACGGCGGCCACGGCCAGCTTGCCGAGAGAAAACACCCAAATCACCATCGAAAGCGGCCGTTCCGACCTGTCTTTCCATGCACCCTAAGGCGCCGGCGTTTCGAGCCGGTGAATCAGCCGTGTCCGGGAGGTTAATGCCCGAAGATTCCCAGTTTCTCCGGGCGGATCTGCTCGCGACGGCCGGGCAGGGCGGCGAGTATCAGGTCGCGGTCGTCGTCGCTGAGCTTTGCCCAGCCGGCGACCTCCGACAGCTTGCGGAAGCAGCCCAGGCACAGGCCGCTCTCGCCGTCGACGACGCAGACCTTGATGCAGGGGGTCTTAATGGCGGCCGGGATGCTCATGCCGGGATCGCGTAGGTGACGTTGGCCTGCGCGGCAAGCCGCTCTTCGCTCTCGGTCCAGATGCGGACGTCGCAGACCGCGAGCCGGCGGCCCAGTCTGAGCAGCTGGGCGTCGGCGTGCATGTCGCCTGGCTTGGCCCCGCGCAGGAAGCTCATGTTGAGCTGAGACGTGACCGCCATCAGCTGATCACCGATGTGCGCCAGCACCAGGGCGTAGGCGGCGCTGTCGGCCAGCGACATCAGGGTCGGCCCCGAGATCACGCCGCCGGGTCGCAGCAGGCCCTCGCGATAGGGGGCCATCACCCGAACTCGGCCTGGCTCGACGGAGATCACCTGGATCGTCTGGGCCCGATCAGCGCCCGGGAAGGCTCTTTGGAAGAGGTCGTTGACGCCGTCAGCGTCGAGCAAGGGTTGCGGGGTTGTTTCCACCATTTGTGACTCATGTAGCCCCAGACATATTGACGAAACCCCGTAGCGCGACCCTGATCCATGAGTCACGGCAAACCATGTCCGGTGATCGCTCGGCAGATTGCGCGGACGCTTGGCGCGCCTAGGGGGAGGAAACACCATGCTGGCACTGACCTTGGCCTTGATGCTTCAGGCGTCGTCCTCTGGCGCACGCCCGCCGCCGTCCAGTACAGACCTGCCGCAGTGGTCGCGGGTTCCTTCTGCGGCCGAGATGGCCGCTGCCTATCCGGCCGGTCCGCGCGCAGAGGGCCTGGCAGGATCCGGCGTGATGGATTGTACGGTCGGGGCGACCGGCGAGCTGACCGCATGCGAGGCGGTGAGTGAGTCGCCCGTTGGCGCGGGCTTTGCGGCGGCGGCCTTGTCTCTGGCCACCCGGTTCCAGCTGCCGCTGAAGGCGCCCTCGGGCGCGGCGATGGCCGGGCGGACAGTGCGCGTGCCGATCCGCTGGCTCAATCCCGCCAAGCGCAAGCTCCCCGAAATCAGCATGTTGGATGAGAACGGGCGCACCGGAACCGTGGCCTTCAACTGCCGGGTCAATAGCGCGCGCATCTACGACAATTGCGTGGTCGTGGAGGCCAGGCCCGCGGCCTCGACGCTGTTCGGCGTGGCGGGCGAGGTCGTCCTGCGCCAGAAGCCGCCCGCCAACCTGTCGCCCGGCGACCGTGTGCAGCTCGTGGTGCAGGTGCGGGCGGAGTAAGTCCTCCCATTGCAGGTTCGGGGAGAGCGCCCATGCTCGGACTTCTGCTGGCGACATTGCTGCAGGCGGAGGGGATCGCGCCTGCTCCTGCTCCGTCTGTAATCACGAATCCTGACTGGGCGGGTTTGCCGTCTGCGGAGGTGTTCGCAAATCTCTACCCCAAGGCCGCAATTCAGCAGAACCTTTCGGGCAACGCGACGATCCAGTGCATGGTCAGCGCAGCGGGCGCCCTTCAAGGGTGCTTTGTGGTCACTGAGTCGCCGAAAGGCGTGGGTTTTGGCGAGGCGGCGCTGCGCGCGGCTGCATCCTTCAAGATGCGCCCCATGACCAAGGATGGCGCACCGGTCGAGGGTGGAACCGTCAGAATACCGATGCGTTTCGTGCTGCCCGGCGAAACCGTGGATCCCATGACGGGCTTCGGGCTCTGCTACGGAATCACTGCTGCGGCGGCGGAGAAGGACCCGGCCAACATCGCGGCGATGAACGCTTACGGCTTCTATGCAGCCCAGTTAGCGTTCCGGAGCGCCCAGGCCCGTGTCACGCCTGACCTCTTCGAAGCGCATCTGAGCTCGGCGCGGGGCATGGCGCTCAAAGGCATCAGGGACCGGTCCGTTGATGTGAGCCTGGACAAGTGCATCGGTTTCATCCCGAAGCCCCCGGCCCCCAAACCCTGACGCCCGCGCCATCTTTCCCAACCGCCCGCCCCCGCGTATAGGTCGCAGGCAAGCGATACGGCGTAAACGACGCCGGGACGGAGACGCCTGATGAACCTTGATTTCAGCCCCGAAGAGACCGCCTTCCGCGACGAGGTCCGCACCTTCATTGCCGACAACTATCCGGCCGATCTGCGCCGGGCGCAGGACGAG
Source organism: Alphaproteobacteria bacterium (assembly GCA_043734425.1). Lineage (GTDB taxonomy): Bacteria > Pseudomonadota > Alphaproteobacteria > Caulobacterales > Caulobacteraceae > Phenylobacterium. The sequence goes on from JAYTFM010000020.1 coordinate 36,313, forward strand.
GGGCGGCCGCTGAGCAAGGATGAGTACCTGTCGTGGCACAAGGTGCTGGCTAAGAAGGGCTGGCTGGCGCCGGGTTGGCCGAAGGAGCTGGGCGGCACCGGCTGGACGCCGACGCAAAAGTACATCTGGTCGGAAGAGACCGCCCGCGCCGACTGCCAGGGCATCCTGCCGTTCGGCGTCTCGATGCTGGCCCCGGTGCTCTACACCTTCGGCACCGATGAGCAGAAAGCGCGGTTCCTGCCCGACATCTACAACGGCAAGGTCTGGTGGTGTCAGGGCTATTCCGAGCCAGGCGCCGGGTCGGACCTGGCCAGCCTGAAGACCAAGGCCGAGCGGATCACCGCCGACGACGGCAAGGAATACTACATCGTCAACGGCCAGAAGACCTGGACGACGCTGGCCCAGTTCGCCGACTGGGGCTTCTTCCTGGTGCGCACCGATCCCAATTCCAAGCCGCAGTCGGGCATCTCGTTTCTGCTGATCGACATGACCAGCCCGGGCGTCACGGTGCGCCCGATCATCACGCTGGAGGGCGGCCACGAGGTCAACGACGTCTTCCTCGACAATGTGAAGGTGCCGGTCGAGAACCGCATCTTCCACGAAAACCAGGGCTGGACCTGCGCCAAGGCGCTGCTGGCGCATGAGCGCAGCGGCATCGCCGGTGTGGCGCGCTCCAAGCGCAACCTCGAAAAGGTCCGCGAGATCGCCGCCACCGAGCGCTCGGACGTGGGCGGGACCCTGATCGGCGACGCCTTCTTCCGCCGCAAGGTGGCCGAGCTGGAGATCGACCTGTCGGCCCTGGAGTTCACCGAACTCAGGGTGCTGGCTGGCGAGGCCAGCGGCAAGGGTCCCGGCCCGGAAAGCTCGATCCTCAAGATCAAGGGCACAGAGATCCAGCAGCGCTTGCAGGAGTTGGCGCTGGAGGCGGTGGGCCATTATGGCGCGCCGTTCCTGCGCGATCTGCGCGGCTCCAACGTCACAGTCGGCCCCGACCATGCCGACGGCGTGGCCGGCGAGATGTTCAACGGCCGCAAGACCTCGATCTTCGGCGGCTCCAACGAGATCCAACGCAACATCATTTCCAAGATGGTGCTGGGGCTCTGACGTTGCGATTTGGACCGGGAGCTGACGCCTCCGCTAGCCCCTCCCCCTTGCGGGGAGGGGTTGGGGTGGGGGTGCTTGCGTTGAGGTCGCAGGTTCGCGATGTGGGTCTGGGTGAACAAGCTGCTGAGTCAGAGCTGACACCCCCACACCCAACCCTCTCCCCGCATGGGGGAGAGGGCTTTGGGCAGACTTGAGACCGGCTCCCAATGGACCGCACTCCAGGCGCTATTCACACCTCTGAGCGGGCGGAGCGATCGGCCAAACGGATGCGGCGCGAGCCCACAAACGCGGAAGCCAAACTTTGGAAAGCCCTGCGCGCAACCGACCTGCACTTTCGGCGGCAGGCGCCGTTTGGCCCTTACATCGTGGATTTTGTCTGCCATCAGCACCGGCTGGTCGTCGAGCTGGATGGCGGCGTCCACAACCTCCCCGAAGTGGCTGCACGTGACGCCGAGCGCGATGCCTGGCTGACAGGGCGTGGTTACCGGGTTATGCGATTTCCAAACACCGTCACGCCGGACGAGATTGTCCAGTTGATCTTTGGCCGGCTCGGCGATGACACCCCCACCCCAACTCCTCCCCGCTAGGGGGAGGGGCTTTGACGGAGTAGACCACCCGTGGATTTTTCCTTCACCGAAGAACAGTCGATGCTGCGCGATACGGTCGCGAGCTATCTGGCCGACCACTATGACTTCGACAAGCGCCGCGCCGTCGCCGGCAAGGAGCCCGGCTGGCGGCCGCAGGTCTGGAAGGCGTTCGCCGAGGAGCTGGGCATATTGGGCGCGCCGTTCTCGGAGGAGCTGGGCGGTCTGGGCGGCGGCCCGATCGAGAACATGATCGTGATGGAGGAGTTCGGCAAAGCGCTGGTCATCGAGCCCTATCTCGGCACCGTGGTGATCGGCGGCGGGTTCCTGAAGCATTCGGGCCATGCCGGCGCGGCCGACCTGATCGGCGGAATCATCGGCGGCGAGACGATCTTCGCCTTCGCTCAGGCCGAGCCGCAGAGCCGCTACAACCTGGCCTCGGTGGCGACCACGGCCAAGAAGGACGGCGCCGGCTATGAGCTGAACGGCCACAAGGCAGTTGTGATCGGCGCGTCCTATGCGACCCACCTGATCGTCACGGCCCGCACGGCCGGCGGCGAGCGCGACGCGAACGGCATCTCGGTGTTCCTGGTGGAGAAGAGCGCCAAGGGCGTCTCGACCCGCGACTATCCGACCGTCGATGGCTTCCGGGCCTCGGAGGTCTATCTGGAGAACGTCTCGGTCGGCGCCGACGCCCTGATCGGAACGGCGGACAATGGTCTGCCGCTGGTGGAAAAGGTGGTCGATGAAGCCATCGCCGCCACCTGCGCCGAGGCCTGCGGCGTGCTGCGCCGCCTGCACGAAGACACCCTGGAATATACCAAGCAGCGCAAGCAGTTCGGCGTGCCGATCAGCTCGTTCCAGGTGTTGCAGCACCGGATGGTCGACATGTTCATCCAGCTCGAACAGTCAATCTCGATGACCTATATGGCCAACATCAAGGTCACCGACGACGCCGAGCGGGCCAAGGCGGTCTCGGCCGCCAAGGTGCAGATCGGCAAGGCCTGCAAGTTCGTCGGCCAGAATGCCATCCAGCTGCACGGCGGCATGGGCATGACCGATGAAATGGGCATCGGCCACTACTTCAAGCGCGCCACCATGATCGAGAGCGCGTTCGGTTCGGTCGACCACCACCTGGCGCGCTATGAGACCCTCAGCCTCGGCAAGGCGGCATAATTGGGCAAGGACGCCCGCGTCGTCGGCGCCATCCTGGCGGAGGGCGCCGACGAAGGGCGGCTTCAGCTGGAAGGCGCCAAGTTGCTGTTCAGGGGCGCCCAGAGGCGGGAGTTCGAGGGCGAGGCGCTGGCCGGCGTGCGAGCTGAGGGGGGCGACCTCATCCTCTCCGATGGCTCTCGCTTCACCCTGGGCGAGCCGCAGGCGGCGCGCTGGGCCGAAGCAATCCTCAATCCTAAGGGCCGACTGGACAAGATCGGCGTCAAGCCCGGCATGCGCACGGCGGTGATCGGCGTCGCCGACGCGACCTTCACAACGGAGTTGGCGGCTGAGGGCGCCGTTCCGGTCAGCGACCTCTCCGAACTGGATCTGCTGTTCTACGGCGCCGACAGCGCCGATGCCCTGGCGCGGATCGAGGGCCTGGTTCCGACCCTGGCCGACATGGGCGCCCTTTGGGTCGTCTCGCGCAAGGGCAAGGCCGCCACCGTCAAGGACGTCGAGGTGATGGCGGCCGTCAAGGCGTTCGGGTTGGTCGACAACAAGGTCGTGGGTTTCTCCGACACCTTGACGGCGCTGAGGTTCGTGCGGCCGAAGGCGTGACGCGCGAGGTTGCTCCGGCGCGCGTAGCATCCTAACCGAAGGCCATGGCTCCCCGCGACTTCGCCCTCCTGATGGCCATGTGCCTGCTATGGTCGGTGAACAACATCGTCTCGAAGTATGTGGTCAGCGTGCTGGACGTGCCGCCGCTGTTCTATGCGGCGACACGCTTCGCCATCGTCGCCATCTGCACCTTGCCGTTTCTGCTGCCGGCGCCCCGGCCCTTGTGGCGCATTGTAGCGGTCGCGCTGCTGATGGGTGGCGGCAGTTTCGCACTGATGTTCGTCGGCCTGCAGAGCGCCACGCCCAGCGCCTCGGCGGTGGTGCTGCAGTTGGGGATGCCGATCACCACGCTGTTTTCGGTGTTCCTGCTGGGTGAGCGGATCCGCTGGCGGCGCGGCCTGGGAATCGCCCTGACCTTCGTCGGCGTCATGACGGTGATCTGGAGTCCGCACGGCCTGACCGTTTCGACCGGCCTGATGTTTGTCGCCGCCTCGACCGTGGTGGGCTCACTGGGCGCGGTGCTGATGAAACAGATGGAGGGCGTCAAGCCGTTCACCTATCAGGCCTGGGTCGGCATGGTGAGTTTCTGGCCGCTGGCCGGCCTGTCGCTGGCGCTTGAGCCCCACGCGGCGCAGCAGGCGTTGCACGCCGGCTGGCCGTTCGTCGCCGCAGTCGCGTTCTCGGCCTTCATTGTCAGCCTAGTGGCGCACACGGTCTACTATCAGCTGATGCAGCGCTACGAGGCCAACCTGATCTCGGCGCTGACCCTGATGACCCCGCTCGGCACCATCGCGCTGGGTGTTCTGTTGCTGCACGATCCCTTCGGGTCCCGGCTGGCGATCGGCAGCGCCATTGCCCTAACAGGCGTGCTGATCATTGCCCTGCGCGGCAACCAGGTCATGCCGATGTTGCTAGCGCTCCGGAACCGCGCCCAATGACAATCATCGAAGCGCCCTCGCCGAATTTCGACGTGCGCACCGCGCCGCCGTCGATGATCGTGCTGCACTATACGGGGATGCAGACTGGCCAGATGGCGCTGGAGCGCCTGCGCGACCCGGTGGCCAAGGTCTCGGCGCACTATGTCGTCGAGGAGGACGGCCGCGTTTTCCGGCTGGTGGCGGAAGAACGCCGGGCCTGGCACGCAGGCGTTTCGTTCTGGCGGGGACGTCAGAATGTGAATGGTGATTCCATCGGCGTCGAGATCGTCAATCCGGGGCACGAATTCGGCTATCGAGCCTTCCCTGACGTTCAGATCGAGGCTGTGACCCGATTGCTGGCCGATATCCGCACCCGCTGGACCATCGAGGACCGCGACATCGTCGGACACTCCGACATCGCGCCCGACCGCAAGGAGGACCCGGGCGAGCTGTTCCCATGGGCTGCACTGGCCAAGGCGGGTCATGGCCTCTGGGCTGATGCGCCGTCGGCGCCCGGCGCACCGATCTCTGCGGGGGAGGAGGGCGCGGCGGTGTTCGCGCTGCAGGCGGGGCTGACCCGGCTTGGCTATGATCTGCCGCCCACAGGAACCTTTGACGCCGCCACGACCATGACTGTCCGTGCGTTCCAGCGCCACTGGCGCTCAGGCAAGGTCGACGGCGTCGCCGACGGCGAAACCCGCGCGCGGCTGATCGCGCTCTTGAGGATGGCGAGCTGATGCACCCGGCGCCGGCGTTCCGCATTCAGGATGAAACCACGCTTCTCACCTTCCTGGCTGCCCATCCGTTTGTGACCCTGGCGGCGGCGGTGGACGGGCGTTTGTTGCTGGCGCAGACGCCGGTGATCGCGCGCCGGATCGGTGCGAGCTTGGTGTTGGACTTTCATCTATCGCGCCGCAACGCGCTCGCCGATCACCTGGCCGGAGGCTTCGCTGCCGCGATGGTTGCCCTGGGTCCCAACGCCTACATCAGCCCCAACTGGTATGAGAGCGCCGACCAGGTTCCGGCCTGGAACTATGTCAGCGTGGAGGCGGACGGACCGGTCGCGCTGCTCGACGACACAGGCTTGGTCACTCTGCTGGACGACCTATCGGCGCAGGAGGAGGGCCGTCTCGCGCCCAAGCCTCCCTGGACGCGCGCCAAGATGAGCCCAGGCGCATTTGAGCGCATGACCCGAGCCATCATCGGCGCACGCCTGACTGTGGAGCGGTTGGAGGGGACCTTCAAGCTTGGCCAAAACAAAGGGCCGGCCGATCTCGCCGGCGCTGTTCGTGGCCTGGGTGATGATCCGCTCGCCGGATTGATGCGGCGAGGCGGCATTGGCCCTTGACCCCGCCTAGGCGTCGCCCCACGTTCTGCGCGGATCAGACGGCTGGGCGGTCGCGGTCTCCGCAAGGGGGTCGAGGAAAGTCCGGGCTCCACGACGACATGGCGGTGGGTAACGCCCACCGGGGGTGACCCCAGGGATAGCGCCACAGAGAGCAGACCGCCCGCCTTCGCCCCTCGGGGCTACGGCGCGGTAAGGGTGAAAGGGTGCGGTAAGAGCGCACCGGGACCTTGGTGACAAGGGCCGCATGGCAAGCCCCGCCAGGAGCAAGACCGAATAGGGATTCCGCGTCCAATGTCTTCGGGCAAGGGGCAGGGCCGTCGCCGGCTCAGGGATCCGGGTAGGTCGCGAGAACCGTCCCGCAAGGGCCGGTCCAGAGGAATGATCGCCGCGTCCCGCAAGGGGCGGCACAGAACCCGGCTTACAGGCCGTCTGATCCACACCTTCCCAGCTGTTGCTTTCCCTATTCGTTAACGCGTTCCAGGTATGTTCTGTGGATAACCAGATATCGTTAACCAACATGCGGTCGCGCCGCCTTGTTTTCGCCGGAAATAGTCTCTGAGTGTCATTGTGTCCCAGTATATCCCATGTTAACCCAATGATCATTCGTTGCTCGTGGACGCGTCTTGGGGCGCGCGACGAGGCGGCGAGGGAGGGGATCGGCAGGGCGCAATGTTTCTCTCGACGTTCGAGAAACAACTGGACGCCAAGCGGCGCATTGTGGCGCCGGCGGAGTATCGCGCCGCACTGACCGGCATGTTTAATGGCGTGTTCTGCTTCCCTTCCATCGAGGCCGACTGCGTCGAAGGCGGCGGCGCGGACCTTTTCGAGCGCTGCAACAAGCTGATCGAAGAGCTTGAGTACGGCGATCCACTGCGCAGCGCGTTGGAACTGTCGATGCGCGGCGGTATGGTGCAGCTGTCGTTCGACACCGCCGGGCGCATTACCCTGCCGGAACTGCTCTGCGAACAGTTCAACCTCACGGACTGGGTGGTCATCGTCGGCCTGGGCGAACGGTTCCAGATCTGGGAACGCGAGGCCTTCCGCGCGCACCGCGCCGCTCAGCGCGACTTTGCGCGCCAAGGTCTTGCTGAACTCCGCGCGCGTCAACGCACAGCCCGGTTTGGGGGCGCCGCATGAGCGCGCCGCACGCTCCCGTCCTGCTGAAAGAGGTCATCGAGGCGCTTGCGCCAGGGCCTGGCCAGACAGTCGTCGACGGGACGTTTGGCGCCGGCGGCTATACCCGCGGAATCCTGGAGACCGGCGCCGCCGTGGTGGCCCTCGATCGTGACCCGAGCGTGGCGTCGCACGCCGCAGACCTGGCCGGCGCCCGCTTTCGGCTGATCGAGGCGCGGTTTTCGGAAATGGACGCACTTCTGGGCGAGAGCGCCGTCGACGGCGTGGCGCTCGATCTTGGTGTATCATCCATGCAGTTGGATCAGGCCGAGCGGGGGTTCTCCTTCATGCGCGACGGCCCGCTGGACATGCGCATGGGCGCTGTGGGCTCGACCGCCGCCGACCTGGTCAACACTCTTGAAGCCGAAGAACTGGCGCGCATCATCTTCGTCTACGGCGAAGAGCGGCAGAGCCGCAGGATCGCCCGGGCCATTGTTCGCCGCCGCGAAACCACGCCCTTCAGCCGGACGCTGGAACTGGCCGAATTCATCGAGGCGGCGCTGGGTGGGCGTCGCGGCGCCAAAACCCACCCCGCCACCCGCGCCTTCCAGGCCCTGCGGATCGCGGTCAACGAGGAGTTGTCGGAGCTTGAAGCCGGTTTGATCGCCGCCGAGCACGTCCTGAAGGCGGGCGGCAGGTTGTGCGTGGTGACCTTCCATTCGCTTGAAGACCGGATCGTCAAAAGCTTTTTGTCGGTGAGGGCAGGGCGTACGCCCGCGGGCTCAAGACATGCACCGCCGGTCGAACGTGGCCTCGAGCCCAGCTTTCAACTGCTGTTCAATGGCGTGCGCGGGCCGTCAGAGGCTGAGATGGCGACGAACCCGCGCGCGCGGTCCGCCAAGCTCCGGGCCGCTGTACGAACTGAGGCACCGATCTGGAGGCAGGCGGCATGAATGTCTTCAGCCGGCGTGTTCGCGGCTTTCGATTGCTGGACCTGATCGGCCTTGCGCTGCTGGTCCTGGTGATCGTCGGCGTCTACCTGGCCAAAACTTTTGCCGGTCGCGAGCGGGCCCAGATCGCCGCTGTTGAACGGCAGATCGACGTGCAGCAGGCCCGTATCCGCCTACTGCTGGCCGAGGTTGCGCACCTGGAGAAGCCCGGCCGGATCGAGCGTCTGTCGGTCAGCTACCTTCGCATGGAGCCGGTGCCGGTGCAGCGCGAGGCGAGCATCGATCAGTTGGCTGTCCTGGCCGCTTCGGGTCCGCCGCCAAAAGCTGAGGCTCCCTCTGTGGTGGCGGCGATGGTGGACGACCACACCAGTGTGCCAGGCGTGCCGCCGCCCGCGCCGGAAGAAGATCGCCCCGTCGCCCTGGCCGAGGCCGGACGATGAGCCTTGGCCAAACGACGCTCGGTGGCTCGCCGGTCCCGCGTTGGCTTGCGGAGCGGATTTGGCGGCTGGAGCACGCGTTCGAGCGGGCCCGCGCCTCTGGCAAGGCCGAGGATGACACCCGGCTGCGGATCTTTGTGGTCCTGGCGCTCTTTGCGGTCGCCTTCGCGGTCCTGGCCGTCGGCGCAACGCGCGCGGCCTTGTTCTCCGACGCGGCGACCACCGGCTTGGCTGATCCCGCATTGGGGACGCGCGCCGACATCGTGGATCGGAATGGTCAGCTCCTGGCGGCGGACCTGCTGCACTATGGCCTTTACCTGGATCCGCACGAGATTTGGGACACCCGCGAAACACGTCGCGCACTACAAGCGGCATTGCCGGATCTGGATCCGACCCGGCTGCACAAGATCCTGCGCGCCGACCGTCGGACTTTTCTCGTCGGCAGCTTGACGCCTGAGGAGCGCAACCGTGTCCATAATCTCGGCCTGCCGGGTATCAGCTTCGAGCCGGAACAGCGGCGGGTCTATCCGCTGGGCACGACCGCCAGCCATCTGATCGGTTTTGTCCAGGAGAACGGCGGCAAGCCGCTGGCCGGGGCGGAGGCTGCGCTGGACGCTGACATCCTGCGCGGCGCCGACGGCGGCTCTGTGCCGCTTTCGATCGACTTGCGGGTCCAGGGCGCGCTGGAAGATGAGCTGTACAAGGCGGTCGCCGAATTCAAGCCCAAGGGTGCGGTCGGGCTCGTCACTGATGTCCAAACCGGCGAAGTGTTGGGCATGGCCAGCTGGCCCGTCTTTGACCCCAACAAGCCGGGCGCGGCGGGCGACGGCGCGCGCCTGAACCGCGCTGCGGCTTCGGTCTTCGAGATGGGATCGACGTTTAAGGCGTTCACCGTGGCCATCGGCCTCGACAGCGGCGTGGCCACGCCAAAGTCGACCTTTGATGCGACGCGTCCCTTCCAGTTGGGCTATCGCACGATCCACGACTATCACGCCGCTCGTAAGGTGCTGACTCTGGTCGAAGTTTTTCAGCACTCGTCGAACATCGGCACTGCGAAACTGGCAGTGGCGGTCGGTCCGGAGCGTATGGGCCGCTACTTCGACAGCCTGGGCCTGACCAAGCCTGCCAAGGTTGAGCTGACCGAGAGCGCCCGTCCCCTGACCCCTAAGGTCTGGAATGAAGATGCGGTTGCGTCCACCTCGTTCGGTCACGGGATCAACGTCAGTCCGCTGACCATCGCGCGGGCCATGGGTGCCCTGCTGAACGGCGGCAAGCTGATTCCGCTGACCATCAACAAGCTGGCGCCAGGCGCACGGGTTGAGGGCTCCCGCGCGGTGTCTGAGCGCACCTCGCTGCAGATGCTGGCGATCATGCGGGCCAACGTCACCGGCGGCAGCGGCAAGTCGGCGAACGTCGCGGGCCTGTCGGTGGGCGGCAAGACCGGCACCGGTGAGAAGTATGATCCGGCTCTGCGCGCCTACAGCACCCAGAAACAGGTCTCCTCGTTCGCGGCGGTGTTTCCGACGACCGGGCCGGTCAGCGCCAAGCGGTACTTCGTTCTGGTCCTGTTGGACGAACCACATGGCACCACCAAGAGCGCCGGCTACGCCACGGGCGGCTGGGTCGCCGCTCCGGCGGCGGGCCGGGTGATCGAGCGCATCGCCCCCTTCCTCGGCGTGGCCCGTCAGCCGGTCGCCGATCAGCTGGTTCCCGGCGCGGATCCGCCACCGCCGGCAGGCGAGCGCCAATGAGCGTTCGCCTGACCCAGCTGGTCAAACGCGACCTTGGCGTCGATCCCGAGGTCACCGGCGTCACCGCCGACAGCCGCAAGGTCAGACCGGGCTATCTGTTCGCCGCCCTGCCCGGCTCGCAGTCCGACGGCTCCGCGTTCGCCGCCAAGGCTGTCGCGGCCGGCGCCGTCGCGGTAATCGCCGAACAGGACCTCAATCTGGCGGTTCCGACCTTGGTTTGCCGAGATCCGCGGCGCGGCTATGCTTTGGCGGCGGCGAACTTCTGGGGCCGCCAGCCGCCGATCTGCGTGGCGGTGACCGGCACCAACGGCAAGACCTCGGTCGCTAATTTCTGCCGTCAAGTTTTCGCCTCGGCGGGTCACGTATCGGCCAGCATGGGCACCCTCGGTGTCACCGTGTCGCGGCCGGGCGGCGGCGTTGAGCAGATCACGCCACCCGGTTTGACCACACCGGATGCCGGCGACGTCGCTGAGCTTCTCACGCGCGTCGCCCAGTTGGGTGTCACCCATTTCGCTATGGAAGCCTCGTCGCATGGTATCGATCAGCGCCGGCTCGATGGCGTGCGCCTGACCGCCGCCGGGTTCCTCAATTTGACCCAGGACCACCTGGACTATCACGGGACCATGGACGCCTATCTGGGCGCCAAACTCCGTCTGTTCGAGCAACTGATGCCGCGCGGCGCAACGGCGGTGCTGAACGCCGATTCCGAAGCCTTCCCGTTTTTCGCGGCGGCGTCGGTAGTGTCGGGCCAGCGGGTGATGAGCGTTGGCGAAACGGGTCAGGCGATCAAGCTGACCGAGCGCACCCTGGCGCCCGACGGCCAGCTGCTGAAAGTCCGAGCCGACGGCCATTTGTACGACGTGCGCTTGCCGCTGGCGGGAGCTTTTCAGGCCTCCAACGCTCTAGTCGCGGCGGGCCTCTGCCGGGCTGCGGGCCTCAGCTGGGAGTCGGTGTTTGCGGGACTCGAGCAGCTTCAAGGCGCGCCCGGCCGCTTGCAACGTGTCGGCGAGGGGCCACGTGGCGGCGAGGCCTATGTCGATTACGCCCATACGCCGGATGGCCTGCAAACCGTCCTCAGTGCGCTGCGACCGCATGTGCGCGGACGGCTGATCGTTGTCTTTGGCGCCGGCGGAGACCGCGACAAAACCAAGCGGCCCTTGATGGGCGCCATCGCTGCGCAGTTAGCCGATATCGCCTTCGTGACCGATGACAATCCGCGCTCGGAGCCGCCGGCCTCGATACGCGCAGAGGTGTTGGCTGGCATGGAGAGGCCAGCGGCCAAGGTCCGAGAGATCGGCGACCGCCGTGAGGCGATCCGCGCCGCCGTCGCCCAACTTGCCGATGGCGACATCCTGGTGGTGGCCGGCAAAGGCCATGAGCAGGGCCAGACTGTCGGAGGCGTCGTGCATCCGTTCGACGATGTGCAGGAAACGTCCCAAGCCTTGGACCTGGTCCATGGCTGACGCGCTCTGGACCTCCGACGAACTTGCGGCGGCGACGGGCGGGAGGGCGAGCGGCGGGTTCAGCGTCACCGGCATATCAATCGACACGCGATCACTTGAGCCTGGGGACCTGTTCGTCGCGCTCGGCGGCGTGCGCGACGGTCATGAGTTCGTGGACCAGGCGCTTGCCAAGGGCGCGGCCGGCTCGCTGGTGTCGCGTACGGCGCCAGGCCCAAACGTTCAGGTGGCTGACACTCAAGCGGCGCTCGAGCGACTGGGCCTTGCAGCGCGGGATCGGGCGACGGGCGCACGGCGGGGCGCGGTCACCGGGTCAGTGGGCAAGACCAGCGTCACTCAGGCGGTCATGGCTGGCCTATCGCTGGCTGGCCGGGCGCATGCCTCGGTGAAGTCCTACAACAACCACATTGGCGTGCCCCTCACTCTTGCCAGGATGCCGGCAGGAACGGAGCGGGCTGTGTTTGAGATCGGCATGAATCACGCCGACGAGATCCGGCCGCTGGCCCGTATGGTGCGGCCGCACGCCGTGGCGGTGACAACGGTCGGACCGGTGCATACCGAGAATTTCCCCGATGGCGAGGTCGGCGTTGCGCGGGCCAAGGCGGAGATCTTCGAAGGTCTGGAGCCGGGCGGCGTGGCCCTGCTAAATGCGGACAACGCTTGGTTCGAAATGCTCAAGGCCGATGCCCTGAAGGTCGGCGCGACCGTCCGCACGTTTGGATCAGCGGCGAACTGTGATGCGCGCCTCACAGGGTTTCGCCCGGCGGCAGAGGGCGCTGTCGTTGAGGCGGTCTGGCACGGTCGGCCGCTCATGATCCCGATCCTGCAGACCGGGCTGCATTGGGCGTCGAACAGCTTGGCAGTCCTGCTGATGCTTGAAGCGTTGGACGTGGATATGGACCACGGCCTTGCGGCCCTGCGTGCGTTTGAACCCTTGGCCGGACGCGGCGCTGAGCGGATCGTCCAAAGCGCGGGCGCCGCGTTCACGCTGATCGACGAGAGCTACAACGCCAATCCGATCTCCATGGCATCAGCCATTGCGACGCTGGGTGCGCGCGTGACCATCGGGCGGCGCATCGTCGCCCTCACCGACATGTTGGAATTGGGAGCCGAGGCCGCAGCGTTTCACGCGGCCCTCGCCAAGCCTTTGGACGCTGCGCGGGTCGATCTGGTGTTCTGCGCCGGGCCTCTGATGAAATCGCTGTGGGACGCCCTTCCGCCGACTCGCCGGGGCCGCTACGCCGAGACCGCTGCTGAGCTCGCTCCGCAGCTCGTACAGGCCGTAGAGGCCGGCGATGTGGTGATGGTCAAGGGCTCGAACGGATCGAAGGCGGGGCGGATCGCCCGGGCCCTCGCCGAACTCGATACCGGCGGGGAGGGCGGCTGATGTTCTACTGGCTGTACGAGCACTTTGCCGCCTCCGGCTATGTGCCGATCCTCAATCTGCTGAAATATCAGACCGTCCGAACCGCTCTGGCGGTGTTCACTGCCCAGCTGGTGGTGGTGGCCATGGGGTCGCGGTTCATCCGCTGGATGAAGGCCAAGCAGGGCAAGGGTCAGCCGATCCGCCCAGAAGGCATCGAGCGGCATGTGCTGGAAAAGGCCGGAACGCCCACCATGGGCGGGGTGATGATCCTGGCGGGTCTGCTCGCGGGAACGCTGCTGTGGAGCGACCTCACCAACGTCTATGTCTGGGCGGTGGTGATCGTAACTGCAGGCTATGGCCTGCTGGGCTTCCTGGATGACTATGCCAAGGTGACCAAGCAAACGACGGCGGGTATCTCCGGGCGATTGCGGCTGGTCATGGAAACAGTGATCGCCATGGTGGCGATCACCCTCGTCGTACTCTTTGCCCAGAAGCCTCCGGAAACGCCGCAGCTGCTGACGTCGGTGACCTTTCCAGTCTTCAAGCAGCTGCTGCTGAATCTCGGCTGGTTCTATCTGGCGTTCGGCGCCTTTGTGATGGTCGGCGCCGGCAATGCGGTGAACTTCACCGATGGCCTGGATGGACTGGCGATGGTGCCGGTGATGATCGCGGCGGCGGCGTTCGGCTTCATCGCCTACCTCGTCGGCAACTATGTGTTCTCCGGCTATCTGCAGCTCCATTTCGTGCCGGGTGTCGGTGAGGTGGCGATCTATTGCGGGGCGATGATCGGGGCCGGCCTGGGCTTCCTCTGGTACAACGCCCCGCCGGCCAAGATCTGGATGGGGGACACCGGTTCGCTGGCCCTCGGGGGCGGGCTGGGCATGGTGGCGGTCGCGACCCGCCACGAGATCGTGCTGGCGATCGTCGGCGGCCTGTTCGTGGCCGAACTGCTTTCGGTGGTGATCCAGGTGGCCTGGTTCAAGCGCACCGGCCGGCGGATTTTCCTGATGGCGCCGATCCACCACCATTTCGAACGATTGGGCTGGTCGGAATCGACCATCGTGATCCGCTTCTGGATCGTCTCGATCATGCTGGCCCTGCTGGGCTTGGCCACCCTCAAGCTCCGCTAGGGGAGGGCGCGCGCCACAGATGATCGGCGTTACGGGATTTGAGGGCAGGACGGTGGCGGTGTTCGGGCTCGCCCGCACTGGCTTGGCCGCCGCGCGCGCGCTGATCGCCGGCGGGGTTCAAGTGGCGCTCTGGGATGACAAGCCGGCTTCGCGGGACACCGCCGTGGCCGAGGGACTGACCCTCACTGACCTCGCCACCGCCGACTGGTCACAGTTCGCCGCCCTGATGCTGTCGCCCGGAGTTCCGCTGACCCACCCGACGCCGCACTGGACGGTTGAGCGCGCGCGCGCCGCCGGCGTCGAGATTCTGGGTGATGTGGAGCTGTTTGCGCGCACCGTGAACGCCGCGCCGGACCACAAGCGGCCCAAGGTCGTCGCCATCACGGGCACGAATGGAAAGTCGACCACCACCGCGCTGATCGGACACATCTGCGCTCAGGCGGGTCGCGACACGCGGATCGGCGGCAACATCGGCTATGGCGTCCTGGGCCTCGAACCTATGCATGGCGGGGCGGTCTATGTGCTGGAACTGTCGTCCTACCAACTGGACCTCACGCACAGTCTCAAGGCCGACGTCAGCGTCATCCTCAACATCTCTCCGGATCACCTGGATCGGCATGGCGGCATGGACGGCTATGTCGCCGCCAAGCGGCGCATCCTGGCCAATCAGGGCATGGGCGACACGGCCGTCATTGGGGTGGATGACGCCTGGGGCCAGCAGATCTGCACCGAGATCACGGCGGCGAACCGGCGCGCAATTGTGCCGATCTCGGCGTCCAAGGCCATTGGCCGCGGCGTCTATGTTCTAGATGGCCTGCTATACGATGCGTCCGGTGGGCGCGCGGTGCAGGTCGCGGACCTAAAGCGTGCCAGGTCTCTGCCCGGGCGGCACAATGGCCAGAACGCGGCAGCGGCCTTCGCCGCCGCGCGCGGCCTGGGTATTCCCGCCAACCAGGTCGCGCGCGCGCTGCTGACCTTTCCCGGCCTGGCGCACCGGATGGAGACCGTTGGCGTCGTCGGCAAGGTGCGCTTCGTCAATGACTCCAAGGCCACCAACGCCGATGCCGCGCGACAAGCGTTGTCGAGCTATCCGACGGTCTATTGGATTGCTGGAGGCCAGTCCAAGGCTGGCGGCATCGAGAGTCTTGCGGATCTGTTCCCGCGCGTCGCCAAAGCCTATCTGATCGGTGATGCGCAGGACGAATTCGCGAGGGTTCTGGCGGACAAGACACCGACGCAGCGTTGCGGCGTGATCGAGACGGCTGTGAACCAGGCCTATGCCGATGCCGCCGCCAGCGGGCAGGAGGCGATCGTGCTGCTGTCGCCCGCCGGCGCATCCTTTGACCAGTTCGCGGATTTCGAAGCGCGGGGCGAGGCCTTCCGCGCTGCCGTTGGCAATCTCGCCCAGAGTCAAACCCGAAGGGGCGCTGCATGACCCAGGCCAGCCAGGCGCACGCCTTCCCGAGATCCGATCGCTCCCCGCTCGGTGTCTGGTGGTGGACCGTCGATCGTTGGATGCTAGGGGTCGTGGCGCTCCTGATCGCGATTGGCGTGGTGATCTCGTTCGCCGCCAGCCCTGCGGCTGCCGCGCGGATGAACATATCAGACCCGTTTCATTTCGCCGTCCGGCAGTGCGTGTTCGCGGTCGGCGCGGCGGTGATCCTGATCAGCGTTTCGATGCTCGAGGTGCGAAACGTTCGCCGCGCGGCTTTTCTGATCTGGCTGGCCGCCATCGCCGTGATGATCGCCCTGCCGTTTATCGGCCACAACGCCAAGGGCGCCACGCGCTGGCTGGAATTCGGCGGCTTCACCTTTCAGCCCTCCGAATACATGAAGCCGGCCCTGGTGATCCTGGTCGCCTGGATGTTCGCCGAGGGCCAGAAGGGGCAAGGGGTGCCTGGGGTCTCGATCGCCTTCGTGCTCTACGCAATCTCGGTCGGGTTGCTGCTGATCCAGCCGGACGTCGGCCAGACGGTGCTGATCACGGTAGCCTTTGGCGCCGCCTTCTGGATGGCCGGCGTGCCGATGTCGTGGGTCATGCTGTTGGGCGCGGTCGCCAGCACGGGTCTGGCTTCAACCTATTTCCTGCTGCCACACGTGCATGCCAGGGTGGACAAGTTCGTGTCGCCGGAGGGCGCGGATACAAAGCAGGTGGACGCCGCCGCTGTGGCGCAGGCGGCCGGCGGCCTGTTCGGGCGAGGGCCAGGCGAGGGCGTTATGAAGCGGCGCGTGCCGGATCTGCATACAGACTTTGCCGCCTCTGTGGGGGCCGAGGAATTCGGACTGGTGTTCCTATTGCTGGTGATCTCGCTCTACGCCTTCGTCGTGGTGCGCGGGCTTTCGCGGGCGATGAAGCTGAACGACCCCTTCGAACAGGTCGCTGCGGCGGGGCTGTTCGTATTGGTCGGCCAGCAAGCGATCATCAATCTGGCGGTCAACCTCAATCTGATCCCGACCAAGGGCATGACCTTGCCGTTCATTTCCTATGGCGGCTCGTCGATGCTGGCCATGGGCCTGACCCTCGGGATGGCGCTGGCCCTGACCCGTCGCCGCCCAGGCGCCTATGACCATGGCGAAGGCCTCGCCAAGGCCGGCGCATTCGCCTGATGACCGGCCGGGTCGCTGTCGTCGCCGCCGGAGGCACCGGCGGGCATCTGTTCCCGGCGCAGGCGCTCGCCGAGGCGCTGATCGCCCGTGGCTGGCGCATCGTGTTGGCCTCAGACGAGCGGGTTGCGGGTCTGGCGCAGGATTTCCCAGCGGAACAACGGATTGGCCTGTCGGCGGCGACCTTCCGGCGGGGTGATCCGATCGGGATGCTGCGGGCCGGCGTCGCGGTGTTGCGCGGAACTCTCCAGGCGCGCGCTGCCTTCGCTCGGATCCGGCCTGCCGTTGTGGTCGGCTTCGGCGGCTATCCGTCATTCCCAGCCCTGGCCGCGGCCATCTTGGGCCGGCGACCGACCGTGATCCACGAACAGAATGCAGTGATGGGGCGGGCCAACCGGATGCTGGCCCCGCACGTCCGCGCCGTGGCCTGCGCATTCCCGACCCTGGTCAAGGCGCCCGGCGACGTGGCCGCGCACGCGGTGGTGGTGGGCAATCCCATCCGCCCGGCCATCCGAGCGCTGGCGGACGCACCCTATCATCCCCCGGAGCCCGGCGGACCGATCCGCCTCCTGATCACCGGCGGCAGCCAGGGCGCGCGTCTGCTCTCCGAACTGGTTCCTGCGGCGATCAAGGCCCTGCCGGAGGATCTGCGCCGCCGCCTGAAGGTGCAGCAGCAGACTCGTCCAGAATCCATGGACATCGCCCGGCGGATCTATGCCGACGCGCTGGTCGAGGCTGAGATCGCGCCGTTCTTCCGAGACATGGCCAGCCGATTGCGGGACGCCCAGCTGGTCATCGGCCGGGCCGGCGCCGGCACGGTCTGCGAGTTCGCGGTGGCTGGCCGGCCCTCGATCCTGGTGCCGCTGGCCGCCGCCCTGGACGACGATCAGGGTCACAACGCCAAATACCTCGCCGACGCCGGCGGTGCGGAGATCGCCCGGGAACACCAGCTGACCGTCGACAGCTTGGCCGGCGCCCTGGCCAAGCTGCTGGGCAATCCGCCCCGGCTTGCGCGCATGGCGGCGGCGGCGCGCTCAGTGGCCATGCCGGACGCCGCAGAGCGCCTGGCGGATCTGGTAGAACGGACAGCCACCCGCTGAACATTCGCCGGGGTGTCATGCGGGCTGGAATCCGCTAACCCAGGATCGGGGGACAGCGCATGACCGATGACCTGATACCGTCGCAGCAGTTAGACGCATCCGACACGGCTTTTTTTGGCCATCCAAGAGGCCTCGGCTATATCGTCGCCGCCGAGGTCGGCCTGGCGTTCAGCTACTACGGCATCGTCAGCATCCTGACCCTTTACATGACCCAGCAGTTGTTCACGCCGGGTCACATGGAAAACGTCTTCGGGTTCGCCGCCTACAGCCAGGCCATGCAGGGCATGTTTGGCAAGATGACGCCGCTGGCCTTGGCGTCGCAGACTTTCGGCCTGGTGACCGGCCTGAACTACGCCACGGCCATCGTCGGCGGCCTGCTGGGTGATCGTTGGATGGGCCAGCGGCGGGCGGTAATCACGGGCTTGGTCATCCAGACGCTGGGCTATGGACTGCTGATCACCGAGGCGGGATTTCTCATCGCCCTGGCCCTGGTGGTGATCGGCTCGGGCCTGGTGAAGACCAATCTGCTCGGCCAGATCGGCCGGCTCTACAGTCTCCATGACTCCCGGCGCACGCGCGCCTTCGGGTTCTTTCTGATCGCGGTCAATATCGGCGGCTTCCTCACGCCGCTCGTCGTCGGCACACTCGGCGAAAAGGTCGGGTGGGCGCAGGGCCTGGCCGCCGCCGCAGTTGGGATCGTCAGCAGCCTGACGATCTATCTGGCAGGTCGCAAACACCTGCCCAAGGACACGCACATCGCGGAGGCGGGCGTGAAGGTCCGCCCGCCTCCGTTGACCCGCACCGATGGCCGGGTCATCGCGGCCTTGGCGGTGATCCTGATCGCCTCCATCCTTAATGCCGGAACCTACAATCAGGCGTTCAACATCTTCCCGGTCTGGGCCAAGGCGCATGTGGATCGGGCGGTGTTCGGGTTCGAGTTCCCGGTCACCTGGTTCAGCGCGCTGGATGGTGTCCTGACCATCGCCGGCATCGCCGTGGCGCTTCGGCTCTGGGCCTGGCAGGCCAAGCGCGGCGCCGAGCCAAAGGACTCCACGCGGGTCGCGATCGGGTGTTTGCTGACGTCAACGGCCTTTCTGATGCTGACCTTTGGCTCCATGGCGGCGGGCGACGGCAAGGTCGCGCTGATTGCACCCCTGGCGTTCTTCCTGCTGGCTGACGCGGCGCTTCCGTGGATCGACACGGTGATCCAGTCGCTGATTTCGCGGGTCGCGCCACCCGGTTTCACCACCACCATGCTGGGGATCTACTTTCTGACCTACACCGCCGGGAACTTCCTGGTGGGCACGCTGGGGCGCTTCTACGAAAGCATGTCGCCGGTCGCTTTCTGGGGAACGCATGCGGCGATCATTGCGGCGCCGGCGGTCCTGTTGATGCTCAGCGGCGGCTGGCTCAGCCGCCTGCTGACGCGGCCGGCGGAGGACGTCGTCGCGTGACCTCTGCATTGGCGATCCCACATGACGCCGGCATCCGGTTCGAAGACGGTCGCGATCATGGTCGCGTGTTGGTGTTCGGGCGTGACGCCGGCGGACGCTATGGCCTGATGACCTATGTCGTGGCGCCGCTTGTCGACGACGAGCCTGTCTCGTACGGCCCGCACCGCCATCGCGAGATAGAGGAGACGTTCCTCGTCCAACAAGGTCGCCTCGAGTTCTTGCTCGGAGACGACACCATTACGCTTGTGGTCGGCGATTTCGTTCGCGTCCCGCCGGGCATGCGTCACGGCTACGCCAATCTGTCAGGTGAACCCGTCAACCTGCTGGTCAGTTTCCATCCTGGAGGGTTCGAAGAGCTGTTCGTGAAATACCGCACCGACGGCGGCGATCCGGCTGGAGGCGCAGGCTTTCTTGCCGAGGCGACGGAGCGCTTCGCGTCCGAGTTCGAGTAGACCGCACGCTTTCCCACCCTCGCAATTCCGCCTATTCGATCCTCATGACCCGACGCCCTGTCCCCTTCGAAATCGGCCCGGTGCACTTCATTGGCATCGGCGGCATCGGCATGAGCGGCATCGCCGAGATCATGATGCGCACCGGCTATACGGTGCAGGGGTCCGACGCCAAGGCCAGCGCCAATACCGAACGGCTGGAGAAGCTGGGCGCCAAGGTGTTCATCGGCCATGACGCCTCCCACGTCGAAGGCGCTTATGCAGTGGTCTATTCGACGGCGGTGCAGGCCGACAATCCGGAGATGGTGGCTGCGCGGGAACGGCGCCTGCCGCTGGTTCGCCGGGCTGAGATGCTGGCCGAGCTGATGAGGTTGCAGTTCTCCGTGGCGGTGGGTGGCACGCACGGCAAGACCACCACCACCTCGATAATCGCCTCGTTGCTGGACGCCGGCGGGCTGGACCCCACGGTGGTCAATGGCGGGATCATCAACGCCTACGGCGCCAACGCCAAGGTCGGGACCGGCGACTGGATCATCGTCGAGGCCGACGAGAGCGACGGCACGTTCCTGAAACTGAAGTCCACCGCCGCCGTGGTGACAAACATCGATCCCGAGCATCTGGACCACTACGGCGACTTCGAGGCGGTGAAAAAGGCCTTCCAGGATTTTGTCGAGAACATCCCGTTCTATGGCTTCGCGGCGATCTGCACCGACCATCCGGAAGTCCAGGCGATGGCCGCCCGGGTCGAGAACCGGCGGCTGGTCACCTATGGCGTCAATCCCCAGGCTGAGGTGCGGGCCGAACAGATCGCCATGGGGCCGGAGGGCGCGCGCTTTGACGTGGTGATCCGCCCGCGCGAGGGCGAACCTCTCCGCTATAAGGGCCTGAAGTTGCCGATGGCCGGCCGGCACAATGTGCTGAACTCGCTGGCCGCCGTGGCGGTGGCGCGCGAGCTGGGCCTGGACGAGGCGGCGATCCGCAAGGGCCTGGCGGAGTTCGGCGGCGTCAAACGGCGTTTCACCACCACCGGCGTCGCGAACGGGGTCCGGATTGTCGACGACTACGCCCACCACCCGGTCGAGATTGCCGCTGTCCTGAAAGCTGCGCGCGAGGTCGCTGGTGGAAAGGTGATCGCGGTGGTCCAGCCGCACCGCTATTCGCGCCTCAGCGACCTGTTCAACGAGTTCTGCGCCTGTTTCAATGACGCCGACGTGGTCATCGTCGCCGATGTCTATGCGGCCGGCGAAGCGCCCCTGGAGGGCATCGACCGCGACGGTCTGGTGTCAGGGCTCCGGCGCTATGGGCACCGCCGCGTGCTGCCGCTGGACGCGCCGGCCGACCTGGCCGCCATCGTCCACGAGGAGGCCACATCCGGCGACGTCGTGGTGCTGTTGGGCGCGGGTGACATCACAGCCTGGTCCTACGCGCTGCCGGATGAGCTGATGGCGCTGGGCGCGGCCTGATGGCGCGCGCTGACCTTTTCCCTCCCCTTGATGGGGAGGGCGACTCGCGAAGCGAGCGGGGTGGGGCAGGGGATTCCACTTTCCCCACCCGTCCCAGGCTTCGCCCGGTCCACCCTCCCCACAAGGGGGAGGGAAAGGGCGCGCGTGGGCTAGCGCCATGACCGACTGGTGCGACCATCTCCCCCGCGTCCGGGGCCGGCTGCTGCGCGACGAGCCGCTGGGCCCGTTCACCTGGTTCCGGGTGGGCGGCGCGGCGGACGTGCTGTTCCTGCCGGCCGACGATGAGGATTTGCAGGCGTTCCTCGCGAACCTGCCCTCAACGGTCCCGGTCACCGTGCTGGGCGTCGGCTCCAACGTCATCATCCGTGACGGTGGGGTGGCGGGCGTGGTGATCCGCCTGGCGGGGCGCGCCTTCGCAGGTATCGAAATCGCGGGGGACCAGATCACGGCGGGCGCGGCGGCGCTGGACGCCGCTGTGGCGCGGGCGGCGGCAAAGGCGGGGCTGGCGGGCCTGGAATTCTATGCCGGCATCCCCGGAACCCTCGGCGGCGCCCTGACCATGAATGCAGGCTGCTATGGCGCGGAGACCAAGGATGTGATGCTCAGCGCCTGGGGACTTGATCGGTCCGGCGCGCGGCGCGAATTCCACATTGCCGACTTCGGCTACACCTATCGCCACAGCGAGGCGCCGGCCGACATCATCTGGGTCGAGGCGACCTACCAGGGCCAGCCGGACGACCCCGCTGCCGTCCAGGCCCGCATGGACGAGATCACCGCTCGCCGCGAAACCACCCAGCCGATCCGCGAGAAGACCGGCGGCTCGACCTTCAAGAACCCACCCGGCCATTCGTCCTGGAAGTTGGTGGATGAAGCCGGCTGGCGCGGCAAGCCGTTCGGTGGCGCGATGTTCTCGCCGCTGCACGCCAATTTCATGATCAACACCGGCGAGGCGACGGCGGCGGATCTGGAAGGGCTGGGCGAGGCGGTGCGGGCGGATGTGTTGGGCAAGACCGGGATAGAGCTTCAGTGGGAGATCAAGCGAATCGGGCGAGCTTGACCCGAGGCCCGCGCTCCGTCACCGCCAACACAGCCGCCAGCTCTCCGAGTCGCCCATGACCACGCCCCTCTCCGGACACCACGTCGCGGTCCTCCTCGGCGGCTTGTCCTCCGAGCGCGAGGTCAGCCTCGTCTCGGGCGCCGCCTGCGCCGCCGCCCTGGAGCGGCTGGGCGCCAGGGTCAGCCGCGTCGACGCCGGACGCGATCTGGCCCAGGTGCTGGCGAAGCTGAGGCCTGACGTCTGTTTTAACGCCCTGCACGGGGCCTGGGGCGAGGACGGTTGCGTCCAGGGCGTGCTGGAAACCCTTGGGGTTCCCTACACCCACTGCGGCGTGCTGGCCTCGGCCCTGGCGATGGACAAGGCCAAGTCCAAGGCGGTGCTGGCGGCGGCCAAGGTCGTGGTGCCGGGCGGCGGGCTCTACAACCGCTTTCAGGCCGCCGCCGACCACGTCATGCCGCCGCCCTATGTGGTCAAGCCCAACGCCGAAGGATCCTCGGTCGGCGTCTTCCTGGTGTTCGAAGGCGCCAACAGTCCGCCGCAGGAGATCGTCGCCCCCTCCTGGACGTTCGGCGAAGAGGTGATGATCGAGCCCTACATCCGGGGCTTGGAGCTGGCGGTCGGTGTGATGGACGGCAAGGCTATGACCGTCACCGAGATAATTCCGCGCACAGGTTTCTATGACTATGACGCCAAGTATGCCGAAGGGGGCTCGCAGCACATCGTCCCGGCCCGAATTCCTCAACATGCCTTTGAAAAGGCGCTGAAACTCTCGGAGATGGCCCATGCGGCATTGGGTTGCCGAGGCGTTACCCGTTCGGACCTGCGTTATGACGACATTAACGACGTTCTGGTTCTTCTGGAGGTCAATACCCAGCCTGGGATGACACCCACCTCTCTGGTTCCGGAGCAGGCGGCCGCCCAAGGCGTGGATTTTGATCGTTTGGTGCTTTGGATCACGGAGGACGCCTATGCCCGCGGCGCGGGGGGGATCGCGAGCATCGGCGAAACCTCGGGTCAAGGCTCCCGCTAAGGCGCCGCGCACGGCGCCGGCCAGGACGCGCGCTTCGTCCGGTCCAAAAATCTCCGCCGCCGGTGTCGTCGCCATTGCGCTGGGCGTGCTGGCGCTGACGGCGAGCGTCGCCCTGGGCACGGGCGGACGGGGACAACGGCTGGTCGAGACCGCGCGCGCCGGAATTGACGGCCGCTTTGCTCAGGTAGGCTTCCGACTCCGGACAATCCATGTCGAGGGCGCCTCGCGTCTGGCCGAGGCCGACATCCTGCGCGCCGCCCAGGCTCACGTCGGTGAGCCGATGCTCGGCCTCGATCTGGACGATTTGCGCCAAGCTGTCCGCCGGGTCGGCTGGGTCAAGGACGCTCGGGTCGTTCGACTGTTGCCCGACACCCTGGTGATCGCCGTTGAGGAGCGCCGCCAGCAGGCTGTCTGGCAGCATGCCGGCCGTAGCGTGGTGATCGATGATCACGGCGTGGTCATTCCAGAAGCTGACCCTGCGGATTTCGCCTCTCTGCCGCTGGTGGTCGGGGCCGGGGGCGCTGCGCACGCCTCGGAAGTGCTGCCGCTGCTGGCCCAGCGGCCGCGGCTGATCGGGCGCCTTGAGGCGCTGGTGCGGGTCGATGACCGTCGCTGGGACTTGCGCCTCAAGGATGGCTCCCTGATCCAGCTTCCCGCCGCTGAGGAAGAACATGCTCTGGCGCAGCTTGAGACCCTGGATCAACGCTCGCGAATCCTGGATCTGGGCTTCGAGCGCATCGATTTGCGCAATCCGGAGGTTGTCGCCGTTCGACCCCGCGCCATCGCCACCACAACACCAGGCGGCCCGGCCGCCGAGGGCGCGTAGAAAGACTCAGAATGCTGAAGACCGCGCCCCCTCAAGCCACTGCCCGGCCTCAGCCCTCCAAGCGGGACAGTCGGGATGGACTGAAGGCGGCCCTGGCGCCGCCGAAGATCATTGCGGCCGTGGACCTTGGCGCGTCGAAGGTCACCTGCTTCATCATGAAGCCCGAGGGCGTGCGTCGCGGCGACCGCACCCTGACCACCTGCGGCGTGGGATATGTCCAGTCGCGCGGCGTGCGCGGCGGGGCCATTGTCAATCTGGATGAGGCGTCCGACGCCATTGCCCAGGCGGTCGAGCGGGCGGAGAATGTGGCCGGCGTCAATGTTCAGGGCGTGACCGTGGCGACCGCCGGCGGCCAGCTCAGTTCCAGTCGGGTCACCGGCCGGGTGTCCATCGGCGCGCGGCCAATCAGCGACAACGACCTTGTCCGTGCGATCCAGAACGCGTTGGCCCAGATCAAGCTGCCGGGTCGCCGCGCTATCCACATTCTGCCCGTCGCCTGGTCGGTGGACGGTCAGGGTGGCGTGCGCGATCCCCGCGCCATGTATGGCAAGGCGTTGGGCGTGGAACTGCTGGTCGTCTCGGTGGCCGAGACGGTGTTCAACACCCTCGGCGCCTGCGTCGAGCGCGCGCACCTGCAGCTGGACGGCGTCGTCGCTGCGCCGTTTGTTTCAGCCCTCGCGGCGCTGGAGGAAGACGAAATGGACCTGGGCGCGGTCTGCATCGACATGGGCGGCGGTTCGACGTCGGCCGCCGTATTCCGGGGCGGCAGCTTGATCCATGTCGAAACCGTACCCGTGGGTGGACAGCATGTGACCCAGGATGTGGCTCGGGGCCTCTCAACCTCGATCGTCGGCGCGGAGCGCATCAAGACCTTGCACGGCTCAGCCATCGCCTCGGCCAATGAGGATCGCGAGATGATTGAAGCGCCGCCGCGGGGTGATGACCCAGGCGCGGGACCGGTCGTCGCGCCGCGCTCGCTACTCAAGGGCATCATCGCGCCTCGGGTGGAGGAAACCCTAGAACTCCTGCGGGATCGCTTGAAGGCCTCCGGCGCGCCCATTGAACCCGGCGCGGGTCTAGTGCTGACGGGCGGCGCCAGCCAGCTGGCCGGCGTGCGTGAAGTCGCCGTGCGGGTGTTCGACCGCCCCGTTCGCCTGGGCCGGCCCCGCCGGGTGCCGCATCTGGCCGACGCCGCCTCGGGTCCGGCCTTCACGGCCGCTGCGGGCGTTTTGCACAGGGCGGCCTTTGGTCCGCGTGAGGCGGTGTCCACCAAGGCGCTGACGTCAGCAAAGCTCAAGCGCGAGCCCCTCGATCCTCGCGCCAATCCGGTGGCCAAGGCCGCTCAGTGGCTGATTGAGAACCTCTGAGCTGCAGAATTTCGGTGATGGGCCGATCTGGTTGAAAAACACTGCAGCCAAGCTCGACGCCCGTCCGACTCAGCTTATGCGGTTAACCCTCGATTAACGGTGTCGGCGCGTACTTAACGCATCGTTACTGCGGCGCGTCGGCAGGGGTGCGCTCGGTATCGAAGACCGCATTCTGGGGAAGGACGCCCGTTCATGGCCATCTCGCTTTCAGCGCCGCGCGCGACGGAACTCAAGCCGCGCATTGTCGTGTTTGGTATCGGCGGCGCCGGCGGCAACGCCGTCAACAATATGATCGACGCCGGCCTTGAAGGGGTCGAGTTTGTCGTCGCCAACACTGACGCCCAGCAGCTCTCATTCTCCAAGACCGACCAGCGGGTTCAGCTGGGCGTAACGGTCACCCAAGGCCTCGGGGCCGGCGCCCATCCGGAAGTCGGCATGAGCGCGGCCGAGGAGAGCATCCCGGAGATCGGCGAGCATTTGGACGGCGCGCACATGGTGTTCATCACCGCCGGCATGGGCGGCGGCACCGGCACCGGCGCAGCTCCGATCATCGCCAAGTGCGCCCGCGAGCGGGGCATTCTGACGGTCGGCGTGGTCACCAAGCCCTTCCACTTCGAAGGCCGCCACCGGATGCGCCTGGCCGACGCCGGCATTGGCGAGTTGCAGCGCTATGTCGACACCTTGATTGTCATTCCCAACCAGAACCTGTTCCGGGTCGCCAACGAACGCACCACATTTGCCGAAGCCTTCGGCATGGCCGACCAGGTGCTGCACTCGGGCGTCCGGTCGATCACCGATCTGATGGTCCTGCCCGGCCTGATCAACCTCGACTTCGCCGACGTGCGCACGGTGATGACCGAGATGGGCAAGGCGATGATGGGCACCGGGGAAGCCACCGGCGAGGACCGCGCCCTGATGGCCGCCCAGAACGCCATCCAGAACCCGCTGCTGGACGAGGTTTCTCTGAAGGGCGCCAAGGCAGTGCTGGTCAATGTCACCGGGGGCCTGGACATGACGCTGCTGGAGGTCGACGAGGCCGCCAACGCCATCTCCGAGCAGGTCGATCCCGAGGCCAATATCATCTTCGGCGCGGCCTTCGATCCGGCCCTGGACGGCATGATCCGCGTGTCCGTCGTCGCCACTGGCATGGACGGCGCCTCCATCGCCGCCATT
Source organism: Alphaproteobacteria bacterium (assembly GCA_043734425.1). Classification (GTDB taxonomy): domain Bacteria; phylum Pseudomonadota; class Alphaproteobacteria; order Caulobacterales; family Caulobacteraceae; genus Phenylobacterium. The sequence goes on from JAYTFM010000020.1 coordinate 62,769, forward strand.
GAACCCAAGCTGGAGCGCCGGCCCCTTCAGGTCGAGCCCTTGCTCGCCGCTGTGACGCCGAGACCGGAACCGGTTCGGGAAGCGGCGCCTGTGCTGGAGCCGGCCTATGCCGAGCAGGCGCCGCTCGCCGCCCGCGAGGAAGAGCAACCCGACATCTTCGCGGCCGCGCAGGCGACACTGGTGGCCAGCGCGGGACCGACGATTGTTCCGCCGATCGTGCGGATCATTGATCCTGAGGTGGCTGAGCCGGCCGATCTGGATAACGAAGGCCCTCTCTTCGCCGAACCGGCCTACGAACCGCGGCGGCCCCGAGGCGGGTTCCTCAGCATGTTCAGCGGTCGGCCGCGCTATGACTCGGCGCCTAGCGCCCCCTCCGCCAGGCCGAGTCCGGCCCCTGTCCGAGGGGGCGCTCAGCCGATGGAGGCGGTGGCTCCGGCGGATGAAGCCGACGCCGGCGAAGATCTGGAGATCCCCTCGTTCCTGCGCCGCCTGGCCAATTAGGCGCGCCGATCCGCTCGATATCGTCCGCTGGATGACGTCACGCCGTCGGGTGATGCCGGCGGCGTTCTCGTTTCTCCCCGAATTCTAAATCTATAGTGACCTCAAGCACTTGGGGTTAGCGCCGATCAGCGCTTCCTGAACGGAAACATTGCGAAACAGCAAGTGTTTTGCTGCGTTGCGGCGCAAAGCCTAGCAGCGCGTTAGGGGCAAGGTCGGCCATCGCGCCGCAGTTCGTTGCAGGAAGGTCCGCCTTGGCCGCACCACCATTTCAGCACACCGTCAAAGCGCCGGCCCTCTTCGCAGGTGTGGGCGTCCACACCGGCGTCTATACACGCGCGGCCGTTCGCTCTGCGTCTCCGAACAGCGGCATCGTCTTCATTCGCACCGACGTTACGGATCGCGACAATCGCGTGCCCGCGACGGGCGCGGCGGTCTGCAAGACCCAGCTGGGCACTGTGATCGGTAACGCCGTCGGCGTCACCGTCTCGACCATCGAGCACTTGATGGCGGCTCTGGCCATGCTGGGCATCGACAACGCCGCCGTCGAGATCGATGGACCCGAGATGCCGATCATGGACGGCTCGGCCGAGCCCTTCGTGCGCGTGCTGGACCGGGCGGGCCTGCGCGAACAGGCCGCGCCGCGCCGGTATGTCGAGATTGTTGAGCGCATCGAGGTCGTGGACGGCGACAAGCGCGCCAGCCTCGCGCCGTCCGACCATTTTGAGATGGCCTTCGAGATTCGGTTCGACAGCGCCGCCATCGGCCGCCAGCGCATCGACCTGTCGATGGATGAGGCGGCCTTCCGCGCGGAACTCTCCAACTGCCGCACCTTCGGCTTCCTGCATGAAGTCGAAGCCCTGCGCGCCATGGGGCTGGCGCGAGGCGGATCTATGGAGAACGTCGTGGTTATTGATGGCGATCGGGTGCTCAATCCAGAAGGCCTGCGCCGGCCGGATGAGTTCGTGCGACACAAGGCGCTCGACGCCATCGGCGATCTCTATGTCCTCGGCGGCCCCCTGCTGGGCCGATTCGAAGGTATTCTGGCCGGACACGGACTGAACAACGCGGTCGTGCGGGCCCTGCTCGCGCGTCCGCAAGCCTGGCGTTGGCGGACCTTTGCTGAGGACCTGCGTCAGGCGGTCTGACCGCCGTTTGCGCCACCTGCGGGGTAGTGTAGAAGCGTCTTCCGCGTGGGGGCGGGTCTGTCCTTTGAGGTGAAGGTGTCCTTGTTCCGCCAATCCGCCCGCATTGCTCTTGTCGCCATGGCCTGCGTGGTGGCGCTCTCCGCCTGCGCGGGCAACAAGAAGAGCAAACCGCATCTGGCCTATCTCGAACGGCCGGTCGAGCTGCTCTATGCGACCGGCGCGAATCGCCTGGATCGCCGGCAATGGAACCAGGCGGTCGGCTATTTCCAGGAAGTCGAACGCCAGCACCCTTATTCGGAGTGGTCGCGCCGTTCGATACTGATGCAGGCCTACGCCCACTATCAGTCGAATGACTACCCCGAGGCGGTCGGTGATGCGGAGCGTTTCATCCAGCTTTACCCAGGCAATCCCACGGCCGCCTACGCCCACTACATCAAGGCGATCTGCTATTTCGAACAGATCGTCGATGTGAACCGCGACCAGGCCGCCACCGGTCAGGCCCTCGACAGCCTGCGCAGCGTGGTCCAGCGCTATCCGCGTTCGGAATATGCCCAGGATTCGCGCCTGAAGATCGACATGGTCAACGACCAGCTGGCCGGCAAGGAGATGACCGTTGGCCGCTGGTATCTTCGCAGCGGCGACACACTCTCGGCGGCCAATCGGTTCAGGACCGTGGTGGACCGCTATCAGACGACAACCCACACGCCGGAAGCGCTGTATCGACTGGTGGAGACCTATCTGACGCTCGGCCTGTTGGATGAGGCTAAGCGCAATGGCGCCGTGCTCGGCTATAACTATCCGGGCGATGTCTGGTATTCCGACGCCTACCGCTTGCTGACCTCCAAGGGTCTGAAGCCGTCGATCGAACCGAAGGCTGGCGGCAAGCGCGGGCTGCTGCGGTTGCCGTTCCGCAAGGATAAGAACGAAACCGTCCGCCCGCCGGTCACGTCAGACGCCCAGAGTTCCGCCACCGAGACCGCCGCCAAGACCACCGGCGCGGCCGAGGTCATTCCTGAGCCACGCACCAAGCGCAAGCTGTTCCGCCTGCCGTTCGGCAAGAAGGGCTGAACCGCTCTCCGGTTCGGCCCGATCAGATCACGCCGATCGCCCCTTCAAACGCGGTTGATTCCGTACGATCCTGCCGGCGATGCTGATCGGGTTGCAAATCCGCGATGTGGTGCTGATCGAGGCGCTGGACCTGTCCATCGGGCCGGGCCTTACTGCGCTGACCGGCGAGACCGGGGCCGGCAAGTCGATCATCCTGGACGCTCTAGGCTTGGCCACCGGCGCGCGCGGCGAGGCGGGGCTCGTACGCCGAGGCGCTGTTCAGGCGGTGGCTACGGCGGTCTTCGCGCCGGCCATCAACCATCCGGTCTGGGCGATCCTCGAGGACAAGGGCCTAGCTTACGCGCGCGATGAGGATCTGGTCCTGCGCCGGACGATCTCGGCGGATGGTCGCAGTCGCGCGTTCGTGAACGATCAGGCGACTGGCGTTGGCGTTCTGCGCGAACTGGGAGACGCCCTGTTGGAGGTGCATGGCCAGCATGAGACCGTGGGTCTCCTCGATGCGCGCACCCACCGGCCGATCCTGGACGTCTTCGGCGACCTCGCGGTTTCGGTCCAGGCGGTCGCTGATGCCTGGAGGACCTGGCGCGGGCAGGCGGAGCGGGTCGAGATGCTGCGGGCTGAGGCCGGGCGGTCAGCGGCTGAGGTCGAAGATCTTACCCTTCGCCTTTCCGAGCTTGACCGGCTGGATCCCCGCCAGGGCGAGGAGATCGAGCTTGCGGAGGCCCGCGCTGTGCTGGGCGCGGCCGAAAAGGCGCTGGCCGACATCGAAGCGGCGCGCGCGGTCTTCGAGGGCCTGGGACCTCGCGTGGCCGGCGCCATCCGAGCCCTGGCGCGTGCGCGTGAGCGTGCGGTGATGGCTGGGGCCGCCGCGGAGGGCGCTGCGGCACTGCGCCTCTCAGCTGCAGCCGACGCCTTGGACCGGGTCCTCACTGAGGCCGGAGAGGCCGAGACCGCTATCGACGCCGCCGCTGCGGCCTTCGCCTTTGAGCCAGACCGATTGGAGAAGACCGAGGAACGCCTGTTCGACCTTCGCGGCCTTGCTCGCAAGTTGTCGGCGACGGTGGAAGATCTTCCCGACCTGCGGATTAGCTTCGCCGAACGCTTGCGGGCGATTGAAACGTCGGAAGGCCAACTCCAGAAGGGCGAGGCCGACTTGGCGCGGGTGCAGAAAGCTTATCTGGAGGCCGCGTCCCGGCTGACGGCCGCGCGCCGCGCCGCTGGTGACCAGTTGGCGACGGTGGTCATGGCCGAACTCGCGCCGCTCAAGCTGGACAAGGCCCGGTTTCGGGTGGCGGTCGAGGTGCTCGCGGAGGACCGGGCTGGACCCTCCGGTCTCGACCGCGTCGGCTTTGAGATTTCCACCCTGCCAGGTGCGCCGTTCGGCGGGCTGGCGGCGATCGCCTCCGGCGGCGAGCTGGCCCGTTTTGCGCTGGCGCTCAAGGCTGTGCTGGCCGAACGCGATGTGGCGGCCCAGCCGCTGATGATTTTCGATGAAGTGGACCAGGGGGTGGGCGGCGCCGTGGCCGATGCGGTGGGCGCGCGCCTGAAACGGCTCGCGGCGCAGGCCCAGGTGCTGGTGGTGACGCACAGTCCCCAGGTCGCCGCCCGCGCGGACGCCCACTGGCGCATCGCCAAGGCCGGCGAAGGCGAGCGCGTGCGCACCACCGTTGAGCTGCTGGGCGCCAAGGAGCGCGAAGAAGAGATCGCCAGAATGCTGGCCGGCGCGCAGATCACCGACGCCGCGCGCGCCGCCGCCAGGGCGCTGATGAATGCGTAGGGTCTTTAGGTTGCTCCCCCTCAGGGGGAGCTCCCGGCAAAGCCGGGTGAGGGGGTTGAAGCCCACGAGCCGAGCCACCGGGGGTGCAACCCCCTCCGTCTCGACGCTGCGCGTCGATCCACCTCCCCCTGATCGCGCTGCGCGCTGGGGGAGGATCTGATGCCTATCGCCGACCTCACCGAGTCAGAAGCCCTGGACGAACTTACCCGCCTGGCGGATGAGATCGCCGCCCACGACCTGCGCTATCACCAGCAGGATGACCCGACGGTCTCCGACGCCGACTACGACGCCCTGAAGCGGCGCAACACCGAGATTGAGGCGCGTTTCCCGCATCTGATCCGCGACAACTCTCCGTCCCTGAGGGTCGGGGCCGCGCGGGCCGAGCAGTTCTCGCCGGTCGAGCATGGCGCGCCGATGCTCAGCCTGGACAATGCCTTTTCCGACGCCGATGCGCTGGACTTCGACGCCCGCGTGCGCCGCTTTCTGCGCCTGGACGAGACCGTGGCCTATACCGCTGAACCCAAGATCGATGGCCTCTCGGCATCCCTGCGCTACGAGAACGGCGTGCTGGTGCAGGGTGCGACGCGCGGTGATGGGCGGGTCGGCGAGGATGTCACGGAGAACCTGCGCACCCTGGCCGAGATTCCCAAGCGCCTCGCCGGTTCCGGCTGGCCGGAGGTCATCGAGGTGCGCGGCGAGATCTATCTGGGGAAAGCGGAATTCGCCGCCCTCAACGCGGCGGCCGAGGCGTCGGGCCAGAAGACCTACGCCAATCCCCGCAATGCCGCCGCCGGTTCGCTCCGCCAGATCGACGCCAAAATCACCGCCCAGCGGCCGCTGCGCTTCTTCGCCTACGCCTGGGGCCTGATCAGCGCGCCGTTCGCCGAGACTCAATGGGCCGCTCTGGAAGCCCTCAAGGCCTGGGGTTTCAAGGTCACGCCCCAGTCGCAGCGGGTGGAGGGTCCTGAGGGCCTCAGCGCCGCCTACGCCGCCCTGGCAGCGGCCCGTCCGCACCTGGAGTTCGACATCGACGGCGTGGTCTACAAGGTGGACCGGCTGGATTGGCAAAACCGGCTGGGCTTCGTCTCTCGAGCCCCGCGCTGGGGCGTCGCGCGCAAGTTCCCCGCCGAGCAGGCCCGCACGGTCCTGGAAGCCATCGACATCCAGGTCGGCCGCACGGGCGCCCTCACCCCGGTCGCGCGGCTGACGCCGGTGACCGTCGGCGGCGTGGTGGTCACCAACGCGACCTTGCACAACGCCGATGAGATCGCCCGCCTGGACGTTCGCGTCGGCGACACCGTGATCCTGCAACGGGCCGGCGACGTGATCCCGCAGATCGTCAGCGTGGTGACCGACGCGCCCCGAGGATCCGCCGCCTTCGCCTTCCCCCAGACCTGTCCGTGTGCGCTGGCCACGCCCGTGGTCCGCGAAACCACCGCCTCCGGCGCTGAGACCATCGTGCGGCGCTGTTCGGGCGAGTTCGCCTGCCCGTTCCAGAAGCTGGCTCACCTGCGCCACTTCGTTTCGCGCCGCGCCTTCGACATCGAGGGGCTGGGTGAGAAACAGCTGATCGCCTTCAACGAACGCGGCTGGATCCAGGAACCGGCCGACATCTTCCGCCTGGCCCGCGACATCGCCAAGCTGGACGAACTACGCGCCGCCGACGGCTATGGCGAGACCAGCGTGCGAAACCTTGTCGCCGGCATCGAGGCGCGGCGGACCATCGCCCTGGACCGGTTCATCTATGGCCTGGGCGTGCGCCATATCGGCGAGACTACCGCCGTGGTGATGGCCCGGGGTTACGGAACTGTGGCGGCGTTCCTGGCCGCCATGGACAAGATCGCCGCGCTTGATCCTGAGGCCACCCAGGACCTCGACGCCCTTGACCAGATCGGCGAGGCGGTGATCCAGGCCGCCGCTGGCTATTTCGCCGAGGATCACAATCGGCGGGTCGTTCAGGCCTTGGCGGCCGAACTGACCGTGCTGGACGCCGAACAACCGAAGACAGACACCGCCGTCGCCGGCAAGACCGTGGTCTTCACTGGCGCCCTGGAGCGCCTGACCCGCGACGAAGCCAAGGCCCAGGCCGAGCGCCTCGGCGCCAAGGTCTCCGGCTCAGTGTCCAAAAAGACCGACATCGTCGTCGCCGGCCCTGGCGCGGGCTCGAAACTCAAGACCGCCACCGAGCTTGGCCTCCAGGTGCTGACCGAGGACGAATGGATCGCGCTGGTGGGCGGGTAGCGGGCGGGGTTCGGTGCAAGTTGGATCCCTCCCCCTCGGCTCGTCATCCCCGGCCAAGGACCCCGAACTCGTTTCGGGGGACGCCGTGCCGGGGATCCATACGCACTGGTCTGGCCGGACGCCCCCGAGCCGACGTTTCGGGGTATATCGGCAGGCCTCAGCGTTTGCAGGTCACCCGAACAAGTCGGGTGATGACGGACATGCTGTGAGCTTGTGGGTTTCGGAACGGCGCGAGGCGACGTGGTCCATGCCCTGCCCTATGCCGGCTGCGCCGCCGTGGCCGGCACCCGGCTGATCTCCGCCGTCCATAGATCGGTCCCAGCGGTGTCGATCCAGCGCACCTTCAGGACATCGCCGGCGATCTCCAAGGTGGCAAACCCGGCGGCGCCCTTGGCGAACTGCGTTCCGGCCACCCATTGATCCTTCGGCTTGACCGGCCTTGGCGCAGCCCCGCCGCCCGAAACGATGTAGTGCAGCGGGCCGTCCACAATGTGCTGCAGGTCATGGTCGTGGCCGCAGATGTAGGCCTGCACGCCGGCCGCTTCGAGCTTCGGCTTCAGCCAGGTGATCAGGGCGGCGTTGCTACCGTGAACGCTGCCATTCGAGAAGATCGCATGGTGGCCAACCACCAGCTTCCAGTCCGCGTCGGACGCTTTCAGCGCCGGCTCGAACCAGGCGATCTGGGCCTCCCGCAGTGCTGTCTCGCCCGACTTGACGCTGAGGTGCAGCGTGGTGTCGAAGGCGAACAGGTCTAGAGCGCGTCCGCCGGGCAGGGCGATGCGCTGGACATAGTGCCTGGCCGGCATCCGCCAGCGCGGGCTTAGGGCGCTGTAGGCGACCTGGGCGTCTGGGTTGGCGCTGCCCTGGTAGTCGTGATTGCCCAACACCGGATACCACGGCACCTGCAACGATGGCGCGTCATAGACGCTCTCGAAGGACTCCTGCCAGTGGCTGTCCGAAGTCGAGGCGACGCCCGTGCTGTAGAAATTGTCACCGACCGTGATGATGAAGCGTGCGCCGATCTGCTCGGCCGTGCGACCCATCTGGGCGGCGACGGCCCGCTGGACGATGGAGCCGCGCTGTCCCCAGTCGCCCAACGCCAGAAAGGTCAGCGCCGGACTGGACTTCGCGCCCGCCGGCCAGCTCGCCGCCAGCGCCGCCGAGGCCCCGGCCAGCAAGACCTCGCGCCGGTGAAGCGTCCCGGTCATGCCCGCGCCGTCACGATCCAGGTGGCCGAGCCCAGCTTGACGCCGTCCGGCCCCTCGTGCGCCGCCAGAACGTCGCGGACGGCGCCGATGACGGTGTCGCGCTTGTCTGGATGTTCGCGCAGCAGGGCGCCCAGCGGGCCGACCTTCAACGCCAGCTCCAGCGCCATGTCCAGGTCACCGCCGCCGATCTTCTCGTCGTGCGGCGTCAGAGCAACGTCCCGGAATCCAGCGTCTCCCAGAATACCGCGCACGCGGTCCGGGTCAGCGAAGGCGAAGGGCCCCGGCGCACCCGGTTCAGGCGGCGGCGGGGGTGGAAGATGCGCCAGGGCGGCGGCCATCGGCAGGGTCATGATCGGGTTCTCGTCGGGCCGGCGCCAGCAGACGAAGGCAAGCCGCCCGTCCGGCTTCAGCGCCGCGCGCAGATTGGCGAAGGCCGCCGCCGGGTCGGCAAAGAACATCACCCCGAACCGCGAGAACAGGGCGTCGAAGCTGGCGGGCTGGAACCGATAGGTCTGGGCATCGGCCTCAAGGAATTTCACGCCCTCTACGCCCTCGGACCGCGAGCGCGCGAGCGCCAGCAGGGTTGCAGAGATATCCAGACCGGTCACGCCGCCGCCTGGCGCTACGATGGCCGCCAGTTGGAGGGTCGTCGCGCCTGCGCCGCAGCCGATGTCGATCACCTGTTCACCGGGGCGCAACGCCAGTGCCGCCATCGCCGCGCGGCCCAGCGGTTCGAGCTGGCGGTCGAGCGGGCTCTGCATCGCCGCCCAGGTCGGGCCGGCGGTCTCGTTCCAGTAGGTCGACTGGGCCGCGTTCGGAGCGTCGCTCATCAGATCGGCCTTGTCACTTCGTCCAGCCAAACCCGCACCTCGGCCGCCACCAGCGGTCCGACGCCGGCGCGGACACGCGCATGATAGGAGTCCAATTGCCCGCGCTCTTCGGCATTGAGCATCTCGGCCTCGATCAGGCGACGGTCGATGGGAGCCAGGGTCAGGGCCTCGAAACCATGCATCGGCCGCTCGCCGCCAGGGATCGGCGTGGCCGGCGTCACCACCTGCAGGTTCTCGATGCGGATGCCGTAGGCGCCTTCCTTGTAGTAGCCCGGCTCGTTGGAAAGGATCATGCCCGGCCGCAGCGCCACGCTGTTCGGGGCCTTGGATATCCGTTGTGGACCCTCATGCACCCCCAGGTATGAGCCGACGCCGTGACCAGTGCCATGGTCGTAGTCCAGCCCGTGCATCCACATCGCCGCGCGGGCCAGCACGTCCAGGGCAGAGCCCGTGGTGCCGGGTGGGAAGCGGATCGCCGCCAACGCCAGATGGCCCTTCAGCACCAGGGTGAAGCGCTGGCGCATCTCGGCGCTGGGCTCGCCGATGGCGATGGTGCGGGTCACATCGGTGGTGCCGTCCAGGTACTGGCCACCGGAGTCCACCAACAGCAGTGTGCCGGCCTCAGTCTTGAGATTCAGCCGTTCGGTGGGCCGATAGTGGGGCAGGGCGCCATTGCCCTTGGCCCCGGCGATGGTGTCGAACGACAGGTCCTTCATCGACCCGGTTGCCTCGCGGAACGCCTCCAGCTTGCGTACGGCGGTGATCTCGTCCGGCGGGTTGGTCTGGCCCTCGGTGGCCAGCCAGTGCAGGAAATTGGTCAGCGCCGCGCCATCGCGCAGGTGCGCGCGCCGCGTGCCCTCGACCTCGACATCATTCTTGCAGGCCCGGGGCAGGGCGCAGGGGTCCTCAGCGCGGATCACTGTCGAGCCGCCGGCCCCGAGGGCGTCGAAATACCAGGCCGACGATTGGGCCGGATCGACCATCACCCGCTGGCCCTTCAGCTCAGCCAGGGCGCCCAACAGCGCGTCCGGGCTCTCCAGACGCACCTGATTGCCCAGCCAGGCCGGCAGGTCCGTTGTCACCTTTGCTGGGTCCAGGAATACCCGCGCCGTGCCGTCCTTGCAGAGGATCGCCTGACCGATGGGCAGGGGCGAGCGGATCACATCGCCGCCGCGAATATTGAACAGCCAGGCCAGCGAGGCCGGCGATGTCAGCACCGCGGCGTCCGCGCCCAGCGCGCCGAGATTGGCCCCGACCCGCGCGCGCTTGGCCGCCGAGTCCTCGCCGGCGAATTCTACGGGATGCGGCACGACCGGGGCGGCCGGCTGGGCGGGCCGCGACTGGCCCCAGGCCTGATCGAGGGGGTTGTCGTTCACGGCGGTCAGCACGGCTCCGGCTTTGTCGGCGGCGTCCTTCAGTCGGGCCAGGGCGTCAGGGCTGTGCAGGCGCGGATCATAGCCGATCTTCTGGCCCCGGCCGGTGGCGGCCTCCAGATAAGCCGGCACCCCGCCCTCGACCAGATCGCGGATCTCAAACAGCGCCTCGTCCACCTGATCTCGGACCTGCAAGGTGTAGCGCCCATCCACGAACACGGCCGCCTTGTCCTTGAGGATCACCGCCGCCCCGGCCGAGCCGGTAAAGCCGGTCGCCCAGGCCAGCCGGTCATTGGCGGCGGGCAGGTACTCGTTCTGATGCTCGTCTTCGTGGGGCACGAGAAAGCCGTCCAGACCCTGCCGAGCCATCGCCTGGCGGATCAGCGGCACGTGGCGGGAGCCGAAGGAGCGGTCGGTGGTTTCGTTGAAGGTCTGGCGCATGGCTAAGATGTAGTCGCTTCGCGGCGAACGAGCAAAGCGCTCTTGCCAAACGACCCCATCCGGATGTACCCGCCGCACATGATCCCTCACGCCCGCCAGTACTCGCAGAATTCGAACGGTCCCACCCGGGGTCGGACGTCTTCGCGCGCGCTCAGTTAACCGCCCGAAGACCTCGCGACCCCGCCAACATCGGCCGGGGTCCGAAAGACCAAGCGAACCCGTCCGATCTCTTTCAAATCGGAGTGTTCCCATGACCACAACCACCCCTGAATGGCTTCCTCTCGAAACCGAGCGGCTGTTGTTGCGCGACTTTCGCAAGGACGACGTCGACGCGGTTCACGTCTACGCTATCGACCCGGAAGTCATCCGCTACATGGACTGGGGTCCGAATACCCTGGAGGTCACGCGGGAGGTCATCGACCGCAACATCGCGCGGCAGGCGAGCTGGCCGCGGACCCAGCTGGAACTGGCCGTCGAGCTGAAGGCCACCGGCGCGCTGATCGGCGTGATCTCCTTGCACGACGCCAACACCGACAACAGCGCCTTCGGCTACTGCTACAACAGCGCCTGCTGGGGGCAGGGCTATGGGACGGAGGCCGCCCGCGCCATGGCGCAGATCGCCTTCGCCCGCCTCGGCCACCACCGGATCTGGGCCACTTGCGACGCCCGCAACCACGGCTCCTACAGGATCATGGAGAACGTCGGCATGCGACGCGAAGGTCACCTACTGAAAGACGTCAAAGCCCGCGACGGCTGGCGCGACAGCTACCTCTACGCCATTCTTGCGGAGGAGTGGCGGGCGTCGAATAAAACCCGGATATAATTGACCGCCCAACCCGCTTCGGCTAAGCACCACGACCCTGGAGGCCCTCGATGACCGACGACAGCATCTTCTCCCTCGCCAACATGGGCGCCATGGCCGGCTGGCTGCTGCTGGCGCTGGCGCCGCTGCGCCGTGGCCCGATCCTGTTGGCTGCGCGGGCGGTCGCCGCAGTGCTGGCGGTGGTTTACACTGGCTTCATCCTGACGACCCTGGGCGGCGGCGGACCGATCGACTTCACCAGGCTGGACGGCATCGCCGCCTCGTTCAGCCATCCGTCGGTGATGCTGGTCGGATGGATCCACTATCTGGCGTTTGACCTCTGGGTCGGCGCCTGGGAGGCCGAGGTTGCGCCGCGCTGGGGTGTGCCGCACTGGGCGCTGCTGCCGTGCCTGTTCCTGACCCTCATGTTCGGGCCGATGGGCCTGCTGCTGTTCCTCATCGTCGCCGGCGTCTTCCGGCTGGTCCGCAAGGCCTAAAGCATGGACAAGCAGAGCCGCCGCGACCTGGTCCGCGACTACAAGGAAAAGAAGACCGTCGCCGGCGTCTATGCGATCCGCTGCGCCCCGACCGGCGAGGTCTGGGTCGGCGGTTCGCGCAACATCGAGGCCCAGCAGAACAGTTCCTGGTTCAGCCTGCGCAGCGCCGGTCACCCCAACAAACAGCTCCAGGCCGTCTGGACCACCCTCGGCCCGGACGCCATGACCTTCGACGTCCTCGAACGTCTCGACGACAAGGACCTCAGCCCCATGGGTCTCGCCGACGCCGTGAAGTCCCGCACCCGCCACTGGCTGGCCGAGCTCGGCGCGCAGAAGGCTGTGGGGTAGGAGGACCAAGCGCCCTTAGGGCTGCGGCGCAGGCTCTGGTTCCACGGGTGCAGCGGCGCGCGCGGCTTCGGCGGCGTTGATCGCATCGCGGCCCGCACGGACGGCGGCGGCCTCATTGGCGCGGGCGGCGCCGGCGGCGGCGTCCTGGGCGGATTGCGCCGCAACGCTCGCCGCCTGCTGAGCGCTGGTGGCGGCATTGACCAGATTGGCTTCGTTGGCGCCCTGGTCGTGAGCGGCCTGGATCGCATCCCCGCTTGTGCCCCGGCTGACCAGGATGAACAGGGCGACGATGGCGACAATCGCCACCAGGGCGGCCACCCACCAGCCGGCCCCGGCGCCGCGCCGCACGATGATCTTTTCGACGGGCCTGCCGGCCGCGTTGGTGCGCTCGTACTGCTCGGACATCGGTTGGTTCCTCGTCTGTCAGGCCAGGCTTGGCCTTGGCAGGAGAAACGCCCAACTGTCAGGCTTGTTCCGCCCGCTGCACGACCAGGGTCGCCCAGGCGTCGCGGTGGATGCGCCGGACCAGCCGAAACCCTTTAGACCGATAGGCTGCCAGCACCCGTCGCTGCTGCGTGCGCAGCAGGCCCGACAGGATCGCCACCCCGCCTGGCTTCAGCGCCCGCTTAATGTCCTGCGACAACGCCACCAGCGGCGGCGCCAGGATGTTGGCGAACACCACGTCATAGGGGCCGCGCCCGCGCACCGCCGGATGGTTGAGCCCGCTGGCATGGACGAACCTCGCCCGCGCGCCGTTCAAGGCCGCGTTCTCATTGGCGATTCGCACCGACGGCGCATCGATATCAGTGCCGACCGCCACCGGCGTTCCGGTCCGCGCCGCGGCGATGGCCAGCACGCCGGTGCCACAGCCGACATCCAGCACCCGCGAAAACCGTCGCCGCTTCAGCAGGTCGTGATAGGCCTGGAGGCATCCCACCGTCGTGCCGTGATGCCCGGTGCCGAACGCCGCCCCGGCCTCAATCCGCAGGTTCACGGTGCTGGCCGGCGCCAGGCCCCGGTCGTGCGCGCCATAGACAAAGAACCGCCCCGCCCGCACCGGCGGCAGGCCCGACAACGCCATGGCCAGCCAGTCGGCGTCGGCCAGCACCTCGGTGACGGTTTGCAAGGCCGGATAGCCCGCCAGCAACGCCTCAATCGCGGACTGCTCCTTGGCGGTGGTCGGAAAGGCGTCGATCCGCCAGACGTCGTGGTCCTCGTCCTCCTCCAGGATGGAATAGGTCACGGCCTCGGTGACTAGGTCGGCGTCCAGCGCTTCGGCGGCGGCCTCGGCGACGAGGCGCGGCCCCCTGGCGGTGATCTGAACAGCGGCGTCGGTCATGGGCGCGAGGCTGTAGCCGGGCGAGGCGCGAAAGGCGAGGGCGTTCAGTCGTCCAGCGCGGGGTCGTCGTCAGGTGCTGCATCCGTCGCATCGGCAGAGTAGACCGCGTTGCCGGCGATCAAGGGGTATCGCGGCGGAGGGATCGCATGGTCCCAGACCGCAGAGCCGCCCGGCGGGGCGATCTCGCGCGCGTCGGCCAGGATAGATTGGGCCTCGGCTTCGTCCGGCTCGATGGGCTCGGCGACCTCCGCTGGGACCACTTTCGGATGCGTCCAGTCGGTCCCCAGCACGTAGTCCGGAGCCATGCGCGACGATCCGCTCCAGCCGGAGTTTGCCGATGCGACCCCATCGGATCGCGCGCCGCCAAATGGGACCAGCATGCGTGGCCCGCCGATACCCGGACCGCTCAGGTCCGAATGCACCGCAGAGCCCAGCGCCAAGCCCGCAATCGCAGCGACCACCAAGCCCGCAGCCAGAACCGGATAGCGCTGAAGGGCGATGAGAACCCGCATGAAGATGCAACGCGTGAGCCGTCATGCGGTTCATTGGAGGGCGCGCCCCTTCCCTTTGATCCATCATGGCCGACCTTGTGTCGGCCATGATGGATCAAAGGGGGAGCGGATCACACGCCTATCCCGCCATCGTCTGAGCACCATTGCTCAGCGGGTGCCGGTCACGGGTTCGTGATATCCCGCCAGCCTTGTTGACATTTTTCTCCGCGAGAGTTGGTGTGGTGCAACCAATAGGAGCAGGGCGATGAAACTGGGTGTGGTGATAGGGCTTTCGGCGGCGTTGCTGGGCATCGCCGGCGGCGCAAACGCGGGCACGAACTTCTTCAACGACTGGGAAAGCACCAACTTCGGGTCGTCTCCGGGATTCACGATCATACCGAGCTATGAGGGCTGGACCACCGTCTCGGGTTCCGGAATCGAAATTCAGTACAATTCCATCGCGGGAGCACCGCTTTCCGGGGTTAATCTGGTCGAGCTGGACGCCTACAGCAACTCGACGATGCAACGGGCAATCACCGCCGGGAATTATGTCCTCACCTTCTTCTATTCACCGCGACCCGGCGTCTCGGCAGCCAGCAACGGCATCGACGTGCTGCTGAATGGCGCGAGCATTTTCAACATCACCGGTTCTGGCGGTGCGAATACGATCTGGACCAACCATACTGTCAACTTCTCGCTCGCCAGTGCCGGAACGCTCGGCTTTGCCGCGACCGGGACGAGCGACAGCCTGGGTGGCTATCTTGAGGATGTGCGGCTCGCGGATGCTCGGGGTGTTCCCGAGCCGGCGACCTGGGCGTTGATGATCGGGGGCTTCGGCCTAGCCGGTTCGGCTCTGCGTCGCCGACGCACCACGGCTTGAGAGTTCGCTAGGGAAGCATGGTGAACCTCCTGCGCCACGCTTGATCCGTCATGGCCCACGCTTTGGCCGGCCATGGCGGATCAATAGGGGGAGCGCTCTCTACTCCGCCTTCTCCACAAAGCTGTCGATCACCCGCTTTTCGCCGGCCTTTTCGAACGCCACGGTCAGCTTGTTGCCGTCCACCGCCCGCACGGCGCCATAGCCGAACTTGATGTGGAACACGCGGTCGCCGCGCTGGTACTCACTGCCGGCTGAGCTGTCGGAGGTGGCCACCAACCGCCCGTCGCCTTCGATCACCGCCTGGCGACCCGGATGGCTGCCCTTGTAGCTCGACGCCTGGGCCCGCCGCCAGCCGGGTGAGGAATACCCCGCCCCGAACGCCGGGTTCTCGTCCCAGCGTGAGCCGTGCTGCTGCATGCCAGGACCGCCGCCGTAGTAGCCGGTCTCCGACTGGGCTTCGACATTGGCCAGCGGCAGCTCATCGACAAACCGGCTCGGCAGCTGGCTGGTCCAGCGGCCATAAACCATGCGGTTGGCGACGAACGAGATCCGCGCTTCCTCCCGTGCCCGGGTGATGCCGACGTAGGCGAGGCGCCGTTCCTCCTCCAGGCCCTTCTCGCCGCTCTCGTCCATCGAGCGCTGCGAGGGAAACACGCCTTCCTCCCACCCCGGCAGGAACACCAGCGGGAACTCCAGCCCCTTGGCCTGGTGCAGAGTCATGATCTGGACCGAGTCCTCGCCGGCCCCCCGGTCCAGGTCCAGCACCAGCGCCACATGCTCCAGATAAGCCCCCAGGGTGTCATAAGACCCCATCGACTGGACCAGTTCCTTCAGGTTCTCCAGCCGCCCCTGGGCCTGGGGCGAGCGGTCGAGCTTCAGCGCGTCGGTATAGCCGCTCTCCTCCAGCACCGCCTCCAGCAGGCGGGGCAGGGCGGTCTGGTCGATCTGGCCACGCCAGCGATCCAGGTCGCGCAGGAAGTTGGAGAGCGCCGTCCGCGTCCGCGCCGCCAGCTCGTCGGTCAGCACGATCTGCCGCGCCGCCTGCACCACCGGCACGCCGCCCCGCCGGGCGACCTGCAGCAGCTTCTGCACCGTGGTCTCGCCGATCCCGCGCTTGGGCGTGTTGACGATCCGCTCGAACGCCAGGTCATCGTCCGGCGACTGGATCAGCCGCAGGTACGCATGCGCATCGCGGATCTCGGCCCGTTCAAAGAACCTCGGCCCGCCGATCACCACATAGGGGATTTGCAACAGCACGAAGCGCTCCTCGAAGCTGCGCATCTGGAACGAGGCGCGCACCAGGATCGCCATGTCGCGGAACTTGCGCGGGTTGCGCTCGGTCCCGCCCTTCTTGGCGCGCTCGATCTCCTCGGCGATCAGCCGGCTCTCGGCGTCGCCGTCCCAGACCCCGCGCACCACCACCTTCTCGCCGCCCTCAGCCTCGGTCCACAGGGTCTTGCCCAGCCGGCTCTTGTTGGCGGAAATCAGGCCCGAGGCGGCGGCCAGGATGTGGCTCGTAGAGCGATAGTTGCGTTCCAGCCGCACCACCTTGGCGCCCGGAAAGTCCCGCTCGAAGCGCAGGATATTGTCCACCTCCGCGCCCCGCCAGCCATAGATCGACTGGTCGTCATCGCCGACGCAACAGAGGTTGCGGCTCTTTTGCGCCAACAGCCGCAGCCACAGGTACTGGGCCACATTGGTGTCCTGGTACTCATCGACCAGCAGATAGCGGAAGCGGTTGTGGAACTCGGTCAGCACTTCCGGATGGCGGGTGAAGATCGTCAGGTTGTGCAGCAGCAGGTCGCCGAAGTCGCAGGCGTTCAGAATGCGCAGCCGGTCCTGGTACAGCGCATACAGCGTCTGACCCTTGTTGCCGCCGAAGTGCGCGCCCTCGGCCGGCGGCAGCTGGTCGGGCCGCCAGCCGCGGTTCTTCCACTGGTCGATCAGCCCGGCCAGCGCCTTCGGCGTCCAGCGCTTGGTGTCGATATTCTCGGCCTCCAGCAGCTGTTTGATCAGCCGCTCCTGATCGTCGGTGTCGAGGATGGTGTAGTTGGATTTCAGCCCGACCAGCTCGGCGTGCCGCCGCAGGATCTGCGCCGCCACCGAGTGAAAGGTGCCCAGCCAGCGCAAGCCCTCGGCGGACGGCCCGATGATGTGGGTAATCCGTTCGCGCATCTCGCGCGCCGCCTTGTTGGTGAAGGTGACGACAAGCAGCTCCCAGGGCCGCGCCTTGCCGCTCGCCAGAATGTGCGCCAGCCGCGTGGTCAGCACCCGCGTCTTGCCCGTGCCCGCCCCGGCCAGCACCAGCACCGGCCCCTCGATGGCCTCCACCGCTTCCCGCTGCTGAGCGTTCAGCCCGTCCAGATAGTCCGCCGGCCGCGCATCGACGCGCGCCAGGTCGCTGATGCGCGGGGCAGGGACGTCAGGGGATTCGGGGGGCGGCATCGGAACATATGTAGCACGACGTTTCGTCGATGGCCCAGGCTACCCACCCGCCCTCGAACCGTCATGGCCGACCTCTTGTGTCGGCCACCCATGAACTCCGTGCTTGGGACAGGAAGCGTCAGCCTCGCCGACCCACCCGGCGCCCCCAGCGATCCTGGGTGGCCGACACAAGAGGTCGGCCATGACGAAGCAAAAGGGGAGAGGTTGACTACTGTCCGAGCAGCCGTCGTTCGAGCAGTTGCTGCATGTCGCGCCTGCCATCTGCGATCACATGCACGAACACGGAGCCACCCGTCACGCGATAGATCAGGCGATAGGTCTGGAAAATGAGTTGGCGGAATCCTCGGATCCCAAGTTGCGCCAGTTCGCTTGGGACGGACCCACGATCCGGGAAATGCTCAAGCGTGGACGCGCAATCCAACAATTCGTTGAGCAGGCTCTCCGCCGTAAATTCCGAGGCGCGCCTGGCGACATCCTCAGCAATCTCCAACATGTCCTGCTCCGCCGACTTCAATATGTAGACTGTGAAGTTCGCGGTCATTCCTCGGGCTTCAGCCGCTGTTTCAGGTCGGCGATGGCATCACGGAACGGCCTGAATTGGCCCGCTTCGACCTCGGCGGCGCCCAAGGCCAGAATCTTGAGCAGCGCCAACGCCTCCTGCTGCTGCTCATAGCTGGCGACGTCCTGAAGCACCGCCTTCGCCTCGCCGTTCTGGGTGATGATCATCGGCCGACCATCCTCAGCCAGCCGCGCCAGAACCTCTGCGGCCTTGGCCTTGAGGTAGCTGATAGGCTTCACCTGGGTCGAATAGCGCATGCGAACACTCCGAACCGAATTCAGACCGAATATAGTCTGATGTAGCCGCACCGCAACAGCGAGCATGGCTCTGTGCGGTTCATTGTCCGCCCGCCCACGCCAACGCCGCCACCCGGCACGCCGAGGCCAGCGGCCGATCCCCTCGCGCCCGGTCGATGCTGACAATCAGGCTGGCCAGGCTCGAACCCCGCGCCTCGGCCACCGCCGTCAGCACCGCCCAGAACTCCGGTTCCAGAGCGATAGAGGTGGCGTGGCCGGCCAGCAGGACGGAGCGTTTCTTCAAGCCCGACATGGCGCCTGTCTCCCCCACCATTCAGGCCACCGCAACTCTTCACTTGCATAAAGATGACGCATGCGTCATCTTTGAGGCTGCAACGCAACGGAACGCCAGATGACCCTCGCCGCTGACTTCCCCGCCCAGGCCGCCAACAGCCCGCGCCCCGCCAACCCCTACAAGCGCGATTGGGGCCACGCTCTGCGTTCGCTGCAACGGCTGTTGGCCGACAAGGAAGACACCCGCCAGGTGTTCGAGATCATGCGGTCACTGAACGGCGGCGCAACGGCCAAGGGGTATGAGCGGCTGCTGACCCTGCCGGAGGGCGGACGCATCGCCTATGAGCACGCCGAGTTCGCCGCAAGACTGGCCGACGACGCCTGGCTCGACAGCTTGCCGGAGGGCAGCGTCGGCGCGGCCTATCGCCACTTCATCCGCACAGAACAGATCTCCGCCGACGGCCTCGCCGAAATCAGCCGCGAAGGCGAGAGCGAGATCGATGCGCCGCATCCGCACGCCTGGTTCGCGCGCCGCACACGCGACGTACACGACATCTGGCACATTCTCTCGGGCTACCACCGCGACGCCCTGGGCGAGGCTTGCCTGGTCGCCTTCTCATACGCTCAGACCAAGAGCCTCGGCTGGGTGATCATCGCCCTCGGCGCGGCCTCGCGAGCGCGGAAGTCGAAGTATCCGATGTTGCAGGCCATCTGGCAGGGATATCAACGCGGCAAGGCGGCGGGGTGGCTGTTGGGCCAGGACTATGAGCGGCTGATGGCCGAACCGCTGGACGCCGCGCGCAAGCGCCTCAATATCACGCCCGCCACGATCTATGACGCGATCCCGGCTGCGGCCCGCGACGGCGCGGTGGCGGCGTAAGTCGGCGCCTCCCCCGGAACGGCTCAGTCTTCCAGTTTCTTGTCGGTGAGGGCTTTCCAGGCGCGTTCGGCCTCGGCTTTTGAGGCCGAGGTCACGGACTTGGAGCGTCCGAATTTGACGCGATTCTCAGCGGCCTGCGCCCTGGCGTCACCCTGCGCCTTGAGCTTGCGGGTCTGGTTCAGATTGATCGGCTCAGCCATCCCTACCTCACGTTCGCGCAGAACCGCTGGATGCGCTGGCAAGCGTCTTCCAGGATGGCGTTGCTGGTCGCATAGCTGACCCGGAAGAACGGCGAGAGGCCAAAGGCCGCCCCGAACACCACCGCCACGCCCTCGGTCTCCAAAAGCTCGACCGCGAAGTCGCCGTCCGAGCTGATGACCTTGCCTGACGGCGCGGTCTTGCCGATCAATCCTTCGACCGACGGATAGACATAGAAGGCGCCCTCCGGGGTCGGGCAGTGGATTCCCCGCGCCTGGTTCAACATCGAGACCACCAGATCGCGGCGCTGTTCGAACAGTTTGGCGTTGGGCTTGATGAAGTCCTGCGGACCGTTCAGCGCCTCGACCGCCGCCCACTGCGAGATCGACGAGGGGTTGGAGGTGGTCTGGCTCATCACCTTGGCCATCGCCCTGATCAGCGGCTCCGGCCCGCCGGCGTAACCGATCCGCCAGCCGGTCATGGCATAGGCCTTACTGACCCCGTTCATGGTCAGGGTGCGATCGTAAAGCTGCGGCTCGACCTGGACGATGGTCGAGAACGCGAAGTCACCGAACACCAGGTGCTCGTACATGTCATCGGTCAGCACCCAGACGTGCGGGTGAGCCAGCAGCACATCGGCCAGGGCCCGCAGCTCGGCGCGGGTATAGGCCGCGCCTGAGGGGTTGGACGGCGAGTTCAGGAACACCCAGCGGGTCTTGGGCGTGATCGCCGCGTCCAGGCCGGCCGGCGTCAGCTTGAAGCCGGTCTGGGCGGTGGTCGGCGCCGCCACCGGCGTTCCGCCGGCCAGCAGCACGATGTCCCAATAGCTGACCCAATAGGGCGTCGGGATCACCACCTCGTCGCCGGGGTTCAGCGTCGAGATCATCGCATTCCAGATCACCGGCTTGCCGCCGGGCGAGACATTGATCTGGCTGGGCTTGTAGGTCAGGCCGTTCTCGCGGGCGAACTTGCCGCAGATGGCTTCCTTCAGCTCCGGGATGCCGTCGACATTGGTGTATTTGGTCTTGCCGTCGCGGATCGCCTGGATGGCAGCGTCCTTGATGTTGTCGGGCGTGTCGAAATCGGGCTCGCCGGCCGCCAGGCTGAGGACGTCCTTGCCCTGACTGCGCAGCTCGCGCGCCTTCGCGTCGGCCGCGAGGGTCGCGGACGGCTTGACGCGGGACAGCGCTGCGGATTCCAGGAACATGGGACGGTCGACTCCTCGCTGGGGGTTTGACGGGCGCGGTTTACGCCATGTTGCGCTGCATTCAAACCCAGCGTGCGCGGGAACGCTTGACCCCGGCGGCCGGGCGGGCGACCCCGGCGCCGATGCGTATCCTGCTTGCTTTCCTCACCAACATGGACGCCAAGGCCTGGCGGACCGTAGCGGTGACCCTGGTGTTGTTCGCCTTGGTCGGTCTCGTCTTCGTGTTTGGCGCCCGCGCGGTGGGGTTTCAGGGCGAACAGACGCTGGAAACCTGGCTCGCCGCCGCGCGCGGGCCGTGGGCGCTGGCGATCGTGGTGGCGGCTTTCGCCGGGCTGGCGTTCATTGGCGTTCCGCAGATCGTGCTGATCGCCGCCGCCGTGGTCACCTTCGGGCCATGGACCGGCGCGGCCTATAGTTGGCTGGGGACCATGGTGTCGGCTGTCGTGGGATTCGGGCTGGGCCGCGCCGCCGGCGCGCGCGCCCTACAAAGGTTTTCCGGAGAGGCCGCCGCGCGGTTCGTGCGGATGATCGGCGACAATGGCTTTCTGGCCAGCCTGATCGTCCGGCTGGTGCCCTCCGCACCGTTCATCGTGGTCAATATGGCCGCCGGGGTGACGACGATGCGCCTGCGGGATTTTGTGGCCGGCACGGGCCTGGGCATTGCGCCCAAGATCGCCCTGACCGCCTTCGCGGGGGCCTCGATCGTCGAGGTTCTGAAGGGTGGGGTGCGCGGGCATTGGCTGGAACTCACCGCAATTGCGGCGCTGTGGCTGGCGGTGGGCTGGTTCGCACGGCGCTGGCTGGCGCGGCGGCGGGCTGACAGCGGGCTAGGCGAACGCTAGTTTCTTCCCCGGAGGTCGCCATGACCAAGCCCATCACCGTCGAACTCACCGACGTGCAGGCCGCGCACTTTGCGAATCGGGCAGCGATACAGGACCTTTCGCTGGACGATCTGATGCGCGAGGCGATCCAGCGGCAGTTCGAGTACGATTTGAGGTTCGCCGCTGCCGTCCAGGAGGGGATCGACGCGGTGAGACGGGGTGATGTGATTCCACACGAAGAGGTCGTGGCTAGAGCAAAGCGCCGCAAGGCCGAATGGCGTAGTAGAAAACCCTCGGTTTAAGCGTCGGCTTGGCGCACCGCGCCAACGAGCCTCCAGGCTCCCGCTTCACGATAAAAAATGAGGGCGCGCCATGGGCGCGCCCTCAAGGTGAACCGAGACGGAGGCGCTGCGAGGCCGACCTCCGTCGCGGGAGCGTTACCGCGAGGCGAGATCGACCTGGCCGGTATAGGCCGCAGTCACCATCGGCGCGTCGAGCTGGTCGACGGCCTTGGCGACCGCCGCCCGGCGGCAGGCCATAACGTGCGGGCTGGTCGGCGTGGCGGCTGGCGAGTTGGGCGTGCAGAGCTTCTGGGCGGCCAGTTCGATGCGGCGCAGCATCTTCGACGCCCCCGCCGAGTGGGCGATGTCATGCGACTGGTAAGCCAGGGTCGTGCTGACCATCGTCAGCCGGGCGATCTGGGCCTGGGCCGAGGGGGCGGCGAGCATCACCAGCGCGGCGACGGCGGCGGCGGAAAGCGACTTGCTCATCAGGGTCTCCAATTCAAAGGGGAAGGCGCGGGTCACGCGGCCACGACGGCTGCCGGGCTGTGCGCAACGCCGCATTGTGCTATCCAGGAGCGGCGCGCTCAGGTGGACGCCGGTGGACAGGTTGCGGGGTGACAGGTGCATGTCCTTTGGTCCTTGTTTGCGATCCCAATTGATCACCGGCTCATGACGCTCCATTGCCCGGCGATCCGCCATGAGCCGGACCTGATCGGCGGATGATGGATTCCTGATGCGGGATGATGTTTCGCCGAGGCTGATCGATCTGGCCCTGGAGCCGGCCTTTGCGCTGGCCGGCTTAGAAGTTCGACCGGCGAGCCTGGAGGTGCTGGCCGGCGAGCGGCGCGAGCAGCTGGAGCCGCGCATCATGCAGGTGCTGGTCGCGCTGGCCGGCCACCGCGGCGAGGTGGTTTCGCGGGACGAACTGATTCAGCGCTGCTGGGGCGGCCGCGTGGTCGGCGACGACTCCATCAACCGCTGCGTCTTCCAGCTGCGGAAGCTGGCCGAACGCCTGGGCGGGTTCGAGATCGTCACGGTGGCGCGGGTCGGGTTCCGGCTCAGCGAGGGCGCCAAGAATCGATCAGCCGCACGAGGTCGTCATTGGCTCGGGCGCGCCGCCGCAGTCGCAGTGGTTTTGGCGGTCGCTCTAGGTGTCGTGGGATGGTGGGTTTGGCAAGCGCGAGCGGTCGCCTCTGCCGATCATGAACCCCAGATCGCGGTCCTACCGTTTGTCGCGCTTGACAGTGATCGAGCCGCACAGACCTTGTCGGCAAAGGTCACGGATACCCTCGTGGGCGTCCTGAGTGCGAACGGAGTCGGGCCTCAACCTTCAGGCGCGAGCTCTGCGCCCGCCGATCTGATCCTGCGCGGAACGGTCGCGCGTGACGGCCAGCAGTGGCGGGTGCGGACCTATGTCGAGGACGGCCGTACAAAGTTCCCGCTGTGGTCGGAGGAATTCGCCGGCCCAATCGCAGCCGAGGCGGCATTGTCCAACCAAGTGGCCGCGAGACTCATGAACGCGGTTGAGGGTGCCTTGCACCCCTTCGAGCAGCCCGGCCTCACGGTCGATGCGCGCACGCTGGCGCTTTATGTCAACGCGTCCGTCAAGTTCAAAAACCCACAGATGCTAGGCGCGACAGAGCCGACCCAGGCGTTTGAGGACGTCGTCGCGCGTGCGCCGCGCTTCGCCGCCGCCCGTGCGACCCTGTCTCTGAATCTGGTCAACCTGAGCAACGATGCGCTACCAAGCGAACGCGCGCCGCTGCGCCAGCGCGCGCGACGCGAAGCCGAACGGGCGCTGCGGGAGGGGCCGTTCATGGCCGGGCGGACGGCCGACCCCTTCTATATGCTGGCCCGCGCCGAGCACCCAGACGACCTTGCCGCCGCCGAGGATGAGTTGCTGACCGCCATCAGGGCTGGGTCGCGGTTCGCCTACCTACACATGCGCGAGTGCCGCTTCCTCATGGAGGTCGGTCGCGCCGCCGAAGCTGTCCGAAACTGCGAACGCGCCGTGGGTCTGCGGCCTTACGCGGCTCCGATCGGCTGGACCTACGCTGCTGCGCTGAACGCCGAGGGATCACAGCGGCGGGCCGGCGACGCGATCCGCAATGTGCTGAGCTTCTTTCCCGATCACTTCCAGACGAGGCGCGTAAATTTCGAGTTTGCAGCCTTCGAAGGCTCCGCCGACGAGGCGCTCGCCATCCTGCGTGATCCCGCGCGCGCCCCACTCGTGGCAGGGCCGCCGCAAGCCGCTGCGCTCGAACTTTTCCTGAAGGCGCGCAAGTCCGGTTCGCCCCCCGACATTGAGGCGGCGATCCAGGCGCTGCGAGCGGCCGGAAGTGATCGTTATAGCCAACGCAACCTTGTGCTCGCCGCCGCCATCCTCGGTCGCTCCGACGACGCCTTCGACGCCTTGGATGAGCCAGGGCTGGAGGTCGCGGGTGATCCTGGGATCCTTCTGGAGCCGGCGGCTGCATCG
This sequence comes from Alphaproteobacteria bacterium, assembly GCA_043734425.1. GTDB lineage: Bacteria > Pseudomonadota > Alphaproteobacteria > Caulobacterales > Caulobacteraceae > Phenylobacterium. Next base: position 87,113 of record JAYTFM010000020.1, read on the forward strand.
CTTCGAGGTGATCCGCGCTTCTGGCGAGTGGCGGCGAAGGCGGGATACCTCACCTACTGGCGCAAGCGCGGGGTCTGGCCGGACTTCTGCAGCGACCCGGCGGCTGGGGTCGACTGCCAACGCGAGGCCGCACGCCTCTCACAGGGCGCAAGGTAGAATATGCCCGCCCCCCGCCATTTCCGCGCCGCGCACGCAACAGTCTTGCGGCGAACCCGCAGATTCGCTACACACCTCGCCATGTGCACGCGGCTCCACAGCCTGCTACTTCTCTCGCGGGGGCTTAGCCGCCCCTGGGCGCCTCTCTAGGCACGCGCACGCTCGCGGCCGGGTGACCAGGGGTTTGGACGATCCGCCCCAGACACAAATTCCGCCCCAAAACACCGCGAAGAGACCCATTTCATGACTACCTCCGCCCCTGACGTCGCCGTCCCGACGGACACCGCCCCGCCGGTCAGCGACCGCGTCATCATCTTTGACACCACCATGCGCGATGGCGAGCAATCGCCCGGCGCCTCGATGTCGCACGAGGAAAAGCTGGAACTGGCCAAGATCCTTGAGGACATGAAGGTCGATGTCATCGAGGCCGGCTTTCCCATCGCCTCAAACGGCGACTTTGAGGCGGTTCGGGCCATCTCCGGGATTGTCAAAGACAGCACCATCGCCGGTCTCTGCCGGGCCAATTTCGCCGATATTGAACGCTGCGCCGAGGCCATCCGCAAGGCTCGGCGGGGCCGCATCCACATCGTCATCGCCACCAGCGAACTGCATATGAAGCACAAGCTGCAGATGGAGCCGGAAGTGGTGCTGGAGGCGATCACCCGCTCGGTCGGCCATGCCCGCAACCTGTGCGACGACATCGAGTGGTCGGCCGAGGATGCGACGCGCAGCGAGCCTGCGTTCCTGCGCCGGGCCATCGAGACGGCGATCCGAGCGGGCGCCACGACGATCAATCTGCCCGACACGGTGGGCTATACCTATCCGTCAGAGTATGCGGCGTTGTTCGAGGACATGATTTCGACCGTGGAGGGGGCCGCCGGCGTGGTGTTTTCCACCCACTGCCACAACGACCTGGGCCTGGCGGTCGCCAACAGCCTGGCCGGCGTCCAGGGCGGCGCGCGTCAAGTTGAATGCGCGATCAACGGACTGGGAGAGCGGGCCGGCAACGCCGCGCTCGAAGAGATCGTCATGGCCCTGAAGGTGCGGGCCGACCGCCTGCCGTACCACACCGCCGTCGAGACTCAGCACATCACCCGCGCCAGCCGCTACGTCTCGGCGATCACTGGCTTTCCCGTGCAGTTCAACAAGGCGATCGTCGGCAAGAACGCCTTTGCCCATGAGAGCGGCATCCACCAGGACGGAATGCTGAAGAACCGCGAAACCTATGAGATCATGACGCCGGAGTCGGTGGGTCAGGCGGCGTCCACTCTGGTGATGGGCAAGCATTCCGGAAGCCATGCCTTCCGCGCCAAGTTGAAGGATCTCGGCTACGAACTGGGGCAGAATGCGCTGAAAGAGGCGTTCGGCCGCTTCAAGGACCTGGCCGACAAGAAGAAGCACGTGTTCGACGACGATATCGTCGCGCTGGTCGATGATGCTCTGGCGAGCTCGGCCGACAAGGTCCAGGTCAAGCATCTGCGGGTGATCGCCGGAACCGAGGGGCCGCAGGAAGCCTTCCTGACCGTCACCATAGAAGGCGTCGAGCGGTCGGCCAACGCGACGGGCGATGGCCCTGTGGACGCGGTGTTCAACGCCATTCATGCGGTGGTGCCGCACGAGGCCGTGTTGCGGTTGTTCCAGGTCCATGCGGTTACCGAGGGCACCGACGCCCAGGCCCAGGTTTCGGTCCGTCTCGAGGATGATGGGCGTATCGCCACCGGCTCGGCGGCCGACACCGACACGCTCACCGCCTCGGCCAAGGCCTATGTGAACGCTCTCAACAACCTTTTCGCCCGCAAGGAGAAGACCGCGCCGGACAAGATCGCCAGCGGATTCTAGCGATCCTCTAATCCCTCCCCTTCATGGGGAGGGCCGACTCGCGGAACGCGAGCGGGGTGGGGCAAGTCCATCTTGACTCGACGCTCGACTGTGTTCCCCACCCGTCTCGCGCCTCTGGCGCGATCCACCCTCCCCATGAAGGGGAGGGATTAGGAATCCTACGGAATGCTCTGGATATTCCTGGCCGCCGCCGCCGCGCCTTTGCAGGTGGCGCGCAACGCCATGCAGCGGGGCCTGACGGGCGATGCCGGACCGTGGGGCGCGACGCTGGTGCGGTTTCTGTTCGGGCTGCCGTTTTCGATCACCATCCTCTGGGTGGCTGTCACCCTGACGCCGGATGCATCGCCCAACCCCTCGGCCCGGTTCTGGATCGCCACCGTGATCGGCGCGATCAGCCAGGTGGCGGCCACCGGCGCGCTGCTGATGGCCATGCGGCGATCCGGGTTCGCCGTGGCGATCATGCTGCAGCAGTCCTCGCTGCCGTTGGCGGCGCTGATCGGCTGGGTGGTGCTGGGCGACCGCCTGGCGCCGCTGGTCTGGGCCGGCGTGGCCTTGGCCAGCCTGGGTCTGGTGGTGCTGTCGTGGCCGCGCCGTGAACATCAGGCGGCGGACCTGTCGGGCGCGCTGTTGGGCCTGGCGGCGGGGGCCAGTTTCGCCGTCGCGTTCAACGCCTATCGCCAGTCCGGCCAGGCGTTTGATCCGGGCCATCCGCTCTATTCCTCATCGGTCGCCCTGGTCGCCGCCCAGGTGATGCAGTCGGTGGTGCTGGGGGCGATCCTGGCGGTGATGCGACCTGCGGCCCTGCGCGCGGTGTTTTCGTCCTGGAAGATCTCGCTGGCGGCGGGCTTCTTCGGGTCTGCGGCGTCGGCCTGCTGGTTCGGCGCGCTGGCGCTGGCCGCAGCAGCGCCGGTGCGGGCGGTCGGACTGATCGAGGGGCCGTTCGCGGCTGCCGTGGGACGGCGGCTGTTCCGGGAGCGGCTGACTTCGCGCCAGTGGATCGGCGGCGGGTTCACGGCGATCGGCCTGCTGTTCTGCACCCTGGGCTGAGGTGTCTCACCGGTCACACCGCTTTCCGCCGTTCCATCGTCACGCTACAGGTCGGCGGATGCTGTGGATATCACGACTGTTGTTGGCGCTGCTTGCGCTGTTCGGCGCTGCGGGCGGCGCCTGCGCAGACGAGGTCAAAGTGGCGGTGGCGGCTAATTTCGCCGAGCCGGCGCAGCAGATCGCGCAACGTTTCGCCGCCCGGACCGGCCATAGAGCTACGCTGAGTTTTGGATCGTCCGGTCAATTCGTTGTGCAGATTGCGAACGGCGCGCCGTTCGGTGTGTTCCTGTCGGCGGACCGGGCGCGGCCCGAAGCGCTGGAAGGTGCGGGCCTGGCGGTGGCGGGCAGCCGTTTTACCTACGCAACCGGGCGTCTGGTGCTGTTCAGTCGGACCCCACGGCTGGTCGACAGCCGGGGCTTGGTTCTCGCCAGGGGCGGCTTTCAGAAATTGGCCATCGCCGATCCGGAGACCGCACCCTATGGCGCAGCGGCGATTGAAACGCTGCGCAGGTTGGGGCTGTTGGATGCGCTACAGCCGAAGATCGTCAAGGGCGCCTCGATCACTCAGGCCTTTCAGTTCGTCGACACCGGCGCCGCTGAGGTCGGGTTCGTCGCACGTTCGCAAGTCATTGCACGGCCGGGAGGATCGCGTTGGCTCGTGCCGGCGACCCTTCATGCGCCAATCGAACAGCAGGCCATTCTGCTGCAGGCCGGCGCCGGCGAGCCGGCCGCCAGGGCCTTCATGGCCTTCCTCAAGGGCTCCGAGGCGCGCGGCGTGATCCGACGTTACGGCTATGAGGTTCGCTGACCCATGGCCGAGGCGATCTGGCTCACCCTGAAGCTGGCGATGGTGACGACCCTTGCCCTGCTGATTCTGGCGACCCCGCTTGCCTGGTGGCTGGCGCGCAGCCGCAGCGCCTGGAGCGAGGTCGTCGCCGCTGTCGTCACTCTGCCGATCGTACTGCCGCCGACGGTGTTGGGCTTCTACCTGCTGATCGCCCTGGGTCCGCAAAGCCCGTTGATGGCGCCGCTGAGGCCGCTGGGCGTCCGCACCCTGGCATTCACCTTCGAAGGGCTGGTGATCGGCTCGATCATCTACTCGCTTCCGTTCGCCGTGCAGCCGATCCGCAACGCCTTCAGGGGCGTGGGAGAGCGGCCTCTCGAAGCTGCCGCAACCCTCGGTGCGAAACCGCTGGACGTGTTCTGGAGCGTGGCGATGCCGCTGGCCCGGCCGGGGTTCATCCTGGCGGCCGTGTTGGTCTTCGCCCACACAATCGGCGAGTTTGGAGTGGTGCTGATGATCGGCGGTGGAATCCCCGGCGAGACCCAGGTCCTGTCGGTGGAGATCTATCGCGCCGTTGAGAGCCTGGATTGGCCACAGGCTCATCTGCTGGCCGGCGGCATGCTGGCGTTCGCCTTCACCGTGGTTCTCAGCCTGCTACTGCTGGACCGGCGCGCCGTGCGGCGGTCGCAATGAGCGTCATTGAGGCTCGGTTCGACGGTCTGCTGGGCGACTTTCGGCTCGACATCTCGATGTCGCCGCCTGCGAGCGGCGTCACGGTGCTGTTCGGTCCGTCCGGATCCGGCAAGACCACACTGCTGCGGTGCCTGGCCGGCCTGACCCGGCTGGACGGCCGCCTGCAGGTGGCGGGCGAGGTCTGGCAGGATGGACGCAACTTCGTTCCGCCCCACAAGCGCGGGGTCGGACTTGTGTTCCAGGATGCGGTCCTGTTCGAGCATCTTTCGGTACGCGAAAATCTGCTCTACGGCCGTCGTCGTCGGGGCCTCGGTGAGGACGCGTCGTTCGGCGAGATGGTCGACCTGCTGGACCTCGGCCCCCTGTTGCAACGACGGCCGACACGGCTGTCCGGCGGCGAGCGCCAGCGGGTGGCGATCGGGCGGGCGCTGCTGAGCGAGCCGCGGCTGTTGTTGCTGGATGAACCCCTGGCGGGGCTGGATGCGGCGCGCAAGGCCGAGGTGATCCCCTATCTTGAGACGCTCAAGACGCGCGCGAGCGCGCCGATCTTCTATGTCACCCACGATGTGGCCGAAGCCGCCCGGCTCGGGGACCGGATGCTGCTGATGCAGGCGGGCCGCATTGTGCAAACCGTCGAGCTGCGTGGCGAGACCGCGCCCGACGCCAATGAAGCGGCCTGGTTGGCCGAGCGACTGGCGAGCGTCGGGACGGACGAACTCATCGCGGAAATCGTCCTGAGCGGGGCGTCACGGACGGTCGCTCGTCTCGCAGTTGCGGGTCTGACGGCGGAATTGAAGCCGTCTGCACCGAAAAACTCTCCTGCGACGCGAATTCGCAGGCCCTGATTTGCCCTTGAATTGCCCCATAGGTCAGGGCAGAGGGACATGAAAGCCCAACAGACAGAGCGTAGCGACTCGACGCATCCTTCCTGCGTCAATCGGGCCGCTTATCGACCGGTCTGTCGGCGCAGGATCTCAGCCCCAACCCCCCAGGGCCTTGCATGTTTTCTTCTCTGTTCGGCGCGATCTCCAACGACATCGCCATTGATCTCGGAACCGCCAACACCCTGATCTATATGAAGGGCAAGGGCATCGTGCTGAACGAGCCCTCGGTGGTGGCGCTGCGCAACGTCGGTGGCCGAAAGGTCGTTCACGCCGTGGGCATTGAGGCCAAGCAGATGCTGGGCCGCACGCCGGGCCATATGGAGGCGATCCGCCCCATGCGCGACGGGGTGATCGCCGACTTCGAAGTCGCCGAAGAGATGATCAAATATTTCATCCGCAAGGTGCACAACCGCAAGGGCTTCGTGAACCCCAAGGTGATCGTTTGCGTGCCCTCAGGCGCCACGGCGGTTGAGCGGCGCGCCATCAACGACAGTTGCCTCAACGCCGGCGGACGGCGTGTGGGGCTCATTGATGAGCCCATGGCTGCGGCCATCGGGGCCGGCCTGCCGATCCACGAGCCCACCGGCTCGATGGTGGTCGACATCGGTGGCGGCACCACCGAGGTGGCGGTTCTGTCGCTGTCCGGCATCGTCTATTCGCGTTCGGTCCGGGTCGGCGGCGACAAGATGGACGAGGCGATCATCAGCTATATGCGCCGCAACCATAACCTGCTGATCGGCGAGACCACCGCCGAGCGCATCAAAAAGGAAATCGGCACCGCCCGCGCGCCAGCCGACGGCGAAGGTCTATCCATTGAGGTCAAGGGCCGCGACCTGATGCAGGGCGTGCCGCGCGAAGTGCGGATCAGCGAGAAACAGGCGTCCGACGCCCTGGCTGAACCGGTCAGCCAGATTGTCGAGGCTGTGAAGATGGCCCTCGAGGCGACGCCGCCCGAGCTGGCCTCCGACATCGCCGACAAGGGTATCATGCTGACCGGCGGCGGCGCGCTGTTGCGCGGGTTGGACGCCGAGATCCGCGACCACACCGGACTGCCCGTCACCGTCGCCGACGATCCGCTGTCCTGTGTGGCGCTGGGTTGCGGCAAGGTGCTGGAGCATCCGAAATGGATGAAGGGCGTGATGGACTCGTCCATCTCGTGACACGCTGATCGCGACTCTTTGAATGTACCGCATTTTCTGCGCTGAACCGGTGTCCCCTTCAGCGGAAAATGCTCTAGTCCCGTCTTCATCTTGGAGTTCGTCCGTTAGGTGGCCCTCAGGGACAATCCATTTGGTGAGCTGAGGGTGCCGCTGACCTGGACGGCGGGCATCGTCTTCGTCGTGGTGCTGATCGCCTCGGTCGCGATCCTGCTGTCGGACCGCCGTGAAACCTTCGATACTGACGCCTACGGGCGCACGCGCACCCTGTCGGACCGGGTCATGGCCCCGGTTGGTGACGCGCTCTCGACGCCAGGACGGCTGACCGGGCAGGGGGTCGATGGCGTCCGCGGCTACTTCTTCGCGGTGTCCGAGAACCGGCGGCTGAAGGCCGAGCTCAAGGACATGCGCCAGTGGCGCGACGTCGCCCTCGCGCTCAGGGACACCAATGAGCGCTATCGCGCCGTGCTGGGTCTGAAGACCGATCCGCCGATCCCGATGGTGGCGGCGCGCATCGTCACCGATTCGCGTGGCCCGTTCGCAAACTCCCGGCTGGCCAACGCGGGCATCGAGAAGGGCATCAAGCCGGGAAGTCCGGTGATGAGCGAAAACGGCCTGGTCGGACGGGTCGTGGGGGTCGGCAACGGGGTCAGCCGTGTTCTGCTGCTCACCGATGTGGCGGCGCGCACGCCCGTGATGATCGACCGCACCAATGCCCGCGCCATCCTGACCGGCGATGGCGGCCCCAACCCCAGGCTGGAATATCTGCGCGGCCAGGATCCGGTGCGCGATGGTGATCGCGTGCTGACGTCGGGCGATGGCGGCGTGTTTCCGCGCGGGCTGCCGGTGGGCGTGGCGGTCAAGGGTCTGGACGGGCATTGGCGGTTGGTGCTGGCCTCCGACCGGGCGGCCGTCGACTTTGTGCGCATCCTGCTATTTCAAGATTTCACCCAGCTGGTTGATCGCGCCGGCCTGGACACCCTCGCGACACCGCCGCCGACGCCAGGCGCATTGACCCTGCCGCCGCCCGCCCCGTCCGCAACGTCGACCCCCGCATCCTCGACCTCCGCAGCGTCGGCCCCGGCGATCGCCGCCTCGCGCCCCGCACCGGCGATCTCGCCATGAGCCCTGGCGCCCGACCGCTGGCGCCCTGGGCATGGCTGGGCGTGCCGATTCTGCAGGTTGTCGCTGCGACGATGCTGCTGGCCATTCCGGTGCGGTTCTGGGGCCTGGCGCTGCCGGAGCCGCTGTTCGCCTTACCAGTGGTCTTCGCCTGGGCGGTCATTCGACCGTCGATGCTGGCGCCCATCGGCGTCATGCTGATGGGACTGTTCCTGGATCTCCTGTGGGGCAGCCCGAAGGGCTTCTGGGCGGTGTGCCTGCTCTTGCCCTACGGCGCCGTGCTCGGCGGGCGCGCCATCCTGGCGGGGCAACCGCGCTTGATCATGTGGGGGTGGTATGCGGCGGCGGTGGGCCTGGCCATGGGGACGGGCTTTCTGTTCACGATGCTCAACGCGCAGTCCTCGCCGGATCTGATCTCGATGGGTTGGCAATTCCTCGCCACAGTCGCTCTCTATCCTTTCGCGGACCGACTGATTGATCGGTTCGAGGACGCCGACGTGAGGTTCCGCTAGGTTCGATGAGCCAGCCACACATCTTTTTCGCCGAAGTGAACGAGCGGCAGGGCGTGTTCCACCGCCGTGCGGTGCTGTTCGGCGGGCTGACGGGGGCGGGCTTAGCCGCCCTGGGCGGGCGCCTGGCGTATCTTCAGCTGCTGGAGACCCAGCGCTACGAAAAACTGGCGACCTCGAACCAGTTCAACTTCAAGCTCCTGCCGGCCCCGCGCGGGCTGATCGTGGATCGGAACGGCGCGGTGCTGGCCGCCAATCGCCCGAACTTCCGCCTGATGGTGGCGCGCGACAAGGGCGTTGACCCTGAGGCGACGCTGAAGATTCTCGCGGGCTTCGTGCCGCTGGACGACGCGCGCCAGCGCCGGCTGCTGCGCGACATTCACAACGCCCCGAAACGCGCGCCGGTCCAGGTGATGGAGGACATGAGCTGGGAACAGTTCAGCGCGATCAATGTGCGCGCGCCCGAACTGCCGGGCGTCACCGCCGATATGGGCGAGGTCAGGGTCTATCCGCACGGCGGCGCGTTCGTGCACGTGATCGGCTATGTGGCCAAGGTCAACAAGGAGGATGTGGCGGCGGCGGGGGCCAAGGGATCGGTCGATCCGATCATGCTCCACCCCAGTTTCCGGATCGGCAAACAGGGCGTGGAAAAGGCGTTCGATGCCGATCTGCGCGGCAAGGCGGGCGCCCAGAAGGTCGAGGTTGACGCCAATGGCCGGGAGGTGCGTCAGGACGCCCAAGGCGACATCCCCTCGGTGCCCGGCAAGGTCATTGAGCTGACGCTCGATATCGATGTTCAGCTGCGCGCCGAGGAGGTGTTCGGCGCCGAGAGCGGCGCGGCGGTGGTGATGGACTGCCGCAACGGCGACATCCTTTGTATGTATTCCGGGCCCAGTTTCGACGCCAATCGCTTCGTCCGGGGGCTGACGGGCGCGGAGTATCGCGCGCTGGCGGGCTACGATCACAAGCCGCTGTTCAACAAGGCGCTGACCGCGACCTATCCGCCGGGCTCGACCTTCAAGACCATGGTCGCGCTGGCCGCGCTGGAACACGGCTATGATCCCGCCACGGTCCATGTGTGCAGCGGTCGCTGGAGCTTCGGCCGGGTCTGGAAGTGCGACCAGGTGCACGGCGCCCAGGACCTGAAGAGCGCGGTCGCCACCTCCTGTGATATCTATTTCTACCAGTGCGCCCTGGCGATCGGCCCCGACAAGATCGCCGAGACGGCACGGAAGTTCGGCCTTGGCGAGATCTTCGACATCGGCATTCCGGGCCAAAAGAGGGGGCTGGTGCCCGACACCGCCTACAAACGGCGCACCTTCCCCAAGGACCCCAAATGGCATCCCGGCGAGACGCCCAGCATGGGGATCGGCCAGGGCTATACGCACCTCAATCCCTTGCAGCTGTGTGTGATGGCCAGTCGCATCGCCAACGGCCGCAAGGCGCTGCACCCGCGGCTGATCCGATCGATCGGCGGCGTCGAGCAGAAGTCCGGGGCGGCCTGGGGCGATCTGGACGTGGGCGCGGAGCACCTGGCCTTCCTGCGCGAGGCCATGAAGGCGGTGACGACGGTCGGTACGGCGGCGCGGGTCGCCGACCTGGGGCTGGGTCCGATCAAGATGGCCGGCAAGACCGGCACCGCGCAGGCCTATTCCTATGGCGCTGGACGGGGGGTTCACGGCACGGCCGGCGCCTGGGGCCTTCGCGACCACGCCTGGTTCGTGGCCTATGCGCCGTATGACGATCCGAGATACGCGATCAGCGTGCTGGTCGAGCATGGCGGCTTCGGCGCAGCGGCGGCCGCGCCTCGGGCCCGGGAGATCATGCGGACGGTGCTGCTGAAGGACCCCGAGGTCCTCAAGCGGGTGGAGAGTCCAGTGCCGTTGCCCGACCTGCCGCCGGAAATCCAGACAGAGGACGACCTGCCTGAGGCGCCGACGCCGCTGCCGGTCACACCGGGTGCGAGACCCGCATGACCGTCTCCGCCCTGACCCGTCCTGGCGAACGTGATCGTCCGATCGTCAAGTTCTCCGAGATCGACTGGCTGTTCGTGCTGGTGCTGTGCCTGATCGCCGGCGCCGGCGCCCTGATGCTGTTTTCGATCGCCGGCTCGTCCTGGACGCCCTGGGCTGCGGCCCATACGGTGCGCTTTGGCATGTGCCTGGTCCTGATGATCGCCCTGGCGATGATCGACCTCAGGGTCTGGTTCGCGATGGCCTATCCGGTTTATGGCATGGGCCTGTTGTTGCTGGTCGCCGTCGAGGCCATCGGCGACGTGCGCCTGGGGGCCCAGCGCTGGCTGACCCTCGGTCCCCTCAGTTTCCAACCCTCTGAGGTGATGAAGCTGGGGATCGTGCTGGCCCTGGCACGGCTCTATCACGGCGTCTCGGCTGAGCGCGCGCGGTTGTCCTGGTGGCTATTGATCCCGGCGGCGATGATCGCCGCGCCGGTGCTGCTGGTGGCGCACCAGCCCGACCTTGGCACCGCGATGCTGATCGCCCTGACCGGCGGGTTGATGGTCGTGCTGGCGGGCCTTTCGGGGCGGGTGATCGCCTTGGGGGCGATCGGGGCGCTGGTGACCATTCCGCCGTTCGTGCTGTTCGGCATGCACGAATACCAGCGCCAACGCGTGCTGACCTTCCTGAACCCGGAGAGCGACCCGTCAGGCTCCGGCTACCACATCCTGCAGTCGATGATCGCCCTGGGCTCGGGCGGTCTGCTGGGTAAGGGCTATGGCCTGGGCTCGCAGAGTCAGCTGAACTTCCTGCCGGAGAAACAGACCGACTTCATCTTCGCCACTCTGGCCGAGGAGTTTGGCTTCGTCGGCTGCGTCTTGGTGCTGGCGCTCTATGCGGCGGCAATCTTCATGTCGCTGCGGACCTCCTATGTCAGCCATAGTCACTTCGGTCGGCTCGCCGCCGCCGGCACGACGGCGACCTTCAGCCTCTATGTGCTGATCAACGGCGCCATGGTGATGGGTCTAGCTCCCGTCGTGGGCGTGCCGATGCCGATGCTGAGCTATGGCGGCACCGTCATGCTGACCGTCATGATCGGGTTCGGCCTCGTCCAAAGCGTGCGCGTTCACCGCTACTCCGAGGTGACCAGCGGCAAGGGCACCTTTGTTTAGCTCGCGCTGGGTGCGGAAGATGGATCATTCCACTTTTTCGCTGGTCATCCCCGGTCAAGGAGCGGAGCGACGCCGTGCCCCCTTTTTGATCCGTCATCCCCGGCCAAGGAGCGGAGCGACGCCGTGCCGGGGACCCATAAACGCCGGCGACTCCGGACACGCTTCGACGGCGAGGCCCTTGCTCAAATCGGCCGGCCTCGGTGTTTATGGGTCACCCGGACGAGCCGGGTGATGACGTTCAAAGAGAGAATAAATCTCAGGGTGCATTCGCGCCTTCACGTTGGCCGCCGAACGCCCTAGCCACGCACACCCCAGAAACGTTCACGGCCCCGGCTTTGCAGCCGCCTTGACCGGGACCTCCACACTGGGTGTCGCGGTCCCTTCCGTCGTCGTCCCATCGAAATGCTCTTCGCTGGCCTCGGCCTCGATCTTGGTGGTGCGGACCACGCCGACGCGGTGCTCGGGCGGGGCATAGAGGGTATAGAGTTTCAGCGATTTACCGCCGGTGTTGACCACATTGTGACGCGCGCCAGCCGGCACGATGATGGCGTCATCGCGCTTGATCTTGGTGCGCTCACCATCGATCCAGACCTCGCCCTTGCCCTTTTCGATGCGGAAGAACTGGTCGTGATCAGCGTGGACCTCTGAGCCGATCTCCTCGCCGGCCTTCAGCGACATCAGCACCAGCTGCAGGTGCTTGCCGGTGTAGAGCACGCGCCGAAAGGCGGCGTTCTCCAGGGTCAAATCCTCGATGTCCTCGACATAGCCCTTCATGGTGTCTCCCTTGGTGGATCCTGCGGTTCGCGCCGCGTCGATTGGTGTTCGTTAAGGCGCCGACTGCAGTGCGGGTTCCATCAGCCTCGAGCTCTGGCGCCCCTCTCCAAGGCAAAACCAAGCCACTCTCACATTCGAGAACTCCTGGGCTGTGTCCTTGACCGAGATCATTGTGGCGACACACGCGGCGCCTCGCGGTCGTGGGGTGCGAGGCGATTTCTGAGGTTTCGAGCGACGCCAAACCAGCCGCCACTGACGCACGCGACCCCTAGCGCCATTCCCAAGGCCAGCAGCTGGGGCGGCGCGACCTTGAAGACGCCAGCCAAAGGCGGGATCAAAAGCACCAGCGCCAGAATCCCGCCAGCCGCTGAGCTGATCGCCCAGTAGATCTTGCGATGCGGCGCAAAGAGCCGTCCGCCGGCCGATGAGGCATCGGCCAAAGCCAGCACCAGGTTCCCGACGACCAGAGCCAGGAACGCCGCGCCGCGCGCCTCGGGCTCGGGATAGTGGCTCAACGACCAGACATAGATGGCAAATACCCCCACCAGCACTCCAGAACCCTGCAGGAGGGCAAGACCGAGCTGGGTCGCGCCAAACAACGCCTCATCGCGGCGCCGAGGTGGACGCTGCATCGCGTTTGTAGGCCCCGGTTCGGCCTCGAAGACCATCGCGCAGACCGGATCAATGATCAGCTCAAGGAAGACCACATGCATCGGAAAGAGCAGTTGCGGCAGTCCCAGGACGATGGGGATCAGGGCCAGCCCGGCGATGGGCACGTGTATGGCGGTGACATAGATCAGCGCCTTGCGCAGGTTGACGAAGATACGTCGGCCCAGGCGCACCCCGCCGATGATCGAGGCGAAGCTATCGTCCATCAACACAAGGTCGGCGGCCTCGCGCGCGACGTCGGTGCCCCTCTTGCCCATGGCGATGCCAATGTGGGCGGTCTGAAGGGCCGGCGCATCGTTCACACCGTCGCCAGTCATCGCGACGACCTCGCCGGCCGCCTTGAATCCCTGGACGATCAGCAGCTTCTGGTCGGGACTGATCCGTGCGAACACTCTTACGCTGCGCAGGCGAACCGCCAGATCGTCTGGTGAAAGGGCTGCGAGCTCCAAGCCCAGCATCACGCCGCCCGCGGTGTCGAGCCCGGCAGTCCTGGCGATGGCCAGCGCCGTGGCCGGGTGGTCGCCGGTGATCATCACCACGGAAATCCCGGCTGTCTGGGCTTCCTTCAAGGCGGCAGGGACGTCCTTGCGGACCGGGTCCAGGAACCCGACCAAGCCAGTGAACACAAACGGTGCGGCTTCTGGGTCGTCGGGGAAGGCTCCGTCCACCCGGCTTGACGCCACCCCCAGCACCCGAAGCCCCTGCTCGGCATAGGCGCTGACAACATCTGTCAGTCGCCCAACCTCTGTCTCCGCCAACTTGCAGAGCCTGAATATCGCTTCCGGCGCGCCCTTGGCCGCCGCAAGTCTTTCTGCGCCGTCCTGTCGCCAGACCTGGATGATCGCCATCAGCTCTGGGCGCAGCGGCCAGGCGCGCTCCGGCTCGCCAGAGGGCTCGACTTGGCCAGGGACGGCAGTCTGGAGGAGGTCTCTGACCGCCTTGTCCATCGGGTCAACAGGGCGCACGGCCGAAGCTAAGCCCCCCATACGCGCCAAGGCGACGAAGTGACCTGCCAGCGGCGCGTCCAATGAGACGGCCAGATCTCCGGACGCTGTCCACAGCCGGGCGACCCGCATCTGATTCTCGGTAAGCGTACCGGTCTTGTCGACGCAGAGGACGCTCGCGCCGCCCAGCGCCTCAATGACGGCGCTGCGGCGGACGAGCACTTGGTGAGTGGCCAGCCGCCACGCCCCTAAGGCCAGGAACACCGCCAGCACCATTGGAAATTCTTCGGGGATCAGCGCGATCGCCACTGTGATTCCGGCGAGCGCGCCACCCACCCAGTCCCCGCGCAGCAGGCCGTAAGCAATCGCGACAATGGCGCAGAAGATGAGCGCGAAACCGCCCAGCCAGGTCACCAGGCGGCCAGCTGTCTTCTGCAGCGGCGTCGGCTCCTGGCGGATCGCGGCTAGAGAAACGCCGATGCGTCCCAGGGCGGTGTTCGCGCCCGTTCGCAGGACCTCAGCCACCGCCTGCCCACGGACGATCAGCGTACCAGAGAATAGGTTCGGACCGGACTCGGCGCCGGGCGCGGTGTCGGGATCAGCGATCTCATCGGGGCCGAGCGGCCGCTTCGACGTCGGGGCGGACTCACCCGTCAACGCCGATTCATCCACGCTGAGCACATCGCCGGCCGCCAGGACGCCGTCGGCTGGCAGCCGCTCGCCCTCCCCGACCAGGACGATGTCGCCAGGGACAAGTTCGCGGGCGGGGATGGTGTGCTCAGCGCCGTCGCGGATCACGCGTGCATGGGGTTGCGACAGGTCCCGCAAGGCCGCCAGCGCATGCTCGCTGCGCGCTTCCTGCAGAACCACGAGGCCGATGGTGGCCAGAGCGCCGGCCATCAGAAACAGGCCTTCGCCAAGGTCGCCCAGCACCAGGTAGAGCGCGGCCGCGCCGATCAGCAGCAGGAACATCGGCTCTCGCATCGTCTCAAGAGTGATGCGAAGCAGGCCCCTGCCAGCGGGGGTCGGCAGTTCATTCGGACCGATGTCCAGCAACAAGCGAGCCGCTTCGGCTTGGCTCAGTCCCTGGAGGGTTGGGGAATCCATCTGTCTGGTTTTGTGCAGCGGCGTCGATGCGCGTGATCGAACGCAGTCAGTGTGAGAGGAGCACCGGGCAGGGCGGCGTCTTCAGGACATGTTCGGTCGCGCCGCCAAGCAGGAATTCTCTGGCCCGGGAATGGCCATAGGCGCCCATCACCAGCAGGTCAGGCGCGTGCTTTTCAACATATTGGTCGAGCACCTTGCCGATGGCCCCGGCTTCGGCGTCGACGCTGTCGAGCACCGACGCCACGCCATGCCGCGCGAGGTGTGCCTGCGCCGCGGCGCCAGGATCAATCAACCTGCCGGGTTTCTCATTGATGACGCTCAGAATGCGCACTCGTTTGGCGCGCGCGAGGATCGGCAGCGCATCCGCCATCGCTCGCGCGGCGCGCTGGCCGCCATCCCACGCCACAACCACGAGGTCCGGGTCGCGTGACAGCCCGCTCGCCTGGCCGACCCGGAAGATCAATACAGGTCGACCGGACCCGAACACCACAGCCTGTACGAGTTCGAGATTGCTAGGAGTCCCGGCCGCGATCGGGATCAGACAGAGGTCGTGGGTGCGGGCGACCTTTGCCACGTGGTCACCGACCGCAAAGTGGTTGATGCGGGCGGAGATCATCGCCTGAAAGACATTCGCCGCCTTCGCGGCGGCGGCGAAACGGCCAAGACATTCATTGCAGGCCTCGCGGCTGCGACGCTCTTCCTGCTCGGCCATAGCGCTCAGCCCGATCAGGTAGTCCGCAAGCTGATTGCTGTGGACTGGAATCGCCACTTCGATGGCCAGACCCGTCAGTTTGCCGCCAAGTCCGACCGCCAGCCGCACAGCGTCCTCGATGGCGCGATCTGGAGTCGGGGTGGGATAGCTGTCGATGTGAAGCAGCAAGTCTAGATCGGCCACCGTGGAACTCCCGTGCGCCAAGACCCGACAGTGAGTTTGGTGCTGATGTGTCCGGCATGATCGAAAGCACGCCGACACCCACGCCCGAGACGGGCGCCTGGCCCCTTGTAACGCGCCGCAGCTCCAGAGGTTCCGAGGCCTTGCATTCGGCGCCGCAACGTGGGAACAAAATAGGAACGACGTAGGTCCACCAAATGCCCGCCCGCCCTCCCACCCCATGCCACCGATCGCCGCCAGAGATCGTCCGGCTTGGCCACGAGACGGATGTGGAGGGCTGGCGCGCAGCGGCCAGGGCGTTACGCGCACGCGGCATTCGGCCAGAACTCGTTGCGTTTTCAGCGGAATCCCCTCGGGAATCTGAGACTTCGGCCAGCCAGGGTGCTTTGCAGATCAAATCGCCGGCGCCTTTCACGGCCCCCAAGGTGTTCCTGGAGCTCGTTGAGCGGGTTGTGCTGCATCGCGCCGATGCGCGGTTCGCCTTGCTCTACCGGCTGCTGTGGCGCCTGCGTGAGGCTCCCGGTCTGATGCGGATGGGCGGCGATCCAGACGTCGCTCAGGCGCGCGAGATGGGGCGGGAGGTTGTCGCCTCGGCCCAGCGCATGAAGGCGTTCCTGCGCTTCCGGCCGGTTAACGACGATCTGGGCGAGGCCTATGTCGCCTGGTTCGATCCGGCCCAGCGGGTGACCGAGGCGGTGTCGCCGTTCTTCGCGCGCCGGTTCGTCGGGCGCCGGTTCTCGATCCTGAGCCCGGACGCCTGCGCCCACTGGGATGGCGAAACCCTCGCCCTCGCGCCGGGCGTTGATCCGCCGCAGGGCGATAGTCTGGAAGCCATCTGGACGCGCCAGCACGCCTGGGCGCTGGACCCAAGTCGTCGGGCGAGCGGCCCGCCGCTCCGCGCCGCCCGGCCAGGGCCGGGACTGTCATTGCCGGAGACCGGGCTGATGCCTGAGCTGGTGGCGCGGGCCGAGGCGAGGGGCGGGGAGTCTCCGGACCGGGCGGCCAAGGCGGCCCTGCGCGCCAGCCGCGACGCGCCCTACGACGGCCTGCCCCGAACACGCGGGTGGCGATGAGGGTCGTGTCGGTCCACCTGCGGCGTATTGCGCGGCCGGGCTGGCTCGCCTAGGCCGAGGACCATGGACGCCGCCGCGCGTCGCCAAGGTCGACAGCCCATGATGTCGCTTCCCGGCCGACTTCGCCGCAAGCTGCGGGACTTGCGCGAACGCGCGGCGCTCCGCCGGGCGCTGCCGCCCTGGGCGCGCGGGCTGTTGGTCTCGGTGCTGACCCCACAGCTGCGCAGCGGCGCGGGCGAGACTCTGGTCTGGTCGATCCAGGGCGACGCCTCCAGCGCCAGCGTCACCGACCAGTTCAAGGCCAACGCCGAGGAATACAACCGCCGCTATTCAGCTAGCGAGCACTTCGAGGCTCTGTTCCGGCAGGCGCTGGAGGCGACCGGCGCCAAGGTCGCGGCCGCGCCGCGCATCCTGGACCTTGGCAGCGGCTCAGGTGTCAATTCGGTGGTCCCCTGCCGGCGGCTGTTTCCCGGTGCGCGGGTGATCGCCACTGACCTGTCAGCCGAACTGCTGGGCATGCTGTCCAGCTATCTGGCGGACGCCGGGGCGCTGGAAGAGGTGGTCTGCGTGCGGATGGACGCCATGGCGAACCATGTGGCGCCGGGCGCCTTCGAGCTGGTGACCGGGGCTTCGATCCTGCATCACCTGGACCGTCCCGGACAGGGCATCGCCGCCGCCGGACGGGCGCTGAAACCGGGCGGCCATGCAATCTTCTTTGAGCCCTTCAACGGCTGGTCGATCATCCGGTTGGCGTTCGAACGCATCCTGGCCGAAGCGCAGCTGCGCGGGACCCCACTGGATCCAGCCGCAGAAGACGCGTTGGCCCGCCTGATCGCCGACACCGCGGCGCGAAGCCGCTGGGATCGCACGCCGGCCGAGATCGCAAACCTGGACGACAAATGGCTGTTCTCGCGAACCATCATCGAAAAGATGGCCCGCACCGCCGGATTCTCGCAGGTTCAGTTCGTCCCCCACAATGACCACCCGAGCCTCTATCGCGACTCGACCCTGGTCTATCTGCGGTTGCACAGCGGCGGGGATGACCTGGCGCTGCCGGACTGGGCCATGGCGGTGCTCGACGGCTTCGACGCCGCCCTGACGCTGCAGGCCAAGCGCGAGCTGATGATGGAAGGCACGGTCGTTCTTACGAAGGGGTAGTGGCGCTTGCGCTGCTCGCCGGTGCGGCCATGAGGCCAAGGCACTAGCGATCCTGGGCGCCGTGCCAGATGCGGACGATCTGCACGGCGTCAGACGTCACGCGATAGACAACGACATATGGCCATGTGCTGGTCAGTTCGCGGGTTCCTGGAACAAGCCCGGGCCGCCCCCGTTCGGGAAAGTGCTCCAAGCGGTCACACGCGGCGACGATCTGCACGGCAACCCGCGAGGCGGCGACCGGACTGTCCGCACCAATGTAGGCGCGGATGTTCTTGAGGTCGGCAATGGCCTCGACTGAAAAGTCTACGGGCATTCGGGCGGGGATAGCTCTTTCTTGGTTCCCCAAGAGAGTAACCAGTCGCGCACGGCGGCGTATGGGACCGAGCGACCTATATCAAGCGCGGCTTCGCCTTCCTTCACTGCAGCGATGAAGGTCGCTTCATCCTGCGAAGGCTTGGGAGGAGTTGCGTGCGACTGCGCCATGGCGGGAGAATAAACTATTCCGCTCAGCCGCCCAAGCTGCAACGAAGTCCACCTACGCCAAAAACCCGGCCTCGGCGAAGTCCAGCATCCGGCCCAGCAGCGCCCCAACATCCCCCTCGCGGGTCAGGCCGTCCGACAGGTGATGCAGACGGTCGAATTCGGCGAAGCGGTTGTTATGCAGCATGCCCAGCGCAAAATGCAGCCGCCAATAGACATCCTCAGGCGCCAGGGTCGGGCGCGCGGCGATCAGCGCGTCAGCAAAACGCGCCAGGTGGCTGACATCATTGCGCAGCACCTCGCGCATCTCGGCGGTGCCCTCCGAGCGGGCGCGGATGATGAACTGCACGCTAATCCGCCGCTCATGATCGGGCGCGGCCCAGCGCAGGGGCGGGGCGAAATAGGCTTCCAAAATGTCGCGCACGGTGGGCTTGCCGCCATGCCGCGCCACCGCCTCGTGCAGCATTCGGGCCCGCACCCGGTTCAGTTCCGCTGTGCGCCGACGGAAGATCTCGAACAGCAGGCCGTCCTTGGAGCCGAAGTGATAGTTCACCGACGCCAGATTGACCTTGGCCTCGGCGGTGATGTCGCGCACCGAGACGTTCTGGAATCCATTCAGCGCAAACAGCCGCTCAGCGGCGGCGAACACCGCCGCCTTGGTGGCGGCATGGGTCTCCTCGGTCTCGTCGACCTCGGGCGGGTTCTGGAGGTCGGTCATGCGAACCCCTCAAGCGTCCACGAACAGGCGCGCGCCGTCAGCGCGACAGCTCCTTCATCGCCTTTTCCAGTCCATCCAACGTCAGCGGGAACATCCGGTCGCCGACCAGCTGCTTCATCACGCTGATCGAGGGCGTGTAATCCCAGTGGCGCTCGGCCGTAGGGTTCAGCCAGACCATCTTGTTAAAGATCTGGCCCACGCGGTCCATCCAGATGGCGCCGGCCTCCTCGTTCCAGTGCTCCACCGAGCCGCCCGGATAGGTGATTTCATAGGGGCTCATGGTCGCGTCGCCGACGAAGATCACCTTGTAGTCGTGCGGGAACTTGCGGATGACATCCCAGGTGTTGAGCTTTTCGGCGTGCCGGCGCCGATTGTCCTTCCACACGCTCTCATAGAGGCAGTTGTGGAAGTAGTAGAATTCCATGTTCTTGAATTCCGTCCGCGCGGCGGAAAACAGCTCCTCGCAGATCTTGATATGGCTATCCATTGAGCCGCCGATGTCAAAGAACAGCAGAACGCTGATCTTGTTGCGGCGTTCGGCCCGCATCTGGATGTCGAGATAGCCCTTCTCGGCCGTGCCCTTGATCGTGCCGTTCATGTCCAGTTCGTCGGGATGGCCCTCGCGCACCCAACGCCGCAGGCGGCGCAGCGCCACCTTGATGTTGCGGGTGCCCAGTTCGACACTGTCGTCGAGGTTTTTGTATTCGCGCTTGTCCCAGACCTTGATCGCCTTGCCGTGCCGACCCTTGTCCTGGCCGACCCGGATGCCTTCGGGGTGATAGCCGTTGGCGCCGAACGGACTGTCGCCCTGGCCGGCGCGGCCGTTCTTGCCCTTGCCTTCGCCGTCCCCGTCGCCCTCTTCCTGCTGGCGCTTCATCTGTTCGGCCAGGGCTTCCATCAGCTTGTCGAAACCGCCCATGGCCTCGATCATCGCCTTCTCCTCATCGGTGAGGAACTTCTCGGACAGCTTCTTCAGCCACTCAGCCGGGATGTCGCCCAGGATGCCGTGATCGGTCCGCTCCAGGCCCTTGAACACATGGCCGAACACCTGGTCGAACCGGTCCAGGTTCTTCTCGTCCTTCACCAGCGCCGCGCGCGACAGATAATAGAACTCATCGACCGAGCGATCGATCACGCCCTTGTCCATCCCCTCCATCAGGGCGAGGTATTCTTTCAGCGTCACCGGCACCTTGGCTTCGCGCAGTTCGGTGAAAAATCGCATGAACATCGGTGAGCGGCCTTCGAACGTCCGTTTGAACTGGCAGGATGAGGGTTGACCGCCGCCTTGTCCAGTGCGCGCCCGCGCTGATCCGCGCCAGATGGCGTCTGGTCGTCACGCCATTGTGTGCCGACTTCTCCGAGAGTTGGACGCAGAATTCCCGCACTGCGAGCATGAGGCTCGGGAGCGCGGCGATGTCTGAGCGGCTGAAGGACGAAGCAGCGCTTCGGGGACGGCTCACCATCAAGGTGGCGGAGGCGCCCGAACTCGGCGGCGCGGCGGCCTCGCTGACCGACACGCTCTATTCGCGCGCCGGCGCGCTCGAAGCCGATGTGCTGCTGACCGAGGCCCAGCAGCGCCTGGACGTGCGTCCCGGCGCGAAGGACGGCTTTTCGACCGTCCATCGTGGCGGTGATGGGCTTGTATTCTGGGACGTCGCAACGAAGAGCAGCATCACGGTCCCGGCTGAGGCCATGCTGGCGCAGGCCATCCAGCCGGCCCGCACGTTGAAGGTCGAGCGGAAGGACGAGGGCCAGGAGGTTGTTATCGTCCTCCACACCGAGGACGAGGCGCTGGGCGTCCTGCGCCACGAGATTGTGCTGACGACCGATGCAAAGCTGGCGAAGTTCGGCCCGTCGATGCTCCGCCTGCTGCACTGCGGACCGGCCTGCCACGCCACATCGGGGCTCGACTGGGAGATGCTGGCCGGCGCCGGCCTCATCCTTCGCGAGACCACCTGGCGCGAGGGCCAGAGCGAGCCGCTGAGCCGGCTCGCCCTGGAGAACCTCGAGCACGTCGCCGCAACGCCGGAGGACTTTCTTCCGCCCAAGGACTACCGCGCGCTGCTCGACATCTGGAAATCCGCCAAGCCGAAGCCCGCCCCGGAACCCTATCCGGTCGGCGCCGGCGCGGATCCGGATGTGGGTGTGGCGCGCATGGCGCTGAAGGCGCTGCGCCTGAAGGATCGACTCACGCCCGACTGTCTTGGCGGCACGCGCTTCGGCGCAGTCAGCGCAACCCTGCACCAGGACACGCTCAGCCTGGCAGCCAGCGCGATCAACACCCTGGCGCCCCTGATCGGGAACACCACCATAACGGCTGCGGGCTGGGCGATCCCATGGCTCGGGAACCTGGCCGGCGTAGCACCTGCCGCGCCGGGCGCTGGCCTCTCCAGCTTCCTGCGGCAACCGCGCGTAACGGCGGCGGCCTCGACGACCGGCATGGCGACGGGCGGCCTGGGCCTGCTCGACTGCCTGGCGTTCAAGGCTCTGACAGATGTGAACGCGGTCGGCCTCACCCGCACCCAGCGGGAGTTCGCCGCTGGCACACTGTTGACGACCCTGGCGGGCTGGGGACTCCCGGCGCCCGCCGTCGCCAACGCCAGCGCCAACCTTTTTGCGGCCAGCGGCGCGCTGACCGGCGTCAGTCGCGACGATCAGATCCTGATCGTTGAGGGGTTCGAGACCATGGAGTTGGGCACGCCCACCGTGCCCTTCCCAGCGTTTGTCGCCAGTGGTTTTGCGTGGGGCTCGATCACCGTGCTCGGGTTCGTCACGCCGCCGATCTTTACGGTTTCCATCGCCGGGGTTGCCGGAACCGTAAACTTCGGCGCCATCGCCGGCCCGCTCGTGCCGACTGCAGCCATTGGCGGCTCAGGTAACATCCTCCTGGGCATCACCCTGCCGCCCATCGCGCTCGCCGCCACCATCACGCGCAGTTTCACGCCCTGGGGCCGGCTTGTCGTCGGGGCGGGCAGCGTCGGCCTGTGCTTCATCGTCCCAGTGCTTTGCCCCTTTGTACTGACGCTGTTGACCATCGCCGCCTTCCTGGGCAGCAACGTCACCAGCCTGACCGCCGCCGCCCCGGCGCTGGGCCTGACGTACGACATCACCTTCGACTACGATCCGTCGACCGAGCGCGTGGAGCCGTTCGTCACCATGACGGCCCTCACCGGCGGCGTGACGATCACCAATACCTGGGTGACGCCGAACCTGATCGCCAATGTGGTGGAGTCTCTGATCCTGGGTCTGGGAAACCTCACGAATACCTGGGCGATGCTGCTCGGCGAGGCCATCGCCGGAGGCTTGGAGAAAGCGATGCGGGGCGGTGGGCTGCAGCTGCCTGTGGCCGGCGCACAGCAGGAACTGACGGCGGTGTCCGGCGGAGCGCTCTCGACCAGCGGCAGCATTCTGGAGCTGTTCGCCGACCTGAAGCCGCGCGACGATGTCACCGCCCACCCCTTCGTCACCCAGACCCCGACGAACAATGTGGTTCGCCAGAACCTGGTCACCGCGCATCTGGATATGCGCCGCGACCTCAACCCGCAGCCGGTTCCGGCGCCAGCCTTGCCGGTTCTCAGCGTCGGGACCTTTGCGGCGATGGGTATCTCCCAGAACGCGCTGAACGCCTATGTTTTCGCCCAGTGGCTGGCTGGCCGGTTCGAGGTCGCCGTCACCGATCCGGCGATCATCGCGGCCTTCACGAGCATCGCGCCGCAGTTGTTCGGGCGTCAGCCCAACCGCGTGCACATCTGGCCGTCAGGTCCACCGCGCGTGGAGATCGCTACCGGCGAGGTCGCCCAGGGTCGTGGGCGGCCGCTTCTGGTCTGGTTCGATGATGTGCGCATCTGCTTCGAGGCGCCGCACCTGCCCGGCAACACCGATGGCTTGAGCTTCGGGGGCTGGGAGTTGGCCTGCAACTTCCGTCTAGCGGGCACGGTCAACCTCGGCTGGCCCTGGGTGTTCTCCGTCTGGCTCGACCCTCCGCGCCACAGCATCGCCGACGTCGAGCCGCGCAGCTGGGAATTCGTCGATCTCAACGCCCCGAACGTGATGGGCGCGATCCAGGCGGTGGATCTCGCCAAGATGGTCGATCTGGCGGCGGGCCTGATCGCCGCCCAGGCCAGCGCCATAGCGCTGCGCCCGCCGCGTCCGCCGATCAGCCCCTGGACGCGGCGCATGCCGGCGACCCAGCAGGTGGTGTTCCCCGAACCGATGCTGTCATCGCTGCTCACGCCGCAGAGGGTCTATGTGGAGCTCGAAACGCACCACAAGACACTCTACGTCCTGCCGGCGATCCAGATGGTGCTGCTGGAGTTCTTCGACGGCTCGGGCGCGCCGTCGCTGCCGCTGTTCCTCGGCGTCGCTTCGGCGCCAACGCCGTTCCCCGCGACGGTGATGGGGATGCGCGCGGCGCACGGCGCGGCGCTGCGCAACTACCTGATACCAATGCTGGGCCTGCCGATCGGGCCTTAATCCGCCGCCAGCGCCTTCAGTTTACGCCACACCGTCATCCGCGCCACGCCGAGCCGCCGGGCGATCTCGACCGGGCCGAGGCCGGTCTTCTGCAGCGCCAGGATGTCGTGGACGTCGGCGCCGCTCGGACGCGACCCGGGCTCCAGATCGCTCAGCGCTTCCAGCACCGTGCGCAGAGCCGAACCGCCCACGCCCTCGGTGCTGAGCGGCGGCTGCAAAATCCGCAGGCTCGCGCCGCGCCACCGTCACCCCGGCTCGCGCCGAAGGATGAACTCGTGGTCTGTCGTTCCGCCGACATGAAAATCGTACTCGCCGACCTTTGCAAAGCCATGCCGGGCATAGAAACGTTGCGCGCCGAAGTTCTGTGACCACACGCCGATCCACAGGTCGCGGGGACCTGCCGCTTCCAGCCAGGCCATCACCTCGGCGAACAGCCGCCCGCCCAGACCGCCGCCCTGCCAGCCCTTCAGGAAATACAGCCGCTTCAGCTCGCCGCTGAGCGGCGTCACCTCGGGATGCGGCAGGTCGCAAGGCCCGGCCAGGGCATAGCCGATGGCGCGTCCCTGTCGCTCGACCAGCCACGACGCCTTGGTCCCATTGGCCAGGTCGCGCCGCGTGCGCTCCAGGCCATAGGCGTCCGCCAGGAAGCCGCTCAGGTCCTGCGGCGGATAGAGATGGCCGAAGGTTTCGGTAAAGGTCCGCGCGCCCAGGGTGGCCAGGGTTTCGGCGTCGTCGGGCCGCGCGCGGCGCAGAATCGGATCAGTCATTAGCGTGCCGCGAAATTGCGTTAGGATGGGGTTGATGACAGTTGCGCTTTACACCCATCCGGACATGTTGGACCACCGCCCCGCGCGCGGTCATGCCGAACGGCCGGAACGCCTGGGCGCGGTGCTGGACGCGCTCCAGGACTCCGACCTGGACCTTGCGCCCCACGCCGCGCCGTCGGTCGCCGACGCCGATCTGCTGCGCGTGCACGATGCCGCCTATTTGGCGGAGATTGTCCGGGCCGCGCCAACCACCGGCCTGACCAGGCTGGATCCCGACACCTGGATGTCCCCTGGCAGCCTGGAGGCGGCCCGACGCGCGGCCGGCGCCGTCGTTCAGGCGGTGCGCGATGTGGCGGCTGGCCAGGCGCAGCGGGCATTCTGTGCGGTGCGGCCGCCGGGCCATCACGCAGAGCCGGGCGCGCCGATGGGCTTTTGCATCTTCTCCAACGTCGCCGTCGCCGCCCACGTCGCCCAGGCCGAGGGGTTCGCACGGGTCGCCGTCGTCGACTTCGACGTCCACCACGGCAACGGCACCCAGGCCGCGCTGGCTGGGCGGCCAGGGCTGTTCCTGGCCTCGATCCAGCAGTGGCCGATGTGGCCCGGCACCGGCCACCCTTCCGAGCCGGTTCCGGACAACATCGCCAATGCGGTCTCGCCCGAGGGCGCGCCGGCCCAGGTCTGGCGCGCGGCCTTCGAGCGCCTGATGACGCGCCTCGACGCCTTCGCCCCAGATCTGATCCTGGTGTCGGCGGGATTTGACGCCCATGCGCGCGATCCGGTCGGCGGCGGCGGCCAGAACCTGGAGGAAGCCGACTTCGCCTGGGCGACACGCGCCATCGTCTCGGTGGCCAACCGCCACGCCGGCGGTCGGGTTGTGTCCTCGCTCGAGGGCGGGTACGACCTGGAGGCCCTTGGTCGCTCAGCGCTCGCGCACGTGCGGGCCTTGGACGAAGCCTGAGGGGGCGAAGGCGCTTAAGGTTCAATGGGCGAAACCGCTTCCGAACGGCGACGGCCGTCTTGACCGACATCTTGGCTCCAACAGCGCAGCCCGGCGCCATCGTCCTTGCGCGGCACGGTGAGCCGGCCTTGTCCCGGCAGGTGAAGCTCACCGCCGCCGAATACCGCGCCTTCTGGGCGCAGTATGAGGTTGGCGGCATCCTGCCGGACCAGACGCCGCCGGATCGCCTGAAACGCTTCGTGGCCGAGTGCGGAACCCTGGTCACTTCAACCCGCCTTCGCGCCATCCAGAGCGCCGAGACCGTGGTCGGAGACCGCGCGTTCGCGCGCCACGAGATCCTGATCGAAGCGCCCCTGCCGCCGCCGAAATTCCCGGCCTGGATCCGGTTGTCGCCGCGCCTGTGGGGCTTCTACTCGCGGTTCTGGTGGTGGTACTTCAATCACCACGCTGGCCAGGAAACTAGAGCCCAGGCCGAGCTCCGCGCCGACCGCGCCGCCGCCCAGCTGATCGAGCTGGCGGCCGGCGGCCAGAACGTCGTGGTCATGGCCCACGGCTTCTTCAACCACCTGATTGGCCGCAGCCTGCGCAAAAGCGGCTGGAAGCTGGTCGAGAGCGAGGGCTACAAATACTGGTCGATGCGAAGGTTTGAGTGGGGGTAGGCGGGTGACCCAACAGGATCATGAGGGCCGCTGACGACTCACGGCCAATGATGCACCATCAGGTTTCTGAACCAGGGGCAGGTGGTTGACCGCAGATCTAGCCGCGCGCGGGGCGAACGGGGCGGGGGCGTCGCCTGGCGCGTTCAGGCTGTCGCTGTTTGGCCCGGTCGAACTCAGGGCGCCTGACAACTCCGAGATCGTCATCGCCAATCGCCGCGCCCGCGCGCTGCTGGCCATGCTGGCGCTGGAGGCGGACCCGCCGATGACCCGCGAGCAGCTCAGTGCGCGCCTCTGGCCCGGCCGGTTCGCGGCCCAGGCGCGCGCCAGTCTGCGGCAATGCCTTCTGGACCTGGGCAAGCTTCTGGGACCGACCGGGTCAGACGCCGTCCTGGCGCGGCGCGATCGGCTTGGGCTGAACGCCGCCCTGTGGCGCACCGATCTGGGCGATCTGGAGTCCCATCTCGCGACCAGTGACTTCGCCAGCGCCATCGCGGCGTTGCGCCAGATTGGCGAGCGCCCGCTGCTGGACCAGCTGAGCTTTGGCGACGACTTTGAGGCCTGGCGTGCGGCCTGCCGGCGGAAGGTCGAGCAGCGGCTGCAAGCCGCCGTTCGCGGTGGGCTTGCCGAGCTTGCGCGGCGCGGCGATCTGATCACCCACGCGGCGCTGCTGGAGGCCTGGGCGGTGCGCGACCCCAGTGCGTGGCGCCATGCGATCTCCAGCCCGGATGGCGGCAGGATCCGGATCGCGGTGCTGCCGTTCGCGGCCCTCGGCCTGGAGACTGGCCAGGACTATTTCGCCGACGGCATGGCCGAGGAGCTGATCACCGCGCTGGGCCAGGCGCCGCAGCTGCGGGTCGCCGGTCGGACCTCCTCGTTTCACTTCCGCAATTCCGATCTGTCCGCGCCGGAAATCGCTAACGCCCTGCGGGTCACGCATGTGGTCGAAGGCTCGGTGCAGCGCCAGGGCGCCCAGGTGCGCATCGGGGTGCGGCTGGTTGACGGCGAGACGGGGTTCGAGATCTGGGGTCATCGCTATGACGGCGGCCTGGACGCCATCTTCCGGCTCCAGGAGCAGGTCGCCCAGGCGGTGACCAAGGCGCTGGGCGCGGCGCTCGACCTGGCCCTGCCGACCCCCGCCGTGCGCGGCATGACCGACAGCAAGGCCGCCTACGACTTCTATCTTCAGGGCCGCTCGCTCTGCACGCGCCTGTTCGGCGACGGCGTGCTGGATCGCGCCATCAGCTTCTTCGACCAGGCGCTGGCGCTCGATCCCGACTTCGCCGAGGCCTGGCTCGCGCTCGCTGAGGCGCATCAGATGGTCGCGATCTATACGCCCTGCCTGGACCGACCGGCCGCGTCGGCGCGCATGGCGGCGTGTGCACGCAGGGCCATCGCGCTCGCGCCGACGCTTGGCTATGCCTATTGCCTGCTCGGGGTCCATCAGTGGACTGAGAACGACATCGTTGGCGCGCTGGATCTGGCGTTCAAGGGTTATGGCCTTGATCCCGACAACCCCGCCGTCGCCATGCGGCTCGGCTCGTTCCTGCTCTATTGCGGCCGCACAAGCGAGGCGATGACCTATGTCGAGGCGGCGATCGAGCAGGATCCCGTCGATGGCCGCAAATACAACCTGCTGGCGGTCGGCAATTTCAACCTCGGCGATGTCGCCGCAGCCCGGGCGGCGGGGCAGCGGATGGTCGACCTTGGCTTTCCGTCCATGTGGCTGGGCGTGGCCAGCGCTGCGGCCGGTGAGCATGATCTGGCGGTCGCCCAGTACCGCCAGACCCGGGTCTTGATGAACACGGTGATGTTCCCGCCGGCCGGCGCGGCGCCGCTCACCCCCGAAGGCATGGACGCGTTCTGGCTGCTGGCGGCCAACGGCGTCTGCAGCGGGCGCGAGGAAGACCGGCGGGTCTATTGCCAGGTGCTGGATCTGCTGCACGCCACGCTGCACGACCCGTCCGATCCGACCATCGTCCTGCCGGCGATCTTCATGGGCTATGCGGACATGGTGTTCAAATCTATCGGTCAGCGCATCACGCCGGCCAACACCCTGTGCCTGCTATCGCTCTGGGCCGATGTCGAGCCGATCCGCCAGATCTACATGGACCCGGAGTTCATTGCCTTCGCCCAACGCATCGGCATGACGGCGGCGTGGGACAAATATGGCTGGCCGGACCTGCTGCCGCCACCCAGCAACCTGCCGCCCAGCAACTTGGCGACCGTCATGAACTGAGGTCGGTTTGACGCACTATTGACGCTGGCCCGATTGATCGCGCCCGGTCGCCGCGCGCAAGGTGCTGCCACTGACTGTGCAGGCTCCAGAGGCTGGCAGGGAATGCACCATGCCGCTGAAAGAGGTCTGCGCCCGGGGGCGGCATGAGCGAAATTGACCGCGTCGATCTGTTCGCGGAGGCGCCCGCTGGCGCCGCGCAGGCCTGGCTGAACCGGGTTGAGCGGCTGGGCAATGCGCTGCCCGATCCGGTGGCGATCTTCGTCCTGCTGATCGTGGCGCTGATGGCCATGTCGGCGCTCGGCGCGGGTCTGGGCTGGCAGGCGGTCAATCCGGTGACGGGTGAGCTGCTGGCGGTCAAGAGCCTGCTGGCCGAGGATATGATCCGCCAGTTCCTGTCCGACTTCCCCAAGACCTTCGCCGCCTTTCCGCCGCTCGGCATCGTGCTGGTGATGGTCATGGGCGCCGGCGTCGCCGACCACAGCGGTCTGCTCAACGTCATGGTCCGCGCCAGTCTGCAACGGGTGCCGCTGGCGGCGCTGACCCCCACCGTCTTCCTCGTCGGCATGCTGGCCACCCACGCCTCGGACGCCAGCGGCGTGGTCTATGTGCCGCTGGCCGGCGTGGCCTATGCCGCCATCGGCCGCCATCCGGTTCTGGGGCTGGTGACGGCCTTTGCCGGCGTCGGAACCGGGCTCTCGGGAAATCTGCTGCCGGGCCAGTTTGACGTGCTGCTGCTGTCGATCACCCAGGTGGGCGCCCGGCTGGTCGACCCGACGTGGCAGATGAACCCGGTCGGCAACTGGTATTTCGGCATCGCCATCGCGATCACCTTCACCGCCGTGGCGACGCTGGTGCTGGACCGCGTGGTCGCCCCGCGCCTGGGACCATGGCGCAGCGACGCCGGCGCGGCTGAGGAGATGCAGCGCGCCGCGATCACCCCGATCGAGCGGCGCGGCCTGAGGGCGGCGGGCGTCGGGCTGCTGGGTGTCGCCGCGTTCATCGCCGTGCTGATGCTGTGGCCGGGCTACACGCCGCTCTATGACGCCGGGGCCGCGCCGGGAGATCGGATCAAGCCGTTCTTCGGCGCTCTGGTCGCCCTGCTGTTCTTGCTGTTCGTCGCCTGTGGTTGGGCGTTCGGCGCCACGACGGGCAGCATCCGCATCCATCGGGATGTGGTCTCGATGATGCAGAAGGGCATCCAGCCCATGCTCACCTACTTGGTGATGGTGCTGTTTGCGGCGCAGTTCGTTGCGATGTTCGGCTGGTCGAACCTGGGTCCCATCGCCGCCATCGCCGGCGCCGAACAGCTTCGCGCGCTCGGCGCGCCGCCGGCGGTGCTGTTGCCGCTGCTGGCGACGCTGACCGCTTGGCTCGACTTCCTGATCGCCTCAGGCTCGGCGAAATGGACGGTCATGGCGCCGGTCGCTGCGCCGATGTTCATGCTGTTGGGCGTTTCGCCCGAGATGACCACCGCCGCCTACCGGATCGGCGACACCGTCACCAACCTGATCTCGCCGCTCAACGCCGGTGTCGTGATCACCTTGATGTTCTGCCAGCGCTGGACGCCGTCAATGCGGTTGGGCTCGCTGATCGCCCTGACCCTGCCGGTCGCCATCGCCCTCTATTTCACCGGCATCGCCGTCACCGTCCTTTGGGTGTCGCTGGCCCTGCCGGTCGGACCCGGCGCCGGCGTCGCCTACCATCTGCCCTGAGTTGTCTGCGCCTACCCATCGGCCCGCTCATCCCGAGCGGTTTCAAACAAGAGGAAACCTCCATGAAACACGTCAAATCCCTGACCGTCGCCGCGTTGATCGGCGCCCTGTCGCTCGCCGCCCCGGCCATAGCCCAGGAGGCCAGCTACAAGGCCGGCAGCGTCTGGGTCGCCAGCCGCATCAATGTCCTGCCAGGTCAGTTCGAGAACTACATGGACTACCTGTCCGGGACGTGGAAGCGCGTCCAGGAGTTCGGCAAGAAAGAGGGCATGGTGCTGAGCTACCACGTCCTGGCGATCAACAATCCGCGTCAGGGCGAGGGCGACTTGATCCTGCTGATCGAGAGCAAGGACTATATGACCAACGCCCAGCAGGAGGCCAATCGCGCCAAGCTCAACGCGTTCCTGGCCATGGACAACCGCAAACAGGACGCCGCCAGCGCCGCGCGCGGCCCCATGCGCGAACAGCTCGGCTCGGCGGAATATCAGGAATTGATCCTGAAGTAGCGCCTATCAAGGGGACACGATGCTCGACGACCCTCAGCATCCGCCTGGGCTGAAGCGGAAGCCGGATGCGGAAGCATGGTTGAGCATGGTGTCCCCCAGATCGTCCGAAGGTCGTCCCCCCGAGATATTCATTCGCCGTCCACCGGTAGCGCAGGACAGGTCGAACGGCGCGCGGCTGCATTCCGCTGAGCCATTTGTAAGAGCTGCTAGAGCCTGTTTCCCCCCTTCAGACGGAACCATCTGAAGGGAGGAAACAGGCGCTAATTCAAGAGTGCCGAGTCCGATTCAGCGATCAGGCGATTCCGTCTGATCGCATCGTGCTCTGGATCGAAGCCACCATTGCACCTACTGTTCGCTCCCTCGCAGTTAGAGCCCTCGGCTGCCGAAGTCTGAAAGTGGCGGTCCACCGAGCCGGGGAAAGGAGTGGCTTGACGTTAGATCCAGAGCCTCCGACCCGGATGCCCGCGCGCGCCAGCGCGGCGCCAGGCTTTCTCGCCGGCGGAGGTGAGGCGGGCGCCTTGATGCGCTCGCTCGACTGGGCCACCACCGCGCTTGGGGATCCAGACGGCTGGCCGCAGCCGTTGAAAACACTGGTCGGCCTCATACTGGCGGCTGGACAGCCGATGTGCATCATTTGGGGTCCTGAACGGACGTACCTGTACAATGACCGGTACAGGCCGATCCTCGGTCAGAAGCATCCTGCGGGCTTGGGTCAGCCGTACTTCGACGTGTGGCCAGAGGTTCGCGAAGCAGTGTCGCCGCTCCTTGACCGCGTGTACGAAGGCGAGGCGATCCAGATGGACGACCTCGTCCTGACACTTGAGCGGCGCGACCCGCCCGAAGAGGCGCATTTCTCCTTTTCGTTCACGCCCGTGCGCGACGAGACCGGGGCGGTCGCCGGCATCTTCTGCCCGGTCATGGAAACCACCGTGGCCGTCATGCACGACCGCCAACTGGCCACCGAGCACTTGCTCCAGCAGCGGCTACTGCAGCAGATGCCCGGCTTCGTCTGCGTCCTGTCGGGACCGACGCACGTCTATGAGTACGTCAACGACGCCTACGTTGCGATATCGGGGCCGCACGACTTCCTCGGCCGCACGGTGCGCGACGTGTTGCCCGAGTTGGAAGGCCAGGATCGCGTCGAGCTTCTGGATCAGGTTTACGCGACCGGCGTCCCGTTCCTGGCTCGCGATCTGCCAATCCGGTTGGCTGGAGAGGACCAGTTCATCGACATGCTCATTGAGCCGATCCGGGACGACACTGGCGGCGTGACCGGCCTGTTCGTCGGCGGCTATGATGTCACGGAGCGAAAGCGCGTTGAGCAGGCCTTGCGGGAAAGTGAATCCCGCTTCCAGGCGATCACCGACTCCATCGACCAGATGATCTGGTCGACCCTGCCGGACGGGAGTGCCGACTTCTACAATCAGCGCATGTACGCCTTCACCGGCATGTCGCAAGGCTCGATGGACGGTGAAGGCTGGAGCCAGATGGTTCATCCGGATGACCGGGATCGGGCATGGGCCGCGTGGCGGCGCAGCCTCGAAACCGGCGGCCTCTACGAAATTGAGTATCGGTTGCGCCATCGATCTGGCGACTATCGATGGGTGCTGGGCCGCGCTGTCCCGGTGCGCGGCGAGTCCGGGGAAATCGTTCGCTGGTTCGGCAGCGGCACAGACATTCAAGACATCGTCGAGGCGCGTGAGATCCTCAAGCAATCGGCTCGGCGGCTTGAGCGGGAGGTCGCCGAACGCTCAGCCGAGCGCAAGCTTCTCGCCGATATCGTCGAGGGCACGGACGCCCTCGTTCTGGTCCTGGATTTGAACTACGGAATTCTGGCGTTGAACAAGGCCAATGCCGACGAGTTCGAGCGCATCTACGGCGTTCGTCCGAAGGTCGGGGACAACGCCTTGGATCTGCTGGCCGATCAACCCGAGCATCAGGCCGCGGTCCGCGCAGGGTGGGCGCCGGCGCTGGCCGGCGAAGAGTTCACGTTGACAGAGCCGTTCGGCGATCCAAAACGTGCTCGTCCGCACTACGAGCTCAAGTTCAACACCCTGCGCGATGAGAACGGCGAGCGGATCGGCGCCTACCAGTTCACCTACGACGTCACCGAGCGGCTGCGCGCTCAGGCGGTGATGGCGGCAAACCAGGCTCGCCTCAGCACGATCTTTGAGACCAGCTATCAGTACCAGGCTCTGCTTGCCGCAGACGGGACCGTGCTGGAAGTCAACTCAACGGCTCTGGAAGGCATCAAATCCAGCCTTGAAGATGTCGCCAACAAGCCATTCTGGGCGACGCCTTGGTTCACCGAGACACCCGGCATGACTGAGGCTGTCCGGTTAGCGGTGGCGCATGTGGCGGCGGGCAATGATTTTCGTGAGGAGGTCTTGGTCAACCTGCCGATTGGCCAACGCACGTTCGATTTCTCGATGCGGCCGGTCCGCGACCCCGACGGTAGGGTTGTGGCGATCGTGCCGGAGGCGGTGGATATCACCGCGCGGCGCCAGGCTGAGGACGCCCTTCGTCAGTCCCAGAAACTGGAAGCGATGGGCCAGCTGACCGGCGGCGTCGCCCATGACTTCAACAACCTGCTGACCCCGATCATCGGCGGCCTCGACATGCTGCAGCGTCGGGGCTTGGGCGGTGAGCGTGAGCAACGCCTGATCGAAGGCGCGTTGCAATCCGCCGACCGCGCCAAAATGCTCGTCCAGCGCCTCCTGTCATTTGCCCGGCGCCAGCCTCTCCAGTCGGTCTCGGTTGATCTGGCGAGGCTGGTGACAGGCATGGCGGATTTGATTGTCAGCACGACGGGTCCACAGATCGAGCTCGTCGTCGAAGTGGCTGAGGACCTTCCGGCGGCCAACGCCGATCCCAATCAGCTCGAGATGGCGATCCTCAATCTCTGTGTGAATGCGCGAGACGCGATGCCGTCGGGCGGCGCACTGCGAATTTCGGCGGTGGCCGAGACTATCGAGGCGGGGCATCGGACGGCGCTGGCGCCGGGTTACTATATCCGACTGTCCGTCGCCGATACGGGCGCTGGCATGGATGAGGCAACCCTGGCGAGGGCGATTGAGCCGTTCTTTTCCACCAAGGGCGTGGGCAAGGGCACGGGTTTGGGCCTGTCGATGGTTCACGGGCTGGCGGCGCAACTGGGCGGAGCGCTTGAGGTCTCAAGCCGGCCCGGGATCGGTACGGATGTTGCGATTTGGCTGCCGGTCAACGCCGGGGCGCCGGCGCTCCCGGAGGTCGAAGATCAGCCCACGGCCGGTCACAAGAACGTTGGAACGGCGTTGCTCGTCGACGATGAATTTCTGGTGCGACTGCACACGGCCGATATGCTGACGGATCTGGGGTTCGCCGTTGTTGAAGCCGCGTCGGCTGAAGAGGCTCTTGCCGCCGTAGACAAGGGCGTACATTTCGATGTGCTCATTACCGACCACCTGATGCCGGGCATGACAGGGGTTGATCTCGCTGGCCTTGTTCAAGAGCAGCGACCCGGAATACCGGTGTTGCTGGTGTCCGGGTATGCGGACGCGCAAGGGGTGGCTTCATCGCTGCCGCGCCTCATCAAGCCATTCCGCCAAGCAGAACTTGCCGCGATCCTGAGTGGCTTGATAGCGGCAGTGGAAGTGTAGTTTTCATCGCTGACGGTTGACCCTGAGGATCACCGCACGGTCAAGCTCCGGGACGAGGGTCGAGGACGCGCGTCAGATTTGCCATTCGGCGGCATCTGTGAGAAACTGAACGAACCAGGAACGATTGACGCTTCGGTCTTTGAAACGTGACCTCCAACCCGGCGGCGTGCCCAGATTCCGGTCCCCCGGCGATTTAGACTCAACTTCGCGAAAACAGACTAAATCGACGCTATTTAGACAGTCCAAATATGTGTCTAAATCCGCCCCCCGCAGCGGCCCGCCCGGTCAGCGGCTCACAACAGGGCTGTGGATTCCGCCTCGCCGTCCGCCTAAAGAACCCACATGTCCGAACCCGTCGACATCGCCACGCTGAGCTTCGAACAGGCCCTGGCCGAGCTGGAGCAGATCGTCACCCGGCTGGAATCCGGCCAGGCGCCGCTGGAAGACTCGATCCGCATGTATGAGCGCGGCGCGGCCCTCAAGGCGCACTGCGAAGCGCGGCTGGATGCGGCCCGGCTGCGGGTCGAGAAGATCGTGATGACGGCGGGCGGCGGGGTCACCGCCGAGCCGGCCGAATTCGAGTGATGGACATTGCCCGGCGGGTCGCCGAGGCCGCAGACCTAGTCACCGTCGCTCTGGATGAGCTGCTGCCGCGCGGCGATGGCCCGGAAGGGCGGCTGACCGAGGCGATGCGCTATGCGGTGCTGGGGCCGGGCAAGCGGCTGCGCACCCACTTCGCGCTCGAGACCGGCCGGATGTTCGAGGTCGATGAGGGCTCGCTGCTGCGCGCCGCCTGCGCCCTGGAATGCATCCACGCCTACAGTCTGGTGCACGACGATCTGCCCTGCATGGACGACGACGACATCCGGCGGGGCCGGCCCACGGTGC
>JAYTFM010000021.1:0-11597 GCA_043734425.1 Alphaproteobacteria bacterium
AATCGCTTCATCAAAGGAATTGGTGTGCAGGCTTTGCGTGCCGCCAAACACCGCAGCCATCGCCTCGATGGTGGTGCGCACGATGTTGTTGTAAGGGTCCTGCTCGGTCAGGCTCCAGCCGCTGGTCTGGCAGTGCGTGCGCAGCATCAATGACTTGGGCGACTTCGCGTCGAAGCCTTTCATGATGCGGCACCACAGCAACCGCGCGGCGCGCATCTTGGCCACTTCCAGATAGAAGTTCATGCCGATGGCCCAGAAGAAACTGAGCCTTCCCGCGAACCCGTCCACGTCCAGGCCTTTGTTGATCGCCGTCTTCACATACTCTTTGCCGTCGGCCAAGGTGAACGCAAGTTCCAGCGCCTGATTCGCGCCGGCTTCCTGCATGTGATAGCCGCTGATCGAGATCGAGTTGAAGCGCGGCATCTCCTTGGACGTATAGGCGAAGATGTCCGCGACGATCCGCATCGATGGCCCCGGCGGATAGATGTAGGTGTTGCGGGTCAGGAACTCCTTCAGGATGTCGTTCTGGATGGTGCCCTGCAGCTTGGCGTGCTCCACGCCCTGTTCTTCGCCGGCCACGATATAGAGCGCCAGGATCGGCAGCACCGCCCCGTTCATGGTCATCGAGACGCTCATCTTGTCGAGCGGGATGCCGTCGAACAACGTGCGCATATCGAGGATGCTGTCGATGGCGACGCCGGCCATGCCGACATCGCCAGTCACGCGCGGGTGGTCGGAGTCATAGCCCCTGTGCGTGGCCAGATCGAAGGCGATCGACAGGCCCATCTGCCCGGCGGCCAGATTGCGTCGATAGAAGGCGTTCGAATCCTCGGCTGTAGAGAACCCCGCGTACTGGCGGATGGTCCACGGGTTGGTGGCGTACATCGTCGGGTAGGGGCCGCGCATATAGGGCGCCAGACCGGGGAAGCCGCCGCCGGCCGCGAACCCTTGGATATCGGCGGCCGAATAGGCGCTACGAACCGCGATGCCCTCGGGCGTGTTCCAGGGCTCGGCCGCGGCGGTCGGCGTGATGAACGGCGCGCCGTCGTAGGGCAGGGCGGCGAAGTCGGGGATCGAGGACATTACAACACCCCCCCTACGTCATTCCCGGCCTTGTGCCGGGAACCCATCGGGCCGCTTCTAGAAGGGTGCAAGCCATAGCTCTGCCGTGCTGTGGAGGCATGGGTTCCCGGCACAAGGCCGGGAATGACGGATAATCTTGGATTGCAGAATGCGCTCATGCCGCCACCTCGTAGCGTTCGGACAGCCGCATCGGCGCCAGCGGCGGACAGATCGTATCCGGTCCGGGCATTCGCGCGTTCTCGGAATCCAGTCTCGCCGCAGCGCCAGGTGCAACCTCCACCGGCGCATCCTCGGTCGGCGGAAAGACGGTGACGCCGAGGATCTTCGGCTCGCCCCTTGCAGTGGCCGTCGTTTCGATGTCACGGGCGATCAGACCCGAGGTCAGCGCCGCCGCCAGCCCGCCAGCCGCCTCGATGGCTTGCAGCCGGGTCCAGGCCGCGCGGGCGATCTGGTCGGTCAGGCTCTCCAGATAGCCCGAGCCGGCGGCGGGGTCGGCGACGCGACCGATGTTGGCCTCTTCCATCAGCACCAGCTGGGCGTTGCGGCTTTGGCGGCGGGCGAAGGCGGTGGGCAGGCCGAGGGCGTCGGTGAAAGCGCCCAGCACCACCGCATCCGCGCCGCCGACCGCCGCGCCGAACCCGGCTGCGGTGATCCGGATCATATTGGTCCAGGCGTCCTGGGCGGTCAGCATGCGCCGCGAAGATCGCGCTTCAATGCGGGCGGCAGCCGGAGCTCCCGAGGCCGTGGCGATCCGGGCGAAGACCGCCCGGGCGGCGCGCAGCTTGGCGATCGTCAGGAAGTAGTCGGCGTCGGCCGACAGGCTGAGCGTGATGCGGCCGAAGGCGTCAGAAACATCCAGGCCAGCACTGACCAGCGCCTTGGCGTAGGTGATGGCGGCGGTCGCGGCGACGGCGACTTCCTGGGCTTCACCGCCGCCGGCTTCGTAGGCCATGCGCCCGGACGCCAGGAATAGCTGGGCCTGTGGATAAGTCTGGGCCAGGCGCGCAGCGGCTGTGGCGGCTGCCGCCAGGTGCGCTTCGATCGGTCCAGGGCTGACGCCGGCTTCGGCGAAGGCGCTCAAGGGGTCGAGGTTGAAGTTCAGCTTCGCGCCGGGCGAGGACTTGGCCACCGCGTGCAAGGCGTCGGCCGCCATTGGCCCCAGGAAACCGGCGTCCAGCCCGGCGGGCGCCAGCTCTACGATCACGTCCTTCAGCGCCGTGGCGAGGGCCTCGAGGCTGGCATGGCCTCTCACGATCACCGAAGCCGCGCCGCCGTTCAGATCTGACAGCAGTTCCGCATTTACCTGCGCGGGGTCCGCTTGGGCCGAGATCGTGCGAACGTCCCATGGCCTGGCGGCGTCGAACGGGCGGGCCGGATAGGTCGCCGCTTTGGTGCTGGCGGCGTAGAGCGGCGCGATTGTCAGCCCTTCGGCGGTCGATGAGGTCAGGCTGTCAAACGGTTTGTCACCCAGCGTCTTGGCGACGAGGGCGCGCCAGGCGTCTTCGTCGGCTGGCCGTGAGCCAGGATCGATCAGGCGGGTCGTGGTCATGGCGGGAATTGCGCTTCCACACGCGCGAACGTCAAGGTCACGCTGCGGCATTTGCGGCGCAGCGAAGGCTTGCGCGGCGGTGCGTCTTTCCGTACGTCGTAAATATAAGACCTGCTCAAGAGGAATCCCAGATGGCCTTGCCGCCCGTTCTCCGTGACCGCCTGCGCCTGCCGCTGATCGGCAGCCCGCTGTTCATCGTTTCCGGTCCGGAACTGGTGATCGCCCAGTGCAAGGCCGGCATTGTCGGCTCGTTCCCGGCGCTGAATGCCCGTCCGGTCAGCCTGCTGGATGAGTGGTTGCATCAGATTACCGAGGAACTGGCCATCTGGGACCGCGACCATCCGGACACCCCGTCCGCGCCCTTCGCCGTCAATCACATTGTCCACAAGACCAACGAGCGTCTGGAGTCCGACGTTGAGGCCTCTACCAAGTGGAAGGCGCCGATCATCATCACCTCGCTGGGCGCGCGCGAGGACGTCAATGCGGCGGCGCATTCCTACGGCGGCGTCGTGTTGCACGACGTGATCACCGACCGCTTTGCCCGCAAGGCCATCGAGAAGGGCGCCGACGGCCTGATTCCGGTGGCGGCCGGGGCCGGCGGCCACGCGGGAACCCTGTCGCCGTTCGCGTTTATCCACGGCCTCAGGGAATGGTTCGACGGGCCGATCGCGCTCTCGGGGGCCATCGCCAACGGTCACGCGATCCTGGGCGCTCAGGCCATGGGCGCGGACCTTGCCTATATGGGCTCGGCGTTCATCGCCACGCAGGAAGCCAACGCCCCTCAGCCCTACAAGGACATGATCGTCGCCTCGAGCGGCGAGGAGATCGTCTATTCGAACCTGTTTACCGGGGTGCACGGCAACTATCTGCGGCCCTCGATCATCGCCGCTGGCATGGACCCGGACAACCTGCCGACGTCGGATCCGACGGCCATGAACTTCGGCTCGGGCGGCAACACGAAGGCCAAGGCCTGGCGCGACATCTGGGGCTGCGGCCAGGGCATCGGCGCGGTCAAGGACGTGCCTGCGGTGGCGGACATGGTCGCGCGGCTGACCCGCGAGTATGAGCAGGCCAAGGCCGAACTGGCGCTGAAGACCTCGTACACCTCCGGCCGGGTGCTGCAGGCGGCGGAGTAGGGTTTAGGAACTCTAATCCCGCCTGAAGCATTAATCCTACTCGAGTTATAGGATTAAGAGTCTAGCGTCGTCTCCGAAGAGGAGGCGATCCATGCGCGACGGCGGAATCCTACGGGTGTTGGCCATCGCGCCCTGGGCGCTGGCCTTGCCAGCCCAAGCGCAGGAGGCGACGGCGACCGCATCCACCTCGGGTGTCGTTGTCAGCCAAGACCAGCTTCTTGCCCTGACGGCGCGGCTGGATGCGCTGGAACAACGCAATGCGCAGCTCGAGGCGCAGGTTCTCGATCTCAAGACGCAGGGTGCGGCCTCCGATCAGGCGCTGCGCCAGCAGGTGAACGCGACCACGGTTTCGCTCGGCAATGGCCGGCCGACCTTCGCGACCGGCGACGGCCAGTTCAGCGCCGCCTTGCGGGGTGTCTTCCAGCTGGACGCCGCGAAATACGATCAGAGCCGCGCAAGGCCCCTGGCCAGCGACTTCCGCCGGGGATCGATCGGCGACGCGGTTGAGGCGGATCGGGCGCGCGACCTCAGTGACGGGGCCAACTTTCGCCGTGCGCGGATCGGCGTCGAGGGCAAGGCGTGGGGCGTCTGGAACTACAACTTCCTCTATGATTTCGGCGGCTCGGGCGTGGAAGAAGCCGGCAAGATCTCCGCCGCCTGGGTGGAATATGCCGGCCTTGCGCCGTTCCGGGTTCGCATTGGCGCCTTCTCCCCGCCCTCCGGACTGGAGGAGACCGCGCCCACCAACGGCGCGCTGTTCCCCGAGCGCGCCTCGCCCTCGGAGACCGTGCGGTCTATTGCGTCCGGTGACGGACGGACCGCCGCCGCCATCTTCGCCAACGGCGAGCGTTGGAACGCCTCATTGGCCCTGTCGGGAAATCTGATCGGCAATCAGACGTTCGATGAGCAGGCCGCCCTGGTCGGGCGTGTCGCCTTTGTGCCCTGGAAGACCCTCGACAGCCTGGTGCATGTGGGCGCGGACTTTGTCTATGTGATCAGCCCGGCGGCTTCAGGACCCAATATCGGCGGCGCGGCCGCGACCCCGATCCGACTGCGGGATCGCCCGGAGTTGCGGGTCGATATCACGCGCCTCATCGACACCGGCAATCTGGATGCCGATGGCGCCCGCGTGCTCGGCCTGGAGCTGGCCGGCCAGCACAAGCAATTCACGCTGCAAGCTGAATACTATGACATCCGGGTGGATCGGAAGGGCGTGCTCGCGGATCCCCGGTTCCACGGCTGGTACGTGCAGGGGGCCTGGACGCTGACTGGCGAGCCACGTCGGTATGGCATCGCCACCGCCACCTTCGATGCGCCCAAGGTCGCCAAGCCGTTCGACTTGAAGGCCCGCCAATGGGGCGCCTGGGAGTTGGCTGCCCGCTATTCGGACATGGATCTCAACTATGCCGAGGGCGCCGCTGGATCAGCGCAGGGCCCTTCTGCGGTGCGCGGCGGCGCTCAGAAGATCCTGACGCTGGGCCTCAACTGGTATCCGAACGCCAATGTCCGGTTCCTGTTCGACTATCAACGTGTCGAGGTCGACCGGCTGTCGCCCGGCGGCCTCGCCTTCGGCGCGGGCGTCCTGACGCCGCCGGCCGGCGCTGAGATCGGCCAGGACCTCAACATCTGGTCCCTGCGCACCCAGTACGCCTTCTAGAGCTGTCCGGAGACTTCCGATGACTATCCAGACCCTCCTTGATCGCCGCCAGTTGATCGTCGGCGCTTCCGCCCTCGCCGCCGGCCTGCCGGCCTTCGCCCAGGCCGAGGCGACCAATCCGATCACCCTGCTCAACGTCAGCTACGATCCGACCCGTGAGCTCTACAAGGAGATCAACGTCGCCTTCGCCACCTATTGGAAAGGCCGCACCGGCCAGGTGGTCACCATCAATCAGAGCCATGGCGGCTCCGGCAAACAGGCCCGCTCGGTGATCGACGGCTTGCAGGCCGATGTGGTCACGCTGGCGCTGGCCGCCGACATCGATGAGATCGCCCAGCGCGCCAAACTGCTGCCGACCAACTGGCAGTCGCGCTTGCCGAACAATTCGACCCCGTACACTTCGACCATCGTGTTCCTGGTCCGCAAGGGCAATCCCTGGAAGATCCGCGACTGGGGGGATCTGGTGAAGCCGGGGATCGGGGTTATCACGCCCAATCCGAAGACCTCCGGCGGCGCGCGGTGGGCCTATCTGGCCGCCTACGCCTATGCCCAGAAACAGGGCGGCGACGCCAAGGCGCAGGCGTTTCTGGGCCAGCTCTACAAAAACGTCCCGGTGCTCGACACCGGCGCGCGCGGCGCGACCACCACCTTTGCCCAGCGCAAGATCGGCGACGTCCTGCTGGCGTGGGAAAACGAGGCCTATCTGACGCTCGAGGAATTCGGTCCCAACTTCGAGATCGTTTATCCGTCGATGTCGATCCTGGCGGAGCCGCCGGTCGCGTTGGTCGACAAGAACGTTGACCGCCACAAGACCCGCGTCCAGGCCGAAGGCTACCTGAACTTCCTCTATAGTCCGCTGGCCCAGGAGATCATCGCCCGGCATCATTTCCGGCCCCGGAACCCGCAGGTGCTGGCGCAGTACGCCAGATCATTCCGCAACATCCCGATGGTGACCATCGATCAGGCGTTCGGCGGCTGGAAGCGCGCCCAGGCGACCCACTTCGCCGACGGCGGCGTTTTTGATCGCATCTATCAGCCGTGACCGATCGTTTCACCGCGCCGGCGGTCATACGCCTGGCCCCGGGGGGATCGCCGCCGCGCCGGCGGGAGCGGTCCATCCTGCCCGGCCTGCGGCTCTCGCTGGGCTTCACCCTGGTCTATCTGTCGCTGATCGTTCTGGTCCCGCTGGGTGTGCTGGCCTTGCGACCGTGGGAGGCGGGCCTGAGCGGCGTGCTGCACGTGCTTTCTGAGCCCCGGGTCCGTTCGTCGCTCGGGATCAGCTTTGGGCTCTCGCTGCTGGCGGCGATGGTCAACGCGCCGCTGGGCTTGCTGGTCGCCTGGAGCGTGACCCGATATGAGTTTCCCGGTCGCCGGATCCTCGACGCCCTGATCGATCTGCCGTTCGCCCTGCCGACGGCGGTGGCCGGTATTGCACTGACCGCGATCTATGCCCCCAGTGGACCGCTCGGCGCCCTGGCGCTGAAGTTCGGGATCAAGACCGCCTATTCGCCGGTCGGCATCTTCATCGCCCTGGTGTTCATCGGGCTGCCGTTCGTGGTGCGCACCGTTCAGCCGGTGATGCAGGACCTGGACCGCGAGGTCGAGGAGGCCGCCCGCACGCTGGGCGCCACCGATCTTCAGCGGATCAGCCGGGTGGTGCTGCCAGCCCTGGCGCCGGCGCTGCTGGCCGGGGTCGGTCTGGCGTTCGCCCGGGCGGTCGGTGAGTATGGCTCGGTGATCTTCATCGCTGGCAATCTGCCGATGAAAACCGAGATCGCGCCGCTGCTGATTGTCATTAAGCTCGAGGAATACGACTACGCCGGCGCGGCGACCATTGGCCTGGCGATGCTGCTGGTCTCGTTCGGCGCCTTGGCCGCGCTCAATGTCGTGCAGCTGTGGCTGGCGCGCAGGGGCCACGCATGAGCGTCCTTTCGAGTCGCATCCATCTGCCTGGCATTGCGCCGTTGCTGGTGCTGGCCACCTTCGGCGTCATGGGCGGGCTGGTGGTGCTGCCGCTGGCGGTGGTCTTCCATGATGCGTTCAGCGCCGGCTTTGGACGATATCTGCAGGCGCTGGGGGATCCGGACGTGCTGGCGGCGGTGAAGCTGACGGGCTTGGTGGCGGCCATCACCGTGCCGCTCAATGCAGCGTTCGGGGTCGCGGCAGCCTGGGCCATCGGCAAGTTCGAGTTCCGGGGCAAGGGCCTCCTGATGACCCTGATCGACCTGCCGTTCTCGGTGTCGCCGGTGGTGTCGGGCCTGGTCTGGGTGCTGCTGTTCGGGGCTCAGGGCGTGTTCGGCGAGTGGCTCATCGCCCATGATTTCCAGATCATCTTCGCTGTGCCCGGCCTGGTGCTGGCGACCCTGCTGGTGACGTTCCCGTTCGTGGCGCGCGAGCTGATCCCGCTCATGCAGGCCCAGGGCTCGGATGAGGAGATGGCCGCCCTGACGCTGGGGGCCGGGGGGTTCACGACCTTCTGGCGGATCACCCTGCCCAACATCCGCTGGGCGCTGCTGTCCGGGGTCCTGCTGTGCAACGCCCGCGCCATGGGCGAGTTCGGGGCGGTGTCGGTGGTCTCCGGCCACATCCGGGGCATGACCAACACCCTGCCGCTGCATGTCGAGGTTCTCTACAACGACTATGACAGCGTCGGCGCGTTTGCGACCGCCTCGCTGCTGGCCGGCCTCGGCATCGTGACGCTCGTTCTCAAAACACTGCTCGAATGGAGTCAGGCCCGTGACAACACCTGACAGCCCCCTGGCGCTGGACATCCGAGGCGTCACCAAGGCGTACGGGCGTTTTCCGGCGCTG
Organism: Alphaproteobacteria bacterium; assembly: GCA_043734425.1. Lineage (GTDB taxonomy): Bacteria > Pseudomonadota > Alphaproteobacteria > Caulobacterales > Caulobacteraceae > Phenylobacterium. The sequence continues at coordinate 8,237 of JAYTFM010000021.1, forward strand.
AAGGATGTGTCGTTGCAAGCGCGTGAGCGCGAGTTCCTGGCCCTGCTCGGACCCTCGGGCTCCGGCAAGACCACGCTGCTGCGCATTCTGGCCGGCCTGGAACGCCCCGATGCGGGCAAGGTCAGCTTCGGCGGCGAAGATTTCCTGGCTCTGCCGGTGCGCGAGCGGCGGGTCGGGATGGTGTTCCAGCACTACGCCCTGTTTCGGCACATGACGGTCGCCCAGAATATCGCCTTTGGCCTCAGCGTCCGGCCGCGCGCCATGCGGCCCCCACGGCGCGAGATCGCAACGCGGGTCGAGGAGCTGCTGTCGCTGGTGCAGATGGACACCCTGGGCGGCCGGTTTCCCGCGCAGCTGTCGGGCGGACAGCGCCAACGGGTCGCCCTGGCGCGGGCCCTGGCCATCGAGCCGCGCATGCTGCTGCTGGATGAGCCGTTCGGCGCCCTCGACGCCCAAGTCCGCCGCGACCTGCGCCGCTGGCTGCGCGCGCTGCATGAGCGGACCGGCGTCACCACCGTGTTCGTCACCCACGATCAGGAGGAGGCGCTGGACCTCGCCGACCGGGTGGCCATCCTCAAGGACGGCGCCCTGGTGCAGCTGGGCGCCCCCAACGAGATCTATGACGCGCCGGCCAATCCGTTCGTCTTCGACTTCCTGGGCCAGACCTGCCGGCTGCCCGGGGTCGTGCGCGGCCAGCGTCTCGATATCGTCGGCTGGGAGACGGAGGCGCCGCCCGGCGCGGCCGATGGCCCGTGCGAGGTGCTGTTCCGGCCGGATGAGGTGGCGGTCTTGCCGATTTCAGAGGCTGGTGTTGTTGCCCGCGTCCGCAGCGTTTCCCGACGCGGCCTGGAAGTGCGGATCGATTGTCTGGTGGGCGATCTGGTGCTGGAACTTCAGGCGCACGGGCCGAGCCTACCCGATGTCGTCGCCCTCGACGCCGAGGTGCGCCTGCAGCCGTTGCGCCCGAGGATCTACGCGAAGGGTCGCGCGACCAGCTAAAGTCCTCGGCGACTGAATGGGATCATTTCCCCCTCCGCTCGTCATTCTCGGTCAAGGAGCGTAGCGACGCCGTACCGGGAACCCATGAACGCTGGCGCTTCAAAATTGCTACTGGGGGTCCCACAACGAGCCGACCCGGGAATGCGGCGTACATGGGTCCCCCGGACAAGCCGGGGGATGACGATCGGAGAGGGAGTAGCCGAGGCGCCAGCTCGCCGCAGAACGTTCATTCCTACCCCGCCACGCCCCGTCGGTTCATCTCGTCGCCCGCGTCGGGCGCAAGCCGCGCGAACCAGAACATCGAGATCATGGTCAGCAGGCCGATGACCACAAAGGCCGGCGAGACCACCGCTACGGTCAGCCGCGTCTCGCCGCGCCAGACCATCAGGCCATGCAACAGGCTGGCCGAGAGGCCGATGCCGATCGATTGGACCAATTGTTGAACCATGGATGACGTGGTGGCCGCGCGGCTCATCTGGTCCTGGTCGATCTCGGCATAGGCCATGCCGTTGAGGGCGGTAAATTGCAGGGAGCGGAAGAACCCGCCGACGCCGAGCACCACCATGATCGCCCAGTGCGGCCAGCTCGGCCGGAACAGCGCATAGGCCATGAAGCTGGCGCCGACGATCACCGCATTGACCAGCAGCACCGAGCGAAATCCGAACCGCCTGAGGATCGGCGGGGCCGTGGTTTTCATGACCAGAGCGCCGACCGCCGAGACGAAGGTCATGGCCCCAGCGGCGAAAGCGCTCATCCCGAACGCCACCTGCAGCAGCATGGCCAGCAGGAACGGGTTAGCGCCCATAGCCACGCGCATGAACCCGCCACCGATGACCGAGGCGCTGAAGGTTGGCTTGCGGAAGATCGTCAGGTCAAGAACGGCGTTGGCCGCGTTGCGCGCATGCCGTCCGTAGGCGAAGAGGCTGAGGATCCCGCCCGCGAACAGGCCGGCCACGACCCAGCCCGGAACAGCGTCGCGCCCCAGAACCTCGAAGCCTGAGATTAGGCCCGCCAGGCCCACGCCGGTCATCAGGATGCCGGGGATATCGACCGGTCGGGCGTCGGCCTCGCGGACCTCTGGCACGTGGCGATAGACCAGCACCAGGCCAACGACGGCGATCGGCAGGTTGATGAAGAAGATCCAGCGCCAGTCGGCGAAGGTGACGATGGCGCCGCCCAGCAACGGCCCGATCACCGGCCCGAGCAGCGCCGGCATGGTGACGACGGAGAGGGCGCCGACCAGCTCGCTCTTGGGCGTCGTACGCAGCAGCACCAGCCGGCCGACCGGCATCATGGTCGCGCCGGCCGCGCCTTGCAGGAACCGGGCGAACACCAGGGTCCACAGGCTGCCGGCGAACCCGCAGGCCGCCGAGCCCAAGGCGTAGAGCACGATGGAACTCATGAACACCCGCCGCGCCCCATAGCGGTCGGCCAGCCAGCCGCTGAACGGCAGGAAGATCGCCGCCGACAGCATGTAGACGGTGATGGCGATATTGAGCCGCAGCGGCTCGACGTGGAACGTCCTGGCCATGGCGGGCAGGGCGTTGGCGATCACCGTCGCGTTGAGGGTCTGCATCAGCAGCGCCGAGCCAATGATCGCCGGCACCAGCCAGCCCCGTCGGAACACGGCGGCGCGCTCGGCGTCGCTGAGGAGCGCGGCCGGTTCGTCCGGAAGTTCGACGTCGCTCATGGATGGGGGGTATCAGGGGCGGGCGCTGGGCTCAATGCGGCCGCGCTCAGCCGGACTCCAGCCAGGGCGGCTCGTCGTCGTCGTCATCATCTATGTCGAGGTCCGGAGTGTCCCTGGGATAGGCGTCCCAGGTATCAACATCCTTGGGATGAACATCCTTGGCATGCACGTCCCTGGGCCGGGGCGAGCGGGTGCGTGGCGCCTTGGCGCGGCGGGGTGTGGGCTTGGGCGCTTGGTATCCCGGCTCGTAACGCTGACCTTCGGCCCACCATTGCGCGAGGGCGTCGAGATCGATGCGCTGGGAGCCGTCAGGATCGAGCATCTCGGCCTGCTCGTCGAGGATATGGGAAAGGTCCTTGACGCGAACGGCGAGGGCGTCGGAGGTCGCCTCAGCCTCCATCTCGCTCTCATGGTCGGCCTCCGTGGGCTCGCGGGCCGGCTGATCGGGCCGAGGCGCGGCGACGGGCCGGGGCAAGCTGTTCGGCGCAGGCTCTGCCGCCAACTCCGCGATCTCGCGCTCCTCACGCCGGACGTCACGGGCGAAGCGGGCCTCAAGCGACAGGGTGAGACGAAAGCCCCGGGCCAGCCGATCAAACACCAGCGAAGCGCGGTCCTTCTCTTCCGGCGCCTCAGCGATGATCGCCCGATGATAGGCCTGCTCGACGAGCTTGC
>JAYTFM010000022.1:0-16228 GCA_043734425.1 Alphaproteobacteria bacterium
TGGATACCGGTTGAAGCGCCCGTCACGCTCTAAACATATGAAGAGCGAGCCTTTTCATCCGGATCAGATGAATCCATCTGATCCGGAAAGGCTCTAGCCGCATCGTTCAGCGCGATGAAACCCAGCCGTAACGGTCCAACGCTCACGAACTGCCTCCCTTCAACACCCCGGCGAAGGCCAGCAGGTCACTCGCCACCGCCGCCAGAGGCCGTCCAGTGTCCATCGAGAGTTTGCGCAGCAGCTTGTAGGCGGTGTCTTCGTCCAGGCCGCGCTCCGCCATCAACAGCGCCTTGGCCCGATCCACCGATTTGCGCGCAACGAGATCGGCCTTGGCCTTCGCCAGATCCAGACGAAGCTGGTTCATCAGGTGGAAGCGGCTGATCGCCACCTCCAGGATTGAGCGGACCCGAGCGCTGGCCAGGCCGTCAACCACATAGGCAGAGACGCCGGCCCGGACCGCCTCTTCAGCAAATCCGGGCTCGGAGCGATCAACGAACATCACCACCGGCCGGGGATAGGCCGTGCTGGCCTCTCTCAGACTCTCGATGGTGTCGCGCTCAGGACTGTCAGAGGCCACAACCACGACGTCAGGCTCAAAGATCGCCGCCTCGCGTTGATCGAACACCAACGCATGCCGCACCTGCAGCGGCTCCACCCCGGACAGCCCCTCAGCGACGAGGGCGGCGCGAGCGGGGTCGGGATCGACGACAAGGACGCGCATCTGCTGTCCCTAGACCAGGATCGGCGACACGACGCATGCGTGACGCTGCACTGCGGCAAGGTCGGCGTTGGCGCCTATTCCGTGACCAGCTGACGGTGCATCCCTAGGCGCCCGGATGCCCTGTCGTCCCCGCCCCCTACTCCAGCGTCGCGTAGTTGGTCGCCCGATCCGCCGCCCGCGTCGTTCCCACCTCGGCCACCGAGGCTTGCAGGTCGGCCAGGTAGTGTTCGATCACCCCGGTGTTGCTGTTGCTGACCGTCGAATGCAGCGTGTCGGGAGGGCCTTGCCGGTCGTGGAACCAGCCGCGTTTCAACAGGGCGTCGCCCAGGGCGAACATGTCGATGGCCCGGTCCGACGTCGGGTCGGCCGCCATCGCCACCAAGTGATAGGCGTGATCGCCCAACACCCGCAGGCCCTCTATCTCCCGGATTCCGGCCCGGAGCGCGTCGGCGTTCGTCAGCGTGGCCTGCGTCAGCTTCAGGTAGCCCTCCAGCCCCAGGTGCCGCATCACCGCCCAGGCTGCGGCCATCGGCAGGCCCGAGCGCGTGCCCTGCAGATTGGGCGAGGCATAAAAGCCGCCCAGCCAGTCCTGGAACACGAAGGTCTGGTGCGCCCGAAGGCCCTTGTCGCGATAGAGGATCACCGAGGCGCCCTTCGGCGCATAGCCCAGCTTGTGGACATCGGCCGAGATCGACGTCACGCCCTCGATCCGGAAGTCCCAGGGCGGAACCGGCCGGCCCAACAGCTCTACGAACGGCAGTACAAACCCGCCCATGCAGGCGTCCACATGGCAGTTGGCGCCCGCAGACTGGGCCAGGGCGGCGATAGCCGGAATGTCGTCCACCACGCCTTGCGGATACTGCGGCGCCGAGCCGACCACCAGGACGGTGTCCCGCTCGATGGCGCCCGCCATCGCGCCGACATCGGCCGTCCAGTCCGCGCGCACCGGCGTCTTGGTCACCCGGATGCCATAGATGTGCGCGGCCTTGTGAAAGGCGGCGTGGGCGCTCTCGGCCAGCACCATGTGCGGCGCCGTGATCCCACGTTCTTTGGCGCCCCGCTCGCGGGCCGCCAGCACGGCGCAGAGAATGGATTCGGTGCCGCCGCTGGTCATGAACCCGGCAGCGCCTGCCGGGCCATGCAGCAGGCTCGCCGTCCAGCCGACCACCTCAGCCTGGATCGCCCCCAACGAGGGGAAGGCCTTGGTGTTGAGCGCGTTCTCATGGAGGTAGAGCTTGGCCGCCGCCTCGGCCACCTCATGGACGCTGGGCCCGCCGTTGTAGACCATGCCAAAGGTCCGGCCGTCCTGCCAGCGTACGTCCCCGGCCCGCTTGGCTGTGAGGTCCGCGATCACGTCCGCGACCGCTAAGCCCGTCTGCGGAAACTCCATCACCCTACCCCTCACATCGACCAGCCGCCATCGATGACATGCGCAACGCCCGTCGTGAAGGCGGACTCATCGCTGGCCAGATAGACTGCCAGGGCGGCGACCTCCTCCGCTGTGCCCAACCGCCCCATCGGCTGGCGGGCGATGAAGGCGGCGCGGGCGGCCACGGCGTCGCCCGTCGCGGCCATCCGGCCGTGCAGCGACGGCGTGTCGACGGTGCCGGGGCAGATGGCGTTGGCGCGGATGCCCTGGGTCACAAAGTCGGCGGCGACCGCCTTGGTCAGGCCGATCACCCCGGCTTTGGTCGCGCCGTAGACCGCGCGGTTGGGGGCGCCTTTGATCGACGAGGCCACTGAGGCGATGTTGATGATCGAGCCGCCGCCTTGCGCCAGCATCGCCGGCAGGAACGCGCGCATGGTCCGCGCCATGGAGGTCAGGTTGAGTTCCATCGACCGCGCCCAGTCCTCCTCCGAACAATCCAGCAGCGTGCCATGGTGCACCATCCCCGCCGCGTTCAGCAGCACGTCCACCGCTCCATAGCGCGCCGCCGCCGCCTGCACCGCCGCCCGGTCGGTGACATCCAGACTCGAAACATCGACACCTTGGCCGTCGGCCTCAATCCGGGTTGGCGCAAGGTCCGTGGCGATCACCTCCGCCCCCTCGCGCGCGAAGGCCAGGGCGCAGGCGCGGCCGATGCCCGCCGATGCGGCGGTGACGAAACACCGCTTGCCGCTCAGCCGCGAACCCATCCGTCACCTCTCCTGTTCAGTCGATAGACCCGACGCGCCGTGCCGCCGAACACCTCGGCCATCGCCAGCGCGCCCAGCGGCCTGACCGCCTCGCGCACCACCTCATACCAGGACGTCGGATCGGTGACGTCTGTCACCACCGGCCAGTCACTGCCCCAGATCAGCCGCTCGGGTCCGAACATCTCCACCAGCGTTTCGGTCCAGGGTGCGAAGACCTCCGGCCGCCAGCCTGGCCCGGCCTCGCTGGGCAGACCCGACACCTTGCAGGCCACCTGCGGCATCGCCGCAAGCGGCGCCAGGGCTGCACGCCAGTCGGGCAGCGAACCGCCCGCAATATCCGGCTTGGCGCCATGGTCGATGATGATCCGCAAGTCCGGATGCCGCGCCGCCATCCGGGCCAGCGCCGGCAGGTGTTCGGGCCGCACCAGGGCATCGAAGCTCAGGCCCAGCCCGGTCAGCGCCGCCAACGCCGGCGTCAGCTCCGCGCCTGCGATCCAGTTCCGATCATCAAGGTCCTGAAGCATTGGCCGCACACCCAGGAACTTGGGATTCGCCGCCAGCTCGGCCAGCCGCGCTGGCGCGCCCACCGACGCCAGATCGACCCAACCCACCACGCCCGCCACCTGGTTCGAGCCCTCCGCCAGGGCCAACAGATAGTCCGTCTCCGCGTCGGTCGGCGCCGCCTGCACCAGGATACTGGCGTCCACGAACGGCGCAGCGCCGGCATAGTCGGCCAGATCGAAATCCCGATAGAGCCCGGCCAATTCCGGCGTCAACCAGCCGTAGTCGCCGCGCGCCAGGGTCCAGACGTGCTGATGAGCGTCAAGGATCATCGATGGGTCCGGCGAGCCATGACATCAAGGTGCGCAGATGAGACGCTGACCGCAATATGAGTCTTGAGGGTCGCCCACGTGCTAGGTTCAACCGCGCTCACCATCACCGCCCTCGAGGCCCACGACCTTCGTTTCCCCACGTCGGCTGGCCTGCACGGCTCCGACGCCATGAACCCCGACCCCGACTATTCCGCCGCCTATGTGATCCTGAAGACAGACGGGCCGCCCGAAGGCCACGGCTTCACCTTCACCATCGGCCGCGGCAACGAGCTCTGCGTGGCCGCCATCGAGGCGCTGGCGCACTTGGTCGTCGGCCGGACCCTGGCCTCGATCACCGAAGACTTCGCGGGCTTCTGGCGCAGCCTGGCCAGCGACAGCCAGCTGCGCTGGGTAGGTCCGGAGAAGGGCGTCACGCACCTGGCGCTGGCGGCTATCGTCAACGCGGTATGGGATCTGTGGGGCAAAGCCGAGGGCAAGCCCGTCTGGCGGCTGGTCGCGGACCTGACGCCGGAACAGATCGTCGGGCTGATCGACTTCCGCCACATCACCGACGCTCTGACGCCGGCCGAAGCCCTCCAGATCCTGCGCGACGCCGAACCCGGACGCGAGGCCCGCATCCGTCAGCTCCAGGCCGACGGCTATCCGGCCTACACCACCTCAGCCGGCTGGCTGGGCTATCCGGACGAGATGATCGCAAGGCTGTGCGCCGAGGCGGTGGCCGACGGCTGGAACGCCATCAAGATCAAGGTCGGGCGCAATCTGGACGACGACATCCGCCGCTGCCGCCAGGTGCGCCAATCCATAGGGCCGGACCGCCTCATGATGATCGACGCCAACCAGGTCTGGGAGGTCGGGCAGGCCATCGACTGGGTCAAGGCGTTGGCCCCGTTCGACCCCTACTGGATCGAGGAGCCGGTCAGCCCAGACGACATCCTGGGCCACGCCGCCATCGCCCGGGCGGTCCGCCCGATCCGCGTGGCGACCGGCGAGCACGCCCACAACCGGGTGATGTTCAAACAGCTGCTGCAGGCGGACGCCATCGATGTGGTGCAGCTCGACAACTGCCGGCTGGGCGGCCTCAACGAGGCGCTGGCGGTGATGCTGCTGGCCGCCAAGTTCGGCAAGCCGGTCTGTCCCCACGCCGGCGGCGTCGGGCTGTGCGAATACGCCCAGCACGTTTCGATGATCGACTTCATCTGCATCAGCGGTGAACTTGAAGGCCGGATGACCGAGCACGCCGGCCACCTGCACGAGCACTTCCGGCACCCCATCCAGATCGAGCGTGGTCGCTACCGAATGCCGGCCGCGCCAGGCTTCAGCGCCGAGATGCATGCGGTGTCTATCCGGGATTACCAGTTTAGCGCTTCGAAGACCGGCTGAGCAGCGATCTTCCTTATCGGCGGCAAACGGTGGTAGTTTTCACGCTGGGAGTCCGCGAAACCACATCAGTTGGAGTGTCTCGCAATGCGCCGCGCTATCGTTCTCGCCTTCGGAACCGCCCTTTGCGCGGCTGGACTTGCAATCGCCGCGCCGGCGGAGAAGGCGCCAGCGGCCGCGTCCTGGAAATCGCCCCGCAACGCTATGGGCCAGCCTGACCTCTCCGGCGACTGGAGCAACGCCACCCTGACCCCGCTGACCCGCAATCCGCGCATCTCGAAAAAGGCGGCGCTGAGCGCGGATGAGGCCAAGAGTTTCGAGAAGATCTGGGCCCAGGCGCTGGCAGACTCCGACGCGCCGACCGATCCCGCCGCCTCGGCCGAGGCCGGCCAGGCCAGCAACCTTTCCTCCAAGCTCGTTGAGATCCGGCCGGACTTCATCGCCGCCGGCGGCGACACCGGCGGCTACAACACCTTCTGGATCGACCCAGGCACCAAGCTGGTGGAGATCGACGGCGCGTACCGCACCTCGATCCTCACCACGCCCAACGGCCTGCCGCCGGCCCGCAAAGCCGGCGCACCGAAGATGCGTGGGTTCGCCGACTACCGGGACATCTATGACAGCTATGAGAACCGCCCGCTCGGCGAGCGCTGCATCACCGGGTTCGGCCGCAACAACGGCCCGCCGATGCTGCCGAACGGCTACTACAACAACAATTACCAGATCATCCAGACGCCGGATGCGGTGGTGATCGACGTCGAGATGATCCACGACGCGCGGATCATCCGGTTGAACGCCAGCCACAGCGCCGACCCGGTGCGCCACTGGATGGGCGATTCCATCGGCCGCTACGAGGGCGATACCCTGGTGGTCGAGACCACCAACATTCCCGAGGTTCAGGAGTTCATGGGCTCGTGGAAGACCCTCAAGGTGACCGAGTGGTTTACCCGCGTATCCCCCAGCAAGATCCTCTACCGCTTCCAGCTGGAAGACCCCGACACCTGGGACGCGCCGTGGGGCGGTGAATACACCTTCCAGACTCTGAACGGCCGGGTCTACGAATACGCCTGCCATGAGGGCAACTATGCCCTGCCCGGCATCCTCGGTGGTGCGCGCCAGAAGGAAAAGGACGCCGCTGACGCCGCCGCCAAGGCCGCCGCCAAGGCCGCCGCACCCGCCGTCGTTGCAGGGCCAGCCAAGGCCAGGCGCGGCGCGGACTGAAACCGGGAAGCCGCGCGCAGACCTCCCTTTATTCCGTCATCCTCGGCCAAGGAGCGTAGCGACGCCGTGCCGGGGAGCCATACACGCAGGCGTTTCAGATGGCCCCAGACGGCAAGGCTCCTGCCCGGTTCGGCGTTCCACGGTGTTCATGGATCACCCTGACAAGCAGGGTGATGACGACCAGAGGGATGGCGCCGCCGCGCGCACCTATGCCGTCACCCCCACCCGCTCCAGCTTCGGATAGTCGGTGTAACCCGCCGGCCCCGGCCCATAGAGGGTGGCGGGGTTCAGCTCGTTCAGCGGCGCGCCGGTGCGCAGCCGCTCCGGCAGGTCGGGATTGGCGATGAAGTTGCGGCCAAACCCGATGGCGTCGGCGACGCCAGCCTCCAGATCGGCGATCGACTGCTCCAGCGTCAGCTGCTCATTCAGGATCACCGGCCCCCCGAACGCCGCCTTGATCGCCGGCGCCAGGCGATCGGGCCCGACATATTCGCGCAGGAACAGATAGCCGATCTGCCGCTTGGCCAGTTCGCGCGCCACATACGTGAACGTCGCCAGGGGATCACTGTCACCCATGTCCTGCGCATCGCCACGCGGCGCCAGGTGCATGCCGACCCGCTCCGCCCCCCAGACCGAGATGCAGGCGTCGGCGACTTCCAGGTGCAGCCGCGCGCGGTTCGGGATCGACCCGCCGTAGGCGTCGGTCCGCTGGTTGCAGCTATCCTGCAGGAACTGGTCCAGCAGATAGCCGTTGGCGCCGTGAATTTCGACACCGTCGAACCCGGCGGCCTGGGCGTTTTCGGCCGCGCGGCGGAAGCCCTCGACGACGCCTGGAATTTCGCTGAGCTCGAGAGCTCTGGGCGTGGGGAATGGGCGCTTTGGGTGAACCTGGCTGATGAAGCCGCTGCAGGCGACGGCGCTCGAGGAGATCGGCGTCGCGCCGTCCAGCACCGCAGGCTCGGAGATCCGGCCCACATGCCACAGTTGCAGCGCGATCCGCCCGCCGGCCTGGTGCACCGCAGCGGTCACCTTGCGCCAGCCGTCCACCTGGACATCCGACCAGATGCCCGGCGTGCCAGCATAGCCGACCCCCATCGGATCAACCGAGGTCGCCTCGGCGAGGATCAGGCCCGCCGAGGCGCGCTGCGCGTACTGTTCCGCCACCAGCGCGGTCGGCGCCCGCGTCACCGGGTCGGCCCGCATGCGGGTGAGCGGCGCCATGATCAGCCGGTTGGGCAGATCCAGGCCGCCAAGACGTATGGGGTCGAACAGCGTGGGCATGCAGGTCTTTCTGTAGAGCTTGAGGCCGATGTTCGAACAGTCGCCGTAGCGTAACGCAATGGTGGCTGCACGGCGCGGCGCCCAAAGGGAAATCGGTCGCGCCGCGCTTCAGGCGAAGATGCGCAGCGCCTTGAGCGCGAAACCCGCCAGCGACCCAAGGACGAAGATATAGATCGGCGGCATGCTGATCAGCAGGCTGACACCTTTGGGAGTTGGACCGCGAGCTATCCCGCAGCTGTAGTGCGTTCTTCTCGATCAGAGGGCTCCCACGCCACTGCATCCGCCAGCGCCTGGAGCAGGTGTTCCACCTCGATAGGCTTGCGGACCAGGCCATCGAAGCCGCGCTGCCCCTGTTCTCCAAACCGTTCGACATCGTAGTCGGCCGAGAAGGCCAGGATCGTCACGTCCTGGTTCGGGCCCGGCTCCGCGCGAATCCGCAGGGCGGCCTGCGGTCCGTCCATGCGCGGCATCCAAAGGTCCAGCAAAATCACATCGAACGGCTGGGCGCGGGCCATGTCGAGCGCTTCCGCGCCATCCGCGACGTCGGTCACTTCCACGCCGAACGGCGTCAGGATGGACTTCGCCAACTCGCGATTGAGCGGATTGTCGTCGGCCAGCAGCACGCGCAGGCCGCTGATCCCATCGGGCGCGTGGATCGCGCCGTTCGCCTCGGGCGTCGCACAGACTTCCGCTGGAATGTCGAGCGTGAACACCGACCCCTGGCCAACGACGCTGGTCAGCTCGATCACCCCACCCATCGCCGTCACCAGGCCGCGGCAGATTGCGAGCCCCAGGCCGGTGCCGCCGTGGCGGCGCGTCGATGATCCATCGACCTGCGAGAATCTCTGGAACAGTCTGGACTGCTGTTCGGCGTCCATGCCCGCGCCCGTGTCACGAACCGACACGCGCAGGCGCTGGCTTGAAACGTCGTAAGCCGCCGACAGAGTGACGGTCCCCGCATCGGTGAACTTCACGGCATTGCCGATCAGGTTGAGCAGCACCTGCCGCACGCGGTCGGTATCGAGGCTGAGGCGCGGCGGCACAGCCTCAGCGCCCTCGAACACCAGCTTCAGGCCCTTGGCCGCAGCTTGCGGCTCGAAGAGCCCCAAGGCGTCCGACAGCGTCTCCAGCACAGAGGTCGGCTTCACCGAGATCGGCATCTGCCCGGCCTCGAGCTTGGAGAAATCCAGGATGTCGTTGACGATGGCCAGCAGCGCCTGGCTGGCCCCCGATGTGCGCTGCACCAGGTGCGCGACATCCTCTGGCAGGTCTGACCGGGCCGCGATCAGGGCGGTAAAGCCGAGGATCGCCGTTAGCGGCGTGCGGATTTCGTGGCTCATATTGGCCATGAATTCGGCCTTCACGGCGGCGGCGTCCTCGGCCGCATCACGCGCCGCCAGCAGATCCGCCTCCAGTTGCTTGCGCGCGCTCACATTGCGCACCACATCCTGGAACTCGATGAAGGCGCCGCTGTCCGGGTCGCGGATGGCGCGCGGGTGGGCTTCGAGCCAGACCTCGCCGCCGTTCTTGTGGACCGCGCGATATTCGAACTGAACCGTGCTGATCCCGCTGTCCGGATCGAGCAGCGCGCGGCAGGCGCGCATCGAGGCCTTCAAATCGTCGGGATGCATGAAGGCGCTGATCGGCTTGCCCATCAGCTCGCCCAATTCATAGCCCAGCAGCGCTGTCACCGCAGGTGACAGGAAGGTCAAAATACCATCTTGCGCGTAGCAGGCGATCACGTCGGTCGAGTTGTCGGCGAGCAGCCGATAGCGCGCCTCGCTCGCCTCGATCCGCTGGCGGGCCGCCTCTTCGTCGGTGATGTCGCGAATGACGCCGAAGATCGCAACGACCTCGCCACGCCTGTTGCGCTCGGCTTCGCCCTTGAAGCGCACCGTGCGCAGTTCGCCATCATCAAGGCGATGGAGCCTAACCTTGCCATCGAAGGGCTCGCCGTTCGCCTCAGCGGTCGCCAACGTCTGGCCGATGCGGATTTGATCTTCGGGCAGGTAGAGCCCGACGGCATCCTCCAGCCGATGCGCGAACGCCTCACGCGCCATGCCGTGCAGCGCATAGGTCCCATCCGACCAGACGCTGTCGCCGCTGGGCAGTTCGCGCCGCCAGTAGCCGATGCCGCTGATCTGGCTGGCCAGCTGAAGGCGCTGCTCATTGAGTTCCGCCTGGGCCAGAGTCGCGCGCAACGATCTCTCAAGGAGCCGGCGCTCGGCGAGGACGGCCGATAGCGGCAGGACCACCAGCGTCATCGTCGCAAGGAACATCTGCAGGACGGCCAGCTGGACCGCCACCCCCGCCTGGATCATCGCCGCCGAATGATAGCCGGACAGGGTGGCGATCACCGCAGTTGTCGCGGTCAAGAGCAGCGCCAGCGCCGCGCCTTCCACGCCGAGCTGGAAGGCGCAGAGCACCAAGGCCGGGAGCGTCAGAAACAGCAACGGATAGCTGGTCTGGGCATACACCGCCACCAGGCTGGCGAGGAGAACGCCATAGCACAGCAGCATCCGGCCGGGCGCACGCCAGTGCCTCTGGGCCTCAGACCCCTTGCCTAACGCCAGCAGTGCTGGCGTGACGATCAGCAGGCCCAGCGCATCGGCGAAGTACCATTGGCGAAAGACAGCAGCATAGGACTGGTGGCCGGCCTTAGCGAGGATCGCCGCCGCCACAAGCCCCGGCGCCAGCGCGGCTGCGCCGGCCGCCACAACGCCGAACACCAGCAGGTCCCGGGGCCGGCTAAGATCGACGGCGCCGTTGGTGAACCGTCGTGTCAGCGCCGAGCACAACAGGATCTCGGCACCATTGCAGAGTGACAGCAGTATGGCCGTTTGGGGTAGGTCGCCGGCGGACAGATTGGCGGTCAAACACCCCAGCATCGCAGCGGCGGCAAGCGCCGGCCAATCGCGCGACGGCCGGCGCAGCAGCCACGCCACCGCCAGCGCATTGCCGGGCCACACTGCGGCAACGCCCCCGACCTCGCGGGTGAACACGATGCACGCCATTGCGAGCAAGAACGACGCCACGCCAAGCGCCAGCGGCTCTCTGAGCCAGGTGAAGAGTCGCTGGGACCGCTTCCAGTATTCCACGAAACCGTCGCCCCCTCGCCAGACACAGCGACAGGATCACCCGCGGTGGTTAGCGGACGCTTAAATCGGCTGTTGGGTTGGCGGATTCCGGAACACATCAAGGGTCTGCGTGGCGGCCCGGAAGGGACTCGAACCCCCGACCTTGGCTTTAGGAAAGCCCTGCTCTATCCGGCTGAGCTACCGGGCCGCACGCGGCGGGAGCGATGGCATGGCGCGGCGTGGCGGACAAGGGCACCTCAGAACAGTCCGGCCAGCAGGTTGATGGTCAGCGCCACGACGAAGGTGTTGAACGCGAAGGCCACCAGGCTGTGCAGGGTTCCGACCTGCCGCATTCCCCGGCTGGTGAAGGCGATGTCGGCGGTCTGGGACGCCACGCCGATGATGATCGAAAAATGCAGGAAGTCCCAGTCGTCCGGCGACTTGGTCCCCGGGAACGCCAGGCCGGCGAGCTTGCGATCCTTGCCGTCGCTGGGAGCGTAGTACTCATGTGCATAGTGCAGCGCGAACACCACCTGCACCACGAACCACGAGATCGCCACCGTCCAGAAGGCCGCCGCCACATGCGCCGCCCGGGCCAGGCCGACGTCATGCCGCGCCTGGGTCAGTTCGATGGCCGTTGCGCCAAGGCTGGCGAAGCTGGCGCCGAGCACCAGAGCCAGGATCAGGCCACGGCCCTCATCCTCACGCACGGCCCGGGCGCGGACCTTGTCGGAATCGGCGCCTCGGGCGGCCAGCGCGATCAGCACCAGGAACAGCCCGCAGAACACATTCCAGCCAAGGATCGCCGACGTCGCCGTCGCCAGACCGGGGTGCAGAGCGCTGATGAGCCCCGCCGCCAGTCCCGCGAGTAGCGACACGCTCAGCCGGGGACGGCTGGTGAAGATCGACAGCAGCTGCCAGCGCGCCTTGGGCATCTGAGCTCCCTGACCATCCGCGCGACAACACGCGGTGAATTGTGCAGCCCGTCACCCAACGAAAACGCCCGGCTGTAGACCGGGCGTCTTTGCAAACTCAGCTGAACCCGTCCCTCAGGCGGCGGCGGCCTGGGGCTTCAGCAGTGACTTGTTGAGCATTACGATGGCCGCATCGCGGTCGATCCGCTCGATGGCGGCGACTTCGCGGGCCATGCGGTCCAGGGCGCTCTCATAAAGCTGGCGCTCGGAGTAGGACTGTTCCGGCTGATTCTCGGCGCGGTGCAGATCGCGCACCACCTCGGCGATAGAGATCAGGTCACCGGAGTTGATCTTGGCCTCATATTCCTGGGCCCGGCGCGACCACATGGTGCGCTTCACCCGCGCACGGCCCTTCAGGGTCGTCAGCGCCTTGGAGACCACGCCAGTCTCGGCCAGCGCCCGAAGCCCGGAGACTCGCGCCTTGGCGGTGGGCACGCGCAAGGTCATCTTCTCGTGGTCGAAGGTGATGATATAGACTTCGAGCTGCATGCCGGCGATTTCCTGGGTTTCGACGCCCTGGACCTGGCCGACGCCATGGGCCGGATAGACGACATGATCGCCAACCCCGAAATCGTGACCGTTCTTGCTCATTGAAATAGTCCTCTTAAAACCAGGGCCGGTCGTGAACCGGCGAACCTCTGACGCCCCCGCGCGCGACAAAACCACCCTCTCCGCGAAAGCGAACCGCGGCGGCATGGTCACTGTGTTCGGAAGCAGATCTCTTAACGCACCCTTCGCCGTTTCAGCATGGCGCCCGACGGCTGATCTAGATTTACAGTCCGGCCGAGGCGAAGCCACATCGCCATGTCGTTTACGACGTTAACACAAAAACAAGCGGATTGAAAGAGTTGGCCCACAACCTGTATGGGCGCCTCGACGCAGAGCTTCAGGAGCCGCGCCCCGGCTTCTCGGAGAAGTACTTGTCGAACTTCCCCTCTTCGCGCTCAAACGCCTCGGCGTCGGCGGGTGGCTCACCCTTCACGGTGATGTTCGGCCAGACCTTCGCGTAGTCGGAATTGATTCGCAGCCACTTGCCGTCCGGATCGTCTTCGGTATCGGGCTTGATGGCGTCGACCGGGCATTCCGGCTCGCAGACGCCGCAGTCGATGCATTCGTCCGGATGGATCGCCAGGAAGTTCTCGCCCTCATAGAAGCAGTCCACCGGACACACCTCCACACAGTCCATGTACTTACATTTGATGCAGGCATCGGTGACGATGTAGGTCATCGGTCGAGGTCAGGCTCAGTTTCTAACATTCAGCGCGTGACGGGCGCTTCAACCGGTATCCACTTGAAGCTGTCACGCTCTGGCTGGGGGCGCGGGTTTGTCACGGCGCGGCGGCATCTTGTCAATGCTCAGCGGCGTGCGGCGTCTGCGAGGATTTCTCCAAGTCCGAATAGAGGTTGCGGGCCTCGCCGGCCGGACCCCGGCGATCCCCCAGCGCGGTGACCACCACCGCCACCAGCCGCCCGCCCAGCGCAAACACCAGCCGGTCGTCGACCTTCACAGGCCGGGAAGGCTTGTCGAGACGGGATTCCTGGCCGGCGCGGGTCAGCCGCACGCGGCCGGCCTCGAGATACTTCGCCGCCAGCGAGCGGGTCTTGAAGAACCGGGCGCGCCAGAGCCAGACGTCCGCGCGACAGGCGTCCGGCGCGCGACCGGCGTCCGGCTCGCTCATGTCTGGACGGCGCGCGCCTTGCGCCGGCGGCGCGGGCGGCGGGCCGGCGCGGCGTCAGGCTTGAGGGCGGCCAGGGCGGCGAACGGCGAGTGCGGTCTGGCTGGTGCGACTGTCTGAGCTGGCGGATCGGCCCGGCGGCGCCAGACCGTGGGCTCGCCCGCCTTCGGCCGGCCCGCCGGCGCATAGGCCAGACGCCGCAGGATGGTCCGCGCCTCGGCGTCGCTCCAGCCCAGACTCGCGCGCGTCGCGTCGGTCAGGATCATGCCGTCGGCCCGCAGCGCCTCGTCCAGTCGCTCCAGCGCCTCCAGCGGAACTGCCATCTCGCCCAGCGCCCGAAGGCCCCAGGCGGCCAGCACCCGTGCGCTCGGAAGCGGCTGCGGCAGGCGGCTCACCCGCTCGGCGTCCGGACGCCAGACACCGGCCTCATGCGCCGCCAGCGCCTGCGCCGTCGCGCGCGCCGCCGGGGTTTGCAGGGCCGGCAGGAACAGCGAATGTGCGCCGATCCGCACGCCCAGAACCCGCAGCGCCCGCCGCTCGACCTGGCTCAGTTGGCGGACGTCCGCCCGGACCTCCGCCCGATCCAGCACGCCGCCCGCCTCGACCAGCCGATAGGCCAGCCCGCGCGCCAGGCCCTTGATCCGTCCCTCAGCGATCGCCGCCTCCAGCCGGCGCAGCGGCGCAAGCGCGCTCGACGCCTTGGCCGCCGCAAACGCCTCCAGCCGCCGGGTAGCCCGCAGGCGCGCCGGCTCCGGACCCAGTTCGCCCAACAGCCGCACGCGCGGGGTCAAGGGTCCGCCACCTCGGGTGATCACGCCCGCCGCCTCGCCGCGCCACAGCACCGCACCGTCCGGTGTCAGAGCGAACGCGGCGTCCGGCTCGGCCGCCAGCTGACCCAGCCGCCGCGCGATCTCGGGCGCTACGGCATGCAGGGCCGCCGCACGCAGGGCCTTTTCTTCCAACAGACTGGCGCCCTGGGCCGCATCGAACTTCAGGCCCGTCAAACGTCCGACGAAATGGCCCTCGACGGTCACCGCGCCCTCAGGGTCAACGCCGGCCAACGCCTCGCCACGCACGCGCAGGCCGCGCATCAGGGCGCTGGTCCGCCGGTCGACAAACCGCGCCATCAGCTTTTCATGCAGGGTGTCGGAGAGCCGGTCCTCGAGCGCCCGGGTCTTGGCCTGCCAGGCTTCCGGGTCGGCCAGCCAGTCGGGCCGGTTGGCCACATAGGTCAGGGTGCGGATGCCGGCCAGCCGGGCCGCCAGAGTGTCGATCTCGCCGTCGGTGCGGTCCAGCGGCGCGAACTGGCGGGCGATCCAGTCTTCGCCCAGCCGCCGCCGCCCGGCGGTCAGTTGCAGGAACACCTCACGCGCCAGGCGGATGTGCTCGTCCACCGCCACTTTGCGGAAGTCCGGCGTCTGGCAGACGTCCCATAGCCGCTCCAGATTGGCCCGGTCGTGGACCCGCCGGCCGACCTCCTCGTCCGCCGCCAGCGCCTTCAGGGTGGTCTCGTCCAGGGCCTCCGCCGCCAGTCTGAGGCCCTCGCGCTCCGGCGGTTTCGCCAGGGATCGCAGCAGGCTGGGCAGGGCGGCGAAGTCCAGTTTAGCGTTGCGCCACTCCGCGCCCGCCGCCGCCTCAAACCGATGCTCCTCGATGGCGGTGACCAGGCCGGCGTCCATCTCATCGGCCTCGCCGGTGACGCCGAAGGTGCCGTTGGTCTGATAGCGCCCGGCCCGCCCGGCGATTTGGCCGATCTCCTGGGGATAGAGGCTCCGCACGCGGCGGCCGTCGAACTTCGAGAGCCCCGCGAAGGCCACATGGTCGACGTCCATGTTCAGGCCCATGCCGATGGCGTCGGTGGCCACCAGGAAGTCGACCTCGCCGGACTGATAGAGCGCGACCTGGGCATTGCGGGTGCGGGGCGAGAGCGAGCCCATCACCACGGCCGCGCCGCCGCGCTGACGGCGGATCAGCTCGGCGATTGCGTAGACCTGGTCGGCCGAGAAGGCGACGACGGCGGAGCGCCGGGGCAGGCGGGTGAGCTTCTTCGGTCCGGCATAGGTCAGGTTCGAGAACCGCTCGCGGGTGACGATCTCGGCGTGGGGCAGCAGCCGGCGGACCAGGGGCGCCATGGTTCCCGCGCCCAGCAGCATGGTTTCGGCCGTGCCACGTGCATGCAGCAGGCGGTGGGTGAAGACGTGGCCGCGCTCCGGATCAGCGCAGAGCTGGATTTCGTCCACCGCCAGGAACTCGACCTCGCGCGACAGCGGCATGGCCTCAACGGTGCAGACGAAATAGTGCGCCCGCGGCGGGACGATCTTTTCCTCGCCGGTGATCAGGGCCACCGCGCGGGCGCCGCGCAGCTTGACGATGCGGTCGTAGATTTCGCGGGCCAGCAGCCTGAGCGGGAGGCCGATCATGCCGGACGCGTGGCCCAGCATCCGTTCCACCGCCAGATGGGTCTTACCGGTGTTGGTGGGGCCCAGCACCGCCACCAGCCGGGGCGGCGCCGCGCCCGCGGGGCGGTCGCTCATGGATCTAAGTTGGGGACGAACTCAGAGTCGGGCAAGCGGGGCTATTCCGGTTGGACCTGCGTCGCATCGAGGCGGAAGCCCAGGGGCAGCAGTTGCTCGATTGTCCGGCGCCCGACCTCGCCATCGGCGCCGAGGCTGACCACCTCGCAGCCGGCTGCGGCGAACTCGAAGATCTTCTGGCGACAGCCGCCGCAGGGCCAGACCAGGCCCGGCAGGGACGAGGCGACATAGACCCGCACGAATTGCCGGTGGCCATCGGTGACCGCGCCCGAGATCGCGCTGGTCTCGGCGCAGACGCCCTGCGGATAGGCGGCGTTCTCGACGTTGACGCCATAGTGCAGGGCCCCGTCCGGGCTCTCGACGGCGGCGGCCACATGCACGCCCGAATAGGGCGCATG
>JAYTFM010000023.1:0-23501 GCA_043734425.1 Alphaproteobacteria bacterium
TCCAGAGCCTGGGCGACACCGGCGTCCACGACTTCGAGGACAGCCGCGAGGCGCGCGAGGCGATAGTGGGGCTGGTGTGCGACTGGGTGGCGGGGAAGGGGTGAGGGGGCGCTGTTCCTCCCTCAGCGCGAAGCGCGATTTGGGGGAGGTGGCGCGAAGCGCCGGAGGGGGTTTCATCAGGAGTCGTTCGACCGACACGACCATGCCTTGGACAACCCGTTGTGGTACGCTTGCGCCGTGACCAACGACGAGCTCATCGCGCACGCCCGCAGGGTATTGAACCCGCAGGCAGGACCGGGCGACCGGCTGTTCGGCGACGTTGGTGCGGCGCTGATCAGCGAGAAGGGTGACCTCTACACCGGCGTAAGCATTGATACCGCCAGCTGGGGGCTCTGCGCTGAGCGGAGCGCGGTCGCTGCAATGGCTACGGCGGGCGAGTATCGAATCCAGAAAATCGTCGCGCTCTGGCGCGACGAGCGCGACGGCAAGCTGTTCGTGCTCCCGCCATGCGGCGTGTGCAGGGAATTCATCCGAAGCATTCACCAAGGTAACCTGGACACTCAGGTGGTGATGGGGCGTGACGAAAATCTCAGCCTTCGGGAGCTTCTGCCGAGGCACGAATGGCCACAGGAACTTATGTAGGACTTCAACAAGCGGCGACGCAGACATGCTGTCGATCTGCTCGGGATGAAACCCCCTCCGGCGCGTTGCGCCACCTCCCCCTGGCGGGCTTCGCCCTGGGGGAGGAACTGGAGTTACCCCACCTGCCCCCGGTGCCGCAGGAACGCGTCCGCCAGCACGCAGGCCAGCATAGCTTCCACCACCGGCACGGCTCTGAGGCCGACGCAGGGGTCGTGGCGGCCTCTGGTGCGGAGTTCGATCTCTTCGCCGGCTTCGTTGATCGTGCGGCGGGGGGTGAGGATCGAGGAGGTGGGTTTGAAGGCGACGCGGGCCGTCACCGGCTGGCCGGTGGAGATGCCGCCCAGCACCCCGCCGGCCATGTTGGACAGGAACATCGGCCCGTCATTGCCCATCCGCATCTCGTCTGAGTTTTCTTCGCCGGTGAGGGCGGCGGCCGCGAAACCGGCGCCGATCTCGACGCCTTTGGCGGCGTTGATCGACATCATGGCGGCGGCGATCTCGGCGTCGAGTTTGCCATAGATCGGCGCGCCCCAGCCGGCCGGCACGCCCAGCGCCTCGACCGCGACGATGGCGCCGGTGGAGGAGCCGGTCTTGCGGATGGCCTCGAGGTGTTCTTCCCAGACCGGCACGATGGCCGGATCCGGGGCCCAGAACGGATTGTCGTTTGTGACGCTCCAGTCGATGCGGTCCGGGTCCACGGCATGCGGGCCGATCTGGACGACGGCGCCGCGGATGGTGACTCCGGTCAGGATCTTCCGCGCGATGGCGCCGGCCGCGACCCGGGCGGCGGTCTCCCGGGCTGATTGCCGCCCGCCGCCGCGATAGTCGCGCACGCCGTACTTGGCGAAATAGGCATAGTCAGCGTGGCCGGGACGGAAGGCGGTGGCGATCTCGGAATAGTCGCGGCTGCGCTGGTCGAGATTGTCGATGATCATTGAGATCGGCGTGCCGGTGGTGACCTGGCCGCCGAAGCGTTCGTTGGTGCGCTCATCCCGGAACACGCCGGAGAGGATGCGCACAGCATCCGGCTCCTGGCGCTGGGTGACGAACTTGCCCTGGCCGGGGCGGCGGCGGTCCAGCCAGGGCTGAATGTCGGCCTCGGTGAGCGGGATGCCGGGCGGGCAGCCGTCCACCACACAGCCCAGCGCCGGCCCGTGGCTCTCGCCCCAGGTGGTCACGCGGAAGAGGTGGCCGAAGGTATTGTGGCTCATGGCTCGCTGCTTCTAACGGAAGCCTGTCGGGGTCACAAATCAGGCCGCAGCCCAGGCGGCGGCGAAGCGGCGCAGCAGGGTCATGGCCGGGCCGTCGGCGGGGGCGGTCTCGGTCGAGAGGCGCAGGAACAGGCAACCGCGCGGGCGGCGACCTCGAGCCGGCAGACCCTGGCCCTCCAACCGTAGCAGACCGCGCTCGGCCGCCTTGGCGTCGATCCAGACGATGCGCGGGCCAAGCGGGGTGTCGAGGCTGACCCGGCCGCCGCGCCGCAGCGCCGCCGGGGGCAGCTTGATGCTCATCCAGACGTCATCGCCGCGCACCAGCAGGCCCTGCTCGGCGCGGACATAGATGCTGAGCTTGACGCCGGCGGCGCGCACCCGGTCGCCGGACCGCAGGCCCGGCGGCAGGTCGAGGCGGATGGTGCGGCCATCTGGCAGGCGGTGATCGACTTCGCCGCCGCTCAGCGCCACGAACGGGGTGATCTCGAGGTCCGGTTCGTCGCCAGCGTCCCGAGATGGGCGAGAGGTCGGGGCTCGGTCGAGGGGATCGCGCAGCCGCTGATAGGCGCTGACCACCTGATGGAAGATGGCCTGATCGCCGCCCCGGTCCGGATGGGCGCGCTTGGCGGCCCGGCTGAAAGCCCGGCGCACCTCGATGGGCGTGGCGATGGAGCTGACGCCCAACACCTCGCGCGCCATCTTCAGCGACATGTCGGGCATGTTCATGAGCCGGGAGGCTAGGGGCGTCAGGGTCAACGGCGCGTTAAGCCTCGCGCGGGGGGCTGCGCCTGGGCTATATCTGCGGGGTGACCGACCAGACCCTGATCCCGCCGTCGCCCAGCGAGGACGACTATGTCCGCCAGGTGCGCGCCGCCGCGCCGCCCGAGCAGCTGTCGGCGCGCGATCCGTTTGCGCTGTTCGGCGCGTGGTTCAGCGAGGCGGTGAAGGCTGAGCCCAACGACGGCAACGCCATGTCGCTCGCCACTGTCGACGCGGCCGGAATGCCGGACCTCAGGATGGTGCTGCTCAAGGGCTTCGACGCCGAGGGGTTCGTGTTCTTCACCAATCTGGAGAGCGCCAAGGGCCAAGAGCTGGCGGCCAACCCCAAGGCGGCGCTGCTGTTCCACTGGAAGTCGCTGCGCCGGCAGGTGCGGATCCGGGGGGCGGTGAGCCCGGTCAGCGAGGCTGAGGCCGACGCCTATTTTGCGACCCGCGCCCGGCCGGCGCAGATCGGGGCCTGGGCCTCGGAGCAGTCACGGCCGCTGCCGGATCGGTTGGCGCTGGAGAAACGGATCGCGGCGGTGGGGATGCGGTTTGGTCTGGGGAAGGTGACGCGCCCGCCGCACTGGTCCGGATACCGCCTGGCGCCGGCAAATCTGGAGTTCTGGCGTGACCGGCCGTTCCGACTGCATGAGCGTCTGGTATTCCATCGCGCGGCCGGCGGCTGGACCACCGAGCGACTGTTTCCTTGAACCCAGATTCGGCTGAGGCCGAGCTGATCTCCTGGCTGGCGCAGGGCGCGGACCGGCAGATAGACACCGCCTGCGCCCACGTGTTCCTGAAGCCTGACGCCGCCTGGAAGCTGAAGCGCCATGCGGACCTGGGCTATGTCGACTTCTCCACGCCGGAGCGCCGGCTGTGGGCGCTGGAACGGGAGCTGAGCTTCAACCGCGAAGCTGCTCAGGACATCTATCGGGCGGTGCATCGCATCACCCGCGAGGTGGACGGCCGTCTGGCGCTGGACGGAGCCGGGACGGTGCTGGACCATGTACTGGAGATGCGGCGGTTCGACGAGGGCGCGGTGCTGTCGGCCTGTCCCGAGCGCATCGACGGCGCCCTGGCCGAGGCGATGGGCCGGACTATCGCCGGGTTCCACGCCGCTGCGCCGCTGCGGCCAGCCGGCGGGCTGACCTCGCTGGCCTGGACGGTGGGCTCCAACGCCGGCCTGCTGCGCGAGATCGGCGGGGCGCTGGATCAGGACCGCGTGGAGACGCTGATCGCCCTGACCGAGGCCGAGCTGGAGCGACGGTCCGCCCTGCTGGCGCACCGGGCGGCCAGCGGCTTCTCGCGCCGCTGTCATGGCGATCTGCACCTGGGCAACATCCTCTTGGAAGACGGCCGAGCGGTGCTGTTTGATTGCATCGAGTTCAGCGACCTGCTGAGCGACCTCGACGTGCAGTACGACCTTGCTTTCCTGTTGATGGACCTGGACTTTCGCGGCCGCCGCGACGCGGGCGTGCGGGCGCTGTCGGCCTGGCTGGATCAGGCGGCGCGCGACTTCCCGGCCGAGCTCTGGTCGGGGCTGGCCGCCCTGCCGTTGATGCTGGCGGTGCGGGCCGGGGTCAGGGCGCACGTCAGCGCCCACAGCGGCCAGCTGGACGTGGCCCGCGCCTATGTGGAGGCGGGTATCGCGCACCTGTCGCTGGAGCCGCCGGTGCTGGCGGCGGTGGGCGGCCTGTCGGGGTCAGGCAAGTCGACCTTCGCCCGCGCCATCGCCCCGGGGCTGGGCGCCTCGCCGGGCGCGGTGATCCTCCGGACCGACGAGGTGCGCAAGCGGCTCTGGGGCGTCGCGCCGACCCAGCCGCTAGGGGCGGAGGCTTACACGCCGACGGCGCACCGCCGCGTCCACGACGAGCTGTACGCCATTGCCCGAGACCTGCTGGCGGCCGGGGTGTCAGTGGTGCTGGACGCGACCTTCCTGGACGCTGATGAGCGGTCGCGGGCGGCCGAGGTCGCGGCGGCGGCGGGCGTTCCCTTCCGGCCGGCTTGGCTGGAGGCGCCGCTACAAGTGCTGGAGGCCCGGATCACGGCGCGGTCGGGCGACGCCTCGGACGCCACCGTGGCGGTGCTGCGGGATCAGGTGGCGCGGACGGCGGAGGTTGTGGACTGGCCACAGGTTGACGCTGAGCGGCCGATTGCGGAAGCGGCATCGGCTTGGCTGGCCGGGTTCTCCTGACCCCCGCGTTGCGAAACGCGCGTCTGCTGGCTAAGCCTTGGCGTAAGAATACCAACGATAGCTTTGGGAGGCCCCGTCATGCTTGGGCTGATGCAGAACTGGCCGCTGACGGTCGACAAGATCCTGGACCACGCCAACACCTGGCACGGCGCACGCGAGGTGGTCAGCCGCTCGGTCGAGGGCCCGATTGTCCGCACGACCTATGCCCAGATCCATGAGCGCGCCCATCGGGTCTCCAATGCGCTGAAGGCCATGGGGATCGGCGTTGGCGACCGGGTGGCGACCCTGGCCTGGAACACCGGCCGGCACATCGAGACCTGGTACGGGATCATGGGGATCGGCGCGATTTGCCACACGCTGAACCCGCGGCTGTTCGCCGAACAGCTGGTCTATATCGTCAACCACGCCGACGACCGGATCATCTTCACCGACCTGACGTTCCTGCCGATCCTGACGCCGCTGCTGGCCCAGATGCCGGGCGTCAAGCAGGTGGTGGTGTTCACCGACCGCGACGGGATGAAGGGCGTCAATCTGCCGGGCGCGATCTGCTATGAGGACCTCATCGAGCAGGCCTCGGCTGACGGGGTCTGGGGCGGGTTCGACGAGAATACCGCCGCGGCGCTCTGCTACACCTCGGGCACGACGGGCAATCCGAAGGGCGTGCTCTATTCGCACCGCTCCAACTTCCTCCATACGCTGGTGACCATGGGCGTCGATGTGCTGGGCATTTCGGCCAAGGACACTGTGCTGCCGGTGGTGCCGATGTTCCACGCCAACGCCTGGGGGCTGGCGTTCTCGGGGCCTGCGACCGGCGCCAAGCTGGTGATGCCGGGCGCCAAGCTGGACGGGGCTTCGGTGCATGAGCTGCTGGAGAGCGAGGGCGTCACGTTCTCGGCGGCGGTGCCAACCGTCTGGCAGATGCTGCTGACCCATCTGCGCGAAACCAAGGGCACGCTCTCGACCTTGAAGCGGGTGGTGATCGGCGGCTCGGCGGTGCCGGAGGCCATCGTGCGCGGCTTCCGCGATGACTTTGGCGTCGACGTCACCCACGCCTGGGGGATGACCGAGACCTCGCCGCTGGGCACCATCGCCCAGCCCAACGCGGCCATCGCCGCCATGGACGCCGAGGCGCGCCTGGGCTTCACGCTGAAACAGGGCCGCGTACCGTTGGGCCTGGAACTGCGTCTGGAGGACGACGCCGGCCAGCCGCTGCCCCGCGACGGGACCAGCTTCGGCCGTCTGAAGGTCAAGGGCCCCTATGTGGTCGGTGAGTATTTCCGGGGCGACGGGGGGCAGATCCTCGACCCGGCGGGCTTCTTCGACACCGGCGATGTGGCGACCCTCGATGGCCACGGCTACATGCAGATCACCGACCGCGCCAAGGACGTGATCAAGTCGGGCGGCGAATGGATCAGCTCCATCGAGATCGAAAACATCGCCGCCGGCCACCCCAAGGCGGCGCTGGCCGCAGTGATCGGCGTCTTCCATCCCAAGTGGGACGAGCGGCCGCTGCTGTTGGTCAAGCTTCAGGACGGCGTGACGGCGACCAAGGATGAGTTCCTGGGCTTCCTCGATGGCAAGATCGCCAAATGGTGGACGCCGGACGACGTGGTGTTCGTGGGTGACATCCCGCTGGGCGCCACCGGCAAGATCGACAAGAAACTGATCCGCGAGCGGATGAAGGACTATGCGTTCCCGACGGCGAAGGTGGTGGAGAAGGCGTGAAGTCAATCCGGTAAGCGTCCTAGAAGTTCTTGATTTGTTCCATTGTTTGTGTTAGCAATGGATCGGCTTGGACCAAGGGGAGGCGAGTTTGGCGCAATCGGCACGCAGGGCTAGGGACAACCACACAACAACGGCGGACCACATCGCGCGCCGCTCGCGCGAGACGGCGTTCGATCCGCGCGAGGCGGAGGCCTTGGCCTATGCGGAAGTCCGTCGGCGAATCCGAGCCGGCGAGGATTTCCATCTTCCAACGCCAGCGGACGTTCGCGAGCTAGGCCGCAAATTGGCCGCGAGCCCATCTAGTCGCGTCGATGGAGCGTCGTCGGGCGTCGGCGAAAGCCTGACCCGTGCGGCGAAAGCGACGACGGAAAGTCTAGCTATTCCTGGCGGCATAGCCGTCGGCGCATTGCAACGGGCGGGCGAGGACTCGATTGGTTTTGCCAAGACCGTCAAGTTTGCAAACCGTCTCGTGAATCCCTTGGACCCCTTGATGTCGCCCCATGGGCAGGCTGCTTGGAACCAGCTCGCGTCCGGCACGGCAGACGCGCTCTATGCCACCGGGGGCGTGGTCGTGCATCCCATCGAGACGGCCAAGGCGGCTCAGCGATCTTTTCGCGGATTCCGGCTGCGCGCGGACCCTTCGACCACGTCGCCAGCGCCGACGTTCCGGGCCGAGGTGCGGCGTAACGTCAACGCCGGCCGCGCCCAGGGTCAGGCGATTTTCGATGTTGTGGCGCTCGCAGCGGCGGCGGCCCCGGCGAAGGTCGCAGGAAAGCTGGATCGGCTCCGGCCGCCGTCTGGGCCGGAGAAATATCTTCAGCAGGGGCATTCGCCTGCAGCCTCTCTATATCTCGCAGAACCCTACACGGGCATGGGTCATCACGTGATCTCGCGGGACAAGAAACTACCAGGATGGTTGGGTGGCGGACCGATTTCCAAGGTCTACAGCGAAAGCCGCTACAATGTGCTGAAGCCTGAAGGCGTCACCCGGGGCGACATGTACGAACTCCACCATGCGGTGGATCGGCGCTTCGGGGGCACATGGTTCGGCAAGTCGCTGCCTGGCGAAACTTGGCGCGGTTCGGCAATTGGGTTGAAGAAGGCAGGCTGGGGCAAGCAGCAGTGGCTTGGGACGCCGACGCCCGTGAAGACGCGCGTCGGTGGCGGCGGGGCGGTGACCGGCAATGTCGCCGCTGGAGATCGGGAGACACAGCGTTGATCATTCGGCCCGATGCAGTCTGCGAGACGACGATTCCAGACGATCCCGACGATGATCCGGTTACCGGCGAGGCCATCCAGCGCGGCGGGCCGGTCGCCCAAGTGCTCGCGGATGGTTTGCGGGCGCGGGGGCGCGAGGTGACTGACCTCGAATACCTCGGCGAGCACGGCTGGGGATTCGCGGTGATCTCGGCTCGAAACGGAATCAGTGTCGATGTCACTTTTTTCGACGACGTCTCTGTAATGGTGAGCGTGACCTACAGGCCCCGCTTCTATGATCGACTGCTCGGCCGGAAGGACCCGGTGTATCGGGAGGTCTTGTGGGACGTAGACGCCATCTTGAAGTCCGATGATCGCCTTTCGGAGGTGCGGTGGTACGCGAATGGTGCGGACGGACAATCGGCGGATCATCCGATCGGTTGAAGCTATCGTCTGACGGCCGATCTCGGTCCACGCTGCGTCCTGGCCCGCTTGCTGACGTTCGGCGACTTATGACGTTGCACGCTCCGCCCGCTACCTGATCCCTGGACAGCGCCGACCTAGCCCGCCAAACGGGGGCGCGAACAAGCAAGCCTCAGGACGGAGCGCCACGTTGGACGATCGCACCCCCATCATCATCGGCGTCGGCGAGGCGTCGGAGCGGATCGACGCAGCGGACTACGCGGCGTTGTCGCCGGTGGAGCTGGCCGCGCGGGCGGCGGCGGCGGCGGTTGCGGACGCCGGTGGGCGAGGCGTCGCGGCGGCGATCCAGACGCTGGCGGCGATCCGCCAGTTCGAGGTCTCAGGTCCCAACGCCCCTGCGCCCTTCGGGCGAACCGACAACTTCCCACGCGGCGTCGCCCGCCGTATCGGCGCAGACCCGGCGCGAGCGATCCTGGAGCCGGTGGGCGGGCAGGGGCCGCAGCATCTGGTGAACGAACTCGCCCAGGCCATCGGGCGCGGCGAACTGGAGCTGGCGCTGATCTGTGGCTCGGAATCCATCTCGACGGTGCGCCATCTCACCGGCAAGGGCGAGACCCGCGACTGGAGCGAGACCCTGGGCGGCCAGCAGGAGGATCGGGGCTTTGGCCCGCCGCTCTCCTCGCTGGACCTGCGCGCCCATGGCCTGCGCACCGCCATCGCGCACTACGCGCTGTTCGAGAACGCGCGGCGCGGCCAGACCGGTCTGGACCGCCCGGCCTACGCCCTGGAGATGGGCAAGCTGTTCGCGCCGTTCACCAAGGTCGCCTCGACCAATCCGCACGCGATGTCGCAGGAGGTTTTCGACGCCGAGGCGCTGGCGACGGTGACCCCGCGCAACCGGCTGGTGGCCGATCCCTTCCCCCGGCGGATGGTGGCGCGTGACCAGGCCAACCAGGGGGCGGCGGTTCTGCTGAGCTCAGTGGGTCAGGCCCGCGCCCTGGGCGTGCCGCAGGACCGCTGGGTCTATCTGCACGGCGGGGCGGACGCGGCCGAGCGGATGCCGATGGAGCGGCAGGACCTGGCCGCCTATCCCGCCGGGGTGCTGGCCGCGCGCCAGGCGATGGCGGTCGCGGGCCTCGGCCTGGACGATCTGGCGCTGTTCGATCTCTACAGCTGCTTCCCCATCGCCGTGTTCGCGGTGCGGGGCGGCCTGGGGATCTCGGAGGGCGATGGCCGGCCGCTGACCATGACCGGCGGTCTGCCGTTCTTCGGCGGGGCGGGCAACAACTACTCCATGCACGCCATCGCCAGCATGATCCGCGCGCTGCGCGAGGCCGACAGCGCGTATGGTCTGGTGGCGGCCAATGGCGGGTTCCTGTCGAAATATTCGGTGGGCGTCTATTCGACCAAGCCGGCGGACTGGCGCGGGTTCGACAGCACAGCGTTGCAGGCCGAGGTGGATGGCTGGGCCGCCCCGCCGCTAGCCGGCGAGGCGGCGGGTGGGACCGTCGAAACCTACACCATCGACTACAGCCGCGAGACGCCGACCGGGGTGGTGGTGGCCCGCGACGTGGCGGGCGCGCGCTTCCTGGCGATGACCGATCCCGCGGACCCGGCGCTGGCCCAGGCAATGATCACGGGCGAGCCGCTGGGCGCCGGCGTCACCTGTCGCAACGAGGCGGATGGACGGCGCATCCTGACCAGCTTTACGCCCGTTTGAGGCGCAGCGTGGACCTGCGGCCGGCGAACGAAGCCGACTATCCGGCGGTCATCGCCATGACCAACAGCGCCTATCGAGGATTGCCGGGCCGGGCGGCCTGGAAGGTCGAGACCATGATCCTGGGCCAGCGGATCGACGATGCCCTGCTGCGGGACGATCTGGCCTCGACGCCGGGCGCTCTACTGCTGGTCGCCAGCGATGCGACGAGCCAGCACCTGGGCCACGTTCGGCTGGACCCTGGTGCAGGCGCGACCTGGTATCTGGGCTTACTGACCGTGGACCCTGATCGCCAGGACAGCGGCCTGGGACGACAGCTGCTGGAAGCGTCTGAAGCCTATGCTCAGGGCCACGGCGCGCGCCGCATCCAGATGACCGTCATCCGCCAGCGCGTCGAGCTGATCGCCTGGTACGAACGCCGAGGCTACGCCCGCACCGGCCAGACCAAGCCGTTCCCCTACGGCGACGCGCGGTTCGGCGATCCGACCCGCGACGATCTGGTGTTCGAGGTGCTGGAGAAGGGGCTGTAGGGCGCCGGCCGATCCCAATGGGTGTTTGACGGCGCGGCGGGCGTGCAACAGTGTCGCGGTGGGTTGGGGGACGTCGAGATGCCTGAGGTCGCCGGTCGCAAGCGGGCTGTGCGGAAGGCGAAGGCCGAGCCTGCGCCCACCACGCCCGACCCCATCGAGATTGCCATGGAGGCGGAGGCCTCGGGCCAGGCGCCTGAGGGCGTGGCCCATCGCGTCCTGGCGAAGCAGGAACAACTGATCGGCTGGCAGATCGCCAGCGCGCAGGCTGGGTTCGCCTTGCGCTGCGTCGCGGGGGTCGCCGCAGTCGCCGTCGCCGTTGGCCTGGGTGTCATGGCGTTCAAGGCGTCGCAGTCCTCCGAGCTTGTGGTTCATGCTCTTTCGGTGCCGCCCGCGCTGACGGAAGCGGGGGTCACCGGCGCCGCCGTGGCGACAGCGGTTCTGGACCGGACGATGGAACTGGAGCGGGTCGCGAACGACATCTACGTCTCGCCGGTGACTGAGGGGTGGGTTGAGCGCAGCCGGATCGAGATTCCCCAAACCGGTCTCTCGGTAGACGAGGTGGACCGGCTGCTGAGGGCCTGGCTCGGCGATGTGATCAACGTCAATGGCGACGTTCGCCTGACGCCCGCCGGGGTGCGGGTAACGCTGCACGCCCGGGGGGTCAGCGTGTCGGCCGAAGGGCCGGTGGATCAGGTTGATCAGGTGGCGGGGCAGGCCACGGACACCCTGCACGCCCGACTGCGGCCGATCACCCACGCACTTCGCGATCTCAACCAGACCGACCCTGATATCGAAGGCTCACTCCAGCTTCTGCGCCCCGTGCTCCGCGCCAACGAAACAAGCCGCCTGGACTGGTATCGTGCGACAACCGTCGAGGCGCAGGCGATCTCGCAGCAAGGTGACCTCGACAAGGCGACGCAGATGTTCGTGATGGTCGGACGAGAAGCGCCCGACGCCCGGTTGCAGGTTGCGGCCTACGAGTACGCCTTCCAGATCGCGCGTCGGCGGGGTCATCCGGACAGGGCGGTCCGCTATCTCCGTGAGATGGTTCGATACGAGCGGGGCTCAAGCCGAGAGAATCGCCTGGGCTGGCGCGCCGTCCTAGCGTTCCGGCAGGACAGCGATTTGCGACTGGCCGCTCAACTGATCGCTCAAACCAGACAGGGGGTCGCCCAGCAGCCCTTCGCGACCATATTTGCTCGGTTGCACGAGATTGATCGTGCCCATCTGATGAGCGGGCCAACAGGCCCCCGCACCCAGGTCTATCTCGCTGCAGAAGACTGGGCTGGGCTGCTGTCGCGCCTGAACGACCTGTCCGGTGCTAACGCCGCTGAGCGCGCCGATTTCAAGGCGTCCAGTTCCCATCCGCGCGCGCGCGAAGGGGTCTCCGACAGCCCTGACTTTAACCCCTACTGGGCCCTGGCGCTGGCCAAGCTAGGCCGACCCTCCGAGGCCAAGGCCTACGCCGATCTGACGCCCCTCGACTGCTATCGTTGCCTGCTCAGCCGGGCCGAGGTGGCCGAGGCGATGGGTGATCGCAGCGGCGCTGACCGCTGGTTCGCCGAGGCGATCCGACAGAATCCGGGCACCGGCCAAGCGCACCTGGACTGGGGTCGGGTCAAGCTGGCGCGGGGCGATCAGGCGAGCGCCCTGGCCAGCTTCCGCAAGGCTGCAGAAGTTTGGCCCAAATGGGCTGATCCCCTGGGCTACTGGGGCGAAGTCCTGCTGGCCCAAGGCGACGCCGCAGGCGCAAATGCCAAGTTCTCCGAAGCCGCCAAGCTCGCCCCCCGCTGGGGTCGCCTTCACCTGAAGTGGGGCGAGGCTCTGGCCAAGCTGGGCAAGGCCGATGAGGCGCGGGCCAAGTGGCGCGCGGCGGCGACGATGGACCTGTCGCTGGCCGAGCGGGCCGCACTCAAGGCGCATGGGGTCTGAGATGGCGCGCGTACCGAGCAACGGCCCGAAGCGGACACGGTTGAAAGCTGAGCCCTCGCCCACAACCCCCGACCCCATTGAGATCGCCATGGAGGCGGAGGCGTCGGGAACTGCGGCCACCGGACCCGCTCACGAGCTGCTCGTCAGCCAGAATCAGCTGGTCCGATGGCAGATCGCCAGTGAGCGGGTGGCCCTGTCGCTTCGGGCGTTGCTGGTCGCTGGCGTGCTGTCCGCTGCTGCCGCGTTCGCCGTCACGGTTTGGAACGCAAGCCAGGCCGACGGACTGGTCGTCGAGCCGTTTGCAACCCCGGCCGCGCTGGCCGACCGTGGATTGACCGGCCCGGTGATCGCCGCAGAAGTACTGAATCAGATCGCCCGCCTGGACGCCGAGGCCAACAATCTTCAGTCGATCTCGCTGTCTGACTCCTGGTCGGCGGACAGCCGGGTTGAGATTCCGCAGACCGGCGTCTCCCTGGATGAGCTGGACCGGCTGCTGCGACGCCGGTTCGGGCGCGAGACCCGGATCGCCGGAGAGGTGGTGCTCGCCAAGGACGGCGTGGCGCTGTCTGCTCGCGCGGGCGCGGGTGAGACGGTGCGCGCCACCGGCGCCGCTGACGACCTGCCGCGTCTTGCGAGTGCGGTGGCCGAGCAATTGCTCGGGCAGGCGCGGCCAGGACTCTATGGCCGCCTGCTGATCTTTCGCGGAGAACCGGTGGAGCGGGTGGAGCCGATCCTCCGTCGCGCGATTGACGAGAGCCCCAGCGAAGGCAAGCGCGTCGAAGCCCTGATGAACCTGGGCGGCGCCTATCTCATCAACAATCGCCTTCTGGAGGCCCGCCAGTTGCAGCGCGAGGCGTTACGGCTGGCGGGTCGCAGGCCAAACCAGATGGTCGCGAATGACCTCAGCTATACGGAGCGCGGCCTGGGTCGCCTCGAGGAGGCGCTGCGCCTGACCCGGGTCTCGATGGGCGCCAAAGCCGATAGCCTCACTGAGGTCCGCGCTAACGCGGTCGCGATGAACGAAGCGGCGATGACGGGGGACTTCACCAAGGCGAGGTTGCTGGTCGACCCGGTGGGAACCCGCAGGCTTCGAGGATACCTCGATACCTTCGTCCACCGACAGATCGAGGCGATGATCGGCCTGCATGAAACCTCGGCGGCACGGGTGCGGATGCCACTCCTGCTGCAAACCGCCGCCTGGCCCGCTCGTGGCGCCCGGTTCCAGCAGGCGCTGTTGATCACGGCGGCCGTGGCCGATGAGAACTGGCCGGCGCTGCTGGACCTCACGGCGCAAGACGCGCCGGAGAGTGACCTGACGTTGCTCTCCACACCCTCGCCAGTCCCCTGGCGCGCGCTTGGGCTTGCCAAGCTCGGGCGCGTCCAAGAGGCGGAGGCAATTGTCGACGGGTTGCCGCAGGACTGTGATCCCTGCCTGTTGGTGC
Organism: Alphaproteobacteria bacterium; assembly: GCA_043734425.1. Taxonomy (GTDB): domain Bacteria; phylum Pseudomonadota; class Alphaproteobacteria; order Caulobacterales; family Caulobacteraceae; genus Phenylobacterium. Next base: position 13,776 of record JAYTFM010000023.1, read on the forward strand.
GCGGCCAGGTGGCCGAACTCGCGGGCGACCGGGCTCGGGCGGACCAGGCCTTCGCCCAGGCCGCCCGTCAGACGCTATCCCTGCCGTTCGCCCGGACGCAGTATGCGGCGGTGTTGCTAGCGAGGGGTGACCGGCAAGCGGCCATCCGCGAAGCGACCGCCGCCGTCCGCATCAACCCACGCTTTGCCGATGCCCAGGAGGTTCTGGGCGAGGCGCTGCTTGCGAGCGGTGACGCCGCCGGCGCCAACGCCAAGTTCGCCGAGGCCGCCAAGCTCGCCCCCCGCTGGGGCCGCCTCCACCTGCGGTGGGGCGAGGCGCTGGCGAGGCTGGGCAAAGCCGATGAGGCGCGTGCCAAGTGGCGGGCGGCGGCCACCATGGACCTGTCAGCGGCGGACCGGGCCGCGCTGAAGGCGCGCCTCTGACCCTGAGATTGCAAACAGCTAGCTTGTAAGCTAGATTGTCCACATGATCGAGATCGGCGCTTTCGAAGCGAAGAACACCCTGTCGGCCCTCCTGGATCGGGTGGAACAGGGCGACGAGGTCGTGATCACGCGTCGTGGTCGGGCCGTCGCGCGGCTCGTGTCGGTCGACAATACGGCGGCGCGTCAGGCTTCGGCCGCGAAGGCGGCGGCCGAGCTGCGCGAGATGCGTAAGGGCGTCACGCTTGGCGGGATCAGCCTTCGGGACTTGATCGCGGAGGGACGACGCTGAGAATCGTCGTCGACGCGTCGGTCGGTCTGTCCTGGGCCTTCGAAGATGAAGCCAGCGGCCTCGGAGATCGCGCCTTCGATCATGTCGTCACTCACGGGGGCTGGGTTCCGGCGATCTGGCGGCTGGAAGTGGCAAATGGACTTCGTTCGGCGGTCAACCGACAAAGGATTTCGCCCGCCTATCGCGACGCGGTTCTGTCGCGCCTGGCGATACTGGACATCACGGGCGACCTGGAAACGCATCCCCAGGCCTGGGGCGCCACCGCTACGCTGAGCGCGCGCCTTGGGCTGACGCCCTATGACGCGGCCTATCTCGAACTCGCGGCGCGTGAACGCCTGCCGCTTGTGACCCTGGATCGGGCAATGGTGGAGGCGGCGCGGGAACTGGGTGTCGAGGTGTTCGCCTAGGGCGCCAACCGATACGCCCCCTCGGCCCCCTCCGCCGCGATCTGTCCCAGCCGTTCCAGATGGATCATCGCCGCCTGCATCGACCTGGCCGCGGCCGGCCACAGCTTGGGATCGACGTCGGCGTAGAGCCTGGGCGTCAGGTCGCGGATGCGGGCCGGGCCGGCGGCGAGTGCGGTGAGGATCTGGTCGACGCGCTCCTGGCGGTGGGCGATGTAGGCGGCAATGAAGGCGTCGACGTCGCAGATCGGCGGGCCGTGGGTGGGCCAGAGGGTGGTGAAACTTCGGGCCCGGATGCGGTCCAGGCTGGCCAGATAGTCGGTCATGTCGCCGTCCGGCGGGGTGATCACCGTGGTTGACCAGCCCATGATGTGATCGCCGGTGAAGCAGGCGTTCTCCTCCGTGAGCGCGAAACAGATGTGGTTGGAGGTGTGGCCTGGGGTGGCGATGGCTTCCGCTGTCCAGCCCAGTCCGCCGATGATGGTTCCGCCACCGCACAGGCTGACGTCTGGCCGGAAATCGTGGTCGTGGCCGGCCTCCATCTTCACCTCGCCGGTGTCCTCGACCTCATGGCCGGCCACCGCGCAGCCGTAGATGGTCGCGCCGGTGCGGGCCTTCAGCGGTCCGGCCAGTGGCGAGTGGTCAGAATGGTGGTGGGTGATCAGGATGTGGGTGACGGTCTCGCCGGCCACGGCGGCCAGGATCGCCTCCAGGTGGGCCGGATCGTCCGGGCCGGGATCGATCACCGCCACCTCGCCCCGGCCGAGGATGTAGGTGCCGGTGCCCTTGAAGGTGAACGGCCCGGGATTGTTGGCTGTCACCCGGCGGATCAGCGGCGAGACCTGATCGCAGCGGCCGTAGGCGATGTCGATGTCGCGCACATAGGGGATCATCCGCCCAGCACTCCAGAAAGGTCATAGCCGGCCTGTCGGCCCAGGCTGACAAGGTCGCCCCGGTTCATGGCCCCGCTGGTCGCCTGGCAGAGCGACCAGGTGACGATCGAGCGGGTGCCGGATCGGCAAAACGCCAACACGGGGGTTGCAGCTTCGGCCAGGACCGCGCGGGTCGCATCGATCTCAGCCGGTCCCGGTCCGCCGCGCACCGGGATGTGGTGGAAGGCCAGGCCCGTCGCCTCGGCCGCCGCCGCGAACTGCGCGGCCGTGGGCTGGCCAGGCTCTTCGCCATCGGGCCGGTTGCTGATCAGGGTCTTGAAGCCCAGGCGCGCGGCCTCGGCCACGTCTGCCAGGGTGATCTGTGGCGCGACGGAGAGGTCGTCAGTGACATGTCGGAAATCGGGCATGAGGGACTTTCGAAAGAACGGCGGGACCTTCGTTGACATCATCGGGGGTGGATGGAAGTTTCGCAACGCCCGGCGCGTCGCGCTGCGCCTGGAATCGGAACACGAGCGCCCATGTTGCGTTTCATTGCGCGCCGTCTGATCGTCGCCGTCCCGACGCTGCTGCTGGTGGTCACCGCCGCGTTCTTCCTGATGCGCGCCGCGCCGGGCGGACCGTTCGACGCTGACCGCCGGATGTCGCCGGAGATCGAGGCCAATGTGCTGGCCAAGTATGGCATGGATAAGCCGCTGGGCGCGCAGTACGTCGATTATCTCGCCGGCGTGGCCCGCGGCGACCTGGGACCTTCGCTGAAATACAAGGACAAATCGGTCCTGCAGATCCTGCAGGAGAACTATCCGATCTCGCTGCGGCTGGGATTGTCGGCCATCTCGTTCGCCGTCGTCATCGGGATCAGCTTGGGCGCAATCGCGGCGCTGCGCCAGAACGGCCCGGCCGACAGCGGGGTCATGGCCCTGGCCATCCTGGGGGTCTGTATTCCAACCTTTGTCACCGCCCCGCTGCTGGTGCTGGTGTTCGCGTCGCGGCTGGGCTGGCTGCCGACCGCCGGCTGGAACGACGGGGCGCTGCCCAATATGGTGTTGCCGGTGATCGTGCTGGCCCTGCCGCAGATCGCCATCATCTCGCGGCTGACCCGGGCCGGGATGATCGAGGTGCTGACCTCCAACTATATTCGCACGGCGCGGGCCAAGGGCTTGTCGGAAACCCGCATCGTCGTGCGCCATGCGCTGCGCGCCGCCTTGCTGCCTTTGGTCAGCTATCTGGGGCCAGCCTTCGCCGGCCTGATCACCGGCTCGCTGGTGGTGGAGAAGATCTTCAACCTGCCCGGCCTGGGTAAGTTCTTCGTGATCAGCGCGCTGCAGCGGGACTACACGGTCGTGATGGGCATGGTGATTGTCTACGCAGGCCTGATCCTGGTGCTCAATCTGGCGGCCGACGTGTTGCTCGCGATCCTTGACCCGCGCGTGCGGCTGGCATGAGTCTGGTCGCCGACCCGCCGATGCTGGCTATCAAGGGCCGCAGCCTCTGGGAGGACGCCTGGCGAAGGCTGTCGCGCAACCGCGCGGCGGTCGCGGGCATGGTGGCTCTGGGGGTGCTGGTGCTGGCGGCGGCAGTCGGCCCGCTGCTGGCGCCCTATGCCTACGACCAGGTGAACAAGGCTGACGTTTGGGTTCCACCGCTGAGCGGTCGCCACCTGCTGGGGACCGATGCCTTGGGCCGTGATCTGCTGGCCCGGCTGCTGATGGGCCTGCGGGTTTCGCTGGCCATCGGGTTCATCGCCACCTTGGTTTCCCTGGTCATCGGCGTCGCCTGGGGAGCGGTGGCGGGCTACGTCGGCGGCGCGCTGGATGAGGTGATGATGCGGATCGTCGATGTGCTCTACGCCCTGCCGTTCATCTTCTTTGTGATCCTGCTGATGGTCACCTTCGGCTCCAACATCATCCTGATCTTCGTGGCGATCGGCGCGGTGGAGTGGCTGACCATGAGCCGGATCGTCCGGGGTCAGACCCAGACCCTGAAGCACAAGGAATTCATCGAGGCGGCGCGCGCCGCAGGGCTTGGCCAGGGCGCGATCATCGTGCGTCACATTGTGCCCAACCTGCTGGGCCCGGTGGTGGTTTATGTGACCCTGACCATCCCGGCGGTGATCCTGGCCGAGAGCTTCCTCAGCTTCCTGGGCCTGGGCGTGCAGCCGCCCATGGCCTCGCTGGGCGCCCTGATCTCCGGCGGCGCCAATGACATGGAGCTGGCGCCCTGGCTGCTGATATTCCCATCATTGACGATGATCATCACCCTGATGGCCTTCAACTTCGTCGGCGACGGGCTGCGAGACGCGATTGATCCGAAAGACAGGTAGGGGGCTATTCGACTCGGCGGGCGCGAAAAGAGTGCTGGTCATCGACACTAAGCAAAAAGCTTCCCAAGGCCGCGCGGCGGATATTCACCGGCATGCCAGCCCTCGGTCTGCGGCTGACCGCAGTCGTGTCGGTCTGTTCCCAGATCGCGCCGCCCTCCAGCCGCAGCACCCACTTTCCGGCGGCGTTGGTTCGCGCCGAATCGATCTGGCCGGCAATGTTCGCTAGGTCTTCCTGCTTCTCCCCGCGCTCAAAGATGGACAGCGATGGCAGGCTGAAGCCGAAAGCCTGGCTGCGAACTCTCCGCGCCTGCGCCCGGTCTACAACGACGATATCGCCCTGCGCCTCGGCCTGCTCCAGGGCGGCGGCTGCGGCGTCGTAGCAGGCGAGCCTTGCAGAATCCGCAGTAAGTTTCCGGCAGTCGGAAAGTTCCTGGATGATGGTCGCACGACCCGCGACTTTCGACTGGGCGAGCGCGCCCGGCGCCGACAGCACCGTGGCCGCCGTGAGGCAGATGGTCATTGCTTTCGCAAAGTTCGAGTAGGTCATGAATGGAAACCCGATCACCTGTTTGATGCGCATTCAATCGACTGTGCAGGCGTTAGGCAATCATGCAATCCCAGATCGCGAGGCGTCGGCCCCGATCGCGAGGCGCCGGGTGCGCCTCCTGCCTTATAGCGGGTCGAACAGGGCGTTTCATGCGCGGTTGCTGGCAAACCGTATCATCTGTGACCAGAATGCGACAGGTTGGCGCCCGAAACATTGCCGAACGCTAATGATCGTTGACCGAGAGTCGGTTCGCCTCCTAACTCCCCTTCAACCGGGCGCCTTGCGCGTCGGGGGCGCAATGTTCGTATGGCGCGGCTGCCTTAGGGCGAGACCGCTGGAGGACCAGAAATTGAAATATCAGTCGATGCGAGAACGCCTTTTGGCGTCGTCCATGATCTGTGGCGCGGCCCTGCTGGGCCTGTCGGCGACACCGGCGATGGCGCAGGGCAACACGCACGAGGTTAGCGAGCTTGTTGTGACCGGCACCCGCGTGAAGGTGCCCGGCATCGTGTCCGCCAGCCCGATCATGTCGGTCGGCGCGGCGGAAATCGCCCTTCAGCAGCAGCCCGAAGTCGAAAAGATCATCCGCTTCCTGCCGATCTCCTCCCCCGGTGACGGCGATGCGGTCAACAACGGCACCGCCGGTGTTTCGACCATCAACCTCCGCGGCCTGGGTGCTCAGCGGAATCTGGTCCTCGTGGATGGCAAGCGCGTCACGCCCTACAACACGAATGGTGAGGTCGACGTCTCGACCATTCCGACAGCCTTCCTTGAGCGCATTGATGTGATCACTGGCGGCGCCTCGGCGGTGTACGGTTCGGACGCGATCTCCGGTGCGGTGAATTTCATCCTGAAGCGCAACTTCGAAGGCATCGAGGTCGACTCCAAGTACTCGCGCACGGCGCGCGGTGACGGCCAGGTCATCAACACTTCGATCACTATGGGCGCCAACATCGCCGATGGCCGCGGCAATGTCGCCCTTGCCTTGAACTATTCTAAGCGCGACCCCGTCTTGCTTGGCTCGCGTCCGCTCGGACGGCTTGGCATCGGGACGGCTGACGGGGCAAACTATCAGAACTTCCTCGACGGCTTGGGCTCGACACCGGCGCCCGCAGGTTGCGATGGGCCCGGTGCGGTGGCCGTGGGGGGTTCAACGACCACCCTGCCGACCCGCGTGCAGATCACCGGCGTCGGCCCCACAGCCCGGCAGTTCCGCAACGACGGTACGCTTGGCGCGAACTGCTCTCGCTTCAACTTCAACCCGTTCAACTACTATCAGACCCCGCAGGAGCGCTATGGCGCCACGGCGATCGCGCGCTACGAGATCAACGACAACATCGAAGCCTACGGCCGCTTCATGTTCAGTTCGACCAGCGTTCGCCAGCAAGTCGCGCCCTCCGGGATCTTTGGCAATTCGTTCTTTGTGCCGTTGTCCAACCCCTTCCTCTCGGCGTCGGCCCAGACCACGCTGATTGGTTTGGCGAACACCGCGCTTGCGTCCGGCGCCCTGACGGCGGCGAACTTCCGCGACATCAACGGCAACGGCGTCATCGACGCCGCCGACGATCTCAACCTGGTGATCCGTCGCCGGACGGTCGAATTCGGCGAACGGTCGTCGACCTATGACAACTCGCTCTTCCAGATGACCCTTGGTCTGCGCGGCGACTTCCAGGAGAACTGGAACTGGGACGTCTATCTGCAGCACGGTGAAGTTGATCGGACGGAGGTTCGCGCCGGCTACACCAATGTCACCAACTTCGGCAATGCGCTCAACGCGGTGAACCCGACAACCTGCCGGGGAACCGACGCCTCGTGCGTTCCGATCAATGTGTTTGGCGGCTTCGGCACTATCACACCAGGTATGGCCGCTTACTCAAGTGCAACAGCCATCCTGAAAGAGAAATACGAACAGACGGTCATCTCTGGTTCGGTCAGCGGCCAACTAGCCGGTCTGGTAAGTCCCCTATCGACCCTGCCTGTCGCCGTCTCGTTCGGTGCGGAGTATCGCGAGGAACAGGGCGCGAGCACGCCGGACGAGTGTCTCAAACTGGCGCCGACAAGCTGCCTTGGCGGCGCCGGCGGAAACCAGCTTCCGATCCGGGGCGGCTTCGACGCTCACGAACTGTTTGGCGAAGCGATCATCCCGCTGGTTACCGATCACCCGCTCTTCAAGACCTTGAACGTCGAGCTCGGTTATCGCTTTTCGGACTACAATCCGACGGGTGTGAGCAAGACTTGGAAGGCGGGCTTGACCTGGGAGCCGGTCGAAAGCCTGCGGCTGCGGTTTATGCAACAGCGTGCGGCCCGCGCGCCCAACGTCGGCGAGCTTGCCGCTCCGGTGGTGTCCGGACTTCGCAACGCAACGTTCGATCCCTGCTCGGTGGGCAACGCGTCGCCGATCTCCGCCGCCCTTCGCGCCCTCTGCATCAGCACGGGTCAGACGGCAGCCCAGGTCGGTACGGTTCAGGACATCGTGTCCGGCCAGATCAGCACCTTTGAGGGCACCAACCTCGCTCGGTTGCCGGGTCCGGAGGAGGCCGATTCGACCACGGTTGGCTTTGTCTGGACGCCTACCTACCTGCCGGGCATCCGCAGTCCGGTGCTCTCGGTCGACTACTACAGTATCAAAGTGAAGAACTACATCGGCGCATTCTCTGCTCAGGAGACGCTCGATGGATGCTATCTGAAGAGCCTCCCCGAGTTCTGCGGCCAGATCGTACGCGTGAACGGCGACATCGCATCCCCGGCCTCGGGCGTGCGGCGGTTCACGACCAATCTGGACTACATCAAGGCGGAAGGCATCGAAGTCGGCGCCTCGTTTGGCCTAGACTTGGCGACGTTTGGTGTCGACGAGCGCTGGGGCAGCTTGGCCTTCTCGGCGAACGCCAACTACTACTTGGCCAATGAATCCTTGAGCGGCCCGACGGTGCCGGTCATCGATTGCCTCGGGTACTATGGGACAAACTGCGGCAACCCCACCGCCAAGTTGCGCTTCGTTCAGCGGACTGTCTGGACGGTTGGCGACCTGCAACTGTCCTACCTTTGGCGCCACCAGGGTGCGGCGAAAGTCGAGCCCGTCCAAACAGTCGATACCTTTGCTGCGTTCCAGCAGATCAAGGCCTACGACTACATCGATCTGAGCGGCAGCTACGCCCTCACCGACATGGCGCGGCTGTCGGTTGCCGTGACGAACGTGTTTAACAGGAACCCGCCGGTTCTCGGTAACGAAGCGGCGACCACGTCGGCGAACTCGGGCAACACCCTGCCCAGCGCCTATGACACGCTTGGCCGAGTGTTCTCGGTTGGGCTGAACCTGCGGTTTTGATCGACCCTTTGAAGACCTGGGAAACGGCGGGCCTCCGCCCGCCGTTTTCTGCTTTCCGACGTGACTGACACTTCCGATAGCCTCGCCGGCCAAGCCGGCAAAGCAGCGGCCCAGGGCCGTTGGGAGGATGCGGAGCGGCTCTGGACCGCGCTCCTGCGGCAGGACCCGAACCATCCGCAAGCGCTCTACAGCCTTGCCGTCCACGCGTTCCAGCGGGGCGACCTGAACCAAGCGCGGGCGCTGATGACCTTGGCCTGCGCGGCGGGGCCAGACGATCCATTGATGCCTCTCACCCTGGCGGTTATTGAGCGGGAATCAGGCGACGTCGAAGGCGAGTGGCGGGCCATTCTCGCGGCGCTCTCGGTCGATGCCTATCATCTTCCATCCTTGCTGGAGAAGGCGGACTTCCAGGCGCGGCAGGGCCTCTCCAAGGCTGCGGCGACAACCTATGGCTACACTCTGCAGATTGCGCCCGTGCAAGCCGAATGGCCCCCCGCGCTGCGGCCGCGACTGCTCAACGCGCGCGCCGTGGTCGAGCGCCACACCAGCGACTTGGCGGCGCACCTCGAGGCCCAGGTCGGCCAACTCCGGTCTGGGCTGGACAGCTTTCGGGCAGAGCGCTGGGTTGAGGCCGCTGCCATCATGACCGGCCAAAGCCGGCCCTATGTCCCGAACTGCAATCAACTTCACGTGCCGCGGCTTCCGGCAATTCCATTCTTCGACCGGGCCGATTTCGCATGGGTCGCCGCCCTGGAAGCCGAGACCGACGCCATCCGGCTCGAACTGTTGACGGTGCTGGCCGACCAGGACGAGGCCTTCACGCCGTACATTGCTTACCGTCCGGGCGATCCCGTCAATCAATGGGCTGAGCTCAATCACTCACGCCGGTGGAGCACTTTCGCGCTTTGGCGCGGCGGTGAGCGCGTCGCCGAGAGCATTGCGCGTTGCCCCCGTACAGCAGCGGCCCTGGAGGCGGTGGGAATGGCGGAGATCGGCGGACTCTGTCCCAACGCTATGTTCTCGGCCTTGGCGCCCCAAACTGAAATTCCACCTCACCATGGTGAAACCAATGCACGGCTAGTGGTGCATCTGCCGCTGATCGTGCCTGAGGCTTGCAGCTATCGGGTGGGTTTCGAACAGCGACGCTGGCGCGAAGGTGAAGTGCTGATCTTCGACGACACCCTGGAACACACAGCGCGCAATGACAGTGACGCTCTGCGGCTGGTGCTGATTTTTGACGTCTGGAACCCACTCCTTTCGCCCGGAGAGCGGGAGATGGTTCAGGCGCTGACGGCGGCAGCTCGGGACTTTGCAACCGAAGCATAGACGTGCAGTCGGGTTGCCGCTTGCTGAAGGCGCCGCTCGAAGAGGTAAGGCGACGCTGGCTTCATGGGAACGGCGTATCCGCCAGCACCGCCGCCCGGCCCCCATCCCGCAGCCGCGCCTCGGCCAGCCGGTTCAGCAAGCTCTCCGCCCGGGGATCGCCCATCACCCAGGCCGCCGCCGCCAGGGTCCGCGCCGACGTC
>JAYTFM010000024.1:0-74160 GCA_043734425.1 Alphaproteobacteria bacterium
GTCGTCGGTGAAGGTCAGGCCGACATTTTCCATGTCGAACAGGCGGACATACTGTTTGACGAAGGCGTTCTTCGGCTCGGTGAGGATCTTGACCAGGGCATTTTCGTCGAGGTCGTCCAGGGTGGCGATCACCGGCAGGCGGCCGACAAATTCCGGGATCAGGCCGAAACGCAGCAGGTCGTCCGGCTCAACCTGGCGGAAGACCTCGCCGGTGCGGCGCTCGTCCGGATCTGAGACCTTGGCGCCGAAGCCGATCGAGGCGCCCTTGCCCCGCGCCGAGATGATCTTCTCAAGGCCCGAGAACGCCCCGCCGCAGATGAACAGGATGTTGGTAGTGTCGACCTGCAGGAACTCCTGCTGCGGATGCTTGCGCCCGCCCTGTGGCGGCACCGAGGCGACGGTGCCCTCCATGATTTTCAGCAGAGCCTGCTGCACGCCCTCGCCCGACACGTCGCGGGTGATCGAAGGGTTGTCAGACTTGCGGCTGATCTTGTCGACCTCGTCGATGTAGACAATGCCGCGCTGGGCCCGCTCGACGTTGTAGTCGGCCGACTGCAGCAGCTTCAGGATGATGTTCTCGACATCCTCGCCGACGTAGCCGGCCTCGGTCAGGGTCGTGGCGTCGGCGACGGTGAACGGCACATCGATGATTCGGGCCAGGGTCTGGGCGAGCAGCGTCTTGCCGGTGCCGGTCGGACCGATCAGCAGGATGTTGGCCTTGCCCAGTTCGACGTCGTTGTTCTTGGAGGCGTGGTTCAGGCGCTTGTAGTGGTTGTGCACCGCGACCGCGAGCACCTTCTTGGCGTGATCCTGGCCGATCACATAGTCATCGAGGACTTCGCGGATTTCCTTAGGCGTCGGCACGCCGTCCTTCGACTTCACGAAGGAAATCTTGTGCTCTTCGCGGATGATGTCCATGCACAGTTCAACGCATTCATCGCAGATGAACACGGTGGGGCCGGCAATCAGCTTGCGGACCTCGTGCTGGCTCTTGCCGCAAAAAGAGCAGTAGAGAGTGCTCTTCGAATCTCCACTGGCGGCCTTGGTCATGGTCTCATCTCACTTTTTCGACGAAGCCGGCCGGTGGTCTGGCCGCCTCGCCCCGAGGCGATATACGCCCTGACAATGCAGAATACGCGCCGCGGGTTGTCCAAGTCTTGACATTCCCCGATCCGGCCCGGGATCACAAGCCTTCCGACACCACAGCGACAATTGGTGTCGCGGCGCCTCGACGTTGGGCGTTTCGCCTTACCAAATGGGAAACACGCCGAAATGGCACAAGAGCGTGAGTCGATGGAAGACCTGCCAATCGTGGCCTTCGACTTTGATGGCACCATGACCATCAAAGACAGTTTCACCGCCTTCCTGCACTGGCGAACGCCGACCTTTCGCTGGGTGATGGGTGGCATCCGGCTGATTCCGGCGACGCTGGCCTATCTGGTCCACCGCGACCGGGGGCGGATCAAGATCGAGGCTTCGCGGGTCTTTCTGGCCGGCACGCCGCGCGCTGAGTTGCAAACCCAGGCGTCCCGCTTTGCCGAAATTCATGCCCGCCGGCTGCTGAGACCGGATGCGGTGGCGGCGTTTCATCGCTGGAGCGGTCAGGGCGTGAGGCGGGTCATCGTCACCGCCTCGCCGGAGATCATCGTCGCGCCGTTCGCTCGCGGCCTCGGGGCCGACGACCTGATCGGCACCCATTTCGCGGTCGATGCCGAGGACCGTATTACCGGCGACTTTGTCGGCCCCAACTGCCGGGGGCCTGAGAAGGTGGTGCGTCTGCGGGAGCGGTTCGGCGCTGGGATGCGGCTGCAGGCGGCCTATGGCGACACCAGCGGCGACACCGAGATGTTGGCTGCGGCCGAGGAGCCGTACTACCGGGTGTTTACGGAGCGGCCATGAAACACGCCTCGGCCACAGCCCTGGACCTGTTGGAACCGCTGGTCGCGGAACTGCGGACCCTGCCCGGCCTCAAGGAAAAATCACGCGGCGTCTTCTATCGCAAGGGTCGCGCGTTCCTGCATTTCCATGAGGACCCCAAGGGCCTGTTCGCAGACATTCGCCAGGCTGCGGGCGAGGACTTCGATCGGATCGATGTGACCGGCGAGACCGGCCGGGCGGCGCTGGTCGCGGCGGCCCGCAGCCGGGCTGGGTAGGTCGACTGCGGCTGCCGTAGGACGGCGTGCCGCACCCCAAGTTCACCGGTCAATCTAGACCCGAAAATAGACTGTCTAAATGTCGCGAATTTAGCCTGATTTCGCGAAGTTGAGTCTAAACCGGCGATGAGGCGCGTCGGGACCGAAGCGCTATGCGTTCGTGGTTCGTTCAGTATCTCACAGATGCAGCGGAAGGGCAAATCTGACGTGCCGCTCGCGCAGAACAGCCACGCCGCGATGCTCGAAAAGGCGCATCGCACCGGAACGATCAAGCGTCCGGCGGGTTTCCGCGTCAACCTTGGAGAGACCGCTATGGCTGACACTGACAAACCCGACGCTATCGCCCTGCTGAAGGCCGACCATCGCAAGGTCGAGGGCCTGTTCGCCCAATTCGAGGCTGCCAAGGGCGACGCCAAACGCAAGGCGCTGGCGGACCAGATCTGCCTGGAACTGAGCGTCCACACCAAGATCGAGGAAGATGTCTTCTATCCGGCCTGTGAGGGCGCGATTGAAGGAAGCCTATTGAAAGAGGCGTATGTCGAGCACGATGGCGCTAAGGTGCTGATCGCTGAGATTGAAGCTGGGGGTCCGGACGGCGCGTACTATGACGCCAAGGTCAAGGTGCTGTCCGAGCAGATCAAACACCACGTCAAAGAGGAAGAAGAACGTGTCGAGGGAATGTTCTCCCGGGCGCGCAAGGCAGGCCTCGATATGGATGCGCTCGGCCAACGCATGGCGGCGGAAAAACTCGAACTGACTAAGGCCTACAAGGCCGGCGGATTACCCAAGCTGAAGCTCACCGCCCTCGAATCCACGACGCTCGCCTGATGGCGCGCCGCAACCCTTGGCTCAGGCTTGGTGTCGACGCCTGGTTACAGGGTTTTGAAGCATGGTCGGTCATCGGGCTTCGGACGCTGAAAATGGCGGCCGGAGGGCCCGCAGCCGAGGCTGAGGGCAAACGCATGGCCGCCGAGAAAATCGACGCGGGCCTGACCTGGCAAGCGCTGGCGATGACCGGCGGGCTTGGCCTGACCCCGCAGGCCGCCGCCGCCAAGACCCTCACACACTATCGGCGAAAGGTAAGGGCCAATCAGCGGCGTCTGTCGAAGGCGTAGCGCGGGCGGCTCCCTGTCGCAGGACCATCACCGAACCTTCACGCAGATGACACTCGGTTGCAGCAAGGATGCACCGCAACGGCGAGCGGCCACGTTTCACCGCCAAGTTGAATCTTCGCCCAACGGGGGACGGGCCGGCGGATGCGATATGCGATTGCAAGGGGGGGTGTCGGCCTGGCGCCAGCTTCCGTTCAGCGGGACCGCCTGCAGTCCATGGGCTTCGACATGCTGCTGCAGGAGGACTCGCCGACGCGCGAGAGCCAGAAGGCGCTGACCCACCTGCTGGCGCGGCTTCGGGCCGATGATGAAGTCGCGCTTTGCAGTCTCGAGGTCTTGCAGCTGCAAACGGCTGACCTTGTCCTGCTGCTTCAGCGGTTCCAGGAGACCGGGATCAAGATCCTACTGGTCGACACTCTGGGCGCCGAAGACCTCAGCCGGTCGTCGGCGGCCCGCCTATTGGACCTGATGTCGCGCAACGAGTTGAGCTGGGCCCCTCGCAGCAGCGGCGCCGAGCGCAAGCGGCCGTCGCTGAAACTGACCCGCTATCAGATACACTACGCCCGTGAACTTCGACGGCGCGGGGAATCGCTGCGGGCGATCGGCTTGTTGTTCCAGATCTCGCCCGGAGATCTCCAGACGCTTATCGTCGGGGACCGTGTCGGCCTCGCGCACAAGGCCGAGATTTCGTCGGACCAGAACCCCTCGGCCTCATCGCCGGTCTTCCTTGCCGAAGGCGATCTCGCCAACCAGAACGCCCCGCAGGCTGTTCAGAACCGCCCTGCGAACGGCTAGCTCGGCTGGCACAATAGCTGTGACGGGTTGAGGCCTGTATAGGCATCCGCCGCTAGACAGACCACGATCCGCTGGCGCCCGGCAACGAAGCGGCCACGGCGGCGCGTTCGAGTTTTTCACGCCCTTCGCAGCTCCAGACGACAGAAAGGGCGGCTCGGATGAGCCGCCCTTCGTCCCGGTCGCCGGGGTTTAGTATTTTACGCGCAACTCCAAGCCGAAGGTGCGCGGCGGGTTGAAGTTGGCGTAGTCGCCGATCGTGCCACGGTTGGCGGCCGAGATTCGGTAGATGTGCGCTTCGTCGAATATGTTGCGGACCCATATCGACAGGCTCGCCGTTGCGCCGCCGCCGGCCATGCCGATGTCGGCGAGAGCCACGCTGCCGTTAACGATGAAGCTGGAGTCGGTTTTCGCCGCGACGTTCTGCACCAGCTTGCCGGTCGGCGACACGTCGGCGTACTCGGTCTGGAAAGAGTACTGCGCATCGGCGTAGTTGGCGTCGAGGTGGGCGCGGAGGGTCATCTCACCGACCGGCGTCGCATAGTCGATGTAGGCCGACGCCGCGTTCGGCGGGGTGTAGACCACGAACACTGGGAAAGGCGTGCCCACCGGGATGTCCGGGTTTCCGGCGAACGGGAACGGTGCGGCGGGGACCTTCACGTTGGTGTAGGCGTAGGAGAAGCCAACTGTGATTTCCTCGGTCGGCTTGGCAGTCACCTCGGCTTCGAAACCTTTGATCTTTGAGGTGCCCGGCGCGTTGCGGGTCTCCTCGGTGTGGGCGCCAATGGTCGGACTGCCCAGCGTGATGTCGACATCGTCGAAGTCGATCTGGGTATTCTTGCGATCCATCAGGTAGGCGGCCAGGTTCACGCGCAGACGCCGGTCCAGCAGGTCCATCTTGGCGCCGACTTCATAGGCCTTCACGTCTTCAGCGTCGAAGGCCTGGAATGTGGCCGAGCGGTCGTTGGCGCCGCCGGCGCGAAAGCCGGTCGCGTACTTGGCGTAGAGGCTGACGCCTTCCGTCGCGTCGTAGGACAGGTTCACCAGCGGGTCGAAGCGGGTCTTGTCGTAGGTGAAGGGGAAGTTCGTCGCCTTGCCGTTGACGGTGTAGAGGACGCCGTTGCGCTTGTCCTTGGTGACGCGACCGCCGAGGGTCAGGTGCAGCGCTTCGATCGAGGCGGGCGTGTAGGTGCCCTGTCCATAAGCCGCGTAGCTCGTCGCCTCGGCCCTGCTGGCGCGGGTGTTAAAGCGCGTGCCGCGCTGCCAGCCCGCCGTCGCGGCCGCCGCCTTCGAGGCGCCGAAGGGGGAACGGAATGAGAAGGCGGTGCCATCCACGTTCCACTGGTTGGTCAGCGGCGTAGCGGCCGATTCCTTGACCCGTTCCTTGAAGAAGTAGGCCCCAGCCACATAGGTGAGGCTGTCGCCGAAGCCGCCGACCGCCTGGAACTCCTGGCTGAACTGACGCTGATAGAGGTCGGACAGACTGTAGCGGCTGAAATTGCCGTTCGAGGTGAAGACGTTTCGAGCTGCAACGCCCGAGTTGTCCCACTGATTGGCGCCGACCGCGCGGACGGCCGTGATCGAGCGCAGCTCCAGGTCGGGCGAGACCTGGTACTTCAGGGTGGCTGAGGCGCCGCCGGTCTTGTCGACGCTGGGCTGCATGATCGTGCCGATATCCGAAACGGACTGACGATCAGTGTGCACCTTAACCAGCGAGGCGAGCGGATTGATCGTGCCGGCCGGCGCATTGGCCGGCCCCGCCTGCACCTGAGCCAGCGTCCGGACGGTCTTGCCGTAGGGATTGAAGCTGACCAGCTGACTGAAGAACGGCGTGTTCTCGTCCGTGGCATAATCGGCCGAGATTTCGGCGCTGAAGTCGTCTGTCGGCCTGAAGAGCGCCGTAACACGGCCGCCCTTGCGTTCATATTGGTTCCAGCCAGCCTGGCCGGTCGCTGGGTTCCTGGTCGTCGGATCCTGGTGCTGGATCAGGGCGTCGACCTTTACCGAGATGTTGGCGAATTCCTCAAAGTCCTGGTGCAGTTCGCCGGTGTAGGAGCCGTAGTTGCCGACACCAGCGGTGATCCGGCCCCCAAACTTGCCGGTCGGGGCCTTGGTGACGATGCTGAGCGCGCCGCCTTCGGTGTTGCGGCCGAACAGCGTCCCCTGCGGGCCGCGCAGAACTTCGATGCGCTCGATGTCAAACAGCGCAGCGTTCAGGCCTTGCGGGCGACCAAGATAGACGCCGTCGAGATAGACGCCGACGCCTGGGTCACGGGCAGTCTGGTTGGCGTCGAACGGGACGATGCCGCGGATGCCGATGGTCAGAGCCGACTGCCGGGATTCAAAGGTGGCGACGCGCAGCGAAGGGATGGCGCCGTCCTGGAGATTGATCAGGCTCTCGGCATGCCGGTCGGCCATGGCGGTCGAGTTCAGCACGGTGATGGCGATCGGCGTCTTCTGAAGATTGGTTTCGGTTTTTGTGGCGGTGACCACGACCTCGGCGAGTACGCTGCCGCCGCCCTCGGCGTCGTCGGCTGCGAACGCAGGCCCGGCCGCCAGCATGGAGAGGCAGCTCCAAGCCACTGTGGACATAAGGTGTTTCATTGCTCGGACCCCCTCAAATGCAATCGACGCGACGTCTCGGGAGGGCGCGCTTTGCGGCCAGCGTTGGCCGATCTGCGCCACCGACATTGCGGTGCTCCCGTCGCGGTGTGGGGGTCTTAAGGGAGCCGCGTGACAGCTCGGATTCAATCGTGCGACGGTTTGGTGTCGCGTCGGCCTGTGGCCGAAAGGACGCACACGGGATCAGCGCGCGGTCCAGAACGTCTTCGCCTGAAGGAACCGCCGCACGGCTTTCTCGGCCTGGCGGGTCAGTTTGGTGTGCTGGTCAGAATAACCCGCGACCAGGACACCGGCTGTAAAGGCCAGCTCGCTGGCCCGGGCGCCGACGATCTTCATCGCTGTGCTGCGGGCGCCTTCGACGTCGTTGAGGTCGCCCAGGCGTTCCTGAAGCGTCTTGACCGCCTCAAGGTAACGACTGACCCGAGCCGGGGATGTTTTGAAGGCGCCCACCAGCCCTTCTGCCGCATAGCGCAGCGTCTTCACCTTGAGGCGCAAGCGATGTCGCGCAGCAGGGTCGAGATCGCGGAACCGCAGACCGGCCTTTCGGGCGCGTCGGGTGAGCTGGGCGAGACGCTCCCGGCCCAGGCTTGCGGCCAAGCCCGACGCGCATGCGACCTGCTCGGGTTGATCTCCAGCGATCCCAGGAAGCTCGACCCACGCCGTGAGATCCAGGAGGAGGCGCGCAAATCGTTCCGAACCGAAGGCCCGCGCGGCGCTTTCGCTGGCACGACTCTGGGCTTCCAGCACCCGGCTGTAAAATGCCGCAAGCTTCGGATCGCCGCTGGCGGCGTCCGCATCGTCGGCAAGGTGGCGATCCGCAAAGACATCGATGTCCCGCGCGAGGTCCAGCTCGCGCGAAAGCCAGACGCATTCGACCTTCATCACGCCAGCCTGGATCGGATTCACCGCGCCTTTGAAGACCTTCAGCGCCGCCCGCAATCGCCGCACGCCCACCCGCACCTGATGAAGGGTGCGCGGGTGTTTGGCGCTTTCGAACAGTTCCGCATTGCCGGAAATCTGCCGCAAGCAGGTGCGGACAACCTGGCGAAAGGCGTCTTCGGCGGTGGTCTTGCGTCCAATGCCGGTCGCCTCGGCGCGCAGCGCCGCTCCGCCCTCGTGACCCGCCAACCGGTAGCCGCGCTCGGCCTTGCTCCGGAAGCTGGGGATCAGCAGCGCCTTGGCAGAAAACTCACGTGCAAGACGGAATAGGGCTGCGGCGTCCCCGCGACTGAGCTCGAGTTCGAGCTCCTGGATGGGATAGGCGCCGTCCTGAGCGATCACCTCGCCGGTATCGAGGCTGATTTCGATGTCTGAGTCGCCGTCCGTCCACACACTGATCGAGCGATCAATCACCGTCACGAACACAGGCGCCAAGCGTTCCTTGAGGGCGAGGATCTGCGCGCGAAACGGGCTATCGCCCAGTGCTGCAGGCTCCGGGTCGCAGCCGGATACGTCGCATTCCCACTCCCCGCGCGCGATGACACTGCCGTTGCGGCTCTTGAGCGTCTGGACAAAGCGTCCATTGCACTCCCGGACCCTCAGACTAAGGCCATGCTCACGCAGATCATGCTCTGGGGTATCAAAATAGACGGATCGCAGCCGTGTACGTTGGCTCGGGTTCAAAATGACCGGATGATCGGCAAGCGACGCAAGCGCACCCGCACCAAGTATGAACTTGAGCT
Source organism: Alphaproteobacteria bacterium (assembly GCA_043734425.1). GTDB lineage: Bacteria > Pseudomonadota > Alphaproteobacteria > Caulobacterales > Caulobacteraceae > Phenylobacterium. The sequence goes on from JAYTFM010000024.1 coordinate 8,362, forward strand.
CGGTCTCGGAGGACTGGCTTTGGCCGTCGAACGGCATGGGGTCTCTGAGCAACAACGAACCCCGTGGCGGGTTCGACTCACCGCAGCAGAGCTCAAATACTCTGTCTATTTAAGTTTCATGAAATTTTTGTGACACTGATCGCCAGCCAAACCCCGCCGTTGCGGGGTCGGCGGCGGCGCCAGGCCCTATTTCTCGTCGTCGGCGGCGCGGCTTTCCCAGACCTTGTCGACCAGGCCCCAGTCGCGGGCCTCTTCGGCGGTCATGAAGTGGTCGCGGTCGAGGGTTTCTTCGACGACCGAGAGCGGCTGGCCGGTGTGTTTGGCGTAGATCTCGTTGAGGCGGTGCTTGGTTTTCAGGATGTCTTCGGCGTGGCGGCGGATGTCCTGCGCCTTGCCCGAATAGCCGCCAGACGGCTGGTGCAGCATGATGCGGGAGTTCGGCAGGGCGACCCGGCTGCCCTTTTCGCCGGCCATCAGCAGGAACGAACCCATCGAGGCGGCCATGCCCAGGCACAAGGTGATCACCGGGCTGCGGATGTATTGCATGGTGTCGTAGATCGCCAGACCCGAGCTCACCACGCCGCCGGGCGAGTTGATGTACATCTGGATCTCTTTCTTGGGGTTTTCGGCCTCAAGGTGCAGCAGCTGGGCGCAGATCAGGGCGGCCATGCCATCCTCGACCGGGCCGGCCAGGAAGATGATCCGGTCCTTCAAGAGGCGCGAGAAGATGTCATAGGCCCGCTCGCCCCGGCTGGTCTGTTCGACGACCATCGGCACGAGGCCAAGGGCGGTGGTGACGGGATCGCGCATGGAATGGTCCTTTGGAACTCGGGGGCGGCGTGCGCCCTTGCTTACGTCCGATATCGCGTGCGCCGGGCGTATGTGCAAGGCGGGAGAGGTGCGCCGTAGGTGCTGGCTGAACCGCCCTGGTTGCGGCTGGGCCCAGTCGGCCCCTCTCCCAACCTCTCCCCTCTCGCTTCGCGGGGTGAGAGGAGAGTCGCCGCCACAGGCGTCAAGGATGGTTGTGCAGACGCCATCGCGATTGGTCAGGACGGCCGAGTTCCAGAAGCGCAGCACGCGATAGCCCGCGCGCTCCAGATAGGCCGTGCGCGCCGTATCGTAGGCGATTTGTTCGGAATGCTGGCCGCCATCCACCTCGACGACCAGCGCCGCCTCGATACAGAGAAAGTCGACGAAATAGGGACCGATGGAGACTTGCCGACGCCATTGCCAGCCACCCAGCCGGCGGGCTCGCAGCGCGTTCCAGAGCTTGGCCTCGGCACGGGTATCGTTGCGACGCCGACTGCGGGCGCGGTCGCGTGTGGAGGTGTCTCGTAGGGTCTTGATCGTGCCCATAGACGGGAGGGTGATCGTGGCTGGACCGCGTTGCAAGCTGTGAGGCCCGTATCTCCTCTCACCCCGCGAGCGCAGCGACGCGAGAGGGGAGAGGTTGGGAGAGGGGCTGACACGTGCAGCGGTGTTCTACCGATGGTTCCGCGAGGATCTGCGGCGGTGGCGCTTCAGGCCCTCGACCAACCCTCAGAGTCGCCCAGTCGGCCCCTCTCCCAACCTCTCCCCTCTCGCTTCGCGGGGTGAGCGGAGTCTACGCCGCGATCCTGGAGATCCAGTCCCTCAGCACCGCCAGCACCTGTTCGCCCGGCGCATAGCCGCGGGTCACCACGCCGTAGACGCCCTCGGTGTTGGGGCCGCCGACCAGGGTGGGAAAGCCGGTGACGCCGGCGCGTTGCGAGAGGGCATAGTCGCCCCAGGTTTCCCGCTTAATGTCGTCAGACGCCCAGTCGGCCAGGAAGCGGTCGCGGTCCAGGCCGAAGGTCTCGGCCAGATCGCCCAGCACCTGCGGCTGGGTCACGTCGCGGCCCTCGGCGTAGAAGGCGCGTTGGGCGGCGGCCAGATAGCGCTCAGCGACGTCCTGGCCCTCGCGGCGGGCCACCACCACCGCGCGGGCGGCCGGATCGGTGTCGTAGCAGAATCCTGGTGCGCTGAGGGCAGCCGGATCAAACGGCAGACCCGTCGCCTGCGTCACATGGGTCCAGTGGCCGACCAGTTCGGTGACCCGATCCGGCGTCATCGGAGTTTCCGTTCCGGGCCTGAGACCGCCCATCACGATGCGGACCGGCAAGGCGCTGCCATAGGCCTGGCGGATCTGGTCCATGACCGGCGAGAACCCGTAGCACCACGAGCACATCGGGTCGGAAAAGTAGATCAGGTGCGGTTCTTCCATGGCGACCTCCTTGGCCGCAGCATCGCAGCGAACGTGCGCCGCGTCACGCCCCCTTCCCCTCTGCGGCGGCATGAGCGAACGTGGGGGCATGGCGCACGACCACCACGATCATGATCATGACCACGGCCCCGACCACGGCCAGGCGCCGCCCTCGGACATCGCCCTGCGAGTGAAGGCGCTCGAATCGCTGTTGATCGAGAAGGGGCTGGTCGATCCCGCCGCGCTGGATGCGATTGTCGATCACTTCGAGACCAAGGTCGGGCCGCGCAACGGCGCGCGCGTGGTGGCGCGGGCCTGGACCGATCCGGCTTATCGCAAGCGCCTCTTGGCTGACGCGACATCGGCGATTTCCGAGCTGGGCTATACCGGCAGCCAGGGCGAGCACATGGTGGCGGTGGAGAATGCGCCGGGCGTCCACAACCTCGTCGTCTGCACCCTCTGCTCCTGCTACCCCTGGCCGGTGCTGGGCCTGCCGCCAGTCTGGTACAAGTCTTCGCCGTATCGGTCGCGTGCGGTGATCGATCCGCGCGGCGTGCTGGCCGAGTTCGGGACGGTGCTGGCGGGCGACGTGGCGATCCAGGTGTGGGATTCCACCGCCGAGGTCCGCTATCTCGTGATCCCGGAGCGGCCCGCCGGAACCGAACAGCTTTCGGAGGCGGACCTTGCGGCGCTGGTGACCCGCGATGGGATGATCGGGACCGCCCGGCTGTGAACAGTGTTCACGACATGGGCGGGATGCACGGCCTCGGACCTGTGGCGCCCGAGGACGAGGCTGCGCCTGTGTTCCACCATCCGTGGGAGGCGCGGACCCACGCGATGGTCCTGGCCTCGCCGACCCGAGGCAATATCGATGTCGGCCGGCACCGGCGCGAGAAAATCCCGGGACCGGACTATCTGCGGATGACCTATTACGAGAAGTGGCTGGCGGGGTTGTGTGGGCTGCTGGTCGAGCAGGGACTGGTGAGCGCCGAGGAGCTGCGGTCCGGCCGGGCCGATCCTGCGGCGGCCAAGGCCGAGCCGAGGCTTTCCGCTGAAGCGACCCCGGCCGCCATGCGCCGTTCAGGCTCCTACGTGCGAGAGATCGGGACGCCGGCGGCCTTCGAGGTCGGGGACGCCGTGCGGGCGCGCAACCTGCATCCGACCGGCCACATCCGCCTGCCCCGTTATGCGCGCGGGCGGCTCGGCGTGATCGTCGCGCGGCACGGCGCGCACGTCCTTCCCGACAGCAACGCCCACGGCAAGGGCGAGGACCCGCGCCACCTCTACACCGTCAGCTTTGCCGCCCAGGAGCTTTGGGGGCCGGATGCGAGGGCCGGCGACAGCGTTCGACTGGACCTTTGGGAGCCTTATCTTGAACGCCCCTGACGTCCTGGCCCTGCCGCGTTTGCCGCGAGACGAAGCCGGGCCGGTGTTCGCAGAGCCGTGGCAGGCGCAGGCCTTCGCGCTGGTGCTGAGCCTGCATGACGCCGGCCGTTTCAGCTGGCCGGACTGGGCGGCGGCGCTGTCAGCGCAACTGGCGGGCGATCCTGGAGATGACGGTTCGCGCTATTATGAGCACTGGGTGGCGGCGCTGGAGGGTTTGGTGACCGGACGCGCCCTGGCGGGAGCTGACGAGCTGGAGGTTCGGAAGCGGGCGTGGGCAGCGGCCTATGCGCGCACACCGCATGGGCGGCCGGTGGCGCTGTAGGGTTAAGGCGCGCTCGCGCTGCTCGTACCTCGCGGGAGCAAGCCCGCGAGGGTGACGGTTTCAGGCGATCAGCCGACGATGTCGGCTTCGGTGAAGAATTGGGCGATTTCGAGGGCCGCGTTCTCCTGGCTGTCAGAGCCATGGACCGAGTTCTCGCCGACGCTTTCAGCGTAGAGCTTGCGGATCGTGCCGTCGGCGGCCTGGGCCGGGTTGGTGGCGCCCATCACTTCGCGATAGCGGGCCACGGCGTTGTCGCCGGCCAGCACCTGCACCACCACCGGCGCCGAGGTCATGAAGTCGACCAGTTCGCCGTAGAACGGCCGCTCGGCGTGAACCTCATAGAACTTTTCGGCCTGGGCCTTACTCATCTGGATCCGGCGCTGGGCGACGATGCGCAGGCCGGCGGCTTCGATGACCGCATTGACCTTGCCGGTCAGGTTGCGGCGCGTGGCGTCGGGCTTGAGGATCGAGAAAGTGCGTTCGGTCATGGTCTCTTAGGGTTTGGGGAGGTCGCCGCGCGTGGGCGCCGCGAAGTGGCGGCGTCTATAACGGCAACGCGCCCCTTGAGGCAACTGTCGGCATAAGACTTCGCCGCCGACGATGACGCAGCGTTCGCACTGTGATAGGCGCGCCCCCGGCTCAACATGCTCCAGATCACAGACCTTACCTTCGACGCCTGGGGCCGCCGGTTCCTGGACCGCGCCACCGTCACCCTGCCCAAGGACTCCAAGGTCGGGTTGGTGGGCCGCAATGGCGTGGGCAAGTCGACGCTGTTCCGGCTGATCAAGGGCGAGTTCACGGCCGGCGGCGGCGAGCTGTTGTTGCCTCGGAACGCGCGGCTGGGATCGGTGGATCAGGAACATCCGGCGACGCCCGTCACCCTGCTGGACACCGTGCTGGAGGCCGATGTCGAGCGGGCCGACCTGCTGACCCGGCTGGAGACGGCGCCCGGCGAGGAGATGGGCGACATCTACACCCGGTTGATCGAGATCGACGCTGACCGAGCGCCGTCGCGGGCTGCTGAGATCCTGGCGGGCCTGGGGTTCACCCAGCCGGACCTGGGCCGACCGATGGCCGAGTTCTCCGGCGGCTGGCGGATGCGCGTGGCGCTGGCCGCCAGCCTGTTCGCCGAGCCGGACCTGCTGCTGCTGGACGAGCCGACCAACTATCTGGACCTGGAAGGCGCGCTGTGGCTGGAAGCGCGCCTGCGGAAATACCCCAAGACCGCCATGGTGATCAGCCACGACCGCGAGCTCTTGAACAATTCGGTCGACCACATCCTGCACCTGAAGGACGGCAAGCTCGAGCTCTATCCCGGCGGCTACAACGACTTCGAGCGACAGCTGAGCGAGAAGCTGCGTCTGCAGGAGGCCTCGCGCGTCAAGATAGAGGCCCGGCGCGAACACCTGCAATCGTTCGTCGACCGGTTCCGCGCCACGGCGTCGAAGGCCACCCAGGCCCAGTCACGCCTGAAGATGATCGCCAAGCTGCCGCCGGTGGCTGCGGTGATCGAAGAGCGGGTGACGCCGTTCGTGCTGCCCTCGCCCGAACGGCCGCTGGCCCCGCCGCTGCTGCGCCTGGAAGGCGCGGCGGTGGGCTATGGCGAGGCGCCGATCCTGCGGCGGCTGGACCTGCGCCTGGACATCGACGACCGCATCGGCCTGTTGGGCGTCAACGGCGCGGGCAAATCGACCTTCGCCAAACTGGTGGCCGGGGCGCTCAGCGTCGAGAGCGGCCAGCTGCACCGTAGCCCGCGCCTGAAGGTCGGCTGGTTTCACCAGCACCAGATCGAGGCGATGGATCCCACCGACACGCCGCTGGAGATCATCCGCCGGGCGATGCCGGAGACCAGCGAGGCCCAGAGGCGGTCCAAGCTGGCGCAGTACGGCCTCGGTTTCGACAAGGTGGAGACCACGGTCGCCAACCTGTCCGGCGGTGAACGGGCAAGGCTGCTGCTCAATCTGGTGGCCCGCGAGGCGCCGCATCTGCTGATCCTGGACGAGCCGACCAACCACCTGGACATCGACAGCCGCCGGGCCCTGCTGGACGCATTGAACGACTATGAGGGCGCGGTGATCCTGATCACCCACGACCGCTCGCTGATGGAGCTGGTGGCCGATCGGCTGTGGCTGGCGGCGGACGGGTCGATCCAGCCGTTCGATGGCGATATGGAAGACTATGCGCGGCTGGTTCTGGAACGCGCGCGGGTGGCGGGGCGTGCGCCGAGCCAGGTCGCGAAGGCCGAACCCGCGCCGCCTGCCCCACCACCGCCGCGCGCCAAAGTTCCGACCGGACAGGCCAGACGCCGGGCTGAGGCCGCCGAAGCGGCGCTGGGCCGCGCGACCGAAGCCCTGGCGCAGATCGACCGAGGCTTGACCCAGGCCAGCGCCGGCAACCCCCAGCGGGCCGCCGAACTGGGTCGCCAGCGGGTCTCGGCGGTCAGCACCCTGGCCGCCGCCGAACAGGAGTGGATACTGGCGCAGGAAGCCTATGAGGCGTTGAAGGGGTAGGCCCCTACCCGATCAGGTGATGTGCTTCGGACTGATCGGGTCGGAGGCCGGGAAGGTTTCTTCAATCGCTTCGTCCAGCAACGCTTCCTGACGATCCTCCGAATTGGCTTCGCGCTCGGCGAGTTGGTCGTGCTTCTCGTCAGCGGGAAGGGGTTCGACGGCGCGGGGCTTGTCGTTGGCGGCGGGCTGTTCGGTCATGACGGCTCCTGGGTTCCCCCGCTAAACCCACTGACAGCCGCATGGTTGCCAGGTCAGGGCTTGGGCGGCGCGAGCAGGACTTGGCCCTCGCGCTGGATACGGCCCTTCAGGCGCTGGGCGATCATGCCGAGCACGCCAGGGATCGCCACTTCGACGCGAACGTCACGCTCGGCCACCGCGACCGTTCCGGTGATCTGCTGGCCCAGCAGCTGGGCCGAGAAGCGCAGGACGTCGGCCTCCCACTGGCGCTCGATCCTGGCCATGTCGCCGACCTGGGCGAGCAGCCGCGTCAGATCGGCTTCAAGTCTGGCTTTCGCCTCGGCGCGGCCGAGTTGATGGGGGATGGTGATGACAATCGGCTGGCTCATAGGGGAAACAACGCCTGAGACCGCATAAGGGGTTCCCGGCCGGGCTTTGGCCGCATAGCTTTGTCGCATGGAGATCGATCAGCGTCTAATCGGCGACGGGCCTTACCCCCTCAATGGCGTGTGGGCGGTGTTGGCGCGCATGGCCTTTTTGGGCGCGATTTGCGCCATCCTGATCGCGGTCTTCCTGCCGGGCAACATGGTGCCGCACTTCGTGCGGTCGCACTATCTGCAGCATTTCGCCGCCTTCTATGTGGCGACCCTGTTTGGCCTGGCCGCCGCGCCCCATAGCCGGCTGCGCTCGGTCACTCTGGGCATGCTCATTTTTGTGACCGGCCTTGAGCTGTCACACCTAGTGGCCGGCGCGCATCTGAGACCCTTGGTCAACAACTGGGTGGCCGACGTCGGCGGCATCGTCACCGCCGTGGCCCCGGCGCTGGCCGAGAGATTTCGCGCCCGGCTGCGCTCTCCCACACCGGCGTCCGCCGCACCCTGATTTGAGACCCGCACGCGCAATGTGTCACAAAGTGGGCGCGTCGATGCAACCATGTCGGCGGGTTCGTCGTATTCCCTTGGTCCGCTTCCCCGAAGCGGACACCTGGACGGCGGGCAGGACGCAACCTCCGCCGTCAAGCTCCGGCCCGCGCCTCCCGTCGTGGGCCGGAGCGACCCTTTACAACAACCCGGCGTAGTCTGCGGGACGGAAGCCGACCCTCAGGCTGGACCCTGTATCCAGCACCGGCCGCTTGATCATCGCGGGCTGGGCCAGCATCAGCGCGATGGCCTTGGCGGCGTCGATGCCGGCACGGTCGGCGTCGGGCAGCTTGCGGAATGTGGTCCCGGCGCGATTCAGCAACACCTCCCAGCCGACCCGGGCGACCCAGTCCTCCAGCGTCGCGCGATCCAGTCCGAGCTTCCTGTAGTCGTGGAAATCGTAGGCCACGCCGTGGTCATCCAGCCAGGTCCAGGCCTTTTTCATGGTGTCGCAGTTCTTGATGCCAAAGAGTTTGGCCGCCATCGTGGAACTCCCGTTGCGGATGCGCGGGCTTGAACCCAAGAGGCCCGCGTGGCGAAGACCGAACTGCCGAAGATAGAGCTGCCCAAGGCCACGCGCGAGGCCCTGACGAAGACGCTGACGGGTTACCTCAAGTCCGAGCTCGACGTCGAGCTCGGCGGGTTTGAGGCGGTGTTCCTGCTCGACTTCATCGTGGATCGGCTGGGGCCGCATATCTACAATCAGGCGCTCTATGACGCCCAGGCGCATGTGCTGAAAAAGCTGGAGGCGCTGGGCGAGGCGGTGCTGGATCTGGAGAAGCCGGCGAAGGTGTGATGCGCCGGGCCGAAGCCCCCAGCGACCCGACGACAACAATGATTGTTCAGGGCACGGCAGCGCCCTACATACACGCGCTGTCGCAACGTCGCGAGCGCGGGCGGTTGAAATGTTAGCTAGAATGAACGCCTGATGACACCTGACAACACGGACGGAACGCCGGTTGACACCCTGTTGTCTACGCCAGGCCTCGCCGAAGCGTTCGAGAGTGATCGCTTCAAGCAGTTCCTTGACAACGTCCCGGTGGCGATCGCGGTCTCTGCGATTCCAGGCGACGTGCTCGCGTACGCCAACCTTGAATTCGAGCGGCTCGGCGGCGAGCCCGCAGCCGCGATTGAGGGTAAGCGGTGGCTTGAGCTTCAAGTCGCCAAGGCGACAAAAGACGGTCGCCTGCTCAGCGATGCGCTCATCGCGGACGACGACTATATTGGCGCGTTTGCTCTGGACCGTGACGGTGCGCGCTTGGTGCTCGATGCGTGGTCCAATGTTATCGAAGATGAGGCGGGCTCGCCCCTGTTCAGGCTGGTTGTCCTTGCCCAAAGTGGCGAGAGAACGGAGCAACAGGAACTTGAGAAGCGCCTGAAGGATACAGATATCCTGCTGCGCGAACTGCAACATCGCGTGAAAAACAATCTTCAGATGATCACTGCGTTGATCCGCCTCGAGTCCCGAGGGATTCCGGACAATGCGACCGCCGAGCGATTTGATCGATTGTCTGGACGGATTGAATCTCTCGGGTTGCTCTACCGATCTCTACTGGATGGGCCGCAGGGCGACATCGTAGATCTCGGCACTTACTTGAGTCAGATCGCCACCTCAGTCATGCAAGCGCACGCTGTGGAAGGTATCCGGCTGGATCTCAAAGTCGATACGTGGCCGGTCTCCATCGACGTGGCGATGCCGACGGGCCTGGTGGTCAATGAGCTGCTCACAAACGCGCTCAAGCACGCGTTTACGGGGCGTCCTGGCGGCACGATCAAACTCCACAGCCTGGTGGATGAAACGGGCTGCCGCGTCACGGTCGCCGACGATGGGAACGGTCTCGCGGAGGGCGATGAATGGCCGCGAGTTGGTAAGCTCGGCAACCTGATCGTCACGTCACTCAAGCAGAACGCGAAGGCCGAGGTCGTCGTGAAATCGGCACGTAATGAAGGCGTCCAGGTGACGATCTTCTTCGCCCGCGCAGATGCGGCGCGTTAGGGGAAGCTGTGCGACGTCAGACGACGGGCGCGTCAGCTCTGGCAGGGCTTGGCCAGCCTTGCGATCCGTCCGGCCCAGGAATCCTGCGCAGCCACCAGGACCAGTCTTCAGGCAACAGTGACAGGGGGTCAGTGTGCGCCAGTTCCTGCGCGGCGTAGAGGGGCCAATGCGGGTTCGACAGCGCCGGGCGACCCAGCAGAACGAGATCGATGAGTTCCTCTCGGATAACGCGGTCAGCAACGGCGGGGACCCCCAGGTTCCAGCTCACGCCCACCGGCAAGCCGGCTTCACGGCGAACCCGGTTGGCCCGCTCGACCATGAAGGCCAATTGATCGAAGGGCACCCCCGTCGCCTCGTCGCTGTTCATTCCGAGGCTCAGGTCCGCAAGGTCTAAGCCGTGCGCCTTCAGTTGACCGATCGCCCATACAGATTCGTCGAATTGAACACCTTTGGGGTGGAAATCGTCGGAACCGAGCCGGATAGTCAGTGGCAAGCGTTCAGGCCACACCGCCCGAACGGCGTCCAGGGCCTCGCGGTGAAACCGGAGGCGGTTCTCGACGCTGCCCCCGTATTCGTCGTTCCTCTGGTTCGCCAACGGTGAAAAGAAGCTCGCGCCCAGATAGCCGTGCGCGAAGTGCATCTCCAGCCACTCGAAACCTGCCTCCAATGCGCGCCGCGCCGCCTGAGCGTAGGCCACATGGATATCACGGATCTCGGCCTTGCTGAGGGCTTGGACCGGGTAGGGGAAGCGGCCACCAAAGGGGATCGCGGACGGACCCCGCACCTGCCAGCCGTCCGGGTGGTCCGCAGGAACTTGCGCCTTACCTTCCCAAGGTTTCCGTTCGCTGCCCTTTCGGCCCGTGTGACCAAGCTGGATGGCGGGCGTGGCCCCCATCTGCTTGATGATTTTTGTCACCCGCGAAAGACCCTCAATCTGGGCATCTTCCCAGATTCCGGCGCAGCTCGGCCCGGTGCGCCCGTCCGGGGTGATCGCGATCTGTTCGGGGAACACCAGGCCAAAGCCGCCCGCAGCGCGGGAACCTAGCAGCATGATGTGGAAATCGGTCATGCGGCCATCGGCGGCGCTCCGATACATCGTCATGGGCGACATCACGATCCGGTTGCGCAACGTCACGGATTTGAGAGTGAAGGGGCTGAACAGATCAGGCATTTGCCAGGCTTTCGATGAGCGGGAACGCGCTTCCGGCGACCCGCAAGTTCGTCGGGCTCTTATTCAAAATCTTAGAACATGTTCGGCGCCGAACCGGTGTCCACTTCGGCGGAATCGGCAGGAACCGCGACTGGCGTTGATCGGGTTCAACTCCCTACTCCCACTCAATCGTCCCCGGCGGCTTGCTCGTCACGTCATAGACCACCCGGTTCACGCCCCGAACCTCATTGATGATCCGCGTCGCGCAGCGGCCCAGGACATCCCAGGGGAATTCGAAGAAGTCGGCGGTCATGCCGTCGGTGGAAGTGACGGCGCGCAGGGCCAGCACGTCCTCATAGGTGCGAGCATCGCCCATGACCCCAACTGTTTTCACAGGCAGCAGTACGGCGAACGCCTGCCAGATCTTATCGTAGAGGCCGGCCTTGCGGATTTCGTCCAGGTAGATGGCGTCGGCCTGTTGCAGCACGGCGACCTTTTCGCGGGTAATCTCGCCGGGGATGCGGATGGCGAGGCCCGGGCCTGGGAACGGGTGGCGGCCGACGAAGGCGGGCGGCAGCCCCAGTTCGACGCCCAACTTGCGCACCTCGTCCTTGAACAGCTCGCGCAGCGGCTCGACCAGCTTCAGCTTCATATAGTCCGGAAGGCCGCCGACATTGTGGTGGCTCTTGATCACCGCCGAGGGGCCGCCGCTGGCCGAGACGCTCTCGATGACGTCGGGATAGAGGGTGCCCTGGGCCAGGAACGCCGCGCCCTCGATCTTGGCGGACTCGCGGTCGAACACCTCGATGAACAGGCGCCCGATGGTCTTGCGTTTGGCTTCGGGGTCGGAGACGCCGGCCAGCTGGTCCAGGAACAGATCGCCGGCGTCCACGTGGACCAGCGGGATGTTGTAGTGGTCGCGGAACATGGTGACGACCTGGGCGCCTTCGTCCTGGCGCAAGAGGCCGGTGTCGACGAAGACGCAGGTCAGTTGCTCGCCGATGGCCTCGTGGATCAGCACCGCCGCCACGGAGCTGTCGACCCCACCGGACAGGCCGCAGATCACCCGCCCCTGCCCGACCTGCGCCCGGATCTTGGCCACCATCTCCTGCCGGAACGAGGCCATCGTCCAGTCGCCGGTGAGGCCGGCGATGCCATGGGTGAAGTTCTTCAGCATCGCCGCGCCGCGCGGGGTGTGGGCGACCTCGGGGTGGAACTGGATGCCGTAGAACCTGCGCGCTTCGTCGGCGATGACCGCATAGGGGCTGCCCTCCGAGGAGGCGGCCACCGCAAAGCCCTCAGGGATCGCGGTGATCTTGTCGCCGTGGCTCATCCAGACAGTTTCCAGATCGCCCACCGCGCCCAGGCCGGCCAGCAAGGGGCTTTCGCGTTCGATGCGGATCTCGGCGCGGCCGAACTCACGGCTGTGGCCGCTTTCGACCTTGCCGCCCAGCTCGGCGCACATGGTCATCTCGCCGTAGCAGATGCCCAGCACCGGAACGCCGAGTTCGAACACCTTGGCGGTGACGGCCGGGCTGCCCGTCTCATGCACGCTGGCCGGGCCGCCGGACAGGATCACCGCCTTGGGGGCATAGGCGTCCAGCATCGCGGCCACCTTGTCGTAGGGGTGGATCTCGCAATAGACGCCGATCTCGCGCAGCCGCCGGGCGATCAGCTGGGTCACCTGGGAGCCGAAGTCGACGATCAGGACGCGGTCGTGAGCGGGGGTGGTCATCGTGTGCGGATCTCAGGTTCGACGGTCTTGGTCCTCCCCCATCGGGGGAGGGGGACCACGCGCAGCGTGGTGGAGGGAGCTTGCCGGCCGATGCTGAGGATGGGGCTGGCCCCCTCCACCGCGTTCCGCGGTCCCCCTCCCCCGATGGGGGAGGACAAGCGGCGCCTCGCCGTCACCGATCTCGCTCCAGCACGGCCACGAAGAAGCCGTCCGTGCCGGCGTTGGCGGGGGTGAGACGCAGGTAGCCTTCGGGGGTGAGCTGTTGCTGGAGTTCGGATTCTGGGGTCGCAGGCCGCACGGCGAACCACTTCGTCCGGGCCAGAAACGCCGCGACACGGTCCTCGTCCTCCTCTGGCAGCACCGAGCAGGTCACATAGACCAGCCGCCCGCCCGGCTTCACGAAGGTTGCGCCCAGGTCCAACACGATGTCCTGGTCGGCCATGCGCTTGGCCAGTAGCTCGGGCGTCAGCCGCCACTTGGTGTCGGGGTGGCGTCGCCAGGCGCCGGAGCCCGAACAGGGCGCATCGAGGAACACCACGTCCATCTTGGCGTTCAGATCCTTCAAGGGGTCAGGATTAACCGGTGAGCGGATCTGCAGGTTGCGAACCCCGGCCCGGTCGCCCCGGCGGATGGTCTCGGCAAGGCGCCTGGCCTCCAGGTCATAGGCGTAGATCTGGCCGGTGTTGCCCATGGCTGCGGCCAACGCCAGCGTCTTGCCACCACCGCCGGCGCAGAGGTCCAGCACCTGTTTGCCCTTGACGTCGCCGGCACAGGCGGCGGCGATCTGGGAGCCGAGGTCCTGCACCTCGAACCAGCCCTTGGAGAAGGCCGGGATGGTCTCGACCGACCCGGCGCGGTCGCTGGCGGCCGGCGCGGGGATACGGAAGGCGGTGGGCAGGATGCCGGCCGGGATGACGTTCAGCGGGGCCAGCGCCTTGGCGCCCCTGGCCGGATCGGCCTTGATCAGATTGACTCTGAGGTCGACCGGCGCGCGCTCGGCCAGGGCCGCGCCCTCTGCGCTCGCCGTCTCGCCAAAAGCTCGGGCAAACCCAGGCTCCAGCCAATCAGGATAGTCGCCACGCACCGCAGGCGGAGCGTCGGCAAGGCTGCGCGGTGCGCCAAGGGCGGACTGCTCGGCGGGGGTCAGCGCACCGTGACCGTGCACCTCTTCGCCCGCCGCATCCGCCAGACGCTCCAGCGGCCAGTCCCAGTCGAATCGCAGCGCTGCGAGCGCGCCCGCACGGGGGCTCGGATCGCCCATCCGCCAGCCCAGTGAGCGCCGCCGCCGCAGCACGTCCAGCACCAGGCCAGAGATCCAGGCGCGGTCCTTGGAGCCCGCATAGCGCGCGTTCTCGCCCCAGTTCTTCAGCGCCATCTTCACCGGCTTGTGGCGGGTCTCGATGTCGGTGATGACCTCAATGGCGGCAGTCAGTCTGCCTCCGTCACGCATTCCGGCGGCCCGTTCCCGTCATCCCGCGCTCGGATAGTTCGGCGCCTCGCGGGTGATCATCACGTCGTGGACGTGGCTTTCGCGCAGGCCGGCGTTGGTGATGCGGATGAACCGGGCGCGGTCGCGGAACTGGGCCAGATCGGCGGCGCCGACATAGCCCATGGCCGCCCGCAGCCCGCCGACCATCTGGTGCAGGATCGGCGCGAGCGGGCCTTTGTAGGCCACTTGGCCTTCGATGCCCTCGGGCACCAGCTTCAGGGCGTCGGTGACGTCCTTCTGGAAGTAGCGGTCGGCCGACCCCTGCCCCATGGCGCCCAGCGAGCCCATGCCGCGATAGGCTTTGTAGGAACGGCCCTGGTAAAGGAAGATTTCGCCCGGCGCCTCATCGACCCCGGCGAATACCGAACCCATCATCGCCACCGAGGCGCCCATGGCCAGGGCCTTGGCCAGATCGCCCGAGTATTTGATGCCGCCATCGGCGATCACCGGCACGTCCGAGCCGACCGCGGCGCGCACGGCGTCGGCGATGGCGGTGAGTTGCGGCACGCCCACGCCGGCGACGATGCGGGTGGTGCAGATGGAGCCGGGGCCGATCCCGACCTTCACCGCGTCGGCGCCCGCCTCGATCAGCGCCCGGGCGCCGTCATAGGTGGCGACATTGCCGGCGACGATCTGGACGCGGTTGCTCTCGCGCTTGACCCGCTGGACCGCGCTGGCGACCTGGGCGTTGTGGCCGTGGGCGGTGTCGATCACCACCACATCAACCCCGGCGTCGACCAGCGCCATGGAGCGCTCATACCCCGCATCGCCCACGGTTGAGGCGGCGGCGACCAGCAGCCGGCCCTGGGCGTCCTTGGCGGCGTGCGGATGAGCCTGGGACTTTTCCATATCCTTGACGGTGATCAAGCCGACCGCTCGGTAGTCGTCATCCACCACGATCAGGCGTTCTATCTTGTGGCGACGCAGCAGATCGCGGGCCTCGGCCTGCGTGACGCCCTCCCGAACCGTGACCAGATTATCCTTGGTCATCAATTCCTTGGCAGGAATATCTCCGCTGCCTTCGAAGCGCATGTCGCGGTTGGTCAGGATACCGCAGAGCTTGCCGGTCTTGGGATCGACCACCGGAAAGCCGGAGATCTTGCGCCGCGCCTTGATCGCCAGGATCTCGCTGAGCGGCGTCTCCGGATTGATGGTCAGTGGATTGATGACCATGCCGCTTTCATAACGCTTCACCTCGCGGACCTGATCGGCCTGCTCCTCAATGGTGAGGTTGCGGTGCAGCACCCCGATTCCGCCGGACTGGGCCATGGCGATGGCCAGCCGGCTTTCGGTGACCGTGTCCATGGCGGCGGACACGAGCGGGATATTCAAGCTGATCTCTCGCGTAAACCGGGTCGCGACATCCACCTGGGTGGGCATCACATCGGACGGACCTGGTTCGAGCAAAACATCGTCGAAGGTGAGCCCTTCGCGAATCTCCATTGGAGTCTCCGGTTTTGCGGCGCGGGTATAGGCCGTTGGAGGCGGTGGGGGCAAGGGCGGACTTTCTTCAGCTCAAGGTTCTTCGCTCGCGGCCACCTCAAGCTCCAGGCGATCAAAGCGATCTTCCCACAGCGCCCGGTGATGGCCGATCCAGCGTTCCAGGACGCTGAAGCCTTCCGGGGCGACCGCGCAGGTTCGCACGCGGCCCTGTTTGCGGGTTGTGATCAGCCGGCTGGCCTCCAGAACGTGAAGGTGTTGGCCCACGGCCGTCACGGTGATCGACAGGGGAGCGGCCAGCCCGGAGGCAGACGACGGCCCCTGGCTGAGACGCGCCAGAATCGCCCGGCGGGTGGGGTCCGCCAGTGCATGGAAGACGCTGTCGATCTCTTGAGTCGACGTCATTCGCCGGCCACGGCCTGGTCAAGGCGGCTGAGGATGGCTTCCCAGCCCGCCCTGCGCATCTGCGGGCCGTCTGACCCTTCGAAAAACGCCGCCTGGTGAGTGAAGAGCATGGTTGATCCGGTGGGCGTCGCCCGAAACTCGTAGGTGGTCAGGGCCGTTGATATTCGACGCTCGCCTAGGGACATCGCTGCCGCCATGACGATCCGGTGGTCCGTGACGATGTCCAGAAACACGCCGTCGCTGACCAAGGGCGTTCCGGGAAACGGCGTCTGATCGCCCATGATCGAGCGATTGAACTCTGCGCCGCCGACCCGGAAATCGCAGCGGAACTCGCCGGACGCCTCACCGGCGAACCAGCGACGCTTGCGCACCGGGTCGGCGAAGGCGGCGAAGACGCGGGCTGGCGAGGCCGCAAAGAGCCGCTCGATGACGAAGGTGTCGTGCAGGACGGAGGGTTCTGGCATGGCGATAGATCCATTGATGAAGTGTCTGCTTCACTAACAAAGCCCAAAAATTCAGTCAAGCATGCACTTCAGTAATCTGAAAACGGTGACCGGGCTTAGAGCGTCGGCCGAGCCTCGAACGCCCCCTCAGTGTCCTGGCCAACGTAGAAGACGCGCACGACGGCGACACTGTGGTCCTCAACCTGAAAGACAATCGTCGCGCGCCGCTCGAATCCAACTGTCCGGACCCCTGCGCCGAGGTCCTCACGCGCGGCGCCGCGATTGGAAAATAGCGACAGTGCGGCGCAAGCAGCTTCAATGCGGTCGATGTAGCGGTCGGCGACGTGCGCGCCGGAGTGGTCGGCGATGTAGTCGTAGAGTTGCTTTAGGTCGTCGCGGGCGGCCTGAAGCAGCTCGACCCGGCGCTCAGCGACCATCCGTCGTGCGCTTGGCTGCATGAACACGAACGTCAGCGAAGGCATCGGCAAGCGATAGCCTTGGTCTCGGATCTTCAAAGGCTTCCTGAACCTTCAAGCGCATCCAGTCGTCCAGCGCGGCCTCTTCCCGATCCAGCGCCCTCAGCCCTGCCCGCAAGACCTCGCTCGCCGATGCATAGCGACCCGTGCGGACCCGCTCATCGACGCTCGCCTTCATCTCGCCCAGTGTGACGGTGACGGGTTGGCTCGCGCGAGACATGAGAATTGACTTCGTTGCCCTCAAACTATGACAAAGTCATACTTAAATTCGCCCTTGAGATCAACGCCCTCTGAACCCCGTCGCGACCAGGAACACCTCGGAGCTATCCTGGCGGCTGGCCTTTGGCTTGATGTGCTTCACCTCGTTGAAGTTGCGTTTGAGGTCGGCGATCAGCTGGGCGGTCTCACCGCCCTGGAACGCCTTGGCGACGAACGATCCGCCGGGCTTCAGAACTTCGATGGCGAAGGCGACGGCGGCCTCGATCAGGCCGACAATTCGCAGGTGATCGGTTTCGCGATGGCCGACCGTGTTCGGCGCCATATCGGAGAGCACCACATCTGGCGGTCCGCCGAGCAACTGGATCAGCAGCGGTGCGCAGGCCGGGTCGGTGAAGTCCATCTGCAGGATCTTGGCGGGCGGCAGCGGGTCAACCTCCAGCAGGTCCACGCCCACGATCTGAGTCACCCCGCGCTGGATCGCCACCTGGGTCCAGCCGCCGGGCGCCAGGCCAAGGTCCAGCACCCGCACGCCGGGCCGGAACAGGTGCAGGCGGTCATCGATCTCGGTAATCTTGAAGGCAGCGCGGCTGCGATAGCCGAGCGCGCGGGCCTTGGCCGAGAACGGATCGTTGACCTGGCGCTCCAGCCAGGCCTGCTGGGAAGGCGTGCGCTGCTTGGCGGTCTTCAGGCGAGCGGGCTTGCCGCGGCCACCCTCGATCCCGCCAGTCGGCGCCTTGACCATCCGTTTGCGGGGCGGCTCGGTCATGAGACCGCCTGAGGGGGCGGCGGGTTCCCGCCGCGTCGACGCCGGCGCCGGCGCGGCTTGCGATCGTGCATCAGCGACAGGAGGATCCCCTCCCGAAGCCCGCGATCGGCAACGCGCACGTGATCACAGGGCCAAAGCTCCTGAACAGCCTGGAGAATGGCCGCGCCGGCCAGCACCAAGTCAGCGCGATCAGGTCCGATGCAAGGCTCGTTGGCGCGCTGAACAGCGCTGACGGCCAGCAGGCGGTCCGTTGCGGCCTCACACTGCTTGCGGGTCATCCAGATGCCGTCCACCCGATTGCGATCATAGCGCGGCAGGTTGAGGTGCATTCCGGCCAGGCTGGTGATCGCGCCAGATGTACCGACCAGATGGGCGCGGCGCGCTGCGAATATCGGTTGCATCCGGTCAGCCCGCTGAAAGGCGGCGATCTGCGTCTTCATCATCTCGACCATGTCGCGGAACCAGCCCGCTGACGGCGTCTCGGCCTCTGGGAACTGCTCCGCCAGGGTGACAACGCCGATCGGCACGGAAAGCCAAGCTCGCAAGGGCGGGGTCTGCCCAGGGGTCGCTGAGGACAGGTCAACCCAGGACAGTTCGGTCGAGCCGCCGCCGACATCGACCACTAAGGCGGCCTCGTAGCCATAGTCGAGCAAGTTCAGGCAGCCTGTGACCGAAAGGCGAGCCTCCTCCTGAGGCGGGATGACCTGCAGGTGCACCCCGGTCTCCTCGGCGACGCGCTTGACGAATTCGGCGCCATTCTCCGCCGCCCGACAGGCCTGGGTGGCGATGGCCCGAAACCGGACGACCTGCCGCCGCTTGACCTTTTCGGCGCTGATTTTCAGCGCTGCGACCGCGCGTTCCATCGCCTCGTCGGAGAGACGCCCGCTTTGCGAAAGCCCCTCGCCCAGACGCACGATCCGCGAAAACGCTTCGACCACCCGAAATCCGCCCGGCGTCGGCGTGGCGATCAGCAGCCGGCAGTTGTTGGTGCCAAGATCGAGCGCCGCATAATAGGGTGGCGGCCCCGACTGCCGATCTTGACCGCGCGCGTCGGCGCCCGGCGCTTGCAGCGCCTGATCCATGCATCATCCTTCGCAGTCGCACTCCCCTGACGCGACCGATTTCAAAGGCAGTGTAGCAACTGAGACAGATCGCTGAAAGCCAAGCCTTGAATGAATGCCTTGCGACGTTACGTTCACTTTCCGGTCAGGAGAGGACGTGTAGATTCGCACCCATGTCGACGCGGCTCGCAAAATTCACCATCGGCCAACTGGTGCGCCACCGCGTCTTCCCGTTCCGCGGTGTGATCTTTGACGTCGATCCGATCTTCGCCAACACCGAAGAATACTGGCTGTCGATCCCCGAGCACATACGGCCGCACAAGGACCAACCGTTCTATCATCTGCTGGCCGAGAATGAAGAGAGCGCCTACGTCGCCTACGTCTCCGAACAGAACCTGTTGCCCGACGACACGGGCCAACCTGTGGGACACCCTCAAGCCTCGCTGATTTTCGAGGCGTTTCGTGAAGGCCAGTACCACCTGAGGCCTGGCATCGGTCACTAAGGCGCTCAGCCTCACTGAACCCGGGGCGCGGGCCCAGTCGCCGCCGCTTGGGGGCGAACCCATTTCGAAACGGGGTTCTACTCACGCGACACGCGAGTCGGGTTGCTGCGTTCGTCAATCGGTGGTCCACTGAGCTTTGCGGCCGCGCGGTGCGGCCCCCAACTCGAAGCCGAGGTGCGTATGCGCAAGTCTCTCGTGGCGACCATGGCGGCCGCAGCCGTGTTCATCGCCGGCTCGGCATCAGCCACGGCCCTCGCCGATTTCCAGTTGAACGGCACCTTCGCCAACAGCGGTGTCGGCGCGGCCACCATGACCAGCAACGGCGGGGTCCTGGGCGCGACGGGGCTGACCTTCGGTTTCAATGAAGGCCCGACGATCAGCGGCCTTGGGACGCTGACAAGCTACAGCCTGATCACCCAGTTCCGTTTCGACGATGTCTCCGGCTATCGCCGCATCGTGGACTTCAGCAATCGGGCGTCCGACAACGGCCTCTATACCCTGGACGGCGACCTGGACTTCTTTCCGGTGGCGTTTGGAACGCCGGGCGTGATCGGCGCCAATCAACTGGTCACGGTTCGGCTGACGCGCGCGACCAACAACGTCGTCACCGGCTACATCAACGGCGCTTCGCAGTGGTCGTTCGTCGATACGGCGGGTGACGCGATCATCCACGACCACGTGAACCTGTTCCTGGACGACTTCTTCTTTGCGAACGAAGCGAGCAGCGGCTTCGTCAACTACGCCAAGATCTCCGACAGCGTTCCCGAACCCGCCGCATGGGGACTGATGATCCTTGGCTTCGCCGCCTCGGGTGTCGCGCTTCGCCGCCGCCGCGTCGTCGCCTGAATTTGACGCGAAGGCAGGTTTGCGCGCGGGAACCACACTCCGGCGCGCGAACCGCGAGGTCTGAAGATTAGGCGCAAGCTTTCGGATTTGCGCGCGCTCGCGCACGAACTTTTCACCATCTGTCGCGTATGAGGGCATGTCCGGTAGGACTTGTCCCTTCGTGTGAGCAATGCTTGCGCCAATGCCGCACGATCTCCATTCCGGGCCACCCCACGGCGCCAACGCCGACTGGACGATCGACCAGGGCTGGGACGCCTATACGCCGGCCGAGCATGCCGTCTGGGTGACCCTCTACGAGCGCCAGGCCGCGCTGCTGCCAGGCCGGGCATGCGACGCCTTCCTGCACGGCCTTGACGCCCTGGACCTGCACCGGACCGGTATCCCGGAGTTCGCGCGGATCAATGAGGATCTCGTGCGGCTCACCGGCTGGACGGTGGTCGCGGTTCCTGGCCTCGTCCCGGATGCGGTGTTCTTCGATCACCTGGCAAATCGCCGTTTCCCGGCGGGACAGTTCATTCGCCGCGCCGACCAACTGGATTATCTGCAGGAGCCGGACATCTTCCACGATGTGTTCGGCCATGTTCCGATGCTGACTGACCCAACGTTCGCCGACTACATGCAAGCCTATGGCGAGGGTGGCCTGAGGGCGCTGGGCCTGGGCCAATTGCACAATCTGGCGCGCCTCTACTGGTACACGGTGGAGTTCGGCCTGTTGCAGACGCCGGTGGGGATGCGCATCTACGGCGCTGGGATCGTGTCGAGCCGCACGGAGACCATCTTTGCGCTGGAGGATGGCTCGCCCAATCGGCTGGGCTTCGATCTGGAGCGGGTGATGCGCACGCCCTATCGCATCGACGACTTCCAGCAGGTGTATTTCGTGATCCCGTCCCTACAGGCGCTGCTGGACGCCACGCTACAGGATTTTGGCGGCATCTACCGCCGTCTCCAAGGCGCGAGCGACATCCCCATCGACGGCGTGGTGGCGAAGGATCTGATCATCGCGCGCGGAACGCAGGACCACGCAAATTCAGCCGGCCACACGGCTCAGTAGTCCTTGCGCCAACGGATAGCCAAGCGGTTCCCCGCCTGTCCGGCAAGCCGCGAAAGGATCGACAGGTTTCGGCGAATGCGCCATTCGACCTGGGCCGACGGGCCATCGCGACCGCCGCCCGTCAATTCCAGATAAACGTCGTCGGTCAGATACTTGCCTCCGGACACGGTGACGCCCGTCTGATTGCCGCCGGCGAACGCCAGCCGGTCCAGGCCGGCGAAACTGCGCAGATTGCCGATCACATCCAACCCTCCGCCTCCCGCCAGCGACGACAGAGCCGAGGCCAGCTGGGCGGCCTCGACCGGCGAAAGCTGCGAGGCGGAACGCCCGAACAGGACTTGGGCCAAGACCTCATCGTTCGGCAGACTGGGTGTCGAGACCAAGGTGATCTCGGGTCGGGCTGCAGTGCCGCGGATGCGCACGCCGACGGTCAGGCTGGGATCTTCGCGCTTGGCGTCCAGTTGCAGGCGGATGCTGTCCGGCCGCGTCGAGAGATAGACAAGACTGCGGTCATCGATCTCGAACCGCTTGCCAGCGAAGTCATAGTCGCCCCGCACGACGCGGGCGACGCCCGTCAGGTCGGTACGCGTGGTGGTGCCGCCAACATGGGCGTCGAGCGAGAACTCCACATCCAAGCCACGTCCTTTAAGGAACACACGGCGCGGCGCATGCAGCTTCACATCCAACGCCCAACCGTCGCCGCGACGGTTTCGCGGGGTCAGGGAAGCGGGCAGACTGTCTGGGCGGTTGACCTCGATCACATCCATCGCCACCACGCCGGACGGCACCGGCGGATCGGCGGCCACATCGGCCCGGTCAATTGTCAGATCGCCGGAGAGTTTGACCTTGCCGTCGACGGCGCGGGTGATCGTGGCCTGGCCCGTGGCGTTGGCGGTGGCGGTTTCATTGTCGATCAGCCGGAAGCCCTGAAGGTCCAGCTTGAAGGTCGAGGCGCCATCCCGCAGCAGGCTGACCCGGCCCTGGCCGCTGATCTTTCCGTTGCGGGCGTCGACGCCGCGCGCTTCAGTGACATTGACGGCGTCACGCTCGAGATCGGCGCGCAGAACCACCTCGCGAAGCGAGAGCCCGGAGGCGGCATCGTCAAACCGCCCGCGCTCCACCGCGAAGGTCCCCGATACCTTTGGATCGGCCAGCGTACCGGCCAGGGTTCCCTGGGTTCGGACCTGACCGGATAGGGCGCGACCGCCGCCGATCAGCAGATCAAACAGCGGCCGGACCTCGCCCTCGGCGGCGAACCGGCCCCGCACAGGCCGTTGCCGGGCGATCGCGACCCGGAACGGGGCCGCCGAAGCCTCGGCCGGAAGGGTGAGATCAGCGCTGGCCTTCAGGCCCTGCGGATTGGAGGCGACGGCCACGACCGTGAGGTCGGCGCCCACCAAGCGCGCCTTGAGCGTGCCGTCCAGGCCCTGGGCGGGCGGTGCGCCCCGCGCCCGGGCAGCGTCCAGCTTGGCATCCAAGGCGCCCTGGAGGGCTGCGCCGCGGCCCTTCAGCATCAGCGTAGCGTCGACCTTGCCATCAAGGTCGGCATTGAACAGGTTGAGGTTCATCCTGGCGACGCGCGCCTGCACGTCGGCAGCCTCTGCGCGCAGGTCGCCATCGAGGTCGAGCCGGCCCCCGTCGGGTCCGACCAGCCGCAGATGCCCGACGCGCCCTTCAGGGCCAAACCGGAGACTGGCGGTCTCGGCGGTGTGCAGGTCGCGCTTGCCGATCCGGCCGGAGCCGTCGAGCGTCAGGAGGTGAGCATTCCCCTGTTCCGCCAGAGCGCCCTGCCCTGCCAGAGTCCAGCCGCCGACGCCGGATCCCCCTTCAGCCGCCAAGGTGTAGGGCAGCCGGCTGAGCGGGCCTTCCGCCATGAGCCGCGCCTTGCGGACTGTCAGGCCAGATCCGGCCCATCGCGCCTGGTCCGCCGCCAGGTTGAGCCGAGCGTGTCCCGTGCCGCCATTGCCCGTCACCCGCAGATCCCCCGTCAGGCGGCCGGCCGCCAGGAAGGCGCCGGGGCCGACCTCCAGATCCAGGTTGGCGGCCGAAGCGGTCTGGTTTCGCAGGGAGATCGCGCCGCGCGCTCGCAGGCCGCCGGCGTCCACGTCAACGTCGCTGAGGTCGATGCCGCCCTCTGGCAGCGCGAACGCCGCGCGGGCGCGAGCTGGACCATAGGCGCTGGCGCCGGTCATCGCGAGCGTGCCGACCGCGCCGTTCGGCTGACGGACAAAGCTCAGAACCGCGTGGACATCCTTCAGCGGCAATCTGGGGATATCGACCTGGTCCAGGTCGGCCAGCAGATCGAGCCGAGGCGCGCCCACCGAGCCGGTAATCCCGCCGGAGCCCCGGATCTGTCCGGACAACTCGATGGGCCCGGCGTGAAACGGGCCGCTGGCGGTCCAGGCTGTCTTGAACGCCAAGGTCTGGTCCGGCGACATGACGCCGGCAAGCGAGGCCTTGAGGGCGGCGCCGTCCAGGTTTGCGCTGGCCAGCTCGAGCCGACCGGATCCCCACCGGCCGCGCGCCTGCAGGCGGGGCGCACTTCCCAGTAGCCGGTCAAGCTCGCCAAACCCCAGCGCGAGCCGCGCCCCACGGCCGTCCAGCGTGAAGTCCCAGGGCTTGCCGGCCGAAGGCTGACCCGCAGACCAGCCGATATCTATCTCGCCTGACGCCCCGGTCCGCGCGGCGGCGAGGTTGGAAACTTTTGCCCGGCCCTTGAGCGCCAGGGCGCCGAGCAACCCCCGGCTGCCGGTGGCCTGAACGCTTAGTCCGCGCCCGGTGAGGTCAAGCTGACGGATCAACACCTGCCCATTCGCCTGTCGCTCGACAGCCAGTCGGGCGACGGGCGCTCCCCCCAGCAGAGCAGATGTGTAGCCTTCGCCATGCCCGCCCGAACCGATCAGGCTCGCGTTGAGCGACAGGCCGCGCTTCGAGCGCACGACCTCAAGCGGGCCGGCGACCCGCGCCAAGCCGTAGCCTCCCAGGTTGGCCTTTTCGACCGCACCAGAACCACTGAACCGCCACGCGCTCAGGTCACCAAGCAGACGTCCCGAGAGCGCCAGGGCGCCCATTTCAGGGCCTCCGGTAAGGCGAGAGAGGGACGCGCCGTTGGCCTCGAGCCGCAGTCCGTCCGAACCCAGGCGCCGCTCGCCGAGATTACCCGTAGCTGTAGCATGCAGCGTCAGGCCTTCTGACCGGGCAAGGCCGTCGAGCGCGTAGAGCCCCGGCCCCGCGCGCCGGCCCGCCAGTCCGATAACCAGCCGGGATCCAAGGCGGCGCGCCAGCGGCGCCGTCAGGCTGGAAGCGGTCAGGTCCACGAGCGCTCCGCCGCTGCCGGAGGTCGGACTCCAAACGCCCTCAGCGCTCAGGGGGGTCAGTCGGCCTGACGTCGCCAAGGCGTGAAACGCGCCCTCCGACATGGCGCCGTCCGCGCGAATATCGACACGAAACGGCTCACCGGCCGGCAGGCCCAGGCTGCCCGCCAGAGCGCCACCCCGCGCCTCCTCGGCGTCTGCCACGAGCCGCAACGGTCCGGTCTTGCCAAGATCAAACACCAGCGACAGGTGGTCGCCTTTGTGTAGCCGGCTGTTGGCCCGCAACGCGCCGCTTTGGCGACCCTGGCGCGCCACATCCAGCGCCAGACCCACGTCGAACAGTCCACGGGTGTAGCTGAACGCGGGCAAGGTTTCGATGCGGGCTGACGCCTTGCCGATGTGGAACGACACCGGCAGGTCGCGATCCACGCGCTTGGGGCCAAGGATCGGTCGGCGGAGGATCCGCACGGTTTCGATCTGCAGGGTGTCAGCCCGGAACGAGCGCTTGAGAAGCGCGCCCGCCGTCCAGGTCAGATGGAGGTTGGAGGCCTCCAGCCACACGCCCTTCTCATCGCGCACGGTCAGCCGGCGAATGCGGACATCGCGCCAGATATCGCCGCTGAGCCCCTGGATGCTGAGCCGGCCGAGCCGACCGATTTCCAGACCGCCGGCCCGCGCCTCAAGCAACAGGCGGCCCTGTGAGGTCAAGCCGCCGTAGCGAACACCGAGCACGGCCACGAACAGCAGGCCCACGGTGACGGCCAGGGCGATGGCGATGACCCTGATCACCGAACCGCCCCGGCGCTGGACTGGCGTCTCGTCCGGCGCGCTCAAAAGCTCTGCCCGATGCTGACGTAGATCTGGAATGGCGGCTCGCCATGTCGCCCAGCGACCGGCGTGGCGATGTCGAACCGGATCGGTGCAAAGCCCAGGTTATAGCGAATGCCGAACCCCGCGCCGAGCGAGCTGTCGCGCAGATCAATCGGACCAGACGAACCGACCGCGCCGGCATCGACGAAGGCTGCGAAGCCCCAGCGACTGGTCAACTGGCGCCGCACCTCAAACGACGTCTCAACCAGCGCAAGGCCGCCGCGTGGGGCGCCGTCGGATAGGCGTGGCCCAACGCCTTGATAGGAGAAGCCGCGTACCGAACCGCCACCGCCAGCATAGAAGCGCTGGGACGCCGGGATCTGGTCCACTGCGCCGTTGATGATCCGCCCGACCCGCAGTCGTGCGGCGATCACCGTGCGGGCGTGCTTGTCCAGCTTCAAGTAATAGGATCCCTGCGCCACGGCCCGCAGATAAGGCAGGTTGGTGTCGCCCAGAATCAAGGTCGGTTCCACCCGCGCGCTGACGCGAAATCCGCGCGAGGGATTGAGCGGATCGTCCGAGCGATCCAGCACCAGATCGCTCAACCCGCGCACCGTCACCAGATCGCGGCCGAGCGTCGTCAGGGCCGAGGGCGTCGGCTCCTGCGTGCGGCTGAGGTCGGCCGATGCGCCGAGCGTGAAATAGGAGGTCCGACCATAGCGGCGGGTGATGTCGGCCACGAGGCCCACGCCGGTTTCGTCATAGGCGTCGGTTCGCACGCGGTAGGCCGAAGCCGAGGTGCGCAGTGTCTGTTGGGCCCGTCGCCAATGCGGCAGAGAGAGTTCGAGGCCTGTGCGGGTGTCGCGGTCCGAGACTTGAGCGCTCAGCGCAATGGTGTCCGCCCGCCCAAGCCGATTGAAATGAGTCCAGCGCGCGTTCACCCCCAGCCCTTCGCGGGTCGCCCAGCTGGCGCTGCCCTCAATGGATCGGGGTTTGCGCGGCGCGAGGCTGACGATCACCGGGCGCAGGCCGGCGCCAGTCGCCTTGTCGGCGGACGCCAGCGCGACCGTGACCGAGTCATAGACGCCTGTGTCCAGCAGCCGACGTTCCAACTCGGCGACGTCCTCGGGATTGTAGATTTCGCCGGCGGACCATGGGGCCAAGCGCACCAGAAACGTCCGGTCCGTACCGCCATCCGACGCGATGTCGAGTCCGCCAAGCCGTACGACCGGCCCGGCCGCTATCCGAAATGTGGCCAGGAGGCTGGAGTCGGCGTGATCGACGATGACTTCGCGCGGCTCTGCCGCCGCATCGGCGTGACCCCGTTGCTGGATTTCTGCCAGGATCCGACCCTCCGCAGCCAGGACATCGGCGGCCCGGCCAGGCGCACCCGAGGAAAGGCCAAGCGCCCGTCGCGCGGCCTTCTGAACGATGATGTCGGGCGCCTCGCCCTGCCAGGCGATATCGGGTTGCTTGAGGTGGAACCTCGGGCCGGGGGTAATCTGCACCAAGGGTCGAGGCGGGTCGCTCTCGCTGACGTCAGGTTCGACGGCGTTGGCGTAGTATCCCTCGGACCGCAGCACCGCGATCGCGTCTTCAGCTGCGCCGCGGGCGCGGCGGCGGGCTTCGAAGCGGTTGTCGATCGGGCGGTCTGTCTGGCCGACCACCCGCTCGATGGTGGCGCGCAGTTCCGGCGTCATTTCGCCCTGGACGATCGCGCGCAGCTCTGCCGCCTGAACGGCCATCGGGGCCAAGACAGCGGTAGAGATCACGACGGCGTAGAGCAGCCGACCCAAACCAGAATCCTCGCGCGCCCCCAGCCCGGATGTAGACGCAGCGTCGCTGGCTGTCACGGACGTTCACCGGGACCGTGCAACCAGGTCTGCCCATATTTTGTGCAAACGGCCGATTTGGACGCAAGGCCGCTAGAAATTTCAGCGCTGACACCGCCCCCCGTTCTATGCCACGTTCAACGATCAGATGGTGTCGGGCGGGGAGCGTGAATTCAGCGGTGATCGTGCGTGGTGAAGATCTGGAGCTGGTTGAGGCCAGACCAGCGCGACCGTACAACGAGATGTCTGAGGGCGCAGAGGTGCGCCCGCACTATCGCGCCCTTTCCACACGACTTCAGACGCTGTCGACCGAGGCGCTCGCAGAACGTCAACGCACCCAGGAGCGGTTCTTCCTGCTGCAGGGCATCACTTTCACGGTCTACGGCGCAGAGTGTTCCACAGAGCGGATCATTCCCAGCGACATCCTTCCGCGCATCATCTCAGCTGCAGAATGGGCCCGCATCGAGGCTGGCCTGGTTCAGCGGCTTCGAGCGCTGAACATGTTCCTCGCCGACATCTACTCCAAGCAGCAGATCCTGATGGATGGCGTGGTTCCCAGGGACTTGGTGCTCAACGCGCCGTCGTACCGGCGTGAAATGCAGAATCTGTATGTGCCGCACAACGCCTACGCCAATGTTTGCGGTTCGGACCTCATTCGCCAGCCGGACGGCGCCTTTGCGGTGCTGGAGGACAATCTGCGAGTCCCTTCAGGCGTCTCGTACATGCTGGCCAACCGGGAAGCCTCGCGGCGGGTGTTTCCGGGCACGTTCCGCTCGGCCGGCGTGAGAGCCATCGACCGTTATCCCGACCTGCTACTGACCACCCTCAAAAGCATGGCGGCGGACTGGCGGCCGAACCCTCAGGTGGTTGTGCTGACCCCTGGCGTCTATAACTCCGCCTACTTTGAACACGCCTATCTGGCGCGGCTGATGGGCGTGCCGCTGGTCGAGGGCCGCGACCTCGTTCTGCACGACAACATGGTCTACATGCGCACGACCACGGGTCTGCGGCGCGTGGATGTGATCTATCGCCGTGTGGATGATGACTTCATCGACCCCCTGACTTTCCGCCGAGACTCATCCCTGGGCACGGCGGGTCTGTTCAACGCCTATCGTGCCGGGAACGTGGTGATCTGCAATGCGCCCGGCACCGGCGTCGCCGACGACAAGGCGGTTTATGCCTATGTGCCAGCGATCATCCGCTACTACCTGGGCGAAGACGCCATCCTGCCGAACATCCAGACGTTTCTCTGCCGCGAGCCGGCCCAGCTCAGTTACGTCATGGCCAACCTCGATAAGCTGGTGGTCAAGGCAGTGGGGGCATCCGGCGGCTATGGGATGCTGGTCGGTCCGCACGCCACCCGGGCCGAGCGAGAAGCGTTCGCCACCGCTCTGACAGCCGATCCCGCCAACTACATCGCCCAACCGACGATCCAGCTCTCGACGGCGCCTTGCCTGGTCGATCACGCGATCGAGCCCCGACATGTGGACCTGCGGCCCTTCATCCTTTCCAGCGAGAAGATCGTGGTGACGCCGGGCGCCCTGACACGGGTGGCTCTGAAGAAGGGCTCACTGGTGGTGAACTCCAGCCAGGGCGGCGGCTCGAAGGACACTTGGGTCCTGTCCGAGGACGGGAAGGACAGCCCATGATGCTCGCCCGGGTCGCCGACAGCCTCTACTGGATCGGTCGCTATGTTGAGCGGGCCGAGCACATGTGCCGGCTGTCCGATGTCATGTTGAACGCCACCCTCGACCGGTCCGAGGCCGCTACTCAGGTGGCGCGGATCGCCCTCGCGGCGGTCGGCGATCCGGATGGCGCCAAGGCGCGCAACCCCTATGACGCGGCGCTGGCCCTGGCTTTGGATCGCGAGGACCACGGCTCGATCTATACCTCCATCGCCCGCGCCCGCGAAAACGCGCGTCAGGTGCGCGATCAGATCACCACTGAAACCTGGGAACGGCTGAACCTGATCTACCTGCGGCTCAACGACCCGGACGCGCACCGGGCCTTTGAGGGCGGATCGCAGCTGTTCCTGCACGAGACCATCGCTGACCTGCATCTGTTCAAGGGGGCTGGCGACGCCACCATGAGCCACGGCGAAGGCTGGGGGTTTCTGCTGCTGGGCGTTTATCTGGAGCGCGCTCAATTGATCGCCTCGCTACTGGAGGTCTGTTTCGGGGAGGACGCGGAACGAGCGCCGATTTCTGAGCATTTCGCGCTGACCAGCGTACTGCGGATGAGCTGCGCACTGGAGCCCTATCTGCGGGTCTACACGGCCGACATGCAGCCCAGATTCATCTTGCAATTCCTGATGTTCGACGAAGACTTCCCGCGGTCGATCCGCTTCTGCACCCAGCAGATGGAAACCCACCTGGCTGCCATCGTCCGGCACACCGGCGCGCCGGGCGCCAGCGGGCCGGACCGCATAGCTGGCCGGCTGCGCGCGAGGCTCCAGTACGCGGACATGAAGGAACTGGAAGCCCAGGGCGCCAGTACGTTTTTGAAGACGGTGCTGGATGAGTGCGCGCAGATTCACAGCCGCCTCTACGACACCTTTGTCGCCTACCCGCTTGAAGATCGTCTGCCGGCTTGAGGAGGCCCTGCCCGTGCTGCTCGAAGTCCGGCATTTGACCCAGTACCGCTATGCCGACCTTGTGCGCGAAAGCGTCATGGAGGTTTGGATGCAGCCACAGAAGAGCGCGCACCAGCGACTGATCACCTTCGATCTTGAGGTCGATCCGGCCGCTCAGGTGTTCTCGTATCCCGACAGTTTCGGAAATGCGGTCCACCATTTCGACGTGCCGCAACCGCATCAAACCCTGAGCATCACCGCCCGCACGGCGGTGGACACCCAGCCGCTCGGCAAGCTGCAGGAGGCTGTCGACCCCGGCGAATGGGATCGGCTGAATTCCGAGACGCTGAAGGGCGCGAACTTCGACTTCCTGCACCCGCATGGTTATGCGCGCAGCAGCCCTGCCCTCGCCGCCTATGTCGCCGAGCATGAGATCGACGCCCTTCGCCGCCGCGATCCGCTGAGCGCCATCCGCGACCTGTCAGAGCGCATCTTCACCTCGTTTGAGTATGAGGCGGGGGTCACGCGCGCCGACAGCCCGATTGATGATGTGCTGACCGCCCGGAAAGGCGTCTGTCAGGACTTCGCGCACGTGATGATCACCATCTGCCGATCGTGGGGCGTGCCGGCGAGATATGTGTCCGGCTATCTGTTCACGGACCGCAAGCGCGGGGACCGGTCGGACCCCGACGCGACCCATGCCTGGGTCGAGGTCTTCTTGCCCAGCCTGCGGTGGATCGGCTTTGATCCGACCAACAATACGATGGCCGGCGAGCGCCATATCATCTGTGCGGTGGGTCGCGACTATTCCGACGTGCCGCCGTCGCGCGGGGTGTTCAAGGGCGAATCCGAGAGCCATCTGGCCGTCGGCGTCACCGTCCGCCGCGCCCGCGCCGTGGCGGCCGAACCGGCGTTTCTGCGCGTGTCACGCCGGCGGGACGCATGACCGGCCAACGCGCCGGGATGGGGAGTTCTGCAGCCCACGAACAACAGCAGCGCCTGCATCAGATGCAGCAGCAACAGCAGTAGGCCACATGCCTTCGGAGGGCTGACCTACGCTTTGGGGCGATCCGCCAGGTCCGCGCCGGTCAGCTGATAATAGACCAGCTCAGCGACATTGGTGGCGTGGTCGCCGATCCGTTCGAGGTTCTTGGCGATAAACAGCAGATGGGTCGAAACCTGAACCGCCTTAGGATCGCCGGTCATGCCGCGCAGGATGCGTTGCAGCACCGCGTCGTGGCGGATGTCGACCTCGGTGTCGTTCGCCCAGACCGCATGCGCGCCTGCGGCGTCGCCCGCGCGGTAGGCCTGGATCACCGCCGCCAGGCGTTCGGCCACCAATACGCCCAATTCTCCGATGGCCTGGGCCTGTTCCGCGTCCGGACGACCGTCCATTCCGCCGACCCGCTTAGCGATGTTCTTGGCCAGGTCGCCGCATCGTTCCAGTTGCATGGCCATCTTCATGGCGGCGATTGGACGGCGCAGATCGTCGGCCATCGGCTGGCGCAGGGCGATGAATCGGATCGCCCGCTTCTCGATTTCGATGTCCTGGGCGTCCAGCGCATCATCCGCAGCCACGACGCCAAGGGCCGCCGTGACGTCGTGGCGCAAAAATACGTCTACCGCCGCCAGGATCTGCGTCACCGCACCATCACCGAGCGTGGCCACGTCCTGGCTAAGGACCTTCAGATCCGCATCAACGGCCGAGAGGGTATGATCCATGCCCAATTCCCTTAGCCGAACCGGCCGGTGATATAGTCGCGGGCGCGCGTGGTCACCGGGTTGGTGAAGAGCTGCGCGGTCTCGCCAAATTCGATCAGGCGGCCCAGGTACATGAAGCCCGTGTGATCTGAGAGCCGCGCCGCCTGGCCCATGTTGTGGGTGACGATCACCACCGTGTACTCGGACTTCAAGTCAGAGATGGTCTCTTCAAGCCGTGCGGTGGAGATGGGATCCAGCGCCGAAGCGGGCTCATCGAGCAATAGCACCTCCGGCTTCACCGCGATCGCGCGCGCGACGCACAGCCGCTGTTGCTGACCGCCAGACAGACTGAGGCCCGACTCGCGCTGCTTGTCCTTGACCTCGTCCCAGAGCGCGGCGCGGCGCAGGGATTCCTCGACACGGATTGCGAGGTCTGGCTTGCTGAGCCGCTCATAGAGACGCACGCCGTAGGCCACGTTGTCGAAAATCGACATCGGAAATGGGGTGGGCTTCTGGAAGACCATGCCGACCCGGGCGCGCAGTGCGGCGACATCGGTGTCGGGCGCCAGAATGTCCTGCCCGTCGAGCAGCACCTGACCCTCCGCCTTCTGGCCGGGATAGAGGCTGTAGATGCGGTTCAGCACCCGCAGCAGGGTTGACTTTCCACATCCCGAGGGTCCGATCAGCGCCGTGACGCCCTTGGCGGCGAACGACACGCTGACATCGTACAGGGCCTGTTTCTTGCCGTAGAAGAAGTTGAGGTTGCGGATCGCCAGCCTGACGGCGTCGTCGGGCAATTCAAGGATCGCCGTCTCAGGCTGGATGTCGAGTTGGGCGTTCATGACGGGCGAGGATCTCGGGCGATGAAGCGGGCGATGATGGTGACAGTCAGCACCGTGGCGGCGATCAGCAGCGCCCCGACCCAGGCCAGCCGCCGCCAGTCGTCATAGGGACTGAGCGCGAACTGGAAGATCACGCTGGGCAGATTGGCCATCGGATGGCGCGGGTCCAGGCTGAAGAACTGATTGTTGAGCGCCGTGAACAGCAAGGGCGCGGTCTCGCCGCTGACCCGAGCAAACGCCAGCAGCACGCCCGTCAGCATACCGTTGCGCGCCGACGGCCACAGAATCTGGCGCACGACGAGGGCGAAAGAGGCGCCGAGCGCCACGCCGGACTCGCGCAGCGCGCTGGGCTGCAGGCGCAGCACATCCTCGGTCGTGCGGGTGATCACCGGCGCCGCCAGCATGGCCAGGGCCACCGCGCCGGCGAACGCCGAGAACGTGTGGAACGGCTGCACCAGCAGTTCATAGACGAACAGACCCACAAGGATCGACGGCGACGACAGCAGCACGTCGTTCAGGAACCGGACGACCCCGCCATAGCGACTGCGGCCGCTGTACTCGGCCAGCCAGGTGCCGGCCAGAATGCCGATGCTGGTCGCCAGGATCATGGCCAGAACACACATCATGATCGAGCCGACGATGGCGTTGGCAAGTCCGCCCTCAGATCCTGGCGCGGGCGTGGAGAGCACAAACACACTGGGATTGATGCCCCCGATGCCTTTGCTGACCAGCGTCCAAAGAATGGCGCTGAGGGCGAGCAGGGCGATCACAGTGACAAGACCGCAGAACGCGACGAACACGGCATTGAACGCGCGTCGGCGCGCAATCAGCATGCGGGAACGGTTCACAGCTGTTGCTCCTGGCGCCGAAGCAACAGGCGCGCGAGCGCCAAGACGATGAAGGTGATTACGAACAGCACCAGCCCCAGCGCAACCAGCGCCGCCAGATGCATGTCGCCGCTCGCCTCGGTGAATTCGTTGGCGATGGTTGAGGCGATGGTCGAGCCGGAGTCGAACAGCGACGCCGGCATGCCGTGTGCATTGCCGATGATGAAGGTCACCGCCATCGTCTCGCCCAGCGCGCGCCCCAGGCCCAGCATGACCGCGCCGATCGCCCCGACCCGGATATAGGGCAGCGTCACCGACATCACGACCTCGCCGGTGGTCGCGCCCAGGCCATAGGCGCTCTCGCGCACGGCGGGCGGGACAGTCATCAGCAGGTCGCGAAGGGTCGCCGCCATGAAGGGCAGGATCATGATCGCCAGGATGATGGATGCGGAGAGGATTCCGGACCCATTCGGAATGCCGGTGGTCAGCTTTTCCAACAGCGAGCCTGGCGCCGCAGAGGTCATCAGCGGCAGTTGGACGTACTTCGAAAACAGCGGCGCAAAGACGAACAGGCCCCACATGCCGTAGACGATCGAAGGAATACCGGCGAGCAATTCGACCGCCGTTCCGATGGGGCGACGAAGGGGCGCTGGGCAAAGTTCGACCAGGAAGAAGGCCACCCCACCCGCGACAGGTAGCGCCATGGCCAGCGACAGAGTGGCGGTGATCAGGGTGCCGACCATCGGTCCAAGGGCGCCATAGATCTCAGTGACCGGGTTCCACTCGGCGCTGGTCAGAAAGCCGAAGCCGAACTTGCGGATGGCCGGCCAGCCGCCGATGACCAGCGACACCAGCAGCCCGCCCAGCGCGGCGAGCAGCATCGTCGCGGCCGCAAAACAGGCGCCTTCGAAGATCACGCCGAACAGCGCGCCGCTCTGCATCGGAGCCCGCGGCGTCGAGGTCACGGGCTGGGGAAGGGCTGGGGGCATGTGCTCGCTGAGATCGTCGGACGGACAGAAGGCCCCTCGCACGCCATCGCGTCCAAGGGGCCCATTGGTGGATCGTTAGCCTACTTCGTCTGGATTTTCGACCAGGCGGACTTACGCACGAGGTCCTTTACGGCCGCAGGCAGTGGCACATAGGCCAACTGGGAGGCGGCGGCGTCACCGTTCTTGTAGGCCCAGTCAAAGAACGCCAGAACCTGTTTAGCCTTGGCTTGGTCCTTGTGGAGCAGGATGAAGGTCGCTCCAGAGATCGGCCAGGCTTCCGGACCGGGCTGCTCGACCAGCAGCAGATAGAAGCCGGGCGCAGCCTGCCACTTGGCGTTCGCCGCCGCCGCGGCGAAGGCCGCAGCCGTCGGCGAGACGAACTTGCCAGCCTTGTTCTGCACCTGGGTGTAGGTGAGGTTGTTCAGCTTGGCGTAGGCGTATTCGACATAGCCGATGGACCCGGGCGTCTGTTTTACAAAGGCGGCGACGCCTTCGTTGCCCTTGCCGCCGATGCCGGTCGGCCATGCGACCGCGTCGTTGGCGCCCACTTCGCTGGCCCAGTGCGCGGCCTTCGTGGCGAGATAGGTCGTCCAGATGAAGGTGGTGCCGGAACCATCAGAACGGTGCACGACAGTGATCGGCAGGTTCGGCAAATTCACACCGGCGTTGGTCTTCGCCAGCAGCGGGTCGTTCCACTTCTTGATTACGCCGCGGAAAATGTCGGCCAGTTGCGGTCCGGTCAGCTTGATCTGGCCCGAAGCGATACCCGGCAAGTTCACGACCGGGACGACGCCGCCGATCACGGTGGGGAACTGCACAAGGTTGTTGGTGGCCAGATCATCCGGCTTCATCGGCTTGTCGCTGGCCCCGAAGTCGACGGTGTTGGCGTTGATCTGCCGGATGCCGCCGCCGGACCCAATCGACTGATAGTTCAGCAGGTTGCCGGTCTGGGCCTTATACATCTCCGCCCACTTGGCGTAGACGGGCGCTGGGAACGTAGCGCCCGCGCCGGAGATCGTCTCGGCCTGGACGCCACCAGCCATGGCCAGGGTAGCCACCGCAGCGAGCGCAGTCAGATAGCGCTTGAACATAGGAACTCCTCGTCGTGAGGCGCTGAGCGAGCGCCCGGTCGAGCCGTCTCTACGGAGACATTGCGAACCTCGGATGACGGTTATCCATCAGTTTTGTGACAGTCTGTCACGACCGCGTCACTGTCACAAATATGTGCGGCGCCCGTCGCCAAACTGTCGCAGCTTGAGCCTAGAGCCGCCTGAACGTCGCCGCTCTGCGCGATGAACAAGGGGTCTTCCATGGCGATTTCCACCCAGCGCGTCAGGTCCGCCTGGCTTCCGGCCGGTCTGGCCAGCCTGTTGCTTTGCAGCGTCGCGACCGCAGCGCTCGCGGCGCCGGCCAGCGATTCCAAACTGCAAGCGATGCAGCAGCAGCTGGATGACATGCGCGTGCAGCTCGAGGCCATGCGCGCGGCCGGCGCGCAGGACACGCGCCTCACCGCCATCCAGCAGCAGCTGGACGCCATGGCGTCCCAGCTGGGGGAGCTGAGATCAGGCCAGGACGCCGCTGTCAGCGATATCGCCGTGCTGAAGCAGGCCCCCGCCGGAACCGTCACCACGCCGACGCTGCCCAATGGCAAGCCCGCCTTCGCCAGCGCCGACGGCCGCTTCACCGCCAATATCCGCGCCATCGTGATGATGGATGGCGGCAAGTACTTCCAGAAGAACAACCTTGGCCCCGCTGTCGGCGGCCGCGACCTGAATGAGGGCGTGAACTTTCGCCGCGCGCGCATCGGCGTGGACGGGCGGCTGTTCAAGGACTTCGACTATGCGCTGATCTATGAGTTCGGCGGCTCCGGCGCCGAGGATCCTGGCCGACTGTACGACTTCTCGATCACCTATACGGCGCTGAAGCCCTTTCGAATCAAGCTCGGCGCCTATGAGCCGAACATCGGCCTGACCGCCGCTGTGTCCACCAGTCAGATGCCGTTCCTGGAGCGCTCATCGCCGGCCGAAGTGGCGCGGAACGTTGCGGGCGGCGACTCGCGCGTCGCCTTCCAGCTGACCGGCAACGACGTCATCGGTGCTGGCGACACCGGCCTGGCCGCGCGTTGGTTCGTTTCGACCGCGTTCACCGGAAACGTCATCTCCACCATCAGCTCTGCTGGCTCAGCGACCGCCCAGCCGTTCGACGAGCAGACGGCCTGGATCGGCCGCGCCGCCATTGCGCCCTTCTACAGCACCAACTGGCAGGGCCATCTGGGGGTCAACTATCAATATGTGATCCATCCCAATGACGCAGGTCCGGCGGCGACGCCACGCTACGTCGGCCAACTTCGGGATCGTCCGGAGCTGCGGCTTGACGGGACCCGCCTGATCGACACCGGAGCCCTCGACGCACGGCATGTGAGCGTGCTGGGCTTGGAGGGCGGGCTATCGACCGGTCCGTTCCTGATTGAGAGCGAGTGGTTCCACTACAAGATCGAGCGACGCCTGACGACGCCGGCGCTGCTACCCAACCCCAGCTTCAAGGGCTGGTACGTTCAGGGCGTCTGGGTGCTGACCGGCGAAAACCGGCCCTACAATGCCGCCGAAGCCCGCTTCGACGCGCCCAAGCAGCTCTACAATTTCAATCCCGCCGCCGGGACCTGGGGCGCGTTCGAAGTGGCGGCCCGCTATTCCGTCGTGGACCTGAACTATCGCGAAGGCGCCCTGGCTTCGGCGCCCGTGCTCGGTGCGATTCGCGGCGGCGAGCAGAAGATCAGAACCCTGGCGCTCAACTGGTATCTCAATCCGACCCTTCGGATGATGCTCGACTATCAGCATGTGGACATCGACCGCCTGAACGCCGCCGGCGTCCAGATCGGACAGACCTATAACGCCGTGGCGGCCCGCGCCCAGCTCAGCTTCTAGAGACTGCGCACCGCAGACTGCGCCGCCGCGATCCCATCGTGGCGGCGTTTTCGTGTGGACGTCTTGCCACCGTCATCTGGGCGACACGCTCAGCGACTAGGCTCCCTGTGTAGACCCCCCTGTCTACCGTTCCACCTTGGCCTCCCCCCGATGGCCAGATGGCCGCGATCATTCCCCCCCCTTGATCGCGGCCATACTTTTTGGAGCGAGGCCCAGAGCGTCAACTCAGGCGGCGTGCAGCGCCTGGCCTGGCGTCTGACGCCCGCGCTCCTCCAGCCAATAAATCACGCGAAACTGGCCATTGTGATCTTCGACCAGGGCCGTGCAACTCTCGACCCAGTCTCCATCGTTCAGATAGGTCACGCCGTCGAAGTCGCGGATCTCGGCCTTGTGGATGTGCCCGCAGATGACGCCTTGAGCGCCGCGTCGATGGGCCTCGTCGGCCATCACGCTCTCAAAGCGGTCAATGAAGGCCACGGCGTCTTTGACCCGGTGCTTCAGGAAGGCAGACAGGCTCCAATAGCTGAGCCCCATGAGCCGGCGAAGGCGGTTGAAGTGGGTGTTGAGCCCCAGCAGCGCGCGATAGCTCCAGTCCCCCAGGATCGCCAGCCATTTCGCGTTCTGGACGACGCCGTCGAATTCGTCGCCGTGGGTAACCAGATAGCGTCGGCCGTCGGCCGCCTCGTGGATTGCATCACGCGCGACGATCACGCCGCCGAAGTGGATGCCGCAGAAGTCGCGGACGACCTCATCGTGGTTGCCGGGGATGTAGACGACCCGAACCCCTTTGCGGGCCAGGCGAAGCACCTTCTGGACCACGTCATTGTGCGACTGCGGCCAGTACCAGCCGGATTTCAGCTTCCAGCCGTCGATGATGTCGCCGACCAGATAGAGCGTCTCGCAGTCCAGTTCGCGAATGAACTCCAGCAGCAGCTCAGCCTGACAACCGCGCGTCCCAAGATGGACATCGGAGATGAAGGCGGCGCGGCAGCGCAGGCTTGGGGGCGTCTCAAACATCCCATCCCCTCAGTGGTCGTAGGGATTGCTAGCCTGATTTGTGTGACAGCCCGATGACGCCGTTCAGTTGTCAGCGTCGAGCGCGTAGCCGGCCGAGCGCACTGTTCTGATCAGGTCCGGACCGTCCGGGCGGCCTATAGCCTTGCGCAGGCGTCCCACGTGAACATCGACCGTGCGGAGCTCCACATAGGTATTCGCGCCCCAGACGGCGTCCAGCAGCCGTTCACGGCTGAACACCCGGCCCGGCCGCTGCATCAGAAAGTCCAGCAGCCGGTATTCGGTCGGGCCAAGGTGGACTTCGGAGCCGTTGCGGGTCACGCGATGTCGCCCGCGATCCAGCACCAGATCGCTATAGGCCAGGGTTTCATCCACCAGCTCGGGGCGCGAACGCCGGAGCAAGGCGCGGACCCGTGCCACCAGCTCGCTCATGGCGAAGGGCTTGACGACATAGTCATCGGCGCCGGTGTCCAGACCCCGGACCTTGTCGCTGTCCTCGCCGCGGGCGGTGAGCATGATGATCGGGGTCGTGCGGGTCTCCGCACCGGCCCGAAGCTGGCGGCAGACCTCGACCCCCGAGACCTTCGGCAACATCCAGTCCAGGAGGATCAGATCCGGCGCCTCCTCGGCGACCTTGAGCAGGGCTTCCTCGCCATCGGCGGCGCGTTCCACCCGGAACCCCTCCTTCTCGAGGTTGTAGTCCAGGAGGGTCGCCAGCGCGTCCTCATCCTCGACAACGAGCACATAGGGGGTCACGGCAGCGCGGGCTCCGCGTCGGTGTGAGTCAAGCTGACCTTGGGACGTTCGCCGTGGAGCTCCTCGCCGGTCACCTGGAAGTGCAGAATCTCCGCGATATTGGTGGCGTGATCGCCGATCCGCTCGAGGTTCTTGGCGATGAACAACAGGTGCGCGCCAGCCGACACCGAGCCCGGCGAACTGGCCATCAGGCCCAGCAGTTCGCGAAACAGGCTCTCATAGTGCTCGTCCACCTCGCCGTCGCGCCGCCAGACGTTCAAAGCCGGCTCCATGTCGCCCGCCGCATAGGCATCCAGAACCTCGCGCAGCCGCGAGGCGACAAGGCGGCCCAGCCGCTCAATCGCGCCGGTTAGCGGCAGCACCGGCTCGCCGCAGGACAGCACCAGGCTGCGCTTGGCGATATTCCGCGCCAAGTCGCCGCAACGCTCCAGGTTCATGGCCAGCTTGAACGTCGAGATTGCCCGACGCAGCTCCAAGGTGTTGGGGCTGTGGTTGGCGATGAGGTCCAGCGCCTGCGCCTCGATCTCGGCCTGCATCTTGTCCAGGCGCAGATCGCGGATGATCAAGGCCTGGGCCAGCGGCACGTCGCGACGGATCACGGCGTCGACCGCGTCGACCACCTGGGCCTCCGCAAGGCCGCCCATGCGGATGACCTGGGCGGCCAACTGGCGCAGAGCGGCCGGCAGGGTTCGGTTCACGCTTGAAGCTCCATGTCGCTGCATTTACAGCGCTCACGCGACAGTTTTGCGACGCCTAACTCTTGGACACCGGAAAGTAGACGCTGAACGTCGCGCCTTCGCCTTCGGCGCTCTCCACCGTCATGCCGCCTCGATGCCGGTTGACCACATGCTTGACGATGGCCAGCCCCAGGCCGGTGCCGCCGGAGCGCTGCCCCTCGACCCGGTAAAAGCGTTCGGCCAGGCGCGAGAGATGCTGGCGGGCGATCCCCGGGCCCTGGTCGCGAATTCGGATCACCGTGAAGGCCCCGCCGGTGTCCGGCGACAGCAACGAAAGACTGACCCCGGCGCGGCTGGCGGCCAGGGCGGCGTCCAGCGACGGCGCGGCCTCCAGGGTCACGGTGACTTGTCCGTCTCGCGGCGTGTACTTTACGGCGTTGTCGATCAGGTTCTGGATCACCTGCACCAGCTGGTCGCGATCCCCCGTGACATGCTCAATGTCGGCCTCCGCCTCCAGCGTCACCGTGACCGCCCGCTGCGCCGTCAGGGGTCGCATGGCATCGCAGACGTCCTGAACTGTGCGCGCGAGATCGACCCGCCCAGACGGCGCGATGTGCTCGTTCAGCTCGATGCGGCTGAGCGAAAGCAAGTCATCGATCAGGCGGGCCATCCGCGCGGCCTGCTCGGCCATGATCCGCAGGAACTTATCGCGCGCCGGGGGATCGTCCTTGGCGTGTGTGCGCAGCGTCTCAATGAAGCCGGCAAGCGAGGCGAGCGGCGTTCGAAGTTCGTGGCTGGCGTTGGCCAGGAAGTCGGCGCGCATCCGCTCGGTGCGCCGCGCATCGGTCTCATCTCGCAGCACCACGACGACCTCGCCAACGCCCAGCGGCCGAGCGAAGGCGCGCCAGTAGCGTGGCTGCACGCCAATCGTCTCGAACGCCACCTCGGCGGGTGCGCCTAGGGCGAGAGCCTCATCAATGGCCTCCAGCACCTCGGGTCGGCGGATCGCCGCGCCCAGCGGCGTACCGGTGAGATTGAGGCGAAACGTCTCGCGCGCCGCTTCGTTGCCATAGGCGATCTCGGCTTCACCACCGTCCCCGAGGCGCACCAGCAGCACCGGCTCAGGCAGCAGCTCCAGGATCAGCTGGGCGACCCGGCCGCTTGGCGCACTTGCGGAGGCGTCAGGATAAATCGGCACGTCGAGTCATTCCTGCCTAGGCCGTCGCCTGCACCGGGCGCATCTTCATGACCGGGCGCTCGAACCAGCGATAGAGCCCGTCGGCGATCAGCAGCACCAGCGCCAGATAGGCCGGCACGCCAATCGGCGAGAAGGTCAGACCGAGGGCGTCAAACAACGCCATCACCGGGATATGGCAGAGGTAGATCGCATAGGTGCGCGTGCTGAGAAAATAGGCGATGCGCTCAACGAAGGCTGCTG
Organism: Alphaproteobacteria bacterium; assembly: GCA_043734425.1. Classification (GTDB taxonomy): domain Bacteria; phylum Pseudomonadota; class Alphaproteobacteria; order Caulobacterales; family Caulobacteraceae; genus Phenylobacterium. The sequence goes on from JAYTFM010000024.1 coordinate 49,174, forward strand.
GCGGCTTCAGCCGCAGCATCAACGGCAGCATCAAGCCAAATCCCAGCGGAAGCACCGTAAACCGAAAGACTTTCGCGATTATGTCCATGTCCAGCACGCCGGCCACCACAGACCCCCCGGCGATCAGCGCGCCGAGCCCAAACAGCATGGCCGAGCGCTGCTCAAGGAGACCACGCATCCGCGCGCCCAGGGCGCCCCCGAGGCCGAGGAACACCGCTGCGCCATAGGAAAACGCGTCCAGACGCATGATCACAGTCCGCCGATACATGTCGTCGATATCCAGCGACCCGTCGTCGAACAGGCCAAATCGCCCCAGCCGCATCGCCAGCCCCGCCAGCGCCAGCGCCGCGAACCAGACCACCGCCCATTTCATCTTGTTGCCGGGCGCCAGGAACAGCACCAGCGCGGTGGTCAGATAGAACCACTCCTCAAGCGCCAGCGTCCAGCTGACGCCATAGAAGTTGTCAAAACGCGCGATGCCGCCTTGGCTGATGTTCTGCGCAAACACCACGAACGCGCCGAGATCGCGGATCGGAAACGGATCGCCGTCGGTGGTCGACATGGCCCAGGACAGGCCCAGAAACAGGAAATACATCGGCAGCGTTCGCCACCAGCGGTTCTGCAGGAAGGCGCCAAGCGCCCCGCGTGATCGCAAGGATGCAAAGCGCTCAAAGATCATCTGCACGATCAGGAAGCCGCTGAGGGTGAAGAACACTTCCACCCCGATCACGCCATAGAACCGATGCATCGGCAGGTTCAGGGGCACGTGGAACATGACCACCGGTACGATGGCGAAACTGCGCGCCAGATCCAGGCCGAAATTGCGCTGCACGAAGCCCCCTATTGCACGGCCGCAACCCCGACGTGCTCGGGGGATAGAAACCCAGCCGCCCGAGCGGGTCAAATCACCGAACCGGCTCGCGCTGAAGAGATTGGTAGGCCGGGTGAGGTTCGAACTCACGACCATTCGATTAAAAGTCGAATGCTCTACCACTGAGCTACCGGCCCACGCTGCAGGGGCGAACCCCTCGAAGCGGGCGGACCCTAGTGGCGTCGGCCTGGAAACGAAAGCCGCTTTCGCCAGTTTGGCTTAACAGCGCCGCCCGAGAGGTTAAGCTGTTGTTATGCGCCGAATGCTCCTTGCCTGTATCCTCATCTCGCTCCTGGCTGCAAGCGCTGCGCAGGCCGCACCGCCGCGGCCAGACCCGCCGTCCGAGCAGATGAAGACCTCCGACCAGGTCAAGCGCGAGAGCGTTGAAGGCGCGGTGACCTCGCCCTTGCGCGACCTGAACGTCATGCGGACGAAGATTCCCGCCATCCTGCTGAAGTCGTTGGAGGATCCCTACGCCCGGCCGCCGCGCGCCTGGAAGTGCCCGGCCCTGGCCGGTCTCATCCGGCCGCTGGATGCGGCCCTAGGACCGGATATCGACCGAGTCCCGCCAGGTGATGAAAACCTGCTGGAACGCGGCCGGACCACGGCGCTGGGTGTTGCGGCCGACTTCGCCTCCGACGCCATCCCGTTCCGGGGCTGGGTGCGCAAACTGACCGGCGCCGAGAGTCACGACCGGCTGGTCCAATCGGCGATTGTCGCCGGAAATGTGCGTCGGGCGTACCTGAAGGGGCTGGGCGAGGCGCGAGGTTGCCCACCGCCCGCCACCCCTTCGCATGAACGGGCCAGCAACCCACAACCGGTGGAAAAGGATGCAAAGGTCAGATCGAAGTATCCGCCAAAGTAGGCTGTTGGCGCGCCAGGAACGTTGCGCGAAAGTCGCTAAGCCGCCCTAGGCTGATCGCTGTGCGCAACCCGGCCATGAAGTCTTGAAAGAAGCCGATGTTATGCCAGGACAACAGCACTTGTCCCAAAATTTCTTCTGATTTTACAAGATGATGTAGATAGGCCTTTGAGTAATCCCGACTTGCGGGAAGACCGCTAAGCAAATCCAACGGCGCATCGTCCTCGGCAAAGCGGGCGTTCTTCAGGTTGATCGGCCCATCCCACGTCCAGGCTTGGCCGTGGCGGCCGGAACGGGTCGGAAGAACACAGTCGAACATGTCCACGCCGCGGGCCACCGCCTCAAGGATGTCGATCGGTTTGCCCACGCCCATCAGATAGCGCGGGCGATCCACCGGCAGCATCGCAGGCGCGAAATCCAGCGCCTCGACCATTGCTTGATGTCCCTCGCCGACCGCAAGGCCGCCGATCGCATAGCCGTCGAAACCAATCTCGGTGAGCCGTTCGGCTGACTCCCGTCGAAGGGCTATGTCCAGCCCCCCCTGCTGGATCGCGAACAGCGCCTGGGTCTCGCGTGCGCCGAACGCGGCCTTGCTGCGCGCGCCCCAGCGGACGGAGCGGCGCATGGCGTCGGCCGCACGTCCTGGCTCGGCCGGCAAGGCCACCAGTTCGTCCAGCTGCATGACAATGTCCGATCCCAGCAGATCGGCTTGGATCTCAATTGATCGTTCCGGCGTCAGCACATGGCGCGAGCCATCCAGATGGCTCTGAAAGGTCACCGCCTCCTCGGTGACCTTGGCGATCTTGGACAGCGACATCACCTGGAACCCGCCCGAGTCCGTCAGAATCGGCCGCTCCCAGCGCATGAACCGATGCAGACCACCGAGCCGGCTCACCCGCTCGGCCGTCGGACGCAGCATCAAGTGATAGGTATTGCCCAGCAGGATATCCGAGCCTGCCGCCGAGACCTGGTCGACCGTCAGGGCCTTCACCGTGCCGGCCGTGCCCACCGGCATAAAGGCCGGCGTGCGGATATCACCCCTCGGAGTCGCCAGCACGCCCTGCCGCGCCGCACCGTCGCGGGCCGCGATCCGGAACGGGAAAGCCGCCATCAGGTGGCGCGCCAGATCAGGCTGGCGTCGCCATACGAATAGAAACGATAGCCGGTCGCAATTGCGTGGGCGTAGGCTGCGCGCATCGCCTCGAGCCCCGCCAGCGCTGACACGAGCATGAACAACGTCGACTTCGGAAGGTGGAAATTGGTCATCAGTCCGTCAGCGACGCGGAACGGGTAGCCCGGTGTGATGAAGATCGCCGTCTCGGCGCAAAAGGGCTGAACCTGACCTGCCGCATCGGCGGCGCTCTCCAGCAGCCGCAGCGATGTGGTGCCGACGCAGATGATCCTGCCGCCGGCCGCGCGCGCCGCGTTGATCCGGCTGGCGACCGCCGCATCCACCACACCCCATTCCGCGTGCATCCGGTGCTGCGAGATGTCCTCGGTCTTCACAGGCAAGAAGGTGCCGGCTCCGACGTGAAGGGTCACGCGCTCGCTCGCCACGCCGGCGATCGCCAGGCGCGCCAGCAAGTCAGGGGTAAAATGCAGCCCCGCCGTCGGCGCGGCCACCGAACCATCTTCGGCGGCGTACACCGTCTGATAGTCCACGTGATCCCGCGCATCCTCCACCCGTTTGGCGGCGATATAGGGCGGCAGGGGCATGACGCCGTGCTGAGCGATGGCGAGCATCAAGTCCGCACCCGCAAGATCGAACGCCAAGGTGAGTTCGCCGCCCTCGCCTTTTTCGCGCACGGTTGCGTCAAGTTCACTCGCGGCGCAGCCGCGGTCAGCGCCGACGCCGAAGGCGATCCGATCCCCCACGGCCAGGCGCTTGCCGGGTCGCATGAACGCCGTCCAGACATCTTCCGCCAGCCGCCGGTGCAGGGTCGCCTCGACCGCAACCCGGCTTTCCCCGCGCAAGCGCACGCCCTTCAGCCGCGCTGGAATGACCCGGGTGTCGTTCAGCACCAGCACATCACCGGCGCGCAGCAGCGCGGGCAGATCACGCACCGCAAAGTCTGCCAGAGTCCCGTTGGCGCCCACTTGCAGCAGGCGCGCCGAATCCCTCGGCGAGACCGGTCGCAAAGCGATCCGCTCGTCAGGCAATTCGAAATCAAAGTCAGCTAACGTCATGGAGGGGTGGGTGAGTCCACGCGCCGACGCCCGCGTCAAGTATTGGGATCCGAATCCGTCATGAACACGCGCCTTGGGAAAGCCTGGCTTGTCCTGATTGACTGGACGACTCTCGCGACTCTGGCGGCGGCGGGCGGCGCGGCGATCGCGGGACCCTTCAGTCCGCGCATGGACCTGCTTGCGCATCTTGCGCCGATCTTTGCCGCGATGGCCCTGATCTGCATGCTGGCCAGCCGGACCCTGCCCCACCCGGCCCGTCTGTGGCCGCTACTGGGCGGCGCTGGGGCGCTGCTTGCCTGCGCGGCGCTGATCCTTCCGGAGTATCTGCGCGAGGCGGGACCGCGCGCCAGCGCGCATGATGCAGGCACGCTAAAAATAATTCAGTTCAATAGCTATCGCGGAAACAGCGATGTCTCGGGCGTGGTTGACTGGCTCATCGCGGAGGCGCCCGATATCGTCACCATCCAGGAAACCCGGCCGGATCTGCGCCAGGAAATCCTCCGGAGAACGGGCTGGAAGGTGGCGGGCCTGCCCAGCGGCACCTTGACCATTTTCAGCGCCCGCCAGCGAATCACCATGGATCGCCCACTTGGCGGCGGCCGCCTGCATTGGGTCAATGCGACCTATCCCAGCGCCAGTGGACCCTACGAACTGGTCACCGTGCACCTGGACTGGCCCAACAGCCCCTATCAGGCAGGCCAACGGGCGCAGCTGATCAAGATGATCAGCAAGCGTCCCCACGACCGGCTGATCCTGACCGGTGATTTCAATTCCACCCCTTGGTCGTATGGGCTGCGGGAAATCGACGCCAAGAGCGGCGTAATCCGCCGGGAACGAGGTCTCTTCAGCTATCCGGCCGGCGGCGACGCCTGGGATCCGATCTCACTGCCGCTGCCGATCCTGCCGATCGACCACGTCTACGCCGGACCCGGCTGGGCGACGGTCAGCATTCGGCGCGGGCCGCGCCTGGGCTCGGACCACTATCCAGTGGTGATGGTGCTGGCGCCCCGCATCAGGTGACACTCAAGAGTGCGTTAGGCGAAGGTGTGAGCGGCTTAGCCGCCCGTGCGCCCTATAGACCCTCAGATTAGAGCCTGTCTGATCCGGTCTGGTGATACCTCCTGACTTGAACAGACTCCAGGTTGAGTATCCCGCTGATGTCTTTGTTATCGCGCCCTTAAATCATGCACGTCATGCTGGCTCCGTGGAAAGCAGCCAAATTCGCGATCTGCGTACAACGTCAGCTGGCGACGCTGTCCCGTCCGCCGCCGAAGATGCTGGAACGTTTAAGCTAACGGCGGCCGGCATGGCGATGCCGATTTCGGGCCATTTGGTCTTCAATGGCCTGAGCTGTATCTCGGTCCTGTTACTCGGTCACCCGCTTCTGGCCGCCGTCGCATTCATCGTCAGCAGCGCCGTCGACGCGCTCTTCCAACAGCAGGTGAAGCGTTGGAGATCCTGCCAGGTTCCGGAGGACCCTAGCGGCTACTTCACCCTGCTTGCCGCCGCCTGCAGTGGACGAGCCGCAGTGCTACTGCTGGTTCCCACAATGATGGCTTGCCAAGGCAGCACGGCGGGATTGATCTATTTCGGTGTCGTTTGCGCCACGATCACCGCGCTGTCCCCTTCCAACGGGTCCCTTTCCGGCAAGGTGTTCCTTGCCTACGCCGCACCGCCGCTCACCGCAGCGATCATCGTGATACTGGCGCGGATGAGCGGCCTGCCTGCCCTGGGTGCGCTGCTTTCAGTGGCGACTCTCGGTCTGATTCTGACACTGATCTGTATCGGGGCGAGAAAGGCTATCGGTGGTTGGCAAACCGCATACGCGGCCAGCCAGGACCATGCCACAGACCTTGAAGCAGCTCACCGAATCGCGATCACCGAGAAGACCGCTGCAGAGGAAGCCCGCGAGGAAGCGCGCCGCGCCAACAACGCCAAATCGAACTTCCTTGCCACCATGAGTCACGAAATTCGCACGCCGATGAACGGCGTTCTGGGCATGGCGCGCCTGCTGCGGCGTGACGAGAAAAATCCGAGGCAGCGTGAGCGCATCGACACCCTCCTGAGCAGTGGGGAGTACCTGCTGGCGATCCTCAACGATATTCTCGATGCCTCGAAAATAGACGCTGGAAAGCTTGAACTGGCGCTTGAGGCCGAGAGCCTTCACAGCGTTCTGCGAGACATCGTCGCGTTTTGGGGACCACGGGCTGACGAGAAGAACCTTCAACTGACCCTGTGTCTCGACGATAACGCGCCGGACGTTGTCTGGATTGACGCCCTGCGGTTGCGCCAGATCCTGTTCAATCTGTTGGGAAATGCGTTGAAGTTCACGGAGCAGGGACATATCGCGTGTCGTGTTCAGGCGCGCCCGCTCAGCGAGACTACTGCGCTTGTGCATTTCGCTATCTGCGACACCGGGCCTGGAATTCGCGCCGAAGACGCGGCCGTGCTGTTCGAGCGGTTCTCTCAGGCCGATGACGCCGCGACCCGCAAATTCGGCGGAACGGGATTGGGCCTGACGATCGCGCGCCAGCTTGTCGAGCTCATGGGTGGCCGAATTTGGGTCGAAAGCGTCTTCGGCGAGGGCGCTGAGTTCCACATCGAACTGGCGCTCGACCTTGCGCCGGCGATCTCCCGCCATAGTGAGGTCGCGCCGCCCAAACGTGTTCCGCAGCCCGCAGATCTCAACGTGTTGATCGTCGACGACAACGCGGTGAATCTGTTGGTGCTAAATCAAATTCTCACTGCATTCGGCCACCGGGTCACACAAGCCGCCGACGGGCCAGAGGCCCTAGCGCGGCTTGACGTTCAGCGTTTTGATGTCGTCGTCATGGACATCCAGATGCCTGGAATGACCGGCGTCGAAGCGCTACATCGGCTCCAGGCCGGCAGTGGTCCCAACAAGCTGACACCGGTAATTGCCCTGACGGCCGACGTAACGTCAGGCGGAAGCGAAATGTACCTCGCGCAAGGATTTTCTGAGCTTCGCACCAAGCCGATTGAGATCGAACCTCTGATGGACGCGATCACCGCCGCGACGGCGAAGCCCGCAAGGGCTCTGCACGATCCAATCCAAGGCTCGACCGCCAAGTCGAACTAAGGGCGCGAAGGACTCAGGCGTCGGCCGCGACCTTCATCGAGACGATCTTGCCCGGACTGCGCGGCGGTTCGCCCTTCGGCAGGGCGTCGACATGGTCCATGCCGTCTGAGACCACGCCCCAGACGGTGTACTGATTGTCCAGGAACCGCGCGTCGTCGAAGCAGATGAAAAACTGGCTGTTGGCCGAGTTGGGACTGCTGCTACGCGCCATCGAGCAGACCCCGCGCACGTGCGGCTCCTTGCTGAACTCGGCGGGCAGATCCGGCTTGTCGGAGCCGCCCATGCCGGTGCCGGTCGGATCGCCGCCCTGGGCCATGAAGCCGGGGATCACCCGGTGGAACACCACGCCATCGTAGAAGCCTTCGCGGGCCAGCTCCTTGATGCGGGCCACGTGCTGTGGCGCCAGGTCGGGGCGGAGCGTGATCGTCACGTCGCCAGCTTCCAGCGCCAGCATCAGGGTGTTTTCGGTATCCATCACTTCACCTCAGAGGGAATTGTTACGTCACAAGCCGTGAAATCGGCGCCTTTTGCCGCGCGGACGCGGGCGATCTCGGCTTTGAACCAGGCGCCGGTGGGGTCAATGACCCGAATCTTTGGTCGCTGGGCTTCAGCCAGGTCGGTCAGGATGCGCACCTGCAGCATCTTGTCCTGCGGATCCGGCGCCGGCTCGCCCACCTTGATCGCCCGCACCACATCCTGGCCGACAATTACCCGGCCCCAGGCCGCATAGCGCTTCTCCAGCGACGGATAACCATCGCGCATCAGGAAGAATTGGCTGTTGGCGGAGTTCTCCTCCTCGCCGCGCGCCGCGCCGGCCACGCCGGGACAATAGAGGCCCCAGCCGGAAATCTTCCCGTCGCGCGTCAGGGGCGCCAGCATCATCGACTGGGTCATCACCGGCAGCGACTTGATGAAGCCGATCTCGGCGACCTGTTGGTCGGCGGCCAGCGCAAACGGCGTGTCCGGCCCGCGCCGGAAGGTGAATTCCGCACGCACGTCCGGTTTGGTCGAGCCGCCCGTGCCTTTGTTGTCCGGATCGCCGGTCTGGGCCATGAAACCTTCGATCACCCGGAAGAACGTCTGGCCGTCGAAGAAGTGCTCCAGCGCCAGCTCGCGCATGCGGGTGGTGTAAAGGGGCGCGGCCTCTGGGATCATCTCGAGGATGATCCGGCCTTTGTTGGTGTCGATGACCATCACGTCGTCAGGGTTTGGCGTGCGCCAGTCGGCGGCGATCGGCCCCGCTATTTTGATAGCGACAGTCGGTTGGGCTTTTGGCGGCGCAGCCAGCACGGCGCTGGTCACGAGGCTCGCGAGGGCGGCGGCGATCAAGGCGGTGGTCTTGGTCATGGGGTCTCTCGTCGTGGGCGGTCGGGGCGAACGTCAGCCTAGCGCCCGAATTTGGCCAAAAGCCGCGCCTTCACCGAAGGGCTGACGAACTTGCCCACTTCGCCGCCCAACATGGCGATTTCCTTGACCAGTTTCGAGGCGATGGCCTGGTGGACCGGATCGGCCATGAAGAACACCGTCTCGATGTTGCGATCCAGCTGCTGGTTCATCGCGGTCATCTGGAATTCGAATTCAAAGTCCGCCACCGCGCGCAGGCCACGGACGATGACGGTTGCGCCGACCTCGCGGGCGAAATGCATGGTCAGGCCCTCGTAGGGCTGAACGATGACCTCGATCTTGGCGCGCAGCGGCGCGATAGCCTCTTCGACGATGGCCACGCGTTCCTCGAGGTCGAACAGCGGCCCCTTGCCGGCGTTGATGGCCACGCCGATCACCATTCGATCCACCAATTTGGCGGCCCGGCCCATGATGTCGATATGCCCGTTGTGGATCGGATCGAACGTGCCCGGATAGAAGCCGATGCGGGTCATGGATCGGGGTCCCCCAATTTACCGACCGGCCCTTTCGCCGTCTCGCGGGCGTCTGGCAAGGGGAATTGCGGTTGGGCCGCTGCGCACCCCACCCCCGCCGGCCCGGACCTTGCGGGTCCGAGTCGGCCTCTCGCTATGTAGGAGAGCGATAGAGTGTATTGTGTTTTCTATGTTTTGTAGGGTTGGAATGCGTAGAAGAGGTGGTCTTTAGGCGGCCAGCGCGCGGCGGCGGCGGATCAGCGAGCCTGCGGCGCCGAGGCCCAGGATCATCATCGCCCATGTCGCCGGTTCCGGCACGCCCCCGGTCACCGCGCGGGTCGTGAAGTCGACGTTGTCGATGCCGGTGTTGAAACTGTCCGGACCCCAGTTGATGATGATCCCGCTGGCGCTCGTATAGCCGCCCGTGAAATGCGACGAGAGGTTGCCCGTCCCCACCACGATGGGACCGGAGCTGAACAGGACCGGGCCGCCGACCGCGCTGATGGTCACCTGACTGCCATTCGCGGCGGACGGCCACGCGCCAAGGTCGAAGCCGTTCAGCGTCACGGAGAACCCCGTGCGCGGCACAAGGATGATGGAGGAGGCTCCGCCATGGTTGCCCCAGGCGACGTTGATCAGTTCGTTGTAGCCAATGTCCCAGAACTGGAGGTTCGCATCGGTGTCCGCATACTGGACGTCGAGCTGGCCGGCGATGTCGCCATAGGTGCTGTCAATGTTGCCGCCGTTGGCACAGACTTGGCCGCCATTGCAGATGTTGCCGTCGAAGGTCAGCACCGAGGCGTTCGCGCCCGCCGCCGCCCCAAGGGTGAGCCCGAACAAAGCAGCCGCAGCCGCGAACTTGCAGGTCCAAATCATGATTACGTCTCCTGACGCCACTGGGCAGGCTGCCGACACCGTGTCGAAGACCGCCATCGCCTCACGCTTCGCAGCCCAGCTTCAGCGCTAGGCCCGAAGATCCAGATTGGCGCGTGCGCGGCGACGACGCCTGAGGGAATTAGAAAGTTTTCATGAGGACTCTCATCACGCCACCTTTTGACTTTTCGTCCTGGCTAGCCGCAATATGGCTGTCGTTCAGGTAGGACCAATGCACGTTATCGGCGACTGGCTATTCGACCCGCAATCGCGTTACCTGTCTTCAGGCGGCGCGAAACATCGCCTTTCGCCAAAGGCGGCGAAGGTTCTGCTGACCCTGGTGCGCGATCCGGGTCGGGTCTGGCCCCGGGATGCGTTGCTGGACGCGGTGTGGCCCGATCAGACTGTCGGCGAGGAAGTGCTCACCCAGGCCATCGCCGAGCTTCGCCGCGCCCTTCGCGATGACTTCCGCCAGCCGCGCTTCATTGAGACGGTGCACAAGGCCGGCTATCGCCTGCTGCTGAAGCCGGATGGGCAGGATGCCAACGGCCCATTCCCGATCGATTGGGCCGCAGACCTTGAGGCCTACGGGACCTATCTGCAGGCGCTCGCACGGCGCGAGGATGGCGGGCGCTCAGGGCTCCAAGCGGCGATTGAACTCTACACAACTGCCCTGCGGATGAATCCCGGGCTCGCGATCGCTCACGTCGGCCTGGCCGAGGCGCTGCTATTCACCGACTATCCCGAACCGGAACCGGTGGAGGTTTCCCGGGTGCGCGGCCATTGCGAGGCGGCCCAGCGTCTCGACGGCGGACTGGCCGAGGCCTGGGCCGTGGACGCCCACGCTCGCGCCTACGAGGCCCAGTTCGGCGTGGCCACAGACCTGATCCGCCGGGCGCTAGCGCTCAACCCCAACGATGGCGGCGTCTTCTACCACGCAGCGCGCGTCTGCATGTCAGCGGTGGCTCTGGCGCCTGCGGCCGCGATGCTGGAGCGCGCCGCCCAGCTCTCGCCGACGGAGTCCCACGCCCTGGTCCTGGCCGGCAAGGTGCGGCGTATGCTCGGCGATGAAGCCGCCTCCACCCGGAACTACGCTGCGGCGCTGCCTAGATTGAACGCGCGCCTCGCCGAACATCCCGACGACTTCCGCGCGCGGGCCGGTCGGGCGCGTTGCCTCCAGGCCGTGGGCCGCCTGGAGGACGCGGCTGTCGACATGGACCTGGCCTGCGCCCACGCCGCGCCGATGCCGTTCCACCTCGCCGGCGCCCTGGCGCAGAACGGGCGGACCGAGGCGGCGCTGGAGGCCCTGGAGGCGACGGTGGATAGCGGCTGGCGCGGCGCCTGGGCGCGGCCATGGCTGGACCGGGACACCGACTTTGACGCGCTGCGCGGTAACCGCCGGTTCGAACGGCTCGCGGCGCGGGTCGGCCCGGGGAACTGAGGGGGCTTTCAGAGGCGGTGGAACCTCGGCACAGCACCCAAGCCGCCGTCTCCAATCAGTCGTCGAGACTGGCGCTCGCGCGGCCACGAAACCTGAGGGAATCAGAAGGCTTGCATGAGGACTAATCACGCCAACTTTTGACTTATCGTCCTCGTCAGCCGCAATATGACTGCCGTTTAGGTAGGACCAATGCACGTTATCGGCGACTGGATATTCGACCCGCACTCGCGATACCTGTCTTCGGGGGGCGCAAAGCATCGCCTTTCACCAAAGGCGGCAAGTGTTTTGCTGAACCTGGTGCAGGAGCCTGGCCGTGTCTGGTCCAGAGACGCGCTGCTGGATACGGTGTGGCCGGAGCAGGCAGTGGGCGAGGAAGTGCTCACCCAGGCGATCGCCGAACTCCGCCGGACGTTTGGGGATGACTTCCGACGCCCAAAATATCTCGAGACGATTCACAAGGCCGGTTACCGCCTGCTGCCAAAACCCGGCAGTGACGACGCCCGCGGCGCGCTTTCCGGCGACTGGGCCGGTGACCTCGAGGCCTATGGAGTCTGTCTAGAAGCGGACGCACTCCGCGACAGCGGCGGACGAACCGGGCTGCAGTCAGCGGTCGACCTCTATGGCACGGCGCTGCTCGCGAATCCGAGGCTGGCGGCTGCCCATGTCGGCCTTGCCGGAGCGATGCTGTTCACCGTCACCAACTACTCCGAGCCTGCCGATGTTGCCCGGATCCGCGATCACTGCCAGGCGGCCCTGCACCTCGACAGCGGATTGGCCGAGGCCTGGGCCATGAACAGCCACGCCTGCGCATACGCGGGACAGGTCGACGACGCCATGGACCTGATCGGTCGGGCGCTCGCGCTCGACCCCGGTAACGGATCGAAATTCTATCATGCGGCGCGCGTGTGCATGACAGGGCTGGCGTTGCGGCCGGCGGCGGCGCTGCTGGAGCGGGCCGCTCAACTCGCGCCAAGCGATTCTCACTCCCTCGTGCTGGCCGGCAAGATGCGCAGAATGCTTGGCGACGAGCGCGCCGCGGCCCGTAACCACGCGGCGGCGCTGCCCCGGCTGAACGCGCGGCTTGCCGAACACTCCGACGACTTCCGCGCCCGCGCTGGCCGGGCGCGTTGCCTCCAGGCCGTGGGCCGCCGCGACGAGGCGGCCGTCGAGATGGATCTCGCGCGCGCACACCCTGACCCCATGCCCTTCCTGCTCGCCACCACCCTCGCGCAGAACGGCCGGACGGAGGCGGCGCTGGATGCTGTCGAAGCCACCATTGATGCCGGATGGCGCGGGCCATGGGCCCGGCCGTGGCTGGACCGGGACACCGACTTTGATGCACTGCGCGGGAACCGCCGGTTCGAACGGCTCGCGGCTAGGGTCGGCCCGGGGGCCTGACACGACCAAAGTGCAAACGCCGTGGGCGCCATCACCTCAGCGCGCTGCGTAGGCCGCCGTCAGTTCGAACCAGTCGTCCAGGCTCGGGAACACCGGGAAGCTGCGGACCGCCGGCGTCGTCACCCAATCCAGTTTTTCGGCCGCGCAGGTCTCCATGAACGGCTCAAGGTCGGCGCTGTCGTCCAGCATCGGCGTGCGCACGTTGGTGATGGCGGCGCCTGGCTCAGTGTAGACCCAGCTCATGCAGTCGGGACAGAACTGATGGCGGATCTCGCCCTTCAGCCCGCCAACCACCGGCTCGCCCTGAATGACCTCGAAATCCGCTCGCCCGAACGCTGCGCCCAGTGAGAATGCACTGCCCGTCATCCGCTGACATCCCGCGCAGTGGCAGGCCATTGTCAGGATCGGCGGGGCAGAGACCCGGAAGCGCAGGCGCCCACAGCGGCAACCGCCTTCGCGTGGCCAACCAAGGGTCATGTCGTCGGATCGTCGGTCGCCTCGACGGCCGCGTCCGGATCCGCGTCGTCGTCCTCACCCGTGTCGGCCAGACGCTCCACCGAAACCACATGCTCATCGGCGCTGGTGCGGAAGATGATCACGCCGGAGGTATTGCGGCCGACCATGCGGACCTGGGTGACCGGGGTGCGGATCAGTTGGCCTTGGTCGGTGACCAACAGGATCTGGTCGGCGTCGTCCACCGGGAAGGAGGCGGCGAGCTTGCCGCCGCGCTTGGTCAGATCCTGGGCCAGCAGCCCCTGCCCGCCCCGGCCGGTGCGGCGGAACTCATAGGCCGAGGTGCGTTTGCCGTAGCCTTCCGTGGAGACGGTGAGGATCACTTCCTCAGCGGCGCCGAGCTCGGCGATCCGTTCCGGCGTGAGACTGGCTTGGCCGTCGCCAGCTTCCGCGTCGGCGTCGTCCTCAGGCGAAGCGGCGTCTTCGAGGTCATCGCCCTCACCCAGCGCGCGGCGCATGGCGTTGGCGTGTTTGACGTAGGCCGTACGTTCGTCGGGAGTCGCGGCCACCGACCGCAGGATGGCCATAGAGATCACGCTGTCGCCCTCGGCCAGACGGATGCCGCGCACGCCGGTGGAATCGCGGCCGGCGAACACCCGGACCTCCTCGGTCGCGAAGCGAATGCAGCGACCGAGGGCCGTGGTCAGCAGGATGTCGTTCTGCTGGGCGTTACAGACGCCGACGCCGACAATCGAGTCGCCGTCATCCAGCTTCATGGCGATCTTGCCATTGCGCTTGATGCCGATGAAGTCTGAGAGCTTGTTGCGTCGCACGCCGCCGGAGCGGGTGGAGAACATCACGTCGTACTGATCCCAGGTCGCCTCATCCTCGGGCAGAGGCAGGATTGAGGTGATGGTCTCGCCGGGCTCGATGGGCAGCAGATTGATGAAGGCCTTGCCGCGCGACGTGGGCGTGCCGACCGGCAGGCGCCACACCTTCAGCTGGAAGGCTTTGCCGCCGCTCGAGAAGTATAGCAGCGGGGTGTGGGTGTTGGCCGAGAACACCCGGGTGACGGCGTCCTCCTCCTTGGTCGCCATGCCCGAGCGACCCTTCCCGCCCCGATGCTGGGTGCGGTAGATGCTGAGCGGCGTGCGCTTCACATAGCCGCCGTGGGTGACGGTGATCACCATCTCGTCGCGGGCGATCAGGTCCTCGTCCTCGACGTCCGCGTCGCCGTCGACGATCTCGGTCCGACGCGGCACGGCGAAAGCGGTCCTGACCTCGACCAGCTCTTCGCGGACGATGCCCATGATCCGTTGGCGCGAGCCTAGGATCTCCAGCAGCCCGGCGATCGCAGTGGCCAGTGTCCGCGCCTCGGCATAAATTTCTTCCTGCCCCAACCCGGTCAGCCGCGACAGGGTGAGGCCGAGGATGGCGCGCGCCTGCTCGTCGGTCAGCCGGATGCGATCGGCGCCCACCAGCATTGAGCGCGGGTCTGCAATCAGCTCCACCAGCGGCAGCATGTCGCCGGCCGGCCAGTCCCGCGCCACTAGCCGCTCGCGCGCCTCGGTCGGATCCTTGGACGAGCGGATGATGTGGATGAACTCATCGATATTGGCGACGGCGATGGCCAGGCCGACCAAGATGTGGCCCCGGTCGCGGGCCTTGGAGAGCTCGAACTTGGTGCGCCGGACCACCACCTCTTCGCGGAAGTCCACGAAGGCGACGATCATGTCGCGCAGACCCATCTGCAGCGGCCGGCCGTGGTTCAGCGCCAGCATGTTGACGCCGAACGAAGTTTGCAGCGGCGTGAAGCGATAGAGCTGGTTCAGGATCACCTCAGCCGAGGCGTCGCGCTTCATCTCCACGACGATACGCATGCCCTGGCGATCGCTCTCGTCGCGCAGGTCTGAGACGCCCTCGATGCGCTTCTCGCGCACCAGCTCGGCGATCCGTTCGACCAGCGCCGACTTGTTCAACTGATAGGGGATCGAGGTGATGATGATCGCCTCGCGATCCTTGCGGATCTCCTCGACGCTGGCCTTGCCGCGCATGATCACCGAGCCGCGCCCGGTCATCAGCGCCTGGCGCGCGCCGGTCCGGCCAATGATCTCGCCGCCGGTCGGGAAGTCCGGACCCGGCACGATATCCAGCAGCGCCTCAAGGCTGATCTCCGGATCGTCTACATAGGCCAGGCAGGCGTCCACGACCTCGCCGAGGTTATGCGGCGGGATATTGGTCGCCATACCGACCGCGATGCCGCCGGCGCCATTGACCAGCAGGTTGGGGATCCGCGAGGGCAACACCACCGGCTCCTGCTCGGAGCCGTCGTAGTTTTCCTTGAAGTCGACGGTGTCCTTATCCAGGTCCGCCAGGATCGCCATGGCCGCCCGGGTCATGCGGCTCTCAGTGTAGCGCATGGCGGCCGGCGGATCGTTGTCCACTGAGCCGAAATTGCCCTGCCCGTCGATCAGCAGCAGGCTCATCGAGAATGGCTGCGCCATCCGCACCAAGGTGTCGTAGATCGCCACATCGCCGTGCGGATGATACTTGCCCATCACGTCGCCGACCACGCGGGCGGACTTCACATAGCTTCGGTCTGGCGTGTGGTTCTGCTCGCTCATCGAGAACAGAATCCGCCGGTGCACTGGCTTTAAGCCGTCGCGTACATCCGGCAGGGCGCGACTGACGATCACGCTCATGGCGTAGTCGAGATACGAACGCTTCAGTTCGTCTTCGATGGAGATCGGCGCGATGCCTCCGCGGCCGCCGTCAGAACCGGCCGCAGCAGGAGGTGGAGTGTCTTCGGTCAAAGGGGAATGTCGCCGTTCGAATCGACTGTTTTCGCAAGACTGGGTGTTAACACTCCCCAGGCGGCGGCGCTACCTCGCGCGTGCGTACGCGCGCACGCGTGTGAGAGTGTACGGGGAAGGTGACGTCAGCGACCGCGCCGCCTAGTCTAGCGTTCATGGCCCTCTCGTTTGGCGAAAACGCGCCGTGGTTCACCGCGCCGAGCCCCTCCAATCCCGAGTTCGTCTTCGACACCGCCGCTGGCCGGTATGTGCTGATGCTGTTCCTGCCGACCGAGGCGAACGCGAGGCTTGGCGCTCTGCGGTCCCTGGCGAGCCACCAGCGCCTGTTTGATGACGTCAAAGCCAGCGCCTTTGTCGTCCTGCGCGATCCCGCCGTCGCTCAAGGCATGCGCGACATGCGCGGGCTGCGCTGGCTGATGGACTCCACCGGCGCGATCAGCAACCGCTATGGTCCCGAGCCTCACTGGCTGTTGCTGGACCCTGCGCTGCGCGCCATGACCAGCGCGCCCGTTGAGGACGCCGAAGCCCTGTTCGCCCGCATCGCTGCCCTGCCGGCGCCTGCGGATCACGCGGGCGTGCAACTCCACGCGCCTGTGCTGATCGCCCCCCGGGTCTTCGAGCCTGAACTGTGCGACGCGCTGATCGCCCTGCACAGAGCCGATGGCGGCCAATTCACCGGCGTCATGCGCGACCAGGGCGACCGGACCGTGGCGGTCATGGATGAGCTGAAGCGCCGCCGTGACGTGCTGGTGCGCGAGCCCGACCTGATCAGGGCCATCGAGGCGCGTTTGCAACGGAGGCTGTTCCCGCTGATCCGCCTGGGTCTCGGCTTTAGCGTCACCCGGATCGAGCGTTTCCTGGTCAGCTGCTATGACGCCGAAGACGGCGGCGTGTTCCGCCCCCACCGCGACAGCACCACCCAGGGCACCGCCCATCGCCGGTTCGCCTGCTCAATCAATCTCAATGACGACTTTGAGGGTGGGGATCTCCGGTTTGCAGAATATGGGCTCGCAACCTATCGCCCACCGGTCGGTGGCGCGGTGGTGTTCTCCTGCGCCATGATGCACGAGGCCCTGCCGACCACGCGCGGCCGACGCTACGCCTTCCTGCCATTCTTCTTCGATGAGACTGCGGCCGCCGTGCTTGCCGCCTACCAAGCCCGCACTCGGGAGCCGGCCGCGTGAGCGACTGGAGGCTTCCCGAGTTGGCCGTGGGCGAGTTCGCGCCGCGGTTCCATGCGCCGACCCGCTCGAACCCGGCGTACCATTTCAGCACCCTGGCAGGGCGGTATGTGTTGCTGGCCTTCATACCGGCCAATCCGGCCCGCCGCACCGCAGCCCTGGCCGCCTTCGATCAGGTTCGCGAACACTTCGACGATGACCGCCTGACCGCGTTTCTGGTGACGCCGGAGGCTGCGGAAACTTCGGCCCTGGAGGATCAGACGCCCGGCCAGCGCTGGTTCTTCGATCCGCAGTGCGAGGTGCGCACCCTATTCGGCGCGTACGATACAGCGCCAAGCTGGTTCCTGTTTGATCCGGCCCTACGACTGTTGGCCACCGCGCCGCAGGACGGCTTTTCGCCCCTCGCGGACATGATCCGCGCTTTGCCACCGCCCGCTCTACACGCCGGTGTACCTCTGGTGGCGCCCGTGGCGATCATCCCCCGGATTTTCGAACCCGCATTCTGCCGCCAACTGATCGATCACTATGAGACGCAAGGCGGACGTCTATCGGGAGTCATGCGCGACATTGACGGTCGGACCGTCGGGGTGATGGACGACATGAAGCGCCGCCGCGATGTCGAGATTGTCGACCCCGCCCTTCGCCAGCAGATCGCACACCGGCTGGAACGCCGGTTGACGCCGATGGTCAGGCGGGCCTTCCAGTTCAACGCGACCCGTCTCGAGCGCTATCTGATCGCCTGCTACGACGCTGAGGAAGGCGGGTTCTTCAAACCCCATCGCGACAATGAAACCTTTGGCACCGCCCACCGGCGATTTGCGGTCTCGATCAACCTCAATGCTGAGGAGCATGGCGGCGGCGACCTGCGGTTTCCGGAATTCGGGCCGCGCACCTACAGACCCCCCACCGGGGGCGCCGTGGTATTCTGTTGCAGCCTGCAGCATGAGGCGACACCGGTCACCGCCGGCCGCCGCTATGCCTTTCTGCCGTTCCTCTACGATGAGGCGGGCCAGGCGATACGAGATCGGAATCTGGCCCTGCTGGACGCAGACCGAGCGGCGGATCTGGGGCTGTAAGCCGTGGTTCATGCGCAGTAGGCCACCATCGCAGCCCCGAGAAACTCGAGTCGTTCCCACAATGACCCGCACCGCGACCATCGCCCTCATCCTCGCCGTCGCCGCGACGTCCTCGGCCCTGGCCGCCCCAGCCATCCAGCCCGGCTACTGGGAGTCCACCAACCGCCTGCTCTCGCCCATCAAGCAGAAATCCGTCGAGCGACGGTGCATCACCCCAGCGGACGTCGATAAATTCATGGCTGGCCCGTCCAACCGCCACTACGCGTGCACCTATCCGACCAAGACCATCGCGGATGGCAAGATCACCCTCAAAGGGACATGCGTCAGCAAGAAGGGCCGCAAAGTCGCGGTTCGCGGCGCTGGCGACTACACGCCCACCAGCTTCAACCTCACAGCCGACGTGGCGACGGAATTCTTCGGCCTCGACATCTCCGGCCGTGCGAGCACAGAGGCCCGCCGGATCGGCGATGTCTGCCCGGCGCCTGAGGCGCAAGCGCCGAGCGGGTCTTAGAACGGGATCTCATCGTCCAGATCGGCCGTAAACTCTTCCCGCGGACCAGAGCGCGGTGTCTTCGGGCCAGACGAGAACCCGCCGCCGTAGCCGCCGCCTTCGCCCTGCTCAGCGTCGCCGCTACGGCCATCCAGCATTGTCAGTTCACCGCGGAACTTAGCCAGCACCACTTCGGTGGAGAACTTCTCCACGCCCGACTGATCAGCCCATTTACGGGTCTGGATCGACCCTTCAAGATAGACCTTGGAACCCTTCCGCAGGTAGTTCTCGGCGATCTTCACCAGGTTCTCGTTGAAGATCACCACCCGGTGCCACTCGGTCTTTTCCTTGCGCTCGCCCGAAGACTTGTCGCGCCAGGTCTCAGACGTCGCCACCCGCAGATTGGCGACTCGATCGCCCGAACCCAGCGATCTAATTTCCGGGTCCGCGCCCAGATTTCCCACCAAAATGACCTTGTTGACGCTGCCCGCCATGTCGAAGTGTCCTGTTGTTTCCGTAGATGTGCGGGCCGTCCGCGTGGCTAACGCTATCGTGGCCGGCCCCACATCACAACTTGATGTTCTTTTTTTGTTCGCGTCAAGCGCGATCCATCCACAGCCAAATTTATGGCTGCGGCATGGCGCCCGGAATCGCCAGTCGGCCGTCACCCGTCCGCACCAGCGCCACATAGCGTGGCCCCTCGAGCGATGTGGAGGTCATCACGCCCTCCCTCACCAGGAACAGGAAGTTTGACTGGAAGGCGCCATAGATGTCCTGGTTTGACCCGCCCAAGGTCAGAAACTTGATCCGCATAGCTTCCAGGTTCGCCGCACAGACTTCCAGCGACGCGGCCTTCACAAGACGGTTGTACTTCAGCGAGCCGTCGGCCTGGGGAACGACATGAAAACAGATTCCAGTGTCTCCCGGCGGCGTGGTTTTCTTCGCGCAAGCCCCCAGGGCCAGGGTGGCGAGGGCAAGGGCGGCGAGGGCCAGCGCGGGGATCAGTTTCAACGACATCGGACCAAGCTATCAGCGGTCGGGGCGCCCGTCATCAAACGCCGTCAATGAACTGGCGCGACACTGCAATTGGCGTCCTGCGCCACCAGAGTCTGAAAGGTCTTGTTGTCGTCCGAGATCTCGACGCGCCCGGCCACCAGACGCAATGTCTGTTGGCCCCAACGCCCATAGGCAGCCCCGTCCGGGCGCTCACAACGCCCATTGAACAACAGCTGCACGCAGGTGTTGAGATCCATGTCCGCAGGCGTCCGTCGCCAGCGTCCCGCCGAATGCCGCAGACAGGCCTGCATTGATGTGTCCGCCGACCCCGCCTCTGCCGCATCGATTACCGGCGGCGTCTGGGTAATCGGGGCGCCGGCGTCGCCGCTGGGCGCAGGCGGCGAGGCCGGGTCGACCCCGAACGGATCGGTCGCCGCCATGGCGCCGGCCGGATCCAGCCCCACATCCAAGGCGTCAGTCGCCACGCCGTTACGCCGTGCGCAGTCCGCCAAGGCAAGTTCGCCAACAAACTGGCCCTGGACGAAACATCTGAGCGGCTTGGCCGGATCGATGCGCCCGTCTTCCGCAGCGGTGGTGTCGATCACCAATCCGCCCTCCGAGGCCGGCGACGCCTGCGCCGAGCGATTGTTTGCCGAGAGTTGATATGCGCCCCAGACGCCGGCGGCGAGCGCCAGCGCCGCGCCCAGGATCAACAGGATCAGTGGGCGACGGCGCGCGGAGATTGGCTTCGGATCCGGCGGCGGCGTCTCCATGCCACACGGCTAGCGCTCGTCACGACGCCTTTCAAGCCGTGCGTTGGGCCCAAGAGCCTGTTCCCTTCAGACGGAACCATCTGAAGGGATGAAATAGGCTCTCATTCAAAAGTGCCGAGCCCGATTCAGCAATCAGACGAGTCCGATGATCGCATCGTGCTCTAACCCCCGAGACGGGCCAATGCGGCCTGATAGTTGGCGATCTGACTGGTCAGATAGGCGGGAACCGGCCCGCTGACCCGCGCAGTGGCCAACTGTGCGGCGCGGGGATCGGCGGCGGCCACGAGGTCTTTGTAAGCCGAGCGGATCACGCCCATGGCGGCTGCGACCTCGGCCGACGCATGGCTGATCTCCTTGGGATCGCCAAGGCTCAGCTTGCTGGCCAAGCTCAACCCATAGATCTGGCCCTTGCCGTCCGCCGGCACGGTCTTGCCGTCGACAACCCGACTGTTTCGCACTACGCCTTCCGCCAGACCCAGATATTCCAGCGCATCCTTGTCCGTCGGCCCAGCCCCAAACTCGATCAGCGTGCGCCCGGTCTGCGGCGCAATTGTCAGCTTGCGCACGCCATTGCTTGTCGCGAACGTCAGCTTCGCCAGGAAGCCCGAGGCGCGGCGGATTTTCTGCGAGAGCGTGGTCAGGGTCTCACCGGCGTCAATCGTGATGGTTGCCGGACGGCCGCCGCCTGACCGCACGGTGAACTGATCGCCGGCTCGGATCGAGGTGGCGGCAATGATCTGTTGGGAATCGCTGAGGTCGAAGGCTCCGCTCGGCAAGCCCAGCCGATCCAGCGAACTGGCTCCAATCGTATCGGCGGCAATGGCGCTGGGCGTGGCCTGGCCGTCCTTGCCGGTGAACCGCCGCGACCAGGACACCGCGCCGCTCCCGACATCCAGGTTCGCCAGGAACCCATCCTTTTTGCCGACGGCGCCAAGCCCCGGAAGATCCAGACCGGCCGAGCCGGCGATCCACACCTTGCCGCCCGCCACCGACAGAGCCGTCGCCCGATCATCGCCGGCGCCGCCATAGTAGGCGATGGAGTCGCCGCCGCCCGCCGACAAATCCGCTGGGAGGCGTGCGGCAAAGGCATCAATCCCGCCTGCGTGGGCCCGCGTGATCGTACCCGCAGAAAGCGTCGCGTTGGTCGTCGAACCCGCAACAACGATCTCCGCGCCATCCAGCGCCAGACCGGTAATCTCGCCGCCCTGAAGATCGCCGAGATCGCGCGTCGCGCTCAGCGCGGGCGCGCCGCTGGAGATGTCGAAGCGGCGCAAGATACCGCGGCCGTTCTCGACGCTTGCGGTTACCAGCGACGTACCATCCAGCACTAGGCCTGCCGGCCGGTCGGCGCCGGTTGAGCCGAAATTTGCGGTGAAGCTCGCCGTAACCTTGCCCTGCGTGTTTGGCGGGCCAAAAGCTTCGATGTAGCTGTCAAAATCGCCTACATTGCCTGAGCCCGGCAACGCCGACTTGGCGCGCCCGGCCACATAGACCGACCCGTCGGCGCCGAACGCCAGTTGGCTGGCTTCGTCAGCCTGACGCGCGCCGCGCCGATGAGTCCACTTCTCTTCGCCATCCGCATTGAAGACCGTGACAAAGCTGTCGGTCTCAGCCGCAAAGGTTCCCGAGGGTCCGGAGTTCAATGCGCCGTTCGTCGCGCCTGTAAGCACGCCCTTAACCGACCCGGCGATGGCCACCGAACCATCGGCCGCGACCGCCAGGCCCAGGCCGGTAGCAGTGTCGGCAGCCCCCAAGGTTCGCTCAAAGACCAGCTTTCCGGCCGAATCGTACTTGATCAGCGCGACGTCCTGAGTTCCCTTGATCTCCTGGCCTGCGGACTTTCCAGTAATATCGGCCAGGACATAGACGGAGCCATCCGGCCCGACCTTGGTCGCCCGCACTGTCTTGATTTCGGGACCGAGGGTTTTTGCAAACGCACGGCCATCGACCCAGTTGGCGTCACTGGGGACCTGCAGCGGGGTCTCGACACTCGTGGTGTCGGTCTGAAACTTCAGCAATTGCTGACGGACGGTGCTGTCGTTGGTGGCGACCTTGCCGTCAGGGTTCGGATCGCCGATCCCCTGTGCCAAATACACAGCGCCTGCGGTGTCATCGGCGCTGAAACTCACGGTCTCGCTGTTGGGTTTCACCCTCAGCGCCCATTGCTCCGGCCCTGGCCCTAGGGTGATCGTCTTGCCGCCAGCCGTCGTGGTCCTGGGTTGGCCTGGGATGCGCTGCGTGGCGAAGCGCGTATCCACGCCATCCGAAGCCAGCTTACCATTGATATAGTTGATCACATTGGCGATTGAGCGCGTCTGCGCGGCCATCTCGGCCAGGTCGATATCGACCTTATGTTGTGTGCCGCTCCGACTGATATTTATGGAGAATTTCACCACACCCTGAAACTGTGGAACCGCCTGGGAACTGGTCCCGGAAAACAGCGGATCGGTCAGGTATTCGGTTTTGGCGCCGGGGACAGGCGCGGCCGTCCGCGCCGTTGAGGCGACAGTCCCCGCTGTCAGGCGCAATTTGTCGAGATCGGTCGAGCTTACATAGTCCGAGACCTGCGCAAGGCCGTCGGCAAAGGCCTTCTCGATCTTGTGGCGCTCGATGCTGGTGATGCCCTTTTTCTGGACGGCCTCAGCCAGTCCGCCCAAGGTCGATAGGCCCTGATATAGCGCGAAGAGCTTCTTATAGTCCGCGCTGGCGCCCGGAAGATCCAGTTTTGCGGCGCCCTCATCGACGAATTTTCGACCGGCGAGCACGGCCTTTACAGCCGCAGTGGTGTCGAACGCCACCCCCCGCCTGGCCCAGGGCGCGGTCGGCGCGACCCTGCGTGTCGGAACGCCAGACGTGCTCTGGCCCGACCCGCCGTTGACGCCGGCGCGGGCGCTGTAGAAATTCAGCAGAACGTTTGGGTCTATTGAGGTGACCATGGACTTCCACGGCGGCCGTTGGTCCGCCAGGACACAGTCTATCCAGCGCCTCACTTACGTCTTGTTAAGACGCCCCAGAAAAGGCGTCCCAGAAGAGGCGCCCATGAAAAAGCCCGGGCGATCCGCCCGGGCTCCCCCGCTCCCCCGCTCCCCCGCTCCCCAATCAAGACGAACTACCCGCCTCGGAACAACTGAAGAATGATCTGCGGCGCCGAATTGGCGATCGATAGCGCCTGGGCGCCAAGCTGTTGCTGAACCTGCAACGCCTGGAGGCGAGCGCTTTCCCGCGCCAGGTCCGCGTCAACGAGATTGCCAACACCGGTCTCAAGGACATCCGTCAACTTGGAGATGAAATTCAGGTGTGAATCGATCTGCTTCGCCTGGGACCCGAGATTGCCCAACGCCTGGTTCACCAGGCCGAGCGAGGTCGTCAACTGGCCCAGGATTATGGTGGCGTTGGTCACGGTGTTTATCGACGCTGTCGAGGCGATCGACAGGATTGCACCGCCGAACGACAGATTCTGAGTCGACAGCGTTATCCGAGATGTGGCGTCGGCGTTCGCGAGAAACTGAATGTTCGCGCCGACCGAGCCATCCAACATGTTCGCGCCGTCGAATTGCGCGTTGGTTGTCACCTGGCCGATCTGACGCAGCAGGGCCTTGAAGTCGGAATCGAGCGCCGTGCGCGATTGAGGGTCCAGCGATGTATCCATCGCCCCCACAACCTTTTGCTTAAGCTCCACGAGCAGATCCGAGATCGTCTGACCGGCGGTCATCGAGACCTGCGCAATCGAGGTTGCCCGCTCCAGGCTCATCTTGACGGCGCTCAGCGCACCGATATCGGAACGTTGCCCCTGAGCGATCGCCCAGACTGAGGCGTTGTCCTTAGCGTCCTGGATCTTGAGACCGGTGTTCACGCGGCTCTGTGTCTGGGCGAGCTCGTCATGGGTCTTGTTGAGCGCCTGCAACGCGGACATCGCGGACTTGTTTGTATGGACGCTGATCGACATCGCGCTCTCCCGGGCCGGTTGGCGACTCACAGCCAAGCCGTGCCGCCAAGCTAGGAAAACGTGGTGAGCAGAACGTTAACAGGCCAACGCCAAACGCCGCCGCCGGAGACGTCCGGGGCGGATCAAACGCGGTGTCCGCCAGGCGGGGCGGATCTATGCCGTCCGGATCAGGCTTTGGTCTGGATGACCGCGCCGGCTGTGTAGTCAGCGATCTGCCTCATCCTCAGGACTTCGGCCCTGGGGAGTTGTTGGATGACTTCGCCGGTCACGCGATCGACCGTCTTGTAGACGTACGATCCACTGCCTTGATCCATTTCAATGACCAGTCTCTGGGTGGCCTGATCCTGGGTGGCCCGGGGTGGCTCGACGCGTTCTGTCGCGAACGCGGCGGCCGGTGTCTGGGGGGCGCCAGGATCGGGCGCGCCGAGGCGGGCCGTGATCTTGGTGTCCATGACGATTCCCGTGGGTTTTGGTTGGCGCTTTGCGGATCAGCGCGCGGACAGCCGGGTCGCCCCGACCGCCCGCGCACCGACTTGGTCGCTTAGCGGAACAGACCCAACAGCATCGACGAGGACTGGTTGGCGATGGACAACGCCTGAACGCCGAGCTGCTGCTTGGTCTGCAGCGACTGGAGGCGGGCGCTTTCCTTAGCCAGATCGGCATCCACGAGA
>JAYTFM010000025.1:0-4649 GCA_043734425.1 Alphaproteobacteria bacterium
CCTGACCCCCAACGCCCTGGTCGAGGCGCCGGCGCCCGGCCCCTACTGGGACAAGGTCCCCTCCAAGTTCACCGGCTGGGACGCCGCCCGGTTCGAGGCCGCCGGCTTTCGCGCCGTGCCCGGCTGCGTGGTGCGCAAGGGGGCCTTTCTCGCGAAGAACGTCGTGCTGACCCCGTCGTTCGTCAACATCGGCGCCTATGTCGATGAGAGCACCATGGTCGACACCTGGGCCACGGTCGGCTCCTGCGCCCAGATCGGCAAGCACTGCCACATCTCCGGCGGCGCGGGCATCGGCGGGGTGCTGGAGCCCTTGCAGGCCAACCCGACGATCATCGAGGACAACTGCTTCATCGGCGCCCGCTCCGAGGTGGCCGAAGGGGTGATCGTGCGCGAAGGCAGCGTGTTGTCGATGGGTGTCTACCTGACCTCGACAACCCCCATCGTCGACCGCAGGACCGGCGAGACCATCACCGGCGAGGTGCCGCCCTATTCGGTGATCATGTCGGGTTCGCGGCCCAGCCCGCACGAGGGCCTGCCGTCCACCTATTGCGCGGTGATCATGAAGACGGTGGACGAGCGCACCCGCAGCAAGACCTCGATCAACGAGCTGCTGCGGGACTAGCTTTCGGGATAGGGCCGGCCGTCGCGATGGTGGTAGCCGTCGGAGCCTGGGTGGGCGACCATGTCGATGTCGGGATAGTCGCATCCGTCCTCGGCCTCGCGGCGGGAGCCCACCTCCAGCAGCACGACCTCCTTGTCCGAGCGGTTCTGCAGGTGGTGGCCGTCGGGCGCGCCGGCCGGGAAGCCCGCGCAGTCACCGGCGCGCAGGATCTGTTCGCCCGCGTCGGTGACCAGCACCACCTCGCCGGAGATCACCCAGACGAACTCGTCCTCGGCGGTGTGCCAGTGTCGCTGGCTCGACCAGACCCCGGGCGCCAGCCGTTGCAGGTTGACGCCGAACTGGGTGAGACCCGCCGCATCGCCCAGCTTCCAGCGCTTGCGCTCGAGGCACGGCGCATCATAGGGCGGCGGATAGGCCGTTCCGAAACGGGTCGGGGCAGCGTCGATGTCGATCTTGGGCATGGGTTCATTCCACTCAAGGTCGGGCCGGTCTAGGAGAAGCGCTCAAGACTATCAAACACCACGCCGGGGGCGAGCTTGATCGACGCGATCGACCTGACGAAAGAGCTGATCCGCCGGCCCTCGGTGACGCCCGCCGACGCCGGGGCGATGGATGTGGTCGAAGAGGTGCTGTCGGGCCTGGGCTTTGCCTGCCGGCGCATGAAGTTCGGCGAGATCGAGAACCTCTACGCCCGGCACGGGACAGCCCGCCCCAACCTCTGTTTCGCCGGCCACACCGACGTGGTGCCGGTGGGCGAAGCGGGCGCCTGGAGCCAGGGCGCGTTCGACGCCGCCGTGGTCGACGGGATGCTGATCGGCCGCGGCGCCGTGGACATGAAATCGGCCATCGCCGCCTTCGCCGCTGCCTGCGCCACGGCGATCGACGCTGGGCAGGTGACGGGCTCGTTGTCCTTCCTGATCACCGGCGATGAGGAGGGCGTGGCCACCGATGGCACGACAAGGGTCGTCGACGCCCTGCGCGCCGAAGGCGAGGCCGTCGATCATTGCGTGGTCGGCGAGCCCACCTCCAGCGCGATGTTCGGCGACATGATCAAGGTCGGCCGGCGCGGCTCGATCAATGTCGAGATCGCCGTCCACGGCGTCCAGGGCCACGTGGCCTATCCGCACCGCGCCGCCAATCCGGTCCCGGTGCTGCTGGCCCTGCTGCAGCGGCTGCAGACCCGCGTCCTTGACGACGGCTATGCGGAATTCCAGCCCTCGAACCTGGAGATCACCAAGATCGACGTTCCCAACACCGCAACCAACGTGATCCCGGGGATCGCCATGGCGCGGCTCAACATCCGCTTCAATCCCAGCCACACGGGGGCGGATCTGGCGGCCTGGATTGCAGCCGAGGCCGAGGCGGCGGGCCAGGGCTTTGCCGGCACGGTCAGCGTCGTCCCGCAGATCAGCGGCGAAGCCTTCCTCACCGCGCCCGGGGCCTTCACCGAGGTGGTTGCCGCCGCCGTTGCCGACATCACCGGCGCCGAGCCGGAGCTCTCCACGACCGGCGGCACATCGGACGCCCGCTTCATCCGCGCGCTTTGCCCAGTGGTTGAGTTCGGGCTCGTCGGGACCACCATGCATCAGGTCGACGAACGCGCCCCGGTGTCCGAAATCCGCCAACTTCAGGCGGTCTATGAGCGCCTGATCGCGCGCTATTTCGAAGTGTTCGGGGCGTCGTAGCTCACGCCCGTGAGATAGAGCCCATCGGCGGGCGCCACCTGGCCGCAGGCCTTGCGGTCGCGGGCGTCGAGCGCGGCCTTCAGGTCATCGGCCGTCCGGCGGCCCACCCCGACCTCGGCGATCGAGCCGGTCATCGAGCGGACCTGGCGGTGCAGGAACGAGCGGGAGGCAAATTCCAGAACCACCTCACAGCCCTCACGGCGCACGGTCGCCACATCCAGCGTCTTCATCGGCGAGTGCGCCTGGCAGGCCAGGTCGCGGAAGGTGGTGAAGTCGTGGTGGCCGATCAGCACCTGGGCCGCGGCGTGCATGGCTTCGGCGTCCAGCGGCTTCTTCACATGCCACACCCGGCCCTGCTCCAGGGCCGGCGGGCTCAACCGATTGAGGATCCGATAGCGGTAGCGCCGCCCGGTGGCCGAGAACCGCGCATGCCAGTCCAGCGGCGCCGCCTCGACCGCCAGCACCACGATGGGCTCCGGCCGCAGATGGGCGTTCAACGCATTGCGCACGGTCTGCGGCGACCAGTGCTTTTCGAGATCGACGTGGGCGGCCTGGCCGGTGGCGTGGACGCCGGCGTCGGTGCGCCCGGCGGCGTGGACGCGCACGGTCTCGCCGCAGAACGTGGTGACCGCGCGCTCCAGCGATCCCTGGATCGTCGGCAGGCCGGCCTGGGCCTGGAAGCCGCGATAGGGGCCGCCGTCATATTCCAGGGTGAGCCGATAGCGGGGCATCAGCCGAGCCTGGTCCCTGCCGCCACCGCCGCGCCGTGCAGGAAGGCCTCGGCGTCCTGCGGCCCGCGTCCCTCGCGCTGCACGCGCAACAGCCGCACCGCGCCCTGCCCTGTCGCCACCAGCAGCCGGTCGTCGAGCACCTGCCCCGGCGCGCCGTCGGCGTCTTCGAAGGCCGAGAGCAGGGCCTTGACCCTCAGCGGACCCTTGTCGGTGGGCAGCAGGAACCAGGCGCCCGGGAAGGGCGAGAGCCCGCGGATCCTGCGGTCGATCTCGACGCCTGGCCGGCTCCAGTCGATCCGCGCCTCCTTGGTCCGGATTTTCCTGGCGTAGGTGATGCCGGCTTCGGGCTGCGGAGTCTCCGTGGCCTCGCCGCGCTCGACGGCGGCCAGCGTCCGCGCCATCAGCGCGGCGCCGATATCGGCCATCCGATCGAAGATCGAGCCCGCCGTGTCCAGCGGAGAGATCCGCAAGGTTTCCGAGGCCAGGATCGGCCCCTCGTCTAAGCCCTCGGTCATCCGCATGACCTGCACGCCTGTCAGCGGATCGCCGGCCATGATCGCCCGCTGGATCGGCGCGGCGCCCCGCCAACGCGGCAGCAGCGAGCCGTGCAGGTTGAACGCGCCGAACACCGGGGCGTCGAGCACCTCGCCGGGCAGGATCTGGCCGAAGGCCACCACCACCGCGGCGTCCAGCTCCAGCGCCTCGTAGGCGAAGATCTCGCCGGGGTCGCGCATGGAGGCCGGCGTGCGGACTCTCAGGCCCTGGTCCAGGGCGAAGGCGTGGACCGGCGAGGCTTTCAGCGTCTGGCCCCGCCCGCGCGGCGCCGGCGGCTGCGAATAGACGCAGGCGATCTCATGGCCGGCCGCCACCAGCCGGCGCAGGGTGGTGAGCGCGAAGTCGGGAGTTCCCAGGAAGGCCAGTCTCATGGCGCCGGTGTAGCCGCGCGACAGCCCGCGCGCAAAGGTCGCCCTAGGACCAATCGACATTCAACTTTCGCCGTTCCTGTCGCGCTCCCCTCCCCCTTGCGGGGTGGGGCCAGGGGTGGGGGTGCAAGCTGTGAGCCGACTGCACGGCCCCCGGAACGTCGAGCCGCCACCCCCACTCCCAACCTCTCCCCGCAAGGAGGAGAGGAGCTACGAGCCCTGGTCCCAGGTCGCTGAGTGTCGATTGGCCCTATGCCGCCTTGGCCTGCTTCCTGACCTTCTTCACCGCCTGCTCGCGCTTCAGCCGTGACAGGTGGTCGATGAACAGCACACCTTCCAGGTGGTCCATCTCGTGCTGGATGCAGACCGCATAGAGCCCCTCGGCGTCCTCTTCGATGGTCTCGCCGCGATAGTTGAGATAGCGCAGCTTCACCCGCGCGGGCCGTTCGACCTCGTCATAGATTTCCGGCACCGACAGGCAGCCCTCCTCATAGGGCGCGGTCTCGTCGGAGGCCCAGAGGATCTCCGGATTGACGAAGAAGCGCGGGGCGCTCTCGTCCTCGGGACCGGAGATATCCATGACGATCACCCGCTTGGGCACGCCGATCTGCACGGCGGCCAGGCCGATGCCGGGCGCGGCGTACATGGTCTCCAGCATGTCGTCCATCAGGGCGCGCAGGTCGTCGTC